>NZ_CP119677.1:600000-1200000 GCF_029318685.1 Ruminiclostridium papyrosolvens DSM 2782
ACACCTAGTAGTGATTATGTTACTGAAACGCCAAATGCAGAACTTGATTTTGCTTGCTAATAACTAAATTGTATTGGATATATTTTATGGATAGTAGAGCTATAACATTTAGCTCTACTATTCATTTTACAGTATTATAATGCAAAGCGATATAGTTTGGCTATTATGATTTTTCTTTAATTAAACTTATGAACATAATTTCGGGGGCAAATATGAATTCTAAAAAGATATTTAATATTGTATTACTTTCAATTAATGTACTACTTCTCATTCTTTGTACGGTTTGTATATGTTATTTCACGAAAAGTATACAAACATTATCAGTTACTAATACGAGAGATGTTAATTTTCAAATAAATAAAATAAAGCAATCTGTTGTTAGTATTGTAGCTGGACTTAATAAGGATACAGGATTTAGGTCAGGAGATGTTGAAGTTGGTACAGGTTTTGTTTATAAAAGAGGTGGCTATGTAATTACTAATTATCACAATATTAAAGATAAGAGTTTTTTTATTATTACCTATGATAATAAAAAATATAGTGCTAATTTGATTTCCGGTGACGATAAGACCGATATAGCAATAGTCAAAGTGGAAGGTAAACAAGAATTAACACCAGTAAAATTTGGAAATTCTAAAAAATGTAATGTAGGGGACAATGTAGTTGCAATTGGGACTCCACTATCTGTATATTTGAAAGATACAGTTGTTACAGGGATTATAAGTGCAACTGATAGAATAGGATTTGGAAATTATAAGTTAATTCAAAGTAATATTGCTTCAAGTCCTGGCTTTAGTGGGGGGCCGCTTATTAATTCTAACGGAGAGGTAATAGGTGTTAACTCTTTTAAATCAACTGAATTTGGTAGTGAAGGACTTTCATTTTCTATCCCTTCTGAAAATGTACTTTTTGCAATTTCCAAATTGGAGGGAGATGGTAAAGTAAAGGTGCCATATATTGGAGTAAATTTTGCCGAAGATAATTTCACAAAGTATGGTATACCAAATGATTCTGGAATTGATATTAAAAGTATAGACCCAAATTCTCCTGCTAAGGAAGCAGGTCTGAAGGAAAAAGATAAAATTTTATCTATTAATAACATAAAAATATCAAACAAAGTTGAGTATAATGAAATACTTAAAGACATAGCAATCGGAAATGTAATTAGTATAAAACTTCTTAGAGATCAAAAAGATTTTGAAATTAAAATAAAAATTAAAGAATATCGATAAAAGAAAAAACCTTTTTATCCGCTAGATTGTCTAATTATAATGAGAGGTTAATTCTCTATAAATAAATGGGAGATATATATGACAGCTGTTGAATTAGAAAAGGTAAGAAATGCTATTAAGGGTAATAAAAATGCTTTTGCTGAATTAATGGATGAAAGAAAAAAGGACATATACAGAATAGCTTTCATTTATGTTAAGAATAATTTAGATGCGATGGACTTATTCCACGATACTGTATACAATGCTTTTGCTACGATAAAAAAGCTTAAAAACCCGGAATTTTTTAATACGTGGATAACAAGAATAACAATAAATTGCTGTATCAATTTTCTGAAGAAAAAAAAGAGAATAAATAAAAATGAGATTCAATGTATTGATTCAGATGATATATACCAATATTCAGATGGTACACCTGATTTGTCTGAAGTTCTTTCTTCAAATATTGACCTGATAGAAGCAATAGAAAAATTGGATATAAAGTTGAAGACAGTAATACTTCTTAAGTATTATCAGGATTTTACCATTAATCAAGTAGCTGAAATTGTAGAATGTCCCATTGGTACTGTTAAAACCAGACTTAATAGAGCGTTAAGCCTTTTAAGACTTGAACTGAAGGATGTTAAAGGGGGTAATTTTAATGAATAACTTCAAAAAACAATGCGAAGAAATACAGGTACCAGATGATATTGATTTTGTTTTAAAGAAAGCAATAAGAAAAGGAAGAAATGGTTTGATAACTAAAAGATTGATAACCTTTTCTATTGTGTTGTGTGTACTATTTACAAGTTTGATAGGTACAGGTTATGCATATCCTCCGGCGGCGGAAGCGTTTAAAAGTATACCATTTATTGGTTCTATATTTCAAAAATTTACTGATAATAATCTGAAAATTGCCAGCCTAAATGGATTGACCCACTTCCCTGAACAGCAACAAACTAGGGATGGTGTGACAGTAACTCTTAAGGAATATTATTTTGATAGAAGCAATTTTAATTTCGGCATAGTAGTAAAAGGAAGAAATCCATATAACTTTGAAACCCATTTTACATTGTATTATAATAACAAACCCTTAAATAAAGGTAGCGGTGGAGGAAGTACTGAAATCACAAAAGACAGTTTTTACAGATTAACTGAAATGTCTTTAACAGAGACGCCTCCAGACAAATCCACTTTAAAACTAGTTGGGACTGATAACACCGGAAAAATTAAAAAGTTTGAGTACGATATACCCATTGACTACAGTAAAGTGGACCCTTTAACCACAGAAATTAAATTAATGAAAAATATTAAACAGGGAAATAGAACGATTATAGTTAAAAATATAATTTTTACTCCGGTTGCAACAACTATAAGCTACGAGTATACCTGTCCAAAAGACGAGCACTATAGTATGCAGTTATTTAATGAAAATGGAAGATTAGTTCAATCAAAAGGTAACGTTGGGTCGAATGTAGTTAATGGAGATTTCACAACGTACTCATCTATTGCAACTTTTGATTCTTTAAATACTGTGCCAGAACACTTGACTCTAAATATAATAGATTCTAGTGAAAGTAAAATATTAGATAATGTAAAAGATATTTTGTTGAGTACGAAATTAGATTTGAAGACGATTGAAAAGTAATTATTGATACTTATTAACCACGCCTATACCCACTTATATCCGTTGTTATCTTTGACTGGTACGGTTCGCCTCCACCACAATTTGTATGAAAAGCCTGATTTATCAGGCTTTTCAGCGTTTTACAAGTGACAAAATGGACACTATTTTGAAGAAAAATTTCAAAATTAATGTCCTTTTTGTTTTTTAGAGAAAAGCTATGGAATACCCCCCTACATTGCTGCAATTAACTTCTTAACTGTAAGTGGTAAACCATGAGTACCTCGACTGAAGGCATCTGCCATGTGATAATTACTCCTGAATAGTTTTAGTTACAACTTTAAATACTTTTAGGAGTTTTTAAAGCAAACTTGTTGAAGTTTCAAGGAGAATTCATTATGGATGCACAAAAATCAACTCATAAGTACCGACTTTCTCAGTGGGCTCCCATTATCCATGCATGCCGCACTAGCGGAATGTCTGTAAAGGCATGGTGTCAGGAAAACAGCATTAACGAAAAACAGTTTTTTTACTGGCAACGTAGAGTTCGTGAAGAAATCAGTTCATTTTCTTCTGAATTACCGGTAGCCAAACAGAATACAGCTTTTATTCCACTTAAAGTGTTGGACAGCAAAACGTGTACCGATAAATATTTTAGTCCTGATATGGTTCTATGTATTGGCAGCTCTCGCCTTGAACTTTCAAATCAAACATCACCGGAGTTGCTTGCCAATATATTAAAGGTGCTGGGACATGTTTAATGATGCAACCGGTTTTGATCAAATATACATTGCTTGCGGATATACCGACCTTCGCTGCGGAATTGATGGTCTTGCAGCCATTGTCCAAAATGAATTTAAGCTTAATCCATTTCAAAACACTCTATTTCTCTTTTGCGGGAGAAAAACAAATCGCATAAAGGCTATTTTGTGGGAGGGAGATGGATTTGTTCTTCTGTATAAACGTCTGGAAAGCGGACGGTTTCAATGGCCTCGTAGTGAAAAGGAAGCAAGATGTATCACATCCAAGCAATTCAGATGGCTTACTGAAGGATTATCTATTGATCAGCCAAAAGCAGTGAAGAAATCGTTTCCCAAGCATATTTTGTAGTGGATAAAAGCAGGAATTTGTGAGGATTGTCCACAGATTTCAGCAATTCCCTTTTTGCGCTGTTCATGGTGTTTTTTGTATGTATGATAGTTCTATGGATAAAAAATACTGTGTAAATGAATTAACTAAATACAGCAAAGCAGACATAATCAATATGTTCATCTCCTTACAGAGTGATAAGGAAAAACAGGATACAAAGATGCAGGAACTGAATCAGAAGATGGATCTGCTTTTTGAACAGTTAAGTGTATCAAAACAACACCGGTTTGGACGTTCCTCCGAAAAAATGAAGTTTGAAGATCAAATGGAGCTCTATTTTAACGAAGCTGAAGTTTTAGCTGCTGAAAAAGTTCCTGAACCAGAGCTGGAGGAAGTATGCCCCAAAGCCTATAAACGGAAGAAACACAAAGGAAAGCGTGAAGAAGATCTAAAGAACATTCCTGTTACAATCATAGAGCATACACTATCTGAAGAGCAGCTTAGATCAACATTTGGTGAAAAATGGCGCCGTCTTCCTGATGAGGTATACAAAAGGCTGGCTCTTCACCCTGTCCAATTCGAAGTAGAAGAACATCATGTGGCGGTTTATTGCGGAAATGACAACCAAACCATCGTTAAGGCAAGTCGGCCAACCGACTTGCTTCGAAACAGTATTGTCACTCCTTCACTGGAGGCAGCCATCCTAAACTCGAAGTACATCAATGCACTTCCATTAAACAGGATTGAACAGGAATTTGCCAGAAACGATGTAATGATTTCAAGACAAGTAATGGCAAACTGGACTATCCTTTGTGGAGAGAGGTATTTATCACTTTTATATGACCGTTTGCATCAGGAACTATATAAATGCAAGGTATCACAAGCGGATGAAACCCCTGTGATTGTATCCAAAGATGGTAGAGCGACAGGATCAAAAAGTTACATGTGGGTATACCGTACAGGAAAGATGTATAATGCTCCGCCAATTATACTTTATGATTACCAGCGAACCAGAAACAGCAGCCATCCAAAGGATTTTTTAAAGAAATACCAGGGTGTATTGGTAACGGATGGCTACCAGGTATATCATCAATTAGAAAAAGAAGAATCCGGGATAACGATAGCGGGCTGTTGGAGCCATGCCAGACGACGATATGCTGATGTGGTTAAAACCATGGACAAAGAAGCTGCAAAAAGTACACTTGCATATGCTGCATTGAGGCAAATTGCCATGATCTACAAAATCGACAATGATCTGATAGAACTTACACCGGAAGATCGGGTCGTACAACGGCAGCTACTTGTAAAGCCACAAGTGGAGGCTTTCTTCGCATGGATAAAAAACCATAAACAAGAAGTGGCATCACAGTCAGAAACGGCAAAGGCCAATAATCTTAAGCCATATGAGTATTTTAAATACCTACTGAAGGAAATACCCCAGCATATGGATGACAAAGACTTAACTTTTTTAGATAAACTGCTTCCATGGTCAGATCAACTGCCGGAACAATGCAGAAAGCAAACTAAGCAGTAAATTCAGCCGCCTATATGGCGGTTTTTTTGATAACTGTACTCATGGTTTACCGCTTACTCTTAACTCCTACCATATTTATCGCTCTTCTTATGTTATAGGCAAGGAAACTAAGCCCCAGTTCCGCTGATGCTTTCTCTTTACCCTTACATAACAGATAATAGGCTCCATGATACCACTTAACAGTTCCAAAAGGGTGTTCTGACAGACACATTCGTTCTTTTATCTTTGCGATATCTTCTTTTATTCTAAGAACTACCTTCCTTGGGATATAATCTTTACGATCAAGGGTGTGATTAAATGGACTGAGAGGTATGTCGGCTGGCACAGGGTTAAGCTTAATACTAGGACTTCCATACATACGCACCGGAACATATTTTGTTTTAGGCCCAAAACTGACCGTTTTAGGGCTTTTCCCTCCGGTACATCTGTTCGGGCATTGTCTGCAGGCCTCCTTACTCCCGTAAATGGTATTCTTACCTCTCATTTTAAGCTTCGCTAGAATTTTTCCAATTGGACAGGTTCCTTAAGTTCACGACATTGCCCGTTTTACGGGTGGTTTTGACTAAAAGATCATTTGTTATTGCAGTAAACTTTTGTTGACTAAGGATTTGTAAAGAAATAAAATAATTGGTAAATATAAATTATATAAACTTAAGGTGAATCGTATGAGCTCAAATACAAATGATTTAGATAAAAAAACATATATTAGTGAATTGAAAGATGAAGTTAAAAAATTTTGTGAAAATAGAGACTGGGATCAGTATCATAGTCCCAAGGATCTTGCGGTTGCAGTAATTACAGAGTCTTCAGAATTATTGGAGATTTTTAGATTTAAATCTGATTCAGAATGTGAAGAAATGCTTAGGGATGATTTGAAGAGACAAAATATCGCTGATGAACTATCAGATGTTTTATATTTTCTATTGAGGTTTGCCCAAAGGTATAATTTTGATCTAACATCTGAATTTTTAAGGAAAATGAGATCAAATGAGGAAAAATATCCTGTTAACAAGTTCAAGGGTTCAAATAAGAAGTATTCGGAGGGCTAATAAGTGAGACTATATTCAGGAACGACTGTACAATTTGTTAATGATAATATTCAAAATCAAATTGCAGAAAAGCTTAGAAGAAGTTTTTATGATTATTATGGTTTTAATCCGAGCATAGGAGAGGTTCATTCATGGCAGAATTCGTTAAAGGCATTTTCACAGACGGTTCAGTATTCCGGACTTGATGATCATGGTATTATTTTAGAATATCAGCTCCCTCTGACTTCCAAAAGATTGGATTGTCTTATATCAGGAAGAAATGTAAATGATGAAGATAATGCTGTAATAGTGGAGCTTAAGCAATGGGAAAAGTGTGAGTCCTCTGATGCTCAGAATGAAGTTTGTACATGGATAAATGGAGCCCATAGAGACATTTTGCACCCATCCGTGCAGGTTGGGCAGTACAGGCTATATTTAGAGGATACTCATACAGCATTTTATGATGGAGCAAATCCAGTACAGCTTCATTCCTGTGCGTATCTCCACAATTACCACTTCCAGGCTGATGATGCTATTTTTGATTCCAAGTTTCAACAAGTTATAAGTGAGAATCCAGTTTTTACTGCAAATGATGTTGACAAACTAAAAGATTATTTACAGAAAAATTTAGGCAGAGGAAATGGACTGGAAGTTCTTAAAAAGATTGAGCAAAGTAAATATAGAGCAAGTAAAAAGCTTATGGACCATGTTGGAAATGTAATAAAAGGTAATTCGGGTTATATATTGCTGGATGAACAAAAGGTTGTTTTTGATAGGGTTTTTGCAGAAGCGACACGAGGCTTTCATGACAAACAAAAATCAGTAGTAATTGTTAAAGGTGGTCCTGGAACCGGGAAATCAGTTATTGCAATAAATCTAATGGCAGACTTACTCCTAAAGGGATATAATTCTCAATACGCTACTGGGTCACGTGCATTTACTGAAACTCTGAGAGATGTTATCGGAAGGCGAGGATCAGTTCAATTCAAGTATTTCAATAGCTATATGCAGGCTGAAAACAACGAAGTGGATGTGCTTATTTGTGATGAGGCCCATCGAATTAGAAAAACAAGTAACAACAGGTTTACTCCAGCATCAAAGAAATCAGATTTGGCTCAAATTGATGAGATTATCAGAGCGGCAAAGGTTAGCGTATTTTTTATAGATGATCGACAAGTAGTTCGCCCAGATGAGATCGGCTCAGTTGATTATATAAAAGAAAGTGCTTCTGCTCATAAATGTAAAATAATAGAGTTTGAAGAGCTAGAAACCCAATTTAGATGTAATGGCTCTGATGGTTTTATAAATTGGATAAATAATACGTTGGGTATTAAAAGAACGGCCAATGCAATCTGGAATCAGAATGAAGAAACCTTTGATTTTAGGATATTTGATTCGCCGGAAAGCTTGGAACAAACCATTGTTGAGAAAAATAACCAAGGTTACAAAGCACGTTTAACCGCAGGATTTTGTTGGAATTGGTCTGAAGCAAAAAACGATGGGACTCTTGTAAATGATGTAGTAATTGGCGACTTTTCTCGGCCGTGGAACGCAAAGCCAGAAGCTAAAAAGCTTGCAGCTGATATTCCGAAAGCGACTTTGTGGGCACATCATCCTAATGGCCTAAATCAAGTAGGCTGTATCTATACAGCACAGGGGTTTGAGTTTGACTATGTAGGAGTAATCTTTGGGGAAGATCTGATCTATGATCTGGAAAAACAGGGATGGTTCGGCAATAAGAGTAAATCTGCTGATAATACAGTAAAAAGATCAAAAGAGAATTTTATTGATCTTGTAAAAAATACATATAGAGTACTTATGACTAGGGGAATGAAGGGGTGCTATGTATATTTTATGGATAAGAGCACTGAGTTGTACTTCAAGTCTAGAATTGAAAAAAGTACTTTGAAAGGTGAATTTATTCATATAGTGCCAGATCAAGAAACAAATGGTATTTTGGAGGAAATCAATGACAATAGAAAATTTAAGGATTTTTTACCTGTTTATTCATTAAAAGCAGTAGCAACAAACTTTATTCGAGAAGAATATGTAGAACAGCTCGGCTGGATGAAAGTAAACGAACAACTGAAATTAGGAAATGATATGTTTATAGCACAGGTGGTTGGTAGGTCTATGGAGCCTACTATAAAAGACGGTGCTTTCTGCGTATTCAGATTTGAAAGGGGAGGCTCTAGAAATGGCAAGGTAGTGCTTGTTGAATCACGTCATGTATCTGATCCTGAGTCATTACAAAGCTATACAATAAAGAGGTATCGAAGTAAAAAGGTTTATCAAACAGATGGTACGTGGATACATGAAAAAATAATATTGTCCCCTGACAATATTGATTTTGAGGATATAATTCTAGAAAATGTAAATGAAGATGAGTTTAAAGTTGTTGCAGAATTTATAACTGTTCTGGATTAAGATTTGAGCTTTAAATTTCAAAAAAGAGTTACTTCGACAGAATATTGAATAAAATAGATAAGCAGGATAGGTCTTAAGTGAAGAAATCGTCCTTATTGTTAACGTACTGCTAGAATATTTTGAGTGGTTAGAAATATTATGGAATAAAATTAATCTTCTATCCAAAAAACTGGAGAATTTGAAACGGGGTATATGTTTAAATTTAGATAGAACTAAACTTGGTATAATTTAATATAAAATTCCACATATGCAGCAACTGGGGCGTGGAATGAGGAAATGTGAAGGTAAGGAATATCTTATGGTATTTGATTTCATTGATAATGCGAATATGTTCAACACGCCATACTCAATTAATAGATTGCTGAATATCAAGGAATACAGACCAGGACAAATGGTACTGGCTCCACAAAAAAAGATGGAGCTTGACAGAGATTTGCTGGCTAAAGGAGAAAAACCGGAGATTGAATTTGTTGAGTTTAACAAACATGTGTTAAAGAAGCTTACAAAAGAAGATATTAGCTGGATAAAAAAGCATTGTGACGAAAAGTTGGAGGCATATTATGGGCGATACATTTAAGCTGTCTTTTGGTATATATGAGCAGGTACTCAATCAAATAATTTCTGAAAAACTACTAGTGGATTCTGAGGATGAGCCGGTTCTGGAAAATATTGATGAGGAAGAGGCTTCAAAAGTACTCTCTAAGTACATATCGGAAGTAATAGAAAAAGGTCTTGCAAATATTAAAGACAGTGGCGGAGGAATTCAAAAGCAAATACAGTTATGTAATGGCCTCATTCAACACATAGTTGAAATAACCGATAGTGATCATTACACTGACCTTACCATAGATAATCAAGCGAAACTGCTTGTAGCTCTACTGAAAAAGAAAGATTCTATTCATGCGGTAAATGAAAAGGTCGATATTATAAGACCTAAGACATCTATAGCTCAGAGTTCCTTGTTTACAGGAGCTCTACATGAGCCAAGCATATTCTCTGAGTTTAAAAAGGAAATATTGTCCTGTGACAGAATAGATATGTTGGTTTCTTTTATCAAATGGAGCGGACTCAGGCTTATTATAGATGAATTAAAGGAGTTTACGGCAAAAGGACACTTAAGAGTTATTACTACTTCTTATATGGGCGCAACAGATGTGAAAGCAATAGAGGCATTGGCACAACTTCAAAATACCGAAATAAAAATTAGCTATGATACCAAACGGACAAGACTGCATGCAAAGACCTATGTTTTTTACAGGGACTCTGGCTATAGCACTGCTTATGTGGGCTCATCAAACTTATCTAACGCAGCAATATCAAGTGGTCTTGAGTGGAATGTTAAAATAACTGCAAAGGATTTACCTGATGCAGTCAATAAAATAAATGCTACTTTTGAAAGCTATTGGAATTCTGAGGAATTCGTTTCATATTCAGAGGGTGAAAAGATCAGGCTTGAAAAAGCAATCAAAGCCGAAAGAGGCAACAACGCCGAGACATCAATATTTGGGTTTGATATTCACCCTTATCCATATCAGTCTGAAATACTGGAAAAGCTTGAGGCAGAAAGGGAAGTAAAAAGGCATTACCGCAACCTGGTTGTTGCAGCCACAGGAACTGGAAAAACGGTAATATCGGCATTTGATTACAAACACTTTTTTTCTAAAAATAAGGGTAAGCCTTGTAGGTTGCTTTTTATAGCACATAGAGAAGAAATTCTAAAGCAGAGCATGTTATGCTTTAGAGCCATATTAAAGGACGCAAACTTTGGTGAATTGTATGTGGGCAGTTATATTCCGGAAAGTATTGATCATTTATTTATCTCTATCCAAACCTTTAACTCTAAAGAGTTTTATAAATATACTACCAGAGAGTTCTATGATTATATAGTAGTCGATGAGTTTCACCATGTAGCAGCGCCAACATATCAAATACTACTTGACTATTATCAACCTAAAATATTGCTTGGTTTGACAGCGACCCCGGAAAGAATGGATGGAAAGAGTATTATTGAATATTTTGATAATCGGATAGCTGCTGAAATAAGACTTCCTGAAGCAATAGATAGGAAGCTGCTTTGTCCATTTCACTATTTCGGAGTAACAGATAATGTGGATCTACAGTCTATCCGCTGGAGTAGAAATGGATATGACAAAAGCGAACTGGATAAAATATTAACCGGAAATGACATGAGAGCAAAGCTCACAATAGATGCTATTAACAAGTATTGCACAGATGTAAATGAAATTAAAGGACTGGGCTTTTGTGTATCGATTGACCATGCGCAATATATGGCTGAGATATTTAGCCAGTTCAATATCCCATCTTTATGTTTAACTGGACTCTCAGACGAAAAAGCTAGAGAATCGGCAAAAAGAAACCTAATTGATGGTGACATCAGGTTTATCTTTGTTGTTGATTTGTATAATGAAGGTGTGGATATTCCAGAGGTAAATACAATCCTGTTTCTTAGACCAACCGAGAGCTTGACAGTGTTTTTGCAGCAGTTAGGAAGAGGAATAAGGCTTTCTGAGAATAAGGAGTGTCTTACTGTACTTGATTTTATTGGACAGGCAAATGTGAAGTATAACTTTGAAGAGAAGTTCAAAGCTTTGTTAGCTAATACCACAAGAGGCATTCAAAGAGAGGTAAAAGATGGGTTTGTATCTCTCCCCAAAGGTTGTTTTATTCAATTAGAGAGAGTAGCAAGGCAATATATATTAGAGAATATCAGGAACGCAATTGGTTATAGAGCAAATCTTATTTCTAGAATTGCCACATTTGAGGAAGATTCGGGACAGAAGCTGACATTGGCAAACTTTATCGAGTTCTATAACCTTGATATTAAGATAATATATGAAAGAGACAGCTTTTCAAGATTATGTGAAATGGCTAATGTAGCGGCAGACTTTCAAGAACCGAATGAGGAATTGTTGAAGAAAGCCTTTGTTAGGGTTTGCGCTATTGACTCAAGGCGGTGGATAGATTTCTTACTCAATACTCTCCCCAAAATTGAGTTTGTCCAGTGGAATTCCTTATCAGTTGAAGAAAAGAAGTACATAGTGATGTTCTTTTATACTATATACCAGAAAGGCTTAGATGCTTGCGGGTTTAATAATTATCTTGAAGGGATTTCGAAATTAAGGAATAATCCAACACTTTACAACGAGCTTATCGAAATTCTCTATATATGTAAGGAAAGAATTGACTTCATTGATGAGCCTGTTCTGCTAGGTTTTGATAATGTGCTAGATTTGCATTGTTCCTATACAAGAGATCAGATCCTGGTTGCAATGGATTTTATGAAACCTAACACAGTGCGAGAAGGCGTGAAGTACTTATCGGATAAGGGGATAGATATATTTTTTATTACGCTTAATAAGTCCGATAAAGATTATTCTCCTACAACAATGTATAACGACTATTCAGAAAGTGAATATCTGTTTCATTGGCAGAGCCAAAGCACCACCGGTGAATCATCAAAAACCGGGCAAAGGTATATTAACCACAAAAAGCTTGGGAGCAAGGTATTGCTTTTTGTAAGGGAGTTTAAAACTGATACATCAGGAGCATTGCCATATACGTTTCTGGGACTTGCAGATTATGTGAAGCACCATGGAAGTTATCCCATGAACATCCTATGGAAGCTACACAAGCCAATACCTGCAAAATACATGAAGAAGACGAATAAGATGATAGTGGGGTAGTATATGATGGAAGTTACAGCTGCAATAATCCATGATGGAAACAAAATCCTTATATGCCAGCGTGCCGCAGATGATGAATGCGCCATGCTATGGGAGTTCCCAGGCGGTAAAAGAGAAAAGTGTGAGACCCTAGAAAAATGTATAATGAGGGAGATTCGTGAGGAACTCGAACTAGATATTAAGGTTCTAGGGGTTTTCACTACGAGCATTTATCACTTAAGAGGGAATCAAATCCATTTTACTATATATAATGCAGAGGTTATTGGCGGGATCTTAAAGCTAAACGTACATAATGCTGCAGAATGGGTAAGTGTAGAAGAAATAGGTGAGTACGAATTTATGCCGGCGGATATAGAATTTGTTGAAAAGCTATTGAAGGAATGGAAGTAGGGGGAGCTACATGATTGATAATTACTATGTCTACAAGAAAGAAGTGGATTGGTCTTTACTAAATCAGGGATTGAGCATTCCTTTGGATATACAAGTTATCTTTCAGAATAATATCAAAAAATTTATAGGCCGTGGTGAATCAAAGGATATCTTTCTTATACTTGATGGAGTTTCGTATAAAGTAAAACTTGTGAACCAAAAGTTTGATGAATCAAAGTATCCCAATCGTAAGAATATTCTTCAGATTAGGTATAATCCAAATAGCCAAATAGCTGATAAGCTCAGGCATAACTTTTCCTATACATACAGATATCTTTATGAACTAAGAAGTATTCTCGAAGAAAAACAAAAAAAGTATTTCAAAATTCCTGAGGATAATAAGGAATTCTTAGCGATATACACAACAGAGTACGCTGATACGTATCTTGTAGAGTGTATTACGCAGACAGAAACAGCAGAAGCAAGAACTCTTCTAGTACATGAAGATGAGCAGACTTATGAGGTTTCAGTTAATTATTCTGAGGTTAACCCAACAGCATCGATAGAAAGAATTCAACAACTCACAAAGATAAGAAAATTGAATTACTTACATAAGGCAATGATAGACTCTACATGCTTCTCTAAAGCCTATCTTTCCTGTGATATATTTTTCAACTATCATTAACTTGTCTTCATATGAAAACTTATGTTTAAATGACATAAAGAACTCCCCTCCAAGTATTCAAGTGTTTTATTATTTTACTTGTCTACCTAGAGGGGAGCATACCACTTTGCGATATCTTCTTTTATTCTAAGAACTACCTTCCTTGGGATATAATCTTTACGATCAAGGGTGTGATTAAATGGATTGAGAGGTATGTCGGCTGGCACAGGGTTAAGCTTAATACTAGGACTTCCATACATACGCACCGGAACATATTTTGTTTTAGGCCCAAAACTGACCGTTTTAGGGCTTTTCCCTCCGGTACATCTGTTCGGGCATTGACACGATTTTTTTGAGTTCTTTATTTCTTCCGTTATTTCTGTATCTTCATAGTCAATTGCATAAAGTCTTTCATGCTTATCATATTTTAAAGCAACGTTTGGAACTATTCCGTTCATTACACAGTTTAAAATATCCTGACGGCTTTCATAGCCTTTATCTGCTACTACCTCAACAGTTTCTATTTCAAGAATTTCCTTTGCATTTTGGGCTACTTGCTTAAGTAATCCCTGGTCGGTATTACGGTTGGTAACTTCATAGTCCGCAATTAGATGGCTACCCTTATCAACTGCTGTCTGAATATTGTAGCAACAATGGAATCCATCTTTACTGTGCATCCGGCGGGCTTCCGGCTCGGATTTATCTTCTTGATCCATGCGGTAGAGATAATCTAAAATATGTTCGTCAATTCTTTTCAGCTTCTTTTCAAGGATTTCGGCATTGTATGTATTATCTTTACTATTAACCGCCCTGAATTTTGAACCATCGATAGCCAAAAGCTCTTTTTGGTATAAGTCCAGTTTCATACACAGTTTGACAAAGGCACGGAAGGTGTTCTTTAAAGCCTTTGTGTTATCTTTGCGAAAGTCGGAGATAGTTCTGAAATCAGGGGTCAGCTTTTTTAGAAGGTAAAACAGTTCAACATTCCTTGTGCATTTCGGCATGAGCTTACGGCTTGAACGTATCCTGTTAAAATACCCATATACATAAAGATTGAGCAAATCCTTGGGATCATATGTGGGACGGCCTGTTCCTTTGGCGTAGCCCTTAAAAAACCTAATTGTAGAAGGTCGAGGCTTTCAACAAAAGCATCGATGACTCGACAGGGCTATTTTCTTCTATGTAATCTTCTACGCATTCGGGAAAAATTGAGATTTGGTGGCGGTCCTGGCCTTGTATGTACTTCATGGCTAACCTTCGGACGTATTCGTTTATTTACTTATATTATACCTCAAAAATCTATTGAAGAATTACACAAAATGGCTATTTCGCTGGGTTTGCAGATGGTTTGACCAAATAAGTACCAAAGTTTTGCGACACTCCTTTATTTATGTTCCAAAAACGTATAAAGTGCTTATTACAAGGCGTTCTGAGGTTTTGAGCATTCGTTACCATCAATTAATGAGAAAAATCTGTATAAAAAGTATTTATTTTTCAATAGTATATACAGAAATTTACAAAAATGCTCAACCTTTAGCTTTCCTGCCTCAGTTAAAATCCTAAGACGTGAGACAACCTCAAGTACAGGAGTACTTATGGATCGGAGCACCTGCGCAACATTGAGATTCAGATAAGAAACTACACGAAGAGGATACGAATCATGATTTGCTATAAAAAGGAGTCACAGGAGAAAATATTATTCCATAAGGGTTAAGCACATGATATACTAACAAATTGTAAAAAGGAATGAAGTTAAAAGATGGATAAAACTGGAACGTAAAGGCTTATCGAATTACCCGGAATATGTAGTAAACAAAATTTAGTTAACAGAAAAAATGAATTGAAAGTTATCTCGAATAGGGATGGCTTTTATGTTTGCTTTAAAAGCTCATAAGGCTAGGGTGTGACAATTCAAATTGGGTCGAAGTAAATGCGTATGGAAGCAGTTACAAAAAGTCGGATTTTTACAGTATAAATTACATGGTTTTTTCTAGTATTATTACAAAAATATGCATGTTAAAATATATAAGTATTTATATCGCGTTATTTCTGGAGGAATTACTACATACAGATAACAGACCCTGCCACAGCGAAAGTTCGAAAAGTCTATTTGGGTTCAAGTAAATGGGTAAAAGTAATTATTAAGCAAAGATATCTGATGTTATGTCATTTCCATTTAACATGTCTGTCTGTGCCATTAGATATGTGATAATTATGGAATATAATGGTATAACATAATAATATTTTAATGGAGGTTTTTATATGCCCAATCCCTATCTCCCGTTGTGGGAGTATATTCCCGATGGCGAACCTAGAGTTTTCGGCGACCGTGTATATGTTTACGGATCCCATGATAATGCAGGCTCAGACAAATTCTGTGACTACAAACTGAAGGTGTGGTCAGCGGCAATTGATGATCTAAGTAGTTGGACCTGCCATGGTCATATCTTCCATACGAGAAATGATCGCGATCATACATCGGATACCTTTTGGACAGATTGTGATCTTTATGCACCGGATGTAGTCGAAAAGGACGGAAAATACTATCTTTACGCATACATAATGAATGCAAAGGGATGTGTTGCGGTAAGTGATACACCTGAAGGCCCATTTAAGCTGATTTCACAATACAGGTACAATATCCCCAAGGGCAAGGAGAAGGACTGCTTCGGTAGAGGTTGGTTTATTGACCCTGGCGTACTTGTTGACGAGGATGGGAAAGTGTACATTTACTGTGGGTATGAGCGTTCGTTCGTTGTAGAAATCAATCCTGATAACATGTGTGAAATTATGGATGGAACATATCAGGATGATATTATTCCTATAGAAGAACCGTTTATGTTTTTTGAGGCCTGCTCTCCAAGAAAGATCAAAGATACATACTATCTCATCTATTCTCCGAGAACAGGCAGTAGGCTTGTTTACGCTACATCAAAATATCCAAAAGGTCCATTTGAATATCGAGGTGTTATTGTTGACAACGGCATTGATTATCCAGGTGGAAACAATCATGGTTCAATCTGTAATATTAATGATCAATGGTATATTTTCTACCATCGCATGACAAACGGTACAGTTATGTCGAGGCGTGCGTGTGTTGAGAAGATTGAAATAATGGCTGATGGAACAATCCTGGAAGTCGGAATGACGTCTCTCGGCTTTGAGGAATCGCTTTCACCTTATAAAATTACTCCGGCGGAAATTGCTTGTGTATTAAAAGGCGGCTGCTTTATAACAGAAAAGAATGTAACATTAAGGCCTATTACATCAATTACAAATGGTTGTATTATTGGCTATAAATTTTTTGATTTTGGTAAAGATTGTTCAAGCAAAACGATGAAATTTAGTGCCTTAATAAAAGGTACAGGGTGTAAGTCAAATATAAAGGTTCTAGTTGACCGTTATGAAAACGGAGAGGAAATAGGCATGTGTGAAATATGCCCTGATGATGGCATTTATAGTGCGGTTGTGAAGAATGTAACGGGTAGACATGCCTTATATTTTGTAGTTGAGGACAGCTTCGGAGGTTGTTTTACCGATATGTTCAAGGGCAGGCATCTGTTTGAGTTTGAATCCTTTGTTTTTATGAAGTAGGGATACAGCCTTTCCAGCTCATCTTCATTTTAGAGGCGTTTGAATATATACAAATTACAAATCCCCAAATTAGGAGGTAAAAAATGAAGAAAAAGTATCAAATCATCAGTACAATAATAAGTATAATGGCTATTTTAACGTTTCCTTTTTCAGTGTCACCGGTGAATGCTGCGAATACATCTGCTACAATCAACGTTAACGCTGGAACCGTTAGCTATACGATTCCGGATACTTTCTACGGATCTAATCTTGCTGCATGGACAGGGAATGAGGATGGAAAAGATTTACTCAAAAATGAATTTACGAAATCCACAAACCGCAAATTGTTTCGGTGGCCAGGAGGTTCATGGGGAGATGCCTACATCTGGGATGATATGGAGGTGGGTGGAAATAGCTGGGTTATAAGTTATGATGAATGCCTCGATTATCTGAATAAAATTGGAGGAACCATGCAACCGATTGTGAATTGCGGCGGTGTGTGGAATGGTGTGCAGCATACCAATGCAGAAGCAGTTGCAAAAGCAGCCGCATGGGTAAAAGACATGAATATTACCCGAAAGATGGGGATTAAATATTGGGAAATCGGTAATGAGATGTACGGCTCTTGGGAAGCAGGATATGCAGCAAACGGTAAGGAATACGCTCAGCGGTATTGTAATTTTTACAGAGCTATGAAGGCGGTTGACCCCACCATAAAATGCGGAGCAGTTGCTGTCGAGACTGAAGGTGGCTGGAATAATTGGACCCCGACTATGCTTTCTGAATTTAAAGCACAAGGAATTATCCCAGATTTTCTTACCATCCATTTTTATCCCACCATTAATCAGGCAGTTACTCCAGCGAATGACGCTACATGTTTAAAATCAGTCGACAGCGTCAAGGCATTTACTGACAACCTTAATTCAATGATTACTAAATATTTGGGTGCCGCATATGTTGGGAAAATAGAATATGCAATGACAGAATTCAGTTCTACCCCTGCAGACCATTTATATGTGGACGCGATGTTTAACTCGCAGATGTTTATGGAATGTGCCAAGAACAAATGGACCATAGCAAATCCTTGGATGGATGACGTCTGGTACAGAAATGGGTATGTCACGCCTACTTACTACATTTACCCCTTCCTTCAAAATAAATTTGGCCGCCAAATGGTAAGTGCAACTTCAAATAATTCAATGATTCGCTCCTATGCTGCCAAGGATAGTGACGGGAACTTAACAATGTTCATCGTGAATAATTCACCTACGGATACCACAACAGCTAGTATTGCAGTTTCTGGCTTTACGCCTGCCACCTCGGGTGAAAAGTGGGTGATAGAACCTGTTTATACCGGATTGGATAGTCAGATTCCCAATTCCACGGTTAACCAGGAATGGGATGACGTGAAAATTAATGGTGTAGTTCACCCTGATGCACGAAAAATAGATGAACAAGTTAGTTCGACAATCTTATCAACCGGCGGTTCATTTACAGTGAACCTTCCTGCAAGCTCCATGGTTTTCCTTAAACTATTACCCGAAGGGAAAACCCCTGTTCCTCATGCTGTAGTATCTCCTGAACCATTGGTGGTTTCAAATCCGCCATCAGCTACAGGGTCTATCAAAGTACAATATAAGTGCAGTGAAACAGGTGCTTCAGCAGGGGCGTCTCGTTTCAGTTTTAATGTTGTCAATACAACGGACAAGGAGGTTCCATTAACCGACTTGGTTCTCCGCTATTGGTATACCAGAGAAGGGCCGCTTGGTTGGGAATCATTTGCTTGCGACTGGGCAGAAAAACTCCCAATTACATCAGTGACCTCAAGATTCTTCAATATATACCGCTATATGGATATTAATTTCGCCTCCGGTATTATTCCTGCAGGAGGAAACTCTGGAGAAGTCCAGGTGAGATGGTATTATGGTGATACATCTAAGATGGATCAGACCAATGACTATTCCTTTTCTCCATCCATAACCAATTTAACGGATTATAAAAAAATGGCTCTTTACCGTAACGGGGAATTAATATGGGGTACTGAACCCGCAGGATTACGGCCGCCAAATTTATTAGAATCAACAATGGGTGAATTTAAGTACGGTGATGTAAATGGTGATGATGAAATAAACTCAATAGACTTTGCGCTATTGAAGAGTTACCTTCTTGGAAACATAATTGTGTTCCCTTCTCAAAACGGTTTAAAGGCTGCAGATGTGGATGGAAATGGGGAAATTAATTCAATAGACTATGCCTTATTAAAACAATACCTTCTGGGTGCTATCACCAAATTACCATATTCATTTTAAAGATCGTATGCTAATTAGATGGGAGGGAGTTGTATGTGTACATAGAAAAAAGAATTGCAGGAAGTTGCTTGAATTTCGTAATTGTAATTACTGAGAGGATTTCCATATATATTTCAGAAGCTTGTATGAGCCAATATCTAGTACAATTAGCAATTTAGCACTTTGTTTTAACAATAGAAAACTAGGTGAAAATAATGTAATAAGACTATCAGATAATGAGTGTAAACAAATTATTTCATTAACAGACGGCTTGATTAAGTCTGAAAATGAAGAAAGCTTCGGTAATGACATTTTAATTAAAGCATATTGTGAGCAATTATTGGTATTAGTAAATCGAAAATATATGTCTTCAAACCATATTTCGAGTAACATCATGCCTAAGCTAATAAAAGAAGTAATGAATTATATTGAACAAAATATACAAAATGAAATTACGTTAGATGCTATTAGTGAAAGATTTTTCTTGAATGGAACACATATAAGCAGACAATTTAAGAAGCATACTGGCTTGACGATACGGTCATATATCGTTGACCGCAAGGTAGCTTATGCAAAAGAATTGCTTAACGCAGGAAAAAGTGTAACTGATGTCGCTTATCTATCAGGCTTTAATAATTATTCAAACTTTATTAGGACATTTCATATAATAGAAGGGATTTCACCGGGGAAGTATGCAAAAGAACATGATAAATTAAATATATGTGGAAACATTTTGAATCAGGAATAATAATGCTGTGTGCTCGTTGGTATTTAAAATTACCCTTTATATCAAGACAGATAACACATAGAAAGACTAAATATATTAACAATTTTATAGAATAAAAGTAAAACCTATGCTAGGTTTAAGAGTTTAGTAACCGAGGAGTACACAATTTGTGGAATTAAAAATTATGCATATCGTTAAGAAAGGACAGGTTGAGAAAATTCAATCTGTCCTTTATAATGTTGGGTTTATTAATAGGATTATGAGGATTAGAGTTTGAAATATGCGATAGCTTAGTGAAAGAGCGAATGAATAAGGAATAAATTTGCTTTACCTTAACATTTGATTTATGTTATATTGTTTGTATTAAGGTATTCCAATTTGTGCTATTTGTGGGATTTATATTTTCTCCGGAAGGGTTACACCATATCACAATTATGTAGATATTTATCAGGTTAAAAAAATGAAGAAAATTCATATTTTGAAACGGTTGAATAATGTAAATATCAGAAATAAGCTTCTGTTTTCCTATATCTTAGTAGTATTGTTGCCTGTTCTTCTTATCGGACTTGTATTAACCCTTAGCATGATGGAAATGGCTACTGAGAGGGCAATGTATGAGGCCAGCAACAGTGTGGATAGGGTATATGGAAGACTTAACGAAACTTTTAAGCTGGCGAATGATCTATTTGGGCAGTTTAACATGGATACCAACCTTGAGCGTACAGTAATGACAAGATATCAAACAGTAAATGAGGTGTTGGATGCTTATTCCGGTTACTCAGCGATTATGAATTGTACACGTTATTATTCCAGGGAAATAGAGGATATAAAGCTATATACATATAATGAAACCATGTTAGGCAGTGGGCAATTTATTATTGCTGACGGTGATATTTACGGACAAACTTGGTTTGAACAAGCTAGAATACTAAATGGAGGGGTTTATTGGCAGATGTTTAACAATCCCATTAGGAACTCCAAGCATCTATCACTGACAACTCAACTCAAAGGTGCTATTCAGTTAAAGCCTCTTGGGGTTTTGGTAATTAGTATAAAACAAAGTTGCTTGACGTCTATTGTAATAGATGAACCCTATGAGACTATTCTTTTGGATGATAAAGGAATTGTACTGGCTGCAAAAAAAGTTGAATTAGTAAATAAAAAGTTGGATATGGAGGACCTTAAAATCCTTTCAGACATGCCTTCAGGTATTCACGAAATCATTTATGGCGATAAAAAAGTAAAAGCCATTGTTAGAACATTTCTTCCTAGTACTAACAATAAGGAGTTCAGGATAGTTTCGTTAGTACCATTAGATGCTATTACTGATAAAGTCACGAAGTCTTTTATGCTTGGATTCTTAATAATGATGATCAGCTTTGTAATGGCTGCAGTTTTGTTCATATTTTTTGCCAATTCCATCAGCAAGCGGGTAAAGCGTATAAGTGAGGATATGCATACTGTAACTTTGGGCAACTTTGATTTTTTACCATCCATTGAAGGAAATGATGAAATTGGTCAACTTTCCAGGGATTTGGGGGTAATGGTAAAAAGTATAAATGACTTGATAAAAGAAGTGTATGTGGTGAATATGCAAAAAAACCAACTGGCTATAAGGCAAAGAGAAATCAAGTTGAAAATACTTGCAAGCCAAATTAATCCTCATTTTCTTTTCAATGCACTAGAAGCAATTCGAATGAGAGCTTATTGTAATGGGGACGAAGAGGTTGCAGAGGTCATCATGCTTTTAGGAAAAATAATGAGACGAAATCTGGAAATAGGGAATGAACTGGTCTTTTTCCATGAAGAAGTTAATTTGATAAAGGCTTACCTTGACATACAGAAGTTTAGATATAGAAATAGGTTTAACTATACACTGAACTATAGCCGTGCACTTGATAATTATAAGATGCTTCCGTTTATTATACAGCCTATTATTGAAAATGCTGTTGTTCACGGGTTGAAATCAGTGGAAGAAGGTGGTGATATTTCTCTTAAAGCTGAAAAAGAGAGCGGGATATTGAGAATTATAATTGAAGACAATGGCTGTGGAATGGATGAGGAGCAGATGCGGTATATTGCTGATAGTCTGAATGAGGTAGAGGATTCTGTTGGTCAGCATATTGGACTTAAAAATGTACATCAGAGGATAAAACTCTATTATGGAGAGGATCATGGAATGACTATCACCAGTACTTTGGGAAAGGGTACCAAAGTGGAGATTACTTTACCAGCGGAAGGGTGAATGTATGCTCAAAGTAATGATTATTGATGATGAGGATTATATCCGGGAGGGCTTAAAAAAAATCTTAGATTGGAATCGATATGGGTTCTACATTTGTGGTGAAGCCAGTAATGGTTTAAGAGGGTTGACACACGTTCGAGAATTAAACCCGGATCTTGTTATTGTGGATGTTAGAATGCCAATAATGGATGGCTTAGAAATGATCAGGGACTTGCGGGTAGATGATGTACCCTGTGAGTTTATTGTTTTGTCCGCATATTCCGACTTCAAATATGCGCAGATGGCTATCGAACTGGGTATTGATTCGTATATTCTCAAACCGATAGAGCAACCTGTGCTTATAGAGAAGGTTAGCAAGGCATATGACAGGATAATGAACAAAAAACATATCAAACAGAATATGGATTTGAGCATATCTTTCTCAAGGGATAAAATACTCCAAAGTATTATATTTGACACAATAGATGTTCAAACACTTGAAATGTATTCCTCCTTTTATGGCTTTGATTTTCCGTGGAGCAATTATCGAATTGCTCTTGTAGAAATAGAAGGTGAACATTTGAAAGAAATGACTATGAAAATGAGTGTTAAAAAGAATATTGAAAGTATTATTTCTGAAAATAAACTGGGTTATGTTTTTGATATTGAAAATTACGTCGGAATTCTTTTTAATGATATGAAGCTTATGACCAATTTAGAGATTCTTCACGATCTGCCGTTACAGATTAACGGGTTATGTGGAGCAGATATCATAATTGTATTAGGTAGCTTAGTGGAAAATTTATCAGATATTTTGTATTCTTTTCATCATGCAAGTAAATTGTTAAATCGTAAATTCATTCTGGGCTCAAAAAGGATTATCAGTGATACGATAGAAGATACAAATATTGCTGGTGAAGATGGAAATGTCCGGTTGGGTTATAGCTTGGAGCATATAGTAGACAGTCTGTACAAAGGGATTGATGCTGGTAATATAGATCAAATAGAGGATGTAATGGATGGCGTATTTCAGGAATTTTTATACGATGGATATTGTGAAGATGTGATAAAAGTTAATTATTCAAATATCTATTCGGCTACTGTAAATAAGCTGGTTTCAGTTAATCCAGAAATGCAGGAAAAACTTAGTGTCAGTCAGGAAGTTCTTAAGGAAATATGCAAAAAAGTTAGTTTGCAGGAGTTGCATGTATACATGAAGTATATATTTATAAAAATTTTAGAGGAACTTGACAAAAAACGACCCGATGATCCAGTTAAAAAAATCCTTGACTACATTGGGCGGAATTATAATCATGATTTGAAGTTGGAGACAATTGCTGCTTTATTTAATTATAACAGTGATTATCTCGGCAAGAAGATAAGACTAAATACTGGAAAACACTTCAACACATATCTTGATACCATTCGAGTTGAAAAAGCCATACAATTCCTGAGGGAGGGGTACAAGGTATATCAAGTTGCACAAAAAACAGGATTTAAAGATATAAATTACTTTTACAAAAAATTCAAATTTTATGTAGGAGTATCCCCATCTGATTTCAAAGGTAGATCTTAGTGAATGTCAACCTGTTATCACTTCTTTTTTTATCGGAAAATGATGTAAAATTATAAACAATTCTGTTAATTTTTAATGTCGGATTTTTACATATAAAGTGCTTGGATTTTTACGGTATTACTTAATAAGTACTTATGTTATTTTATTACTATATAGTATAATTTTACAATTATTTTCACGAAATTAAATATATATTTGGTAAATTTAAACAATAAATACTCAAATAGGGTCTAAATAAAGGTTAAATTCCATAATAATGCTATCTTATTAGTTCAATTAACCATTTCCCTGTAGAGAATGATATTACAGTAGGGATTTGAATGCAGATGGTAGTTTATAAACAGTAAGGACGTGAGTCTTGTTCGGATGCTACGTTTTTACATATAAAAAATATGAAAGGATGATAAGCTAATGTTTAAGAATATGAAAAAAACAATCAGTAAAGTATTGGTTTCTTCAATAATTATGTCTGCATTGTTCATGGTGTCTGCACCAGCAGGAGTTTCGGCGGCAAGTGATGTAACAGTGAATTTAGGAAGCACAAAACAAGAAATAAGAGGGTTTGGTGCATCTAGTGCATGGTGTGGAACAATTAGCGATTATGTTATGAATTCTCTCTATGGAGATCTGGGGTACAGTATTTTAAGATTGCGTATTGAAGAGGGAATAGGTGATGCATGGAAGACTGGTAACTTTAGTAAATGGTCACCAGAGCTTGCTAATGCTAAAAAGGCAAGTGCAAAGGGAGCTATTGTTTTTGCTTCACCATGGAATCCCCCGGCTTCAATGCAAGAAAACTTTTCTAAAAGTGGTGATTCAAGTGCGCAACGATTGAGATACGATAAGTACACCGAATATGCGCAGTATCTTAACGCTTATGTTAAATACATGAAGGATAATGGTGTTGATTTGTATGCTATTTCTGTCCAAAATGAGCCTGATTATGCACAAGATTGGACTTGGTGGACTCCACAAGAAATGCTTAACTTTATGAAAAATAATGCTGGATCAATTAATTGCAGGGTAATGGCACCGGAGTCATTTCAATTTCTGAAAAATATGTCAGATCCAATTTTAAACGATGCTACGGCTCTTGATAATATGGATGTTCTTGGATGCCACTTTTATGGTACAAGTGTTAATAATATGGCGTATCCTCTATACCAACAAAAATCAGCAGGAAAAGAGCTCTGGATGACAGAGAAATATTTTGATGATGATACTACAGGAAATATTATGAATATGTCTAAGGAAATTCATGACAGCATGGTAACTGGAAACATGAATGCCTATATATATTGGTGGATAACTTGGCCAAATGGTTTAGCTACTTCTTCAGGTACAATCTACAAAAGAGCATATGTACTCGGTCAATTCGCAAAATTCATCCGTCCCGGCTATAAAAGAGTTGATGCAACAGCTACTCCAAATACAAATGTTTATGTTTCGGCATATACAGGCGACAATAAAGCGGTTATTGTTGCAATAAATACAGGTACCGCTGCGGTAAGTCAAAAGTTTAACTTTCAGAATGGCTCAGCATCAAGTGTAGTTTCATATGTAACTGACAGCAGCAGAAATATGGCAGCTGGAGCCAATATCGCAGTAACAAATGGTTCCTTTACAGCTCAACTTCCTGCTCAAAGTATTACAACCTTTGTAGGAAACACAGCTCCAGTTGTAGTAGAACCGATAGATGCTTTCAATAAAATAGAAGCGGAGAATTACTATGACCAATCAGGAACTCAGACTGAAGCAAATAGTGACGGTAATGGAAAGAATGTAGGCTATATAGAAAACGAAGATTATCTTGTTTTCAAAAATGTAGATTTCGGAAGCGGTGCTGCAAGTTTTGAGGCTAGTGCAGGCAGTGCAACCAATGGCGGAAATATAGAGCTTCGTCTAGATAGTCTGACAGGAACATTAATAGGGAATTGCGCCGTTCCAGGTACCGGGGGATGGCAGACTTGGACTAATGCAACCTGCAATGTCAGCCAAGTGACCGGAAAACATGACGTATATCTCAAATTTACCGGAGAAAGCGGATACTTAATGAATTTAGATTGGTTTAAGTTTAATACAAAAGTAATTCCTGTAGGTAAGTTGGGAGATATAAATGGTGATGCGTCAATAGATTCGTTAGACTTAATGTTGATAAAGAAGCATCTGCTTGGTGAAGCAATTGAAAATACGGCATTGGCTGATTTAGACGGAAGCGGTGCGGTGGATGCAATTGATTTAGCACAAATGAAACAGTATTTACTAGGTATAATATCTGCTTTCCCCGGAAAAGCATAGGAATAGAACATATTCACTAAATTCCACAATAATGCGGAAAAAACATTACATTAGTGGGAATAGGAGGATTACTTGTGAAAAGAGTTTTAGGCTTTATATTGGTAGTAGTGATGGTACTGGTTTCGTATTCAGGCTGTGGGTCAGTGCGTACAAAAACACTTGATTCCGTCAGTATAGATTCATCTAAGTCAGCATCAAAGGATATGCCTACAACTCCTATTAGCTTCTCTGTATATATTGGAGAAACAAGCACTTACACCGATAATTGGGATACTCCGGTGGCAAAAAAAATTACTGAGCGTACGGGAGTTTCTCTAAAAATCGAAAATGCTGTAGGTGATGCTAAACAGAGAATTTCTCTTATGGCGGCCAGTGGTGATTTGCCGGATATGATATTTGCAAAGACATACTTGAATCTTTTGCTGGATGTCAATGCGGTAGAAAAGTTAGATGACCTCATTAATCAATATGGGCCTAATATTAAAAAGCTATACGGAAATGAATTAAAGAGACTTAAATGGAGCCAGCAAGACCCCAATATTTTTTGTTTGGGGGATTTTGGAGTCGGAGATGAAGATGGTGATCCTGTCAGTGGCTTCTGTTTACAGCATGCAGTTGTAAAAGAAGAGGGTTATCCAAAAATCAAGACCCTTAAAGATTTTGAAAATGCTATAAAGAGTTATTATGCAAAGCATCCTACATTCAAGGGAAAATATGGAAAAGAACGACCCACAATCCCCCTTCTTTTAAATGGAAATGACTGGGGTTATTTTATATCAATTAGCAATCCGGCTAACCTTGCCACAGGTTATACCGACGACGAATGGGCTATTAAGCTAAATCCAATTGAAGCAAAGCGCCATATCATAACAGATTCCAATAAGGAATATTTTAAATGGTTGAATGGAATGTGGAATCAAAACCTAATTGATAAGGAAAGCTTTACGCAGCAGGTTGAGCAGTATAAGGCAAAGCTTTCATCCGGTAGAGTATTAGGAATCATAGATGCCTCCTGGAATTATGAAGGAGAAGTTCATAAAGCATTACGAAGTGCCGGTCTAGAAGATAGGATGTATGGTAGATATCCATGTACATTAAACGAAAATATCAAGTACCCTGAGTATCAGAATAAAGGATATATAGGTTTTGGTTCTGGAATGGCAATTACTTCAAAATGTAAGGACAAGATTAGAGCAATGCAGTTCCTAAATTGGATGGCAGGGGAAGAAGCTCAGATATTGACAAATTGGGGTATTAAAGGTGTTCACTGGACATATGACAATAAGGGTAAGCGTGTATTCCTTCCACAAATATTGAAGCAAAGGAATGAGGATGAAGGGTTTGGAAGGAAAACCGGTATTGGTTTGTATGTATATCCATGGCCAAGGTATGGTACTGCTTATAGGGACTCGACAGGGAATCCGTTATCTGTAAGCACAATTGAGGAGCTTTCAAAAAACTATACTCAAACGGAAAAAGACATACTTACTGCATACGGAGTAAAATTCTGGAAGGACCTATACCCCCAAAAAGGTGAGTTCCCCGTTAAACCATATGGTGCTGCTTGGAAGATTGAAAGTAGTATGAGTAATGAATGGACGGCTACAGCTAATAAAGTTACTGAAATTAGCAAGAAATACTGTCCAAAGCTTATTATAGCTAAATTTGGAGAGTTTGATGGAATATGGATGAAATTCGTTAAAGAAATGGAAGAGGCTGGTGTGAGGGAACTTGAGACACAATTTACAAAGACTGTAAAAGATAGGATGGATCTCTGGAAATAAATTCTTCAGAGTATCTATAAAAAAATATAAATGAGAAAGAATATGGCGAAAAGTATTAGAAAGAAAAGTTTATTAGCACTAATTGTATGTAAGTCTTAAAATGATATTTTCAAAAATAAAGTGCAGAAATATATTTAGATAATTATGAACTTTAAAAACTCCATGACGAATAGAGCATCTGCTATAGGTGATTAAAAAAATTAGTATTTAGAAAAAGTGTTAAGCAGCCTTTATGTATACCTGCTTTGTTTCTTCAAGATGGTATATAACTCTTACAAGCTTTTTTGCAGCATGTGAAATAGCGACATTGTAATGTTTGACTTCACTACGTTTCTTTTTGAGATATGCTGCGAAAGTTGGGTCCCAGTGACAAACGAATTTGACTGCATTGAATAATGCGTAACGTAGATATCTGGAACCACGCTTTTCCATGTGAGAGTAAGCTGATTCCAATTGTCCTGACTGGTAGGTTGATGGAGATAATCCAGCATATGCAAGTAGGGTCTAGCCCGCCCGGCGATGAGGGCAAAAGAAAGATATCAGACCAGGCGCCGGTTTGACATAGAAAGGCACCTCCATATTGGAAGTG
The DNA here is from genome assembly GCF_029318685.1 of Ruminiclostridium papyrosolvens DSM 2782. Classification (NCBI taxonomy): domain Bacteria; kingdom Bacillati; phylum Bacillota; class Clostridia; order Eubacteriales; family Oscillospiraceae; genus Ruminiclostridium; species Ruminiclostridium papyrosolvens. The sequence continues at coordinate 628,707 of NZ_CP119677.1, forward strand.
CTGAATAAACAAAACTTAATATTTCCCAGAGGAGTGTCAACCCAAGTACCGTTCAGGACACATTAGCAATAGCATTTACTGTATTATTTATCTTTGTTTGAATTCCTAACTATTTGTAAGAGGAGCAGAATGAATATTCTCAAATCATTGATATGACTTGCCACCGCAATGTAGTCACTCACAATCATTAGTTATGCAATCAAAATAAGGTCACAGCTTCCTTATCTTTAAATAGTGTAACTTTTCCAAGCATTAAATCGGATAGTGAAAGACTGTCTTTATAATATAGGAATTGAATAGTTAGAAAGTTAGCATTTCCTGATACATATTTGCCTTGCCGCTCACGAATATTTCTACTTGGCTTATCAAAAACAGTTAATACATCTTCGGGCTTTATTTCACTTAATTTCATCCAAATACCTCCTATTTTATAGTTTTTGCACACATTAAATCAAAAAAGCTACCTCATAAAGAGATAGCCTTATTCAACGGAAATTTAAGCAAGATAAACATTAGTTGCTTGAAGACCACGTTGACCTTTTTCGATATCAAAGTTCACTCTTTGACCTTCATCCAAGCTTTTGTATCCACTTGACTGGATTGAAGAAAAATGAACGAATACATCTTCTCCACCATCCACGGTAATAAACCCAAATCCTTTTTCTGCGTTAAACCATTTTACTATACCAGTATTCATGTTGGTACCTCCATAAATTATATTATATTTCGTTGCAAAAACAAAAGCACATACTTTTGTAAACGATTTTAATGTTAAAATCATTTACAAAAATATGTGCAAATAATCATCGCTTTTAAATACTTTTCCATTTTAGCACATATATAATAATGTGTCAAATAATCTAACAAGTTATAGGTAATTCAATAATTATTTCTGAGAAGGTCGATTATGAAGAGATTACAGGATTAGCCTGACGTTTATATGTATAGTCAACGATTGGGATCTGGAAACAGAGCAAAAATGACTTGAATAATCCATCGTGCTTATGCTGAATAATATTTTGAATTTGAACAAGTTAATAAAATAATGTAGTATTATTATAAAAGCTGGATTGTCTAGGGTAATATACAAATAAGGAACTCTTATAGCAGTAAAAATATAGCTTTAAAAGGGAGCAAAATGAAAAATTATAAAATAATAGTCCAATACGATGGAAGCAAATATAAGGGTTGGCAAAAGCTCAAAGATAGTGACCTTTCAATTCAGGGAAAGATTGAAACAGTGCTTTCGAAGATGTCTGGAGAAGAAATCCAAGTAATTGGGTGTGGAAGGACAGATGCTGGCACTCATGCTGAGAACTACGTGGCAAATTTTCATACAAATTCAAGGATGTCGCCCAAACTAATATTAAATCATCTATACGAATTCTTGCCTCAGGACATTGTTGTAAGGTCAGTTGAGGAGGTAGATGAAAGATTCCATGCGCAGCACAATGCGAAAGCAAAAACTTATGTATATAGTATTACTAAGGGAAAATTCAGAAATGTATTCAATAGAAAATATTCATTTCACTCAGAAGAGAAGCTTGATCTTGTTCAAATGAAAAATGCGGCTGAATATTTAATTGGAACTCATGATTTTCAGAGCTTTACCAGTTTAAAAGAGGGCTCGAAATCCACTATAAGAACTATAAATTCCTTAGATATTATTGAAAATGGCATGGTAATTGAGATTATAATAAATGGTAATGATTTCTTGCTGCACATGGCAAGGTTGGTTGTTGGGGCTCTTCTGGAGGTAGGGAAAAATAAGATAAAAGCCATAGACGTTCAAAAAATATTAAATGAAAAAAAACGCACAGAAGCTGTACCAATGGCTCAGCCAAAGGGTCTTTGCTTAAGAGACGTTAAATACAGCTTTTAATTGAAGTAAATCCTATGCAGGTTATGGCTTAAATTACTATATAAACTATTTGGGGATAAGGAAAATGTGATATATGTTAATACCATCATATCTTGTGAACGAGCAGTTTGATGATCGATATTTTGATGTAGTTAATGCGCTGGACGAAGCACAGCAGATTTATTTCAGGAATAATAATCTTATTGAACGGATTATTATGGGGATAGAATCGAAAACCCCTTTTATAATTGGTGAAACAGGTTTTGGCGCTGGACGCGTGGTACTTTCACTTATGGAATTTATGGAGAAGAGCGGTTTGAAAAATGTTTCTATAGAATATAATTCAGTTGAATTGTATCCCTTGAGTCCTGAGAGAATGCTAGATATCCTAAACGGATTTAAAGATCGGGTCGGTGAGGGGATTCATACACTTGTGGAAGCATATCGGAGTATTGATATCTCGGTATCCGGCTGGCACTCAATGAAAATACAGCAATCATTTGGAACGCTTGAGATTAATCTTTGGATAGGTGAAGCCCTTGAAATGGTGAATGCCTTGGAAAAGCTCTGCGACGTCTGGTTTCTTGATGGGCACAGTCCCAAAAAAAATCCTTCAATATGGCGCCCGGAGTTGCTTATGGAGATTGGGGAAAAAACAAAAACTGGAGGCACCTGTGCCACCTTTACTGTAGCAGGTGCTGTGAAAAGTGCCCTCATATCCGCAGGTTTTACACTTAAGAAACTTCCCGGGTGCGGTGGCAAAAATGAAGTTCTGCACGGAGTAAAAGGTTGAGTTGGAAGTTGTTCATTATTAAGGTAAAAACTTAATAACATTGTGAAATATATGTTATAGCAGCACAAAAACAAGAAAAGGCAACTAATGATATGAATGTAAATTCTGGTACAAGGGTAATCATAAAAGGAGAAAAAATGTTATTTGATGAATTAAATCTCATTTCGCCAATTCAGAAGGCACTAATGGCGGAAGGATATACTGCACCTACCGATATACAGAAACAGACTATTCCGCTCCTGCTTGAAGGAAAAGATCTGGTCGGGTGTGCTCAGACCGGAACAGGAAAGACAGCGGCATTTGCTATTCCCATACTGCAAATGCTTTCTGTAGAACAAAGGGATTCAAAAGAACTTAGAAGGATTAAGGCCTTAATATTAACTCCGACACGCGAGTTGGCAGTCCAAATTGGAGAAAGTTTCACAGTTTACGGACAATATTTAGGTCTTAAAAATAGCGTGATTTTTGGGGGAGTGTCACAGAAGCCTCAGACAGATGCTTTAGAAGAAGGAGTAGATATTCTGATTGCAACTCCCGGCAGATTACTTGATTTAATTAATCAGAAATATATAAACCTTCATCATATAAAGTTCTTTGTGCTTGATGAGGCAGACCGCATGCTTGATATGGGGCTTGTGGCTGACGTAAAAAGAATCATATCACACTTGCCTAAAATAAGGCAAACGATGTTATTTTCTGCAACCATGCCGCCGGATGTTTCAAAGCTGATAGACTCTATATTAACGGATCCTGTAAAAGTGGCAGTTACTCCTATTTCATCGACAGTTGACATTATTGAGCAAGCAGTATATTTTGTAGGGAAAAAAGACAAGAAACTACTACTTACTCAACTTTTAAAAAACAAATCCATAACTTCTGCACTGGTGTTTTCACGAACAAAACATGGAGCTGATAAAATTGTAAAAGAACTTGCTAAAGTAAGGATACATGCGGAGGCTATTCACGGGAATAAGTCACAGGGAGCACGACAAAGGGCACTAAATAATTTTAAAGACAAAAAGACAAGGGTCTTAGTAGCGACGGACATAGCTGCCAGGGGAATTGATGTGGAAGGATTGTCATATGTAATTAATTATGACTTGCCTAATATACCTGAAACGTATGTTCATCGGATTGGACGTACCGGAAGAGCTGGATTAGGTGGAGTAGCACTTTCTTTTTGTGATGCGGATGAAAAGCCATATCTGAAAGATATTGAAAAACTCATATCCAAGTCAATACCTGTAATTGAAGACCACCCTTATACCTTAACTATAACGGAACCGGCAGAACATAAGGATAAAACAAGGAAAGCTGTTGGCGGAAAACCAGACCCAAATGGCTATTTCAGGAGTAACAGAAGAAAGTCACCAAAAAAATAAATATTAATAATGAATCCTTTTCGTATGTCCACTAACAAGGTGTTATAGAGTAAAATGTAAAAGCATGAAAGACAAGGTATTCTTTCATGCTTAGTTTATTACATTTAAATAAAAGCTTTCACAATTTGTATTTTGCTTTTGTGAAACCGAATCTTTCACGAAAATTTGCAGGAGTCATATTAACATGTTTTTTAAAAAGCTTATGGAAGTATGTTATGTTGTTTATGCCACACATAATACTTATATCAGATATTTTCATATTCGTTGTAGTCAATAATCTTTTTGCGGTATTCATCCTGCTTTGAATAATATAATCAAATGGTGATAGTCCGATTATGCTTTTGAATATCTTACAATAGAAATTTTTACTAACTCCACATCTTTCGGCAAGATCTAACAAGGTTAAATCCTTATGTAGGTTGTTATCTATGTACTTTTTTGAAGACTTTATTATTTCATAATTATTTTCAAAAGACCGTGTATTGATTCTTTTAATAGTGTTTTCGGGGGATACAAGTAAGAGATTTAATATGTTCATAAGGTGCGCTTTCAAAATCAACTGGCAATTCTGCTGATTTTTGATAAACTCATTGAATACGGATTTGAATAAGTACTCAATCTCATAATTAAAAGTTGTAAGTTTATAAGGCACGTCTTTGAAAAATCCAATATTGGAAAGCATTTCTTTTTCATTTGTAATCCAGTAAGGGGAAGAGCTTGCGTAAATACCTTTTCTGGATATATCATAAAAAGCGTCAAACATAATGACAATAAAATAATAGCCAGAATATCCTTCAACTATTGTGCCGGGCTCTCTTAAAAACACATCTCCTTTTGAGGCTTTAGCAGTTTCACCGTTGGTAATAATAGTTCCATTTCCTCCTGTAATTAGTTCAAGCTCATAGAACTTGACAACTCTCTCTTCAAAATGGGTTTCTACAGGATAGGGGACATTTTTTTCGTTGATGCAATAAACCTCAATAATATAGGGATTAAATATTGATTGATTGTCATTAATCATACTATCTTCCTTATCAGGTTTTAAATAGTACTAATTTTTATTCTTTGATAATGTTAAAAAGCACTTTCTTTGTTCTACGTCTCCATGCTTCTTAAAATTAAATAATGTATGAGACAATTTCTGATATTAATATAATCATAACACATATAGGTACTTCTGTGGTATAAGAATTTTTAATAATTGAGTAATATATTACAATTGAGTGCTATGTTAGAATTGCATTCAAAGTTGTCAGTTTATATAATTAAATTAGATAATTTGTAAAATTAATACAGGGGGGATTATTAATGAAAAAGATATTAGCACTGATTATATCGTGCAGTATTATTATGAGCTTGTTACCTATGTCTGTCTATAGCGCTACCAGTTCTCAGGATATGGTAAAAAAGATGGGAATAGGAATGAACCTTGGAAATACGTTCGACGCACCAACGGAAGGTTCTTGGTCAAAGGCAGCTCAGGAGTACTATTTTGATGATTTTAAACAGGCTGGTTTCAAGCATGTTAGAATTCCAATTCGTTGGGATCAGCATACACAAGCAAACAGTCCTTATACTATTGACAGCAACTTCTTAGACAGAATTGAAAAAGTAGTAGATTGGTCACTTTCCCGTGGATTTGTGACGGTAATTAATTCTCATCATGATACTTGGCTTATGGATAACTATAGTCAGAATATCGGCCGGTTTGAAAAAATATGGGAACAAATTGCACAACGTTTTAAAGGCAAGTCTGAAAATCTGGTTTTTGAGATATTAAATGAGCCACATGGTAATATAACAGATAGCCAGATAAACGATATGAACAAAAGAATTTTAAATATAATAAGAAAGACTAATCCCACTAGAAATGTAATTATTGGAGCAGGTTTCTGGAATAGCTATAATTCATTAAGCCAGTTAGAAATTCCAAACGATCAAAATCTTATAGCAACTTTTCACTATTATGACCCATACTCTTTCACTCACCAGTGGCAGGGTACATGGGGAACCAAAAATGATATGGATGCCATAGCAATGGTTTTTAACAAGGTAAAAAAATGGTCTGATAAAAATAACATACCTGTATATCTTGGAGAATATGGTGTAATGGGACATTCAGATAGAACATCTGCTGTAAAATGGTTTGATTTTGTAAGTGATCAGGCTACAGCAAATGGATTCTCTTGTGGAGCTTGGGATAATGGAGTATTTGGCTCTGTTGACAATGATATGGCATTTTACAATAGAGATACCAGACAGTTTGATAAGGAAATCTTAAATTCAATATTAACTACCGGGACCACCTATAATTGGACTCCTTCACCTGAAACAGATCCAGATCCTCCTCATACACCCGCAACACCGGCTTACGGGGAACAGCTTATTGAAAATTTCGAAGGTGCTATGCAGTGGTCGGCATATTCCGGTGTTGATGCTACTGCATCATGTAAGATCTCCAGTGGCAAATCAAATAACGGTATGGAAATAAAATATGCAGGTTCATCAAATGGATACTGGGGTGTTGTAGACAATGGACATAGAAATCAGGATTGGGAAAAATGGCAAAAAATATCCTTTGATATAAAATCCTCAAATACAAATGAAGTTAGACTGCTTATAGCTGAAAAAAGTAAGATTGAAGGAGAGGATGGAGAACACTGGACTTATGTCATAAAACCTAGTACTTCTTGGACTACGATTGAGATTCCATTTTCATCTTTCACAAAAAGAATGGATTATCAGCCATCTGCACAAGATAGCAGTGAAACTTTTGACTTATACAAAGTAGGTTCCTTGCATTTTATGTATAATAACGGTAATTCAGGTACTCTAAATATTGACAATATTAAGTTGATTGGCCTACCCGAAGGAAAAATTGGAGATGTAAATGAAGATGGCAATGTTGATTCAATAGATTCTGCATTGTTAAAAAAATACTTGCTGGACCCATCTATTAGCATTAATAAAGTGAATGCAGACATTAATTTGGATGGAGAAATCAATGCCATTGACTTTGCAAAGCTGAAAATGATGCTACTTGGAAAATAATATCATAAGCATATTTTTATAATTTAATTATGTAAGGTACTCAAGGGTACTAAAAAAGTCGTAGGTATAGCAAATAACCTACGACTTTTTTATGCGTTGTGTGTCCAGCCAAGCTTGGTCACTGATGAAAATATTGTATACCAGAACAAATGCAAAAGTTAACTTTCATATTCAAGGATGGTCTGAAACTGGAATGGATAATATAAACAAAAGTACTTATAAAAATCCAAAAAAATATTGACAAGAAAATATAAATAGTATTATACTGATATTATCAAATTAATAATATCAGTCAATAAATAACAAATTGAGGGTGATGTAATGCAGGATAATATATTAAAAAATAAATTGGGTCTTACCGAAGAACAGTTTTTGGCAACATATGATGCAAGTAATTTTGAGAGACCTTCGGTGACAGTGGATATGCTGATTTTTACAGTAACTGATGAGGAAAAGAAAAGCTACAGGAAACTTCCTGAAAAAGTCTTAAGACTATTGATGATAAAAAGGGGTGACCACCCATATATTGGACAATGGGCTCTTCCCGGCGGATTTGCACAAATGGATGAAAGCTTGGATGAAGCAGCTTTAAGGGAATTAAAAGAGGAAACAAACATTGATAAAATATATATGGAGCAGCTTTATACATGGGGAGATGTGGGCAGAGATCCACGTACAAGAGTAATAAGCACTTCATACATGTCCTTGGTTGAATGTTCAACACTTGATATCAAGGCGAGTGACGATGCAGATGATGCAAAGTGGTTTACGGTTTCCTGTAGGTTATATTAAGAACAAAAGACAATAACTGAAAATGGACATGTTTTGAAAAGACTGTTTAAACTGAGTTTATCCAATGATGAAAATAACCTATCTGCAATAGTGAGAATTATAAAGACTGTTGAGGGTAGGGTAACAAAAGTAGAAAGAGAAGTGGTTGAATCAAACGGAATAGCTTTTGACCATGCAAAAGTTATTGAATATGCGATTGAAAGATTACGCAGCAAAATTGAGTACACGGATATCGCATTTAATCTTATGCCGGAGTTATTTACTCTTACAGAGCTTCAGCAGGTGTATGAAGTTATTCTTGATACCGAACTGTTAAAAGCAAATTTCAGAAGAAAGACAGCCGATATGGTTATTGAAACAAATGAGTTTACAAAGGATGCAGGTCATAGGCCTTCAAAATTATTCAGGTTTAACCCGAACTGGAGTAGAGAAGCAGAGTAAAAGGAGAAATTAATATGAAAATGATAAATAAAAATGAGTTTATAGAAAGTAGTGTTGAAACTCTTGGGGAAATCTTTGACATACTGGCAAAGCTCCCGGCTATTCAATTTAAAGACTTACAGGGTAAGCAAACTGCCCTTGTTATAGTCGATATGATAAATGGTTTTGTCAGGGAAGGGGCGTTAAAAAGCCCGAGAGTGGAAGGCTTGATACCTGAAATAGAGAAATTGTCAAAGACTTGCGATGAATTACACATTACAAAGCTTGCTTTCGCAGACTGCCACACAATAGCATCACCGGAATTTGATGCTTATCCGGCACACTGTATGATTGGTACCAGCGAAGGAGAAATGGTTGATGAGCTCAGGGAACTCGGAGGTTATACGCTCATTCCTAAAAACTCTACCAATGGTTTTCAAGAAGCGGTATTTCAGCAATGGCTTAAGGAAAACGAACACATAAATACTTTTGTAATTACCGGTGACTGTACCGATATATGTGTACAGCAATTCGCAGTAACACTAAAGACCTGGTTTAATATGCAGAATAAGAAAGTAAGGATTATTGTGCCTATAAATACGGTTGACACTTATGATTTAGACCTGCATAACGGGGATCTGATGAATGTAATGGCACTATATAACATGATGATTAATGGAATAGAAGTGGTTCAAGGGGTGGAATAAATGGATAAGATGAATTTAACTATGCTCACGGATTTTTATGAATTAACCATGGCAAATGGGTATTTTCAGAATGGGTTAAAAGATAAGCAGGCGTATTTTGATATGTTTTTCAGGAAGGTTCCTGATAATGGTGGTTTTGCAATAATGGCTGGAGTTGAGCAGCTTATAGAGTACCTGAAAAACCTTAAGTTTGAGGATAAAGATATTGAATACCTGAGGAGTAAAGCTTTATTCGGTGAAGAATTTTTGCAATACCTTAATAATTTTAAGTTCAGCTGTGATGTTTGGGCTATACCTGAAGGAACTCCAATATTTCCTAATGAGCCTGTAGTTACTGTAAGGGGACCTGTTATTGAAGCACAGTTTGTTGAAACTATGATTTTATTAACAATAAATCATCAAAGTCTTATAGCAACAAAGGCAAACCGAATTGTCAGAGCTGCCCAGGGAAGAGATGTTATGGAGTTCGGTTCAAGAAGGGCACAAGGCTATGATGGAGCTATATATGGAGCAAGGGCTGCATACATAGGTGGCTGTGTTGGAACTGCATGCACAATAGCAGAGAAGGAGTTCGACATTCCGACTATTGGTACAATGGCCCACAGTTGGATTCAGATGTTTCAAACTGAATTAGAGGCTTTCCGTGCTTATGCAAGAACCTATCCGGGCAATTGTACATTTCTTGTAGATACCTACAATGTGTTAAAATCCGGTATACCCAATGCAATAAAAGTGTTTAACGAGGAAATAGTTCCGAGAGGATTCAGGCCCAAGGGAATAAGGATTGATAGCGGTGATATTACGTATCTTTCGAAGGAAGCCAGAAAAATGCTGGATAAAGCGGGGTTTCACGACTGCAGCATAGTGGCGTCAAATTCATTGGATGAATATATTATCAGGGATATACTTATGCAAGGTGCACAGGTGGATTTATTCGGTGTTGGGGAACGACTAATCACTTCCAAGTCAGAGCCTGTGTTTGGGGGGGTCTACAAGTTGGCAGCAGTTGAAGAAAATGGCGAAATAATTCCTAAAATAAAGCTTAGTGAAAATGTAGGGAAAATAACCAACCCGGGATTTAAACAGGCTTGGAGACTTTTTGACAAGGAAAGCGGAGAAGCAATTGCAGATGTGCTTACAGTAAATAATGAGACAATTGATGAAAGCAAGCCTTATGAACTATTTGACCCTGAATATACATGGAAAAGGAAGACGGTAACAAATTTTACTGCAAAAAGGCTTTTGGTTAGGATTTTTGATAAGGGAACCTGTGTATATGAAAGTCCGAAGTTAAGAGAAATAAAAAGCTACTGCAAAGCGCAAACCGATACATTATGGGATGAGATAAAGAGGTTCGAAAACCCACATAAATACTACGTAGATTTGTCAAGGCCACTGTGGGAGATGAAGGAAAGATTGTTGCAGGAGTATTCGGTAAAATAGAACGGAGTGGTCGTTATCAACTCCCCATAATTTCCTATGTATGGTTTATAATTGTCATTAAAAGTAAGTAAATATATGTTTACTGTGAAATAAGCAATGGATTTTAAAAGAATATTAGATTGATAAAAAAATGCTAAGTAAAGCAGGAATATTTAATAAAGGATAAGTTTATAAATATTAATAGAATATTTCTACCAGAAAAAGATATTTAAGTAAATTATATATTACTATACAATTATGGAGGGTTATATGAATGGATTGGTAAGAGTGGATAACGAAAGCGATATATTTGAGAAATATATGGGAACACCAATAGAACTGTTATTTAGATATCATAATTTTGCCCAACCTTTCGATAAGTATGTTGATGCTCAGTTATTGATAGGAATGTGCATGGATAACAGAAAACAGCTAAAAATACCAAATAACTTTGCATATGTTCTTCGGTCAGGTGGAGGAAATCTCAGACACAGCGAATTTAAGATATCATATGCTATAGCTATAGGCGGAGTAAAGTGTGTAGCTATTATTGCGCATAATAAATGCGGCATGGTTAATTTGATTTCAAAAAAAGATCAATTTATCCGTGGAATGGTTGAAAATGCCGGTTGGGATGAAAAACATGCCGAAGAGCATTTTATAAGCTTTGCACCTATCTTTGAAATTGAAAATGAGTTAAGTTTTCTTATGGGTGAAATTAATCGCTTGAGAAGTATCTACCCTAAAATATTGTTTGCACTACTGTACTACAATTTGGACGATAATTTTTTATATTTAGTTGCTGATGACAATTGAGTTTGGAAGGAGAATTATCCTTATTTGTACAAAGATAGAGAGCATCGCTGGCTGCTTTTAGCATCACAATATGGAGGGGTCTCATCAAATTTATATAGGCATCATCCGGTGCTGCAAGCCTTGATTTATATAAATCTCTAAAATTAAGAGGAAATTTCATTTTTTTATTATAATATAAAAGCATTGCTTCGGCATAGCCAATGGAGCCAGCATTACGTTCCTTGGCGGTACGACTGATTTCCTTGGTCGAATATCACCCTCCTATGCTCCAACACATAATCGCAAAGTACGATTCAGAACTTTATTTGAAGATATGAACAGACCATAAGATTTACAAGGGATTTTACAATTAACTGCTCATCATTACTTGCTTCGACATTTGCCATAAATATTTCATATGGAAGTAGCGATTTGACATATTTTTGCTGGTTGGCAAAAATATCAGCCTCTATAGCATAATCCAAATCATAATAAACATACACCAAACTGGCGTTTCACGAGAATCAGATACATTTGCAATAATTTCAATTGTGTGCTGACCATTGAAAACATAGTTGATTCCGCCACGACGACTGACTTTTACCGGATTTATCTGATAAACATCAAAATTTTCTACCGTACGTCTTACATGCGTAGTAGAAAGGTTATGTTGATACTCTTGGTTGGATACTAGATTTTTAATAGGTATCTGTTCAATAAAATTTCCTCCCTTATTGCTTTTAGCATAGCGTTTATAGTCTCATTTAGATTCAATAATTCTTTCTCAAGCCGGAGCCTTGCCTGTATTGATGTTTCTTTAAGTTTTGCAGCAGAATGTGTCCTTTTTATTGAACTTGCCCATGATGGAATTGTAAGGGATAGGCTGGAAATTTAGGCATGAGGGTCATAAGCGGGCATATCCAATATAGCTACCAGCTTCATCAGATATCTTTTTATATATAAGCTGGATATGATTTCGGAAACATTATATCAAGATAAATCTACACGTAACAATATAAAAACAAGAACATGACACGTAGTTGTCGTGTTCTTGTGCTATAATGGATCAATGAGTGTAATAATATGGTAAGCATAAAAGTATCGGAGGGTAGTATATGAAACTTGACCGTCTGCTTGGTATTCTCACAATTCTTCTCAAAAACGATCGCGTAACCGCACCTCAGCTTGCCGAAAAGTTTGAGGTTACACGCCGCACTATCGGGCGGGACATTGATACGCTTTGTCAGGCAGGAATACCCATTGTAACACATCAGGGCGGAGGCGGAGGTATTTCGATTGCCGACGGCTATAAACTGGACAAAAGCATTCTCACCACCGACGAGCTTTCCAGCATTATCGCAGCGCTTAAGGGGATTGGCAGCGTATCCGAGAAATCTCATGTTGAACGGACGCTTGATAAGCTGTCAACCAACAAAGACACTGTGGTGTCTTTAAGGGAGCCTATAGTCATTGACCTTGCATCCAATTATAAAGGCAGCCTGACACCTAAAATTAAACTTATCAAGCAGGCCATTTTGGGGCAAAGGCTGATAGAATTTGATTATTACTATGAAAAAGGCCAGACACACCGTCGGATTGAACCATACTTTGTTATTTTTCAGTGGACGTCATGGTATGTATTCGGATTCTGTTTGGAGAGGCGGGACTGGCGGATGTTTAAGCTAGCGCGGCTGTGGGATTTACAGTTGTGCGAGGAAACATATACCCAGCGTGAAATACCGTCGGAAAGGCGGGATTTTAACGCTCACCTGCCTGACGACAAAAAGCTGGTGGTGTTGTTTGAACCATCTGTGAAATATCAGTTGATTGAAACTTACGGCTTTAATTGTTTTACTGAAACAGAGGGCGGCAGACTGCGGCTAGAGATCGGCTATACCAGCCGGGAGTACACAATAAGCTGGCTGCTGGGCTTCGGGAAGAAGGCAAAAGTTATTGAGCCCACTGATATGGGTGATGAGATAAAAAGTATTGCCGAAAATATTATTCAAAACTACAAATGAACAAGACAGGCTGTTATCCTGTTCGGGATGATATGATGGATAAAAATAACGAGGAGGAACAGATGTATGGAAATTATAGCAAAAGCCATAGAGATGCTGGCAAAAAGTAATGAGATTACTCTTGCATCAGTAAACGAAAATGGCTATCCAATAATTTGTGCGCTTTCAAAAATCAAGTCAGAGGGAATAAAGAAATTTTGGGTTGCAACCGGATTATCGTCTACAAAAGTAAGCCATTTTAAGACAAATTCAAAAGCTAGTGCATGCTTTTATAGCGGTGGGAACAGTATAACCTTAATGGGCAAGGTATCTGTAAATCAAGATTATTAGGTCAAGGCTTAAATGTGGCTTGATTGGTTTATCAACCACTTTTCTGGGGGATTGACGACCCAAATTATTGCATACTCAAATTTGTTACTGAGGAAGCAACATTATGGATAGACAATGAATTTATAACATTGAAGGATGAACAGATATGATTCAAAACTATAACGATTTTGTAAATTCTCTGCTTGATGCAGGCTTTTCTATGGGCGGAGGAAACAACGAGGGGATTTTTTCTGTAGTGTCATGGAGCTGGGATGAAGCTCCCCCCTACGACACACCTGTTCGCTGGCATACCGGCGATCCGGAAACCGACCCTTGGGAGTGGCGTATCCGTGTTTTGGACGAACGTGACGATATTGCTTATGCAAAGCTGTTTTACAAAAAGAGTGGATATATTACTAAAGAATGGTACCCATATTTTTTAGCAGTAAGGCGGGGGGGCGGGAATTTTATGGACGAATACTCAGATGGTACGATGAGCCACTTTGCTAAGCGTATTTATGACGTTATCATCGAAAATGAAGCCTTGCCGCTTCATGCAATCAAACAAATCGGCGGCTTTTCGAAGGAGGATACCTCCAAGTTTGACAGGGCTTTAGTTAATCTGCAAATGAAAATGTACCTGACTATGTGCGGAAGGCAGCAAAAGCTCTCGAAAAAAGGAGAGGAGTACGGCTGGTCATCCACAGTATTCTGTACGGTTGAAAGGTACTTCGGTAAAGACATAATTGAAAAAGCGGCTAAAATCAATGAACGGGAAGCCATAGAAAAAATAACAGAACAGATTTATAGCTTAAATTCTGCAGCAGATCCAAAAAAGATTACAAAATTTATTAAGGGTTAGGGTGAATGCTATGAAAATTGAAAGAGGGGTAAACATGATTGATTCACGTTGTGGATTGCACTGCACCGGATGCGAGTGGAAAGAAACTAATGGCTGCGGCGGCTGCATAGAAACAATGGGACATCCCTTTCACGGTGAATGTCCGATAGCGATATGCTGTCAGGATAAAGGATTGATGCATTGCGGTGAGTGTGACATTATTCCATGTGCCAAGCTTTACGGCTATTCATATCTCGACTCGGAACACGGTGATAAGCCACAAGGTGCGCGGGTAGAGGTCTGTCGCTGCTGGGCCGCTGAAAGCGGGAAACCGGCTTGGAGGAATGTTCTGCTCACTTCGGCTGGATTTGAGGATATGGACGGAAAGCAAAAGTCGAATATTGCTGATTGTTTCCGTGAAATGCTTGGCAAGTCTGCAAACGATGCTAAAGTGCTGTTTATCCCAACCACAGCCGTTAATAATGATGCAAAGGAAATGGACGATTGGTGCAGGAGGGAACTAATCCATATTGGTATTTTGCCCGAAAATATTACTACATACGATATTGACGGTAGCTTATACGAGGATGACGCAATGACATATGATGTCATTTACTTCACGGGTGGCGATACCGGTTATTTGCTCAGGAGAATCAAAGAGACAGGCTTTGATATAATCATAAAAAAGATGGTTTACACGAACAAGGTTTACGTTGGCGTAAGCGCGGGCAGTATCATTGCCACTCCAAACATAGGCAACCCATTTGACGAAAGCACAGCGGGACTATGTCTGGTTAACGCTTATCTCTCGGTCCACTGCCCAGAGAATATGGAACTAAGAACAGATCTGCCACTGCCACACATCCCTCTAACGGATAATCAGGCTTTGGTTGTAACATGTGATGGATATAAGGTGGTTGAAGGGTAATAACAAAAGAATATTCACAACTCACAAATCAAAACTCAGCCAATGATTTGTTCTATACTGTTCCTACAAGGTGGTGATAAGGTGTTTGAATGGCGTAAAACCATACAGGCGATGGTTGATATTATTGAGAAGCAGCTTTACAATAATTTTGATGAAGAAACAACTGACCTCATTGGCAAAGGAACTCGGGTATTCAAAATTCCATATATCTTGGGCATAGAATATTGATATAAATGATATTTTAGGGGGACTTTATATGAAATTTAAAGTTGTTATAGTTATATCTATGTTTTTATTATTTGCATCAGGATGTTCTAACAAAGATGAATTAGATAGTCTTATGAAACCTCCAAAGTTATCAGCTTTACAGTCACAAATTTCAGAAATTATGGGTAAATTCATACCTAAAGACGCAAGATTAATTATCCCATCTTATGGTGAAAATCAAAAATCAATTGAATATATAGATATTGATGGTGATAAAAAAGACGAAGCAATTATTTTTTTTAAAGAAGAAGGAAAGCAATCATATGATTCTAAAATAGGATTTCTTATATTAATACAAATAAAAGATAAGTGGACTAATGAAGCATATATAAGTGAATACGGTAATTCCATTGAATCAGTAACTTTTAAAGATGTTGACGGGGACAGGAAAAATGAAATTATTCTAGACTATAAGATGGAAGGGAGTTCTATTAAGAATATTGGTATTTACAAAGAGAATGAAAGCGATTTCAAAAAAATATTTTCAGCGCCTTGTTCCAATTTCATTTTAGAGGATTTAGATATGGATGGAACAATGGAATTGATAGTATTTAATGATGAAAAATGTACTTTATACAAGGATGATAAGCAAGGATTAAGTGAAAAAGATGAGGCTGATTTTCTTGGCTTTGAAGGATGTTCTATAGTTGTACAGGTAGTTAATAAAAGCTCCAAAGCAATTTTTGTAAAATCAGAAAGTTTTTCTAAAGAGATTATGGTAAAAGATAATAAGCTGCAGATTATAGAAAACTAAAGGAAATTTTAAAAAGGGAGTAGATTATGAAACGTGTATTAATTGTAGAGGATGAAGAAGATATAAGAGAATTCATAGTTATTAATTTAAAAAGAACAGGATTTGAAGTAGTTGAAGCTGAAAGTGGAGAAGAGGCACTAGCCATTATACAAAATGAAAAAAATTTAGACATTATGCTTTTAGATATTATGCTTCCGGGCATTGATGGTTATAAAGTTTTAAAGAAGACTAGGGAAAATAATTCTTCAATCGGAGTCATAATGCTTACGGCTAAAAGTCAAGAAATTGATAAAGTAACAGGACTCAGCTATGGAGCAGATGATTATATTGTTAAGCCTTTTAGTCCAATAGAGTTAATTGCTAGGATAGATGCTATTTTAAGAAGAATAAATAATGTAAACAATATAGAAAATAAAAAGATATTAACTTCGGGAATATTTAAACTAGATTTGGAGAGTAAAAGATTTTTCAAAGAAGATAAAGAAATTGAGCTTACACAAACAGAATTTTTATTGATAGAACTTTTTTTGAAAAATGAAGGGAAAGTCTTAAGCAGAAATGAAATTCTAGATAGTGTTTGGGGCAGCGACTATTTTGGTGATATAAAAGTTGTAGATGTAAATATGAGAAGAGTAAGGCAAAAAGTAGAAAATGATTCTTCTTCACCGGAATATATCAATACAGTAAGGGGCTTTGGTTATAAGTGGGGAAAGGATAAGTAAAGATGAAAGGAATTAAAAAGAGATTATTTTTAAATTACTTAATCGGTGTTTGCTTAGTACTTTTTTCTGTTGAATTAATTCTTATGATATCTATAAAAAATTATTATTATAAATCAGTAGAACAAAGTCTTAATGAAAAAGCTCAATCTTCAGCAACATTTTATGATCAATATTTAAACAAAAATTATGCTAATCTTAGTGACTCATTAGCACCACTTGTTGAAAATAATACTGAACAGCAAAATATAGAAATTCAAATTATAGATAAAAAAGGCAATATTCTTTTAAGCAGTGGAATAGTATCGGCTGAAAAAATACAAACGAATGATTTTCAGAAAGCACTTAAAGGTGAAGCATCAACTTGGACAGGTAATAACTTTGATACTAATGAAAAAGTTATGTCTGCATCAAATGCACTTAAGGATTTAGATTCCAATATAATAGCAGTTATAAGAGTTGTTACATCTTTAGAAGATGTGAATAACCTTATTTTAAAGTATTTATTTTTATCAATGACTTTATTAATTGTTATTTTAATTTGTATTTTTATATCAAGCACTATTTTAAGTAAAACAATTATTGAACCTGTAAGAGAAGTTAATGATATAGCACGTAAGATGTCAAAAGGGCAATTCAATGAAAGGATAAACAAACATTATAATGATGAAATTGGAGAACTTTCAGATACTTTAAACTATATGGCTTCAGAAATTTTGAAAGCAGAGGAGACGAAAAATGATTTTATATCTTCTGTTTCCCATGAATTGAGGACTCCGCTTACAGCTATAAAAGGGTGGGGAGAAACAATTATTACCGGAAGTTTTGAAGATAAAGAAGAAATTGAAAAAGGGTTAAAAGTAATATTAAGAGAAACGGATAGACTAAAAAATATGGTAGATGAACTTTTAGATTTTTCAAAATTAGAAGGCAATAAGCTGGTTTTGAATATGGAAAAAACTGATATAAAAGAAGAGATAGAAGAAATATTAAGATTATATGATGGAAGGGCAAAAAAAGAAAGAATTTCTCTTCAGTCAAAATTTACAGAAAATATCCCAGAGTTTTCAGTAGACAGAAATAGATTTAAACAAGTAATTATTAATATTTTAGATAATGCTATGAAATTTTCACCGAAAGATTCAAACATACTAATAAATGTTTCTACTTTAGAAAATGAGCTGATTATTGAAATAATAGATAATGGCTATGGAATAGCTAAAGAAGATCTTCCGAAAATTAAGGATAAGTTTTTTAAAGGTAATTCAAAAAAATCCGGTAGTGGCATAGGTTTAGCTGTTTGTGATAAAATTATAAAATTACATGGGGGCAGCTTAGAGCTAAAAAGTGAGTTAAATAAAGGAACTAATGTAATAATTAAATTGAGGATAAATTAAATAGGTGAAAGAAAATAATAGGCTAGCATACTGGTTTATTATTTTTTTTGTGAATAACAGAAAACAAACATTTTGTTACCTAATTGTAACTATAAAGTATACTAGATGTAATTATTAAGTTTAGAAAATTTTGTATGATAATATTACAAAGTGATTTCAAGTAGTTTTTATAAATATGAAAGGAATGAATATTATCATGAAAAGAAGAGTAATAATAATAGCTTTACTTTTAAGTTTGACAGCTATTTTAGGAGGGTGTAATAAAAGTAAAAGTGTGTTAAATAATACAAAATACACTAGCTCGTCAGTTAAAACTACTGCTAAGGTAAGTACTAACGAAAACAATTCTATTACACAAACTAAGAGTTCAACTGTTTTGACAATGACTGAATTATTAAATAAATTGCAAGGTGAATGGTATAATTTAAATGATGGAAAATCCATTAAAGAAAATGGTGTGCAGCGTTCGATAATGATTGAGAAAGAGGGAAATGATTATAAACTAATAGACACTTTTCCAGATACAGCTCTCTCATACAAAGTAAGTAGTATACGATATCTTGAAAATAATAATTCATATTTAATTATAACTCATAATGGAGACGATAAGAAAAATATTGGCTTTACATTTAATATAAGCGATGATTTTAAAAGTATAAATATTACTTCTGATTATGATAAAAATGTTAAGTATGTTAAGGCCACTGATGAGACTAAACAATATGTACAAATGCTTCAATTGGTAGGAACTTATAAGGATGGTCAAGATAAAGAATTTGTTTTCACAGATGGAGGTATTGCTGCATGGCCAAATAAAACATTTAAGTTCTCAGTTTCATTTATAGAAAAGCTTTTTCCAAATTCATCACCGTGGAAAGCAGTATATAATTATATAATAGTAAATGATAATAATGGAAAAGAGACTATGAGATATCTTTATGAGATTATTGGTAATAAACTTACTATATATAAAACAACATTAGACAAAGAAAATAACTATATAAAGGGTGCGCTGGTTGTAACTTTAACAAAGTCAAATGGAATAACAGATTTAATTCAAAAGGCAATTGATATTGTAGGTAAAAAATATAATGCAGTTGTAGACTATAAAGTTGAAAGTGGAGATATGATTTACAAATCAGATATAGGTGAAATTTCCTTTGATTGCTCAGGTCCAGATAAAACAAATAAATATAAAGTCAGTATATTTAAAGAAAGTACCAGTGGTTCAGATATCTTTAAGGAATTCAATGTAGATGTTATAAGTGGAAGTGTTGAGGAGATTAAATAAAGTTTTTCATAGGAGCATATTGAAGTGGTGCTTAATGTGGTCCTTAAGTTTAAACCCACTGATATAGTATTTTACGCTTATATGGTTTTGGGCAGATTTCTTCTATTTCAGGTTATAATGAACCCATAAAGCTGACACGGTATTGAGAGATTTAAGTTGTATGTGGAATCAAATAATTCATATAGCTATCGTGCCTCAATGGTTGAGTGGAACAATAAGCAAATTAACATCAAACGCCAGGCGGATCATACCTATCCATATCTGCTTAGGAACCTTGAAATAACCCGTCCTAATCAAGTTTGGAGTATCGATTTGACCTATATCCCTATGAAAAATGGCTGGATGTACATGTTTGCTGTTATTGACTGGTATTCGCGCTGTATCGTTGCATGGGAGTTATCCAATACCCTTGATACTGCATTCATTGTCAGATGCTTGATGAAAGCATTTGCAAAGGCTAAGCCTGAGATTATAAACAGTGACCAAGGCTGCCAATTCACAAGCCACAAATACATTGACCTTCTGAAGTCCAATAATATTAGGATCAGCATGGATGGCAAAGGAAGGGCTACTGACAATATTGTCATAGAACGCTTCTTCCGAAGCCTCGAATACGAGAAGCTATATCAGGATGTACCACACTAGCTCTTAAAAAATTTGTGTCTTGACAACGGGGTGCATTATACTTTGACAGCCTGTGACTTAATCGCTTCAGAGTAAAGTTTATTATTAGATAACGTCTGTAGTCCCTGTTCTCTATGTAATCTATATATACGGAGCCAATCAGAAAAGGATTTTTTACTAATTTGCAGTTCAAAACAGATTTGAGAGGGTCCTCTTTTGCCAGACAAGTAATCTTCGATTGCCCTTAATTTTTCATTTATTAAAATTTTAGCTTTTCTCCCAAATAAATATGCCCCCTTTTAGAAACAGTTTTATTATTTAAACTGTCTACCATAAAGGGAGCATATCATCTTAACCATAAAAGAGTATTTCCTATGTTTCATACACAAAATTATTTACAGCGTTGCTTTTTACAGTAGTTTTGCGACACTCCCTCAATAATGTTTAATTCAATACTACTTTGCAAGGTCTGTCTTCAACAGTCCATAGATGTAATAATCACACCATGTACTGACCATTTTGCCTTGCCTGATAAGGCCTTCTCTATAAAAACCACATTTTTCAAGAAGCTTGACGGATGCTTCATTTCTGACATCCACATCGGTCCAGAGCCTTTGAAGCTCCGTGTTTTCAAAGCAGAACGTGATTGCAGCTATTAACGCTTCAGAAGCGATTCCTATCCCATGGTATTCATTGGAGAGGCGTATCGCTACCTTTCCCATCCGGTCATTCTCAATCAGATAAATCCATAACTCACCGATTGCTTTTTGATTATCTTTTATAACAATTCCAAGATGAAAACTCTTTGTGGGTTTTTCCTCTTTTTCAAATAACAATTCAGGATTCTTATCCGTCCTCCCAGGTCCTTTTCCCCAATAAGTGTATAGGGACTTATCCCGCATCCATTCTTTCAGAGCCGGGATGTCAGTGGCCTGCAATTGTCTTATAAAAAGCCGATCAGTTTCGATAGTGGGTTTATCATAAAAATAATCTGCTAATGCCATGTTGCCTCTCCTTTAAAAATTGAATTCGGCTTCCCAGTCAAAATCTCCACTATCTTCAACCGATTGTGGCCAATGATGGCACCACGAAGGGGTAATCGGTCTTTCAACTCTGTCAAGGCTTGGTGTATAGGGTTTGATATCAAGTACCATACTTCCATCATTGGCATCAATATACGCAAGCCCAACAGTACCGTTTTCTTCATCCACATAAGTGACAAAGGCATTTGATACGGCTATTGGGTTTGGTCTTTCAGGAGATCTGAGTGCAAATACGCCAATTTGTTCCGGTCCATTCTTGTAAGGCTTGCATTCAACAAGTGTA
Source organism: Ruminiclostridium papyrosolvens DSM 2782 (assembly GCF_029318685.1). Taxonomy (NCBI): domain Bacteria; kingdom Bacillati; phylum Bacillota; class Clostridia; order Eubacteriales; family Oscillospiraceae; genus Ruminiclostridium; species Ruminiclostridium papyrosolvens. The sequence goes on from NZ_CP119677.1 coordinate 650,407, forward strand.
TTTCGATCTGCCTGGTTGTCACAGCCGTCCAACCACCAAATAATCTGGGCGTATCCATAATCAGCAAGTCCTTTCAAGCCTGCCGCATACTTTGGCTCAAGGGTTACCGAAACGTTACCATTTTTATTACTAATTCTTCCGATGGAAAATACTTTTATACTGTTCATGTTGAACCTCCATTATATTCTTTTCGGGCCCGATATCCTAATTGTAGCAAGTATTATTTATACTTCAACCCCTATTTTTAAGGCAAACAAAATGGGAAACCAATTTTCTCGGTTTCCCATTTTGCTTATATGTGACTTATAAGACAGGATTAACTATGGTCAGTTTTCAAATATTGGCTCAATATATCCCTTAATGAATTCTATTCTATCCTTGGCCTCCGGGGTAAAAAGAGAAGCGATAGAAATAACCAGTTGTTTTTTCGTATTGACATAAATCACATTTCCTCCGTCTCCCATAGCTGCATAACTATCTCTATCAATGAGCCACCAAAGATAGCCATAGGACAGATTGCCCCATTGAACACATTGGCTATGCTCCCTTGTGCTTTCTGATATCCACCCCGCCGATACGATTTGTTTGCCATTCCACACTCCGCCATTCAGGTATAATTGCCCTATTTTTGCCATTTCCACAGGTGTCAGGAAAAGTCCCCAGCTTGCCGTGTTTATCCCCTGTGGGTCGACAGCCCAGCCACGGGTGTTTTTGTCGTTCATAACAGAGAAATGCTCTTCTTCACTACGCAGCACAACATTATGAGGAACACTGATTTCCAGCTGCGAGAATAAATTTTCTGTGGCAAAATCAAGTATGGAGCGTCCAGTCGCTTTTGCAAGGACACCTGATAAAATATGGGTTCCTCCAATGGCTGAATAATTAAATTCCCCGATAGGATCATCCCCTCCCAATAGGTCCAGCGCATCTTGAATGGGATTCCGGCTGGCGAAAAACATCTCGTACGGTTCTGTTTTATATTTATATGGCGCAGTCATAGTAAGTAAATTTCGAATAGTAATGTCTTGTATTGTTCTCTCTCCAGTATGAACAGTGTAATCTGGAAAAAAGTCCAATACCTTCTGGTCTACACTTTTGATATCACATTTATCAATGGCGATGCCAATCAAAGCCGAAATAATGCTCTTTGTCACCGAGTACACATGAACGGCGTTATCTGAGGTATATTCATTGAAGTAATTTTCATATAATTTTATGCTGTTTTTTTGAATAACGATGCCCGTAATATTGCTATAATCATCGCTGATTATCTTTTCAAACTCTTTGATTTTTTCTTGGTTCATACAATTAAATCTCCTTCTGTCAAGTTATGAAGGATATCCTCAAATAAAGGATAAGGCCATTAAAAATCAATTTCAAGCCCAATTTAAAATAAATATTAAATAAATAATTTTCCATCAAACTGCATTCCAAGCAAAAGATATGTTGTCTGACATTTAACTCATATTAATTTTCAATATCTTTTGCCTTCATTTTGTCTAATTCTCTTTGCTGGTTCTTTTTATACTTTTCACGTCCGGAAATCCAATCTCCAAGCATAAAAGAAATAAGCAAGATGAATGGAAAGAGTGAGTTTTTGCTTGGTTGTATTAAGCTGCTTGCAAAAATGTAAATGGTGCCGACTATTAGGATTAATGGAATAATTCCTCCCCACATGGGGTTTCTCAGCTTTGCACTAAGGAAATACTCTACCGCCATCAATATTGCAGCAATGCTAAGACCAATAACCATATCAATCATTATTTTTCTCCTTTTCTTTTTTGTATTTTTCAATGATGATTTTTGCGGTTTCCAAATCAATTCGAGAATCAACAGCTAAACCTTTGATAAAGGTTTGGAAAGGTTCTTCTTCCTGTTGGTCGTTCATTTCGATTTTTTGAATGAGTTTATCTAATCTTAGCCGAACAGTGGGATAAGAAACGTCATATAGTTTTGCTATCTCTTTTAAAGACCCCGACTTCAGAGCAAAATTTTTAAGAAAAGTAGCATCCTCTGGTTCCAGAGCAAGCAGCCAAAGAGGGATTTTATCAATATCCAATTTAAAATCTCCTTTCATATTTACTTTAATAAAATTCATTATATACTAAATATTATTAAAGTCAATATACATATATAAATGAATATTATTACAAAGGGACTATCTGCACCAGACTTATCAACAAGAAATACTTCTTGACAGTTGAAAATATACTCAACTATAATACAGTTGAATATACTTTCAATTGAAGGAGGATTTACATGAAATTATCTATAAATGATGTACGTAAGTTTTATGGAGAAGGAGGGAGTAGGGTTGAAGTCTTACGAGGAGTAAATTGCGAAGTGGAGAATGGACAGATATGCGTTCTCTTGGGACCTTCCGGTTCGGGAAAATCTACGTTGTTAAATATCATTGGAGGAATTGAAAAGGCTGATTCCGGTTGTATAGATATTGGAGGTGACTGTACTTCAGAAATGACGGAAAAGCTGTTATGCCAGTATCGCAGAGAGCATCTTGGATTCGTGTTTCAATTTTATAACCTTGTGCCTGACTTAACCGTTAAAGAAAACATTGAAGTATGTGAGTATCTTAGTAAGAAACCACTGAATATTGATGAACTGATAAAAACATTAGGCTTATGGGAGCATAAAGATAAGTTGCCTAATCAGTTGTCAGGTGGTCAGCAGCAAAGATGTGCAATCGGAAGAGCTCTTGTTAAGAATCCTGATATACTACTTTGTGATGAACCTACGGGAGCGCTTGATTATAACACTTCTAAGGAAATTCTTGAACTAATAGAAACTATTAATAGAAAGTATCAAAATACAATAATAATTGTTACCCATAATAGCGCAATCAGGCATATGGCACATAAGGTTATGAAAATGCGTGATGGCCAGATCATAGAGAGTTATATCAATGAAAATATCGTATCTGCGTGTAATCTGGAGTGGTAAGTAAATTTTATTAATCAAACTGAGTACATATGGGAATGGAGAGTGAAAATGAAAAAACCGCTGAATAAAAGATTTCCAAGAGAGCTGAAAAAGAATAAAGGCAGATATTTGGCAATATTTCTCCTTATGACATTGACCATTATTTTTGGATCTGGGTTTTTAGTAGCATCTGACAGCGCCAAATATACGATGGAACAGGACTGGAAAGATAATCATGTGGAAGATGGTCAGTTTACATCATTCTATGAATTAGATGAAGCTAATCTAAAAACAGTAACAGAGCAGGGAGCTTTTGTTGAAAAAGAATTTTTTAAAGATTTTACTATAAATACGAATAAAGGTTTGAACTTGCGTGTGTATAAGAATCGAAGTTACATTAATGCAGTAAGCGTTCATGAAGGTAAGCTTCCGTCAAACAGCGATGAGATAGCAATAGACAGATTGTTTGCAAAAAATACTAATATTTTAGTTGGTAATAGTCTTAAATTGGATGGAATAAAGTTTAAAGTTGTTGGTACGATATCCATGCCGGACTATTCCTCACTATTTAAGAGTAACAATACAATGGTCATGGATGCGCTTCATTTTGGTATTGCTGTTGTGAATGCAGATGCATTTAAAAGCTTTGCAAATAAGAATTTGATTTACCGATATTCTTATTATTTTAATGAGCGTGATTTAGGACAGAATGAAATTGGCAATCGCAATAATGAAATAAGGAAGAAGCTTGCAGCCACAAAGATGCTATCTTCCTTCGTAACTGCCGAAGATAATCAAGCAAGAACATTTTGTAGTAATGATTTTGGTGGGGATATCCCAATGATGAAGACACTAATTTTTATCATAATCACTATTATGGCATTTGTATTTGGAATAATCAGCAATGCTACAATTGATGAAGAAGCTTCTATAATTGGAACCTTGCGGGCTAATGGTTATACAAAAGGAGAAATACTTAAACATTACATAGCACTCCCGGTTATTGTGACAATTGCAAGTGCAATTGTGGGGAACATTATTGGATACACGCTGATGGTTAAACCTTTTGCAAAAATTTATTATAATAGCTACTGTCTTGCTCCACTTGATATGCGCTGGAACTTGGATGCATTTATATTAACTACAGCGATTCCAGTTTTTATTATGTTAACTACTAATTATCTAATGCTAAGGAATAAACTGTCAATTTCTCCACTTCGTTTTTTACGTAAAGATTTAAAAAAAGGTACAAATAAGAAACCTGTTAAACTTCCTAATTGGAAATTCATACATAGATTTCAGACAAGAATTATCTTACAGAATAAAGCAATATTCTTAATGCTTTTCATTGGAATATTTTTTGCTAGCTTGTTATTGGTGTTTGGTTTAGGATTGTTACCTATCGTAGAAAATTATGTAGATACTGTTGATAAAACAATGATGTCAGAATATCAGTATATTTTGAAATCTCCTGTAGAAGTTGATGGCGGTGAGAAAATGACAGTCTCCACGTTTAAGACGTTTTATAAACTGGGAAGCAGAGATGTAGATGTAACAGTATATGGATTATTGGAAAATTCCAAATATTTCTCTTCAAAAGTATTACCCGATGATAATTCAATACTTCTGGGAAGTGGTTTTTCAGGTAAACTGGATTATAATACAAATGATACAATAACTTTTACAGATTCCTATGATAAGGAAATAAAATATAAACTAAAATCTTCAGGCATAGTAGATTATAATTCCGGCTATGCAATATTTATGAGCCAAAATAAACTTAACAAATTGTTGAATAAGGATGCAAACTATTATAATGGTTATTTATCAAACAAAAAACTGGATATAGATGAAAATTATATAGCCATGACTGTAACAAAATCAGATATGGTAAATGCAGCACAACAGATGACGGCATCTATGAATGATATGATGATAATGGTAAAGTCGTTTTCAGTGCTAATCTATATAGTTCTTATGTATATTTTGACTAAGGTTGTAATTGATAAAAATGCCATATATATGTCGTTTATGAAAGTGTTTGGGTATGAATCAAAGGAAATTAGAAGATTATATCTTAATGCATCAACATTTACGGTAATGATATCCTTAATTTTATGTCTTCCATTAGAGATGCAGGTAATGAAGGCTTTGCTTGTATATGCAATGAGTGATGTCGAAGGTTATTTGCCTTTTTATCTTCCTTGGTATCTGTTGATTGAAGTAATATTAGCAGGAATGATTTCTTATTTATTAATTAACATAAGACACATTAGAAAGGTAAACCGCATACGGATGGGAGATGCGCTAAAGAACAGGGAGTGATTAAATGAGACGAAGCAAAAATGGTTGTGATTGTGAAGCTATTCACGGTGATGTTATTGAAACCGTTAAGAGGAATATACCAGATATGAATAAAACTGTAAGTATTGCTGATTTCTTTGCAGTATTCGGGGATCGCACAAGAATAAAAATTCTACTTGCACTGGACCAAAGTCCCATGTGCGTTTGTGATCTGGCAGTATTACTTGATATGACAAAATCAGTAATTTCTCATCAGCTTAGCAGCTTAAAAAAGATTAACTTAGTTAGCAGCCATAAAGAAGGGAAACACAGCTATTATGCCCTTGCCGATGATCATATAAAAAAAATTATAGAAATGGCAGTAGAGCATTTAGAGGAATGAACAAATGGCTTTAATTGTACAGTTAATGACGGGGGAGCCTGCACTGTTAAAACTCACAAAGGATTTAATAGTCAAAAGAAGTGGAAAGGTAGTACCATGTGGAGGAAAGTCCTGAGATAATTGAGAAGGAAATGTGGGAAATAGTGAAGTTTGAAAGACGAGACAGTTTGCCTTTACTGAAAAATATGGTTTAAAGATGATAATGCTACAGATAAACTGTTCAGTAGTCAGGCTGCTGTTCAACTATAGGGAATAATGCTTATAAATAACATTGTTGACAATAAATGTAAATAATATATAATTTTCATATAAAAGAAGGAGGTTATATGAAATGAGAAAAAAATTCAAGCTTGTACTTTCAGTTTTATTGTCATTGGTTATTGCAGTTGTCTTTCAGATGAAAATGGTGGTTCCGGCAAATGCGACTGTAATGGATTACAGCTATTTTTTAAGTGATTATCCTTACAATTCTTCACTCACAACGGCTGCCTTCAACCCTATCCGAATGGATCAAAGTTTTAATGCAAACAGTATACGGTTAAATGGCAATACCTATGCCAAAGGAATAGGGACACATGCAAATAGTACAATTGTCTACGACCTCAAGCAAAACTTTAACACTTTTACTGCTTATGTAGGCGTAGATAACGAAGTAGGAAGTGGTAATGGGTCTGTAAAGTTCATTGTAAAAGTAGATGGTGTTCAAAAATATCAGTCCCCCACATTAACCGCAAGTTCCACAGCTCAAAAGGTAATGGTTGACATAACTGGAGCTGGTAAATTGGAACTCATTGCAGATACAGCAGATGGTTCTACTTCAAATGACCATGCTGATTGGGCGGAGGCAAAAGTAACCAAAACACATCCCTCAAGCACCTTGACACTGACAGCAGATACCAGTATTGCCGATAGCATAGACCTTCAGTCAAAATTTCAGTGGGCAAAAGATAAGGCATTGAGCTATGTAAGAACTGCTAACAAATTTGATTATATTCCAAGTTACTTTGCTGCCATGACAGATGATGGAACCAACAGCCAAGGGCAATTTTGTGCACGAGATGTAGCTCATTATATGGAAGGGGCACATTTGCTGGGCTTAGATTTGGAGAATTTCTCTATGATGAAGGTATTTGCCACAGGTGCAAACGGCAGAGTAGGACAGCAAACCACGGATTATTACTGGCCGCGCTGGTGGTATAATTATAATTTAAAAAATCTGGACGGTACACCCAATGAAGATTTTAGAAGCAGTCAGTGGCGAACGTTGCCTACTGCGTTTGACATGATATGGCGGAGCTATGAACAGTATCTTTGGACAGGTGACAACAAGTGGATTAATGATACTGAGATGTCAAATTTCTATACCAATATAAATACTAATTTCATGAATAGTCAAGGGAAAAATACAGATGGAGCTGCTACAGAAACCACTCAATTAGCATCCTATTATGAGTTTCCAAACCCCAGCGAGCACTTTGTTGTTGCCGGAGATTCAATTGGATGTCAGTACCAGTCTCTATTGGCGTATGCAAACATCCTTACATGGAAAGGACTCACTGCTGAATCGCAAACCTACAAAGCCAAGGCTGATTCCCTTCGTTCCAATTTTGAAGCACACTGGTTTGACAGTACGAATAACCGTTATGTACGGGGATTTGGCCCGGGCAAGGTTACAGGTACCCAATTTGGTACATCAGGCTCATTTGGTAACGACTCTTCTACAACTTCTGACAAAGCCACTGACGGCAACATAAATACATGGTCGGATAGTGCAAACGCCAACGGCGCATATACCGGGATAGATTTGGGAGCCGGAAATGAGAAAAGAATATACAAAATCAGATACTATCCAAGGAACGGCTGGGCAAGCAGAATGTTGGGAGGAAGGTTTCAAGGTTCCAACACCAGCCAGACAGCAGGATATGTTGATTTGCACACAATAACCACCATGCCTGCTTCAGGTATCTTTACAGAAGCAACTGTGTCAGATACAACTCAATACAGGTACTTGCGATATGTATCTCCTGACGGAGGCTACTGTAACGTTGCGGAATTGGAGTTTTATTCGCCTTCTGTTGTTCCAAATACATCCACCGATAGTCTGATTGGGCCTGTTAAACTTGGAGGTACCCAATTTGGTACATCAGGCTCATATGGCGATGACCCTGTTGCTACTTCTGACAAGGCAACAGACGGAAACATAAATACATTTATGGATAGTGCAATCGCCAACGGAGCTTTCACTGGGATTGACCTTGGGGCAGGAAATGCCAGCAGTGTATCCAAGATAACCTATTATCCCAGAAACGGATGGGCAAGCAGAATGGTAGGAGGAAAGTTTCAGGGCTCCAACACCAGCCAGACGTCAGGCTTTGTGGATTTGTATACCATTGGAACTACACCTGCTGCAGACACCTGGACAACGGTGGAGGTATCTAATCCAACTGCCTATAGATATTTGCGCTATTTGTCACCAGACGGAGGCTACTGTAATGTTACAGAAATCGGATTCTATACATCAACAGGAAAGAATTTCAGATCCGACTGGGGACATGAGAATAGTTTCTTTATGCCTATGACTTTAATAACAGATAATGCTTCAAGAACAGATACCTATCTGGAATACATAAAGAACTCTGTTGATAGTATGGAGACTTCCGGTAACTCACTGAATATTGAAGCAAAAACATATTTGCCTGAAACATTCTACAAGCATGGGAAGAACGAATACGGATGGAAATATTTAAAACAAATTCTGGATTCCAATGCAACTTATCCAGAGGTACCATTTGTCTGTATAGGAAGTACAATCTCAGGATTGATGGGAGTAACTCCGGACGCACCCAACAATACTGTCAGAACGTTGCCCCAATTACCTGCTGCTACAAAAATTCCATGGGTAGAAGCCAACCATATTAAAGTTGGGAGCAATGACCTGAAGATTCGTCACGATGGTAACACACAAACCACCTTGACAAACAACGCGGGAGGCTCAATTACATGGAAAGCGTGTTTTGACGGAAGAATAAGCAAACTCTATATAAATGGTTTGGCTAAAAATGCTGTTCAAGAGACATCAAACGGAAGACCAATATCCTCTGTGAACGTTAGTGTGTCCTCAGGTAAAGCAGTAACGGTAAAAACAACACCATAAGGTGAAAAATAAAATTAATTAAATATGTTCGCTAAGGTCTGATTCCCATATTCCATGGGGGTCAGACCTTTTAGCTTATTTTGAGAGTTTTTTGAGAGAACTCATTGATAAAATGTCATAGTAAATACAGAAACAAAAGGAGTGTAAGAAGATTTATGAGCAGATTACATAAAAAAACATCTAAAGACCTCCTTAAAGGATTTAAAACTGGCAAAGACAGACAAAAAATATTAAAAATGATAAAGGTAATGTTGATGTTAACGTGAAGTTTGATAAAGCGGTTGTTGATAATATCAGTGACAGTGAGAGTCATACAATAAAGCTTTCGGTACAGGGCAAAATTGGCAAACTGAAAGTGGAGCTGAATGTTAAACTAGTAAATACGTTATGAAGTAATGACGTAAATATAGAAATTGAGACATATATGGGAACATATTTACTGCCTGCTTCACAAATCAAAACACCAAACAGAGACAGACCCTTTTTAACCTTTTAAATATAGCGCCTTACTTCATTCATATAATTTTTGTACTCTCCTCCAAATTTATTTATGCACCATCTTTCTTCAGACAAGATAATCCAATGAGCTGATATTTGAAAAACTATTAATAATGTTAGCAGGATTATCGACTGAGTAAGAAAAACACAGCCTAAAAAATAAATAAAATAAGCTACATACATAGGGTTACGAGAAATCTTATATAATCCGTTAACATTGATGCCATTTTCCTCTGGTTTAGCAAAATTGTATACTGATGTAAGACATAGCAATAACCCTAATCCGGATATCACTAAACCTGCACAAAACCAATACGAGTCAGTTGTAATCTTAAGGAAGAATAAATAGACAAAGAATAAGAGGTTTGAAATCTGATAAAACCAGTATATTACCTTTTCTTTTCCAATCAGCGGAGCGAATAAGGCCGCACGTTTTATCCCATCCTTGTTTAATATGTTTAATAAACCGAATCTTATCAGTATAAATGCAATTAATAAAAGAGAGGCGTTCATTTTATCTCCTTGTACTTAAAAAATAATGAGGGGTCTAAGTCTATGTATATGGTAAAGTATACCATAAGTTTATGTGTAACAAAATAACGGTAATAACCTAATTTATGCTGACATCAAATAAATAATTTCCTTTAAGAAGCGGTAGACATTGAATTGATTCTTTGTATTATATAATTATAAAATTAAAACAAGTGTAGAATTCTAATCTGGATGTAATTTTTTATTGAGATTAGTGCCAACTATAACTGTATTTAAAATTCTATTTCTAAACACTCAAAAATATTTCTAATAGGAGTGATACTCATGAAAATTCAACAGATAACAAAAAAAACCAGGTTACTTATCAATTCATTTACTGCATTGCCGGCCAGAATAATTAAAATTGGAAAGCACGGTGAAATTATTCAAACTGAAATAAATAAAAAAGGTAAGAGAAAAAATGTAACTGATTATCCGAGTAAATTTCTTATATTGAGAAGATTTGGAATCAAGATGCGGCTAATAGCCGCTTTCAGCCTGGTATTGATTGCAATTTTAGTCATTACAGGGATAACATCGTATAAAAGTTCTACAAATACCATTGATGAAAAAGTCAAAAGCTATTCGTTGGAACTAATGAATCAAATCAGCATAGTTTTGGATAGAAAAATAGCGGAGGTTGAATCTAAATTTGTTGACATAATGGTGGCTCCTGAGGTTCAAGGTGATCTTGACAAAATTGATGGCAGTGATAAGTACGATAGTATAGTAAGACAGGGAAATATTAGGGTTTTTATGACAAACAAATTCATAGCAACACAGAACATATTAAATTGTACTTTATTATATGGTAAAAACTTTTCGAAGAGTATAGTTTATAATAGCGATAATAATATTAATATAAATACTGATCAAATTATTAAAACAACTACAAATAAGCTGACATGGGTGGATTATGATATTGATATGGAAAGCAAAAAGAATAAATATTTTGCACTCCAAAAGGACATAACGGATATAAAAAGCGGAAATGTAATTTCAAAGATGGTATTGATCCCTAATTTGAATTTCCTTGTAGAATTATTTCAAAATATGAATATAGGAAAAGATTCAAATAACACAAAGGGTTTTCCTATTATAGTTATAAATAAGGACGGAAAAATAATATCATCCAGAACTACAGAAAGTTATGCTGTTGGAGCTGCTAATGCAGCGTCAAAATTAATAGCTGATGAGATAATTAAGACTGAAAGTAAAAATCATGGAAACTCTTCGGCTAATATGGAGCTATATATAAACAAGCAAAAAAGCTTGGTTACATATTCAAAACTAACAGCATCAAGTGATAACTGGTATGTTGCATCGATTGTGCCATATTCATTTTTAAATAGTGCTGCAGAGACACTTAAAATTCAATATATAGTAATTGGGATAGTATGCCTTTTTATAGCACTAGTAGTGTGCCTATTGATTGCAGGAAGCATTTCAAAACCTTTGGATAGACTTATTGTATCAATGGAAAAGGCTAAAGAAGGTGAGCTGACGTGTCGGATATCTGACTATGGAAGAGATGAAATATCTAGAGTATGTTATAATTTTAATGATATGCTTTTAAATATAAATACACTTGTATCACAGGTAAGAAATACTTCCGAGAGTGTACTTAGTGCTGCAAACACTATTTCATTAACTTCAAATGAAACGCATAGTGCATTAGAACAAGTAGCGGCAACTGTTGATCAAATAGCAATTGGAGCAGTAGATCAAGCCTCTGAGATAAACGATAGTGTCGTTAATATGGACAAGCTTTCAGAAGGTATTACTTATGTAGAGAATGATATATGTGAGGTTATGGAAATTGCAAAAAAAGTAAATGATCTGGATAGTAATGCATCAAAATCAATTGAAAATTTAATTGCAAAGTCAGACCAAGTATATAATACAAGTAAAAAAGTGACGCTAACTATTAATGAGCTAAGCCATAGCATGAATAAAATCAAAGATATACTGAAAATGATAATAGGAATTTCAAGTCAAACTAATTTACTATCTTTAAATGCGTCGATAGAGGCAGCTCATGCGGGAGAGCTTGGTCATGGATTTGCTGTGGTGGCAAACGAGGTCAAGAAGCTTGCAGATCAGACAAAAGAGTTTACAGAAAATATTAACAATATTATTACCGATATTGAAAGGAGAACTGCGGAAACAGTTGCTGAAGTTATGGTATCCAATGATGCAGTTAATGATCAAATATTTGCTGTTAAAGAAACCGATACTTTCTTTAAAATGATATTTGATTCTATGGACAATGTTATAAATAGCATTGGAAAAACAGAAATATCTGTTAAAAATATTATGAAATTAAAGGTTGACGTTAATGAATCACTTGAAAATATTTCAGCAGTTGCTCAGGAATCAGCAGCTACCACTGAAGAGATTTCTGCCAGCACAGAGGAACAGATGGTGTCAGCACAAGAGCTTTCCGGCAAGGCAAAAGAGCTGCGTGACTTATCGGAGGTCCTGATGGTAGAGGTTAATAGATTTATAACTGAATAATAGGCCTTTTTTGAACAGCACCTTGTTTGTTTTATCAATTAAAAAGACAAGGTGCTGTAAACAGCTTCATAAGTTATATTTCTCTGACGATATCCCACAGACATACTGTATGTGCAGATAGCGTTGTGATAATGTTGAGGTCTGCTGTGATATCCAGATAGATGGTTCGCTCTTCAGGAATGCACGCCTGCGACAGATATTGAAGCTGCTTGGGCGAAGGATTATCTATTTTGTGTAAGTAAATATCCTCAGTAATATTGTTGCTTGCCAGCAAGCCACCTAATTGAATGTCTAGTGCACTTCCGTGACTTCTATCAAGAAGATAGCGGCGAATACGATATACTCCCGGTTTCAAGCCGGTCAGTTGAAAATTTATTTGAACTGGCGGAACTTCTTCAAATATAGTATAAACATTTTTAAATGATTGTAAATCAGTTTCCTGCAAAAAAGTATGATTTGATAAATAAGCAAATTGATAAGCCAAAATTTGATAGTGGTTATATTCACTTTGCGTTATACAGAAGTTTTCACCTTGTTCTATCAGCGAGCCTCCGAGTTTGTTTAGCAGTTCGTACGCGTAAAACGCAGGCATCTTTATTCCGCTTTTGGCAATAAGGCTAATACGGGACTGTGGACCAGTAGTTAGTTTTTTAGGATTGTAAGCTAAGTCACTTAACATCCTGTAGCCGATAAGCTCTGAGTGTTCATGAAGATTTAGCAGGTTGTAGCAGAGAAATGCCGCTTGATAACAGGAATAATCAATAAATGTATCAGCTAAAATTGATGAGTTGAATTCTGTAATATAAAGTGGTATTTCACGTCTGAAAACTTCTTTAATATTCTTTAATATCCATTTTTGTTTTTTTAGTAATGAATCTTTATCAGGTGGCAATATAGGCATATTTTTATTAACTTCATTATAATGCTGAATTTCGAAAAAATATGCAGAAACAAAATCCGGAAATATATTCTCATTATAAAACGCCTCTAAACAAGAGGTGAAATCTTCCTGTTTCAAGCAGGTATCATATCCTGGCCCCCCCAACTTGGCGGAAGGAATATACTGGTGAATAATAAAATGTATCTCTTGATATTCTTTAATATAGCTTGCCACCGATTCAAATTGAACCTTCCCAAACTCAAAAATCCACTGACTGTACCAGTTGGAATCATAACGCAGTGTTATAAATTCAAGGAAAGCCGATAGCATCGACTGAAACTGTCTGTTTTTATGATATGCTCCTTTTCCTAATTCAATAAATGGAAGAGTGTTTTGTTCATAAAGAAAATCAAGGATTGCAGTGACATCTGCAAAATAATATTGATTATTCGGAGCAAGTGTTGGAATTAAAGCGTCACTTATAAGATTCTCTAAACGGACAAAGCAAAAGCTTAGCTTAATTTTGGCGTCGGCAAACTGCTTCTGAAAGCCGCTGAACAGCAAATTGCCTGCAGAGCCAATATTAATAAGTTTACAATAATTACAGTTTACCGGGGTGGAATGTTGCACATCAACGCAGATTTGTCTGCTGTGTATAAAGTTGCTGGAAATCAGATGTGTAGTTTCGGTGCTGTCCATAGGAAAATCATAATCCAGAGTTGTTGTCTGATGGTATTTTTTACGGTAATTCCTTGGAGAAATATGGTAAACTGAGCGGAAAAGCTTACTAAAGGTAGTCGCATTGAAAAATCCATGGCGTAATGCGATATCAGTAATGGAATCATTAGTGTAGCAGATATCACGTAAGGCATGCTGGATTCTAAGATGGTTTAAATATTCATTGAATTTTACATGAAAATGCTTCTTAAAGTATTTGGAAAGATACTGCTGGCTCATGGAAAGAGAATCTGCCAATGAGGCTAAAGTAATAGGCTGATTATAATTCCGATAAATATAATTTTGTATTACCTGAATTCTATCCTGATATTTTTCATTTTCCGTAATAGGGTTATCAGGTAATGATATCAGGTAATCTTTATGTAGGCAGTCCATAAGCTGAAATAGAAGCCCATAGATTGACAATTTATGGCTTGAGAAGTTGTCCAGATATTGAGAAGCTATACTGGATAGTAATCTCTTAAGAATTATATGATTACGGTTTGGCTCTAAGACAGAGTCACAGACAATCAGGCTATCCTGCCCAACATATTCTTCTAAAAAAGAGAGTAGGATACCTAAATGCAGAATTATGTTGTTTCCTGCCGGTTCTAAGACATAGTCCTGATTACTATGCAGAGTAAAGACATTTCCGCTGGCATAAGTACGGCTTAACGATTTGCTGGAAGAGATTATTATCTGACCTGAGATAATATAAATAATATCAAATGTCTTAGGTACTATATGGGTAGTCTGTGTAAGCTGGTATTGATGTAAAAAGGAAATTGGGAAATTTAGGTCATGTTTCATCATTAATGCTCCTCTCGGTATTAGGTAAGGGGATGCTGTAATCTATTAACAACAGATGAATCTCCTGTGGGTTAAGTAGTATAGAAAACTCCAGAATTTTTTGTTCTGTAACCTTGATTGTGTACAGACTGAAGGCTGGTTTAGCAAGGGATTTAAAAAAATCGATATCTTTTTTTTCATAAATATTGATAAAGGCACTTTTGTACCAGTTATATAAAATGTTGCCGTGTGTATGATTAATTGTGTTTACTTTAACTAAATAATAACCCGGTTGCACATTATGCAAGCGGAAACGCATAAATTGCGGTGGAACAGCTTCAAAAAGTTGTTCTCCCAAAGTTAAATCTTGTAAACTAAGGTTATTACTTGAAACTGCTTCCGTTATATGAGCATAATTAAAAAAGAGGCCCTGAAAACTGGTGCTTGAGCCGGAGGTGATGATATAGTTATCGCCCTTACTCAACATCGAAGCCCCTAGACTCTGGAAAAAAGAGTATATATAAAATGCGGGCTTGGGAATTCCTTGGTAACTATATAACCCATTTCCGCCAAACAGCATATTATCTGAATCTGTATAACGTGTACTAACATCAGATAAGGAAAAGTAGGCTAAGCTATCTGCAATATCCAGATTTTGAATTAAATAGCGAGCCAGAAAGGTTGCCTGAAACAGAGTGTCATTCAGATGATTCCTGGCTGTATGGCAGGAATTAAATTCGCTTACCAAAATAGATACCCCGGGATATTTTTTATGGATAAATTCAACGACATTTCTGGTTCTGTCATTTACTGTTTCCTTATCAAGTGAAAGATGCATATCCGCGCCGTAGCCTGTTGCAGAAAAAACCTGCATGCTTATAAAGTCAGGATGTATTTTGAGAGAGTCAAAGCTGCTCAGAATATTTTCCAGTTTTGTTAACGGCTCGTGAGTATTAAATCCCGGTCCGCCTACAATGCATTCAGGAACGATTGAGTGGATTACGGTCGTAATATTTTTAAAATAATTTGCATATTGTCCAAAAGTTAACTGTGAGGTATTATCGTAAAAATCATAGCAAATTTCAAACCTCCATTTTTTTACATAACTTATACCATAACGGTTACAGCTGCTCCTTATAAATTCAGGGAGGATTTGTAATAACCGATTATAATATATAATGGGCTGTTCTGCGTTATTTAGAACCTGTGTTTCCTGAAAATTAACGTTAATTTTTACAGGTCTGTTGCTCAACTCAAGAAAAGGAATCATATTCAGAGAGTCCATCAGATCAATAATTTGATAAATGAGTTCAAAGCTGTATAGTTTTGTCCCATGAACCTGTTCAATACCAGCTAAGTCAAAAATTCTACAAATACGTCCATAATTAAAGTGTACTTTTTCCTGAATTTCCCTAAGTTGACTTTGAAGATTCGGACTTATAAGCTGATAAGCAAATCCAAGATTTATGAGATACTTCCAAGAGTCAGAAACAGGCCTATGTTTAAGAATATTTATATCTGCTCTGGTGACCAGAGGTACCTGCCCTCTTTTTACTATCTGAAAAGTAGGGGGATCATCCGGCAGTTCTGAAAAAATGGAGTCGGGTTTTAAAATAATTGTCGCGTCATCAAAAGTTGACGGAACAGAAGGTAACCTGCTGTTTTTGCGAATATCATCTGCTGAACAGTGATAATATAGCCGGATTGCTTTATGATAGCTTGTTAAATTCTGAAACCCCATAAAATCAGATATTTCTTGATCGGACAATTGTGTATAAATTAACCAGAAATAGCACTTTGATGCTTTTAACCGGTGAACGTATTCAATGAAAGTACATCCAAAGGATTTTTTAAAAAAAGCGGCCAGATATTGAGGAGTCAACCCGATTGCCTCAGCAGTATCCTGCAGTCTTAAGAAATCTTTTGAATGCATCTGTAAATATTCAAGGATTTCTCTATTTCTCTTTCCGTTTTCCCGGGTAGCAGCATCTGTACAAACTGATTCTGACACAAGGTGTTTCTGAATTATTGAGATACAGCAAAACAATTCAGAAAGGATTTCGTATTCATGCTCGTTTATGTTCATATAATAACGTGCAATTAAAATTGCATGCGGATACAGGGTCTGTAAGTAAGGAGTCTTAATACTGCCATAAATCTTATCGAATAGGTTCTGACAATCCAGTGTGTTTAACAAAAACCAAGGCTTTATCTGAAGAATCAGACATAGAGCATATTTATCAGGTTTCAGGTTTACCGAAAGACCGGGGGGCAATAAAATTACATCTGTCTGCAGATAATGAGAATGTTGATTTTCAAACTCAATACGAAGGCTTCCTTCTAACGTACAAAGTATTGAATAATCACAGAGACAGAGTGTAACCGGGTTAGTTATTTGGTGTACATTCAGTTGAGAAATTATTTGGGATATACGGTATTGTGGCTGCATAATACCTCCTGAATTAATAAAGCTTTTTTATATTATATAAGATTTCAGATAAAGTATTCAATAAGTCTAAACAAAAAAATTAATAATATTACATAAAAATTAATATTTTTAGATGGAAAAGAAACAAAAATTGATTTAGTTCAAAAAATGATAGTATTAATAGAGAAAAAGAACTGCTGTGAACAAGAATATTGTCTGGTTTAAACCTATAATAAGAATAAATCAACTTACTATTATGTTGACATAAGAAAGTGGAAGGTGGGGATATATTGAAAATATATGAAACACAAATTGCTATAATTGCTGCCGGTCCTTCAGGTTTGTCTGCTGCTGTGCAGGCAGCGCAGGATGGCGCTAAAGTGATTTTGCTGGAAAAAGCAGCAACAATCGGAGGGGCGGCTAATATGGGAATGGGGCCGTTGGGAATTGGTTCACGCTATCAAAAAGAACAGATGATTGATCTATCTGTTGAAAAGGCATTTAATATGTTCATGGACTACACACATTATAATGTAGACGCACGCTTGATTAAACGCTATTTTTCACAGTCTGCTGATACAATTGCATGGTTGGAGGATATAGGTGTTGAATTTGAAGGAGCTTTTCGCTATTTTCCACAATCAGAAGCTACCTGGCATATTGTAAAAACAGATAAGGGAATAGGTCCGAGAGCAGCCTCTTTTATGAACAGAGCTTTATATGAGAAAGCGCTGGAATTAGGAGTAACAGTATTGCTGGAGCACCCTGTACAGGAAATACTGAAAAAAGATGGGAAAGTCATTGGTGTAACAGCAAAAGATCCATCCGGAGAGGAGGTACGCATCAACTGTAACGCAGCTATTATCTGTACCGGAGGGGCAGGGGCAAATAAACAGATGATTAAAGAAATGACTGGGCTGGAACATGGAAAAACAGTGTTTAACTTCGCTATTCCGGGAGTCGTAGGCGATGGACTAAAGATGGCTTGGGAGGCAGGAGCAGGCAGGATGCCGGTGCGTATTGAGGCCGCAGCGGATACAGGAGGCGGTGAAGCAGTAACAGCAGGGGTTACCAACATCATGCGGCAGCCGAATTTGCTGGTAAATAGGTTTGGAAAAAGAATTATGAATGAAGATTATATGCAAAACACTACTTATTTGAGTAATGTTGCCTGTCACCAGAAAGATAAAGTATGCTTCAGTATCGTTGATACATCGATAGTAAAATATTATATTAAAAACGGAGTAGATGTTACCAGTCTTGTGCAGCCTGATGCGGATGTATCTGATTTTTATGAAGGAATTGAAATGGTGATCAAGAACGGTTCAAAGAATTACTTTGTGGCGGATTCCATTGAAGAGCTGGCTGAAAAAGCAGGGATAGATGTGGAAAACCTGAGAAAAACCATAGACGATTATAATTATTTCTGTGACAGCCGTGATCAGGAATTCTTTAAAAACCCAAAATATCTACGTCCGCTGTTTAAGCCGCCTTATTATGCGGCTGCCATTCATCCGGGAGGATATGGTACTGTAGGCGGTGTGAGGATAAATGAAAACTGTGAGGCATGTGCCGATGATTATTTGCCTATTCCGGGCTTATATTGTGCGGGTGCAGACTCCTGCAATATTTATGATGACAGCTATATGTTTTTACTTCCCGGTAACTCTATGGGATATGCAGTAAATACAGGAAGAATTGCCGGAATGAGTGCGGCAAACTATATAAAAGGGGAGGAGGCATAAGTATGGCAGTCCTAACAATTGATGGAATTCAGCTTGAGGTACCGGAACATAAGGGTGTTTTAGAATGTGCACTTGAAGCGGGCATTTATATTCCACATCTTTGTCATCATCCGGATCTTCCGGAGAATGCCTCCTGCAGGATGTGCATTGTGGAAGTAGAAGGAACAGAAGGTGTTGTTCCCTCCTGTACATTACGTGCAAAGGATGGAATGAAAGTAAAAACAAAAAGCCAACGGTTGGCAAAACTACGTTCTTTGGCTCTCGAACTGCTTCTGGCAGGGCATCCCGAAGACTGTTCGACTTGCCCTAAATATGGAAATTGTGAACTTCAGACATTGATTCAGTATATGGGTGGTGCAGGAGCGGATATGAAGTACCGTGTAAAAGGCTTCAAAACACAAGAGGAAAATCCTCTGCTTGTCCATGATATGAACCGATGTGTGCTCTGTGGACGCTGTGTAAGGGCATGTAATGATTTGCGAGGGGTTGGAACTTTACAGTATCAGAAAAAAGATATGGAGACTTATGTAGGAACTCTGCATGACAAACTGTTAATTGATGCCGATTGCAGATTTTGTCAGGCGTGTTCGGAGGTGTGCCCGACAGGTTCCATATGTGACAAACTTATGATGGCTAATTCAGATAACAAGCCCAAGGAGGAGGTTGTCGTACCTTGCCGCGCAGCATGTCCGGCCCACACAGATGTACCTCGTTATATAAGGTATATCAAAGAGGGCAGGTTTAATGAGGCGGCAGCAGTTATCCGTGAAAAAGTACCATTTCCGAAATCACTGGGTCGTATCTGTACAAACGTTTGTGAATTTCAATGCAAGCGTGGTAATGTTAATGAGGCCATGGCAATAAGAAATCTGAAGCGCTATGCAGCAGATCAGGATACAGGAGAAATATGGAGAGGAAAGGGAAAACAGTTACCTGATTCGGGGAAGAAAGTCTGCGTTATTGGTGGAGGCCCTGCCGGAATGACAGCGGCATACTATTTGAGAAAGCAAGGTCATGACGTTACAATAAAAGAAGCATTGCCTACCATTGGCGGAATGATGTGTTATGGAATACCTGAGTATCGTCTTCCAAGGGAAATTGTGTCAGAGGAATATACTATTATTGAAGAGACAGGTATTCATACAGAAGTAAATACCAGAGTGGAATCGCCAAAAGCGTTGCGGAAAGACTATGATGCTGTATTGATGGCGATAGGGACACATAATGGTATTTCTCTGCCTATAGAGGGTAACGAGCTTGCAGGGGTATTGTTAAATACCGAGTTTTTGCGTAAGGCAAGTTTGCATCAGGAAACAGGAATTGGGAAAAAAGTTATTATCCTTGGTGGTGGTAATGTAGCTTTTGATTGTGCAAGAACAGCCAAGAGGCTGGGAGCACAAGAAGTACATCTTGCCTGTCTTGAGGCGAGAGACAAAATGACAGCTTCTGAAGAAGAAATACTGGAAGCGCAGGAGGAAGGTATTAAAATTTATCCTGCAAGGTCTTTTGAACGGATTACCGGTATTGATTCTGTAACAGGTGTTGATTTTATGAAGGTTTTATCTTTTGAATTTGATGCCAATCGCAGAGCAGTTATTAAAAAGGAAGAAGGGTCCGAAGAGCATATTGACGGAGATACGGTTATATTTGCTACAGGACAGCGTCCTGCTATTACGGAAGAGGCGGGTCTTGCACTTGGAAGGGGCAATTGCATTGCCGTAAGGGAAAGAAGTCTTATGACATCTGAAGAGGGTATCTTTGCAGCAGGGGATGCCGTATATGGAACTAAAACGGTGATTCAGGCAGTTGCATCGGGGCGTGAAGCAGCTATTGAAATTGACAGATATCTTGGTGGCGATGGAAATATTAGTGAAATACTGGCACCAATAGAAAAAGCAGATGGATTTATAGGAAAGCAGAAACAATTCGGATATGAAAAGAGAGCAACGGGACAGATTGTTGCTGCAGAAAAGCGGCAGGATAATTTTAAAGTGATGGATTACGGAATTTGCAGTGAAGATGTATGTCAAGAAGCTGGAAGATGCCTGCAATGCGATTTGCGTCTTCAGATAACTCCTCCAAGGCTGTGGGGTGACTTTAAAGGCAGAGAGGAGGACGTTGTATGACAATTTTAGAGAAAGCTCAAAAATATGGAAGAGAAGCTGTATTAAAAAAAATACAAAAGGCTGATATTCAGGAATATGGACTATATCATAGTTCGCTTTATCATAAAATACATACAATAAAGGAAGAATATTTCAGTGAGGATGGTCCCATGCGGGTGGCTGGTGGGCTCAATAATAATGACTTCAGACATATGATTCTTAAAATACTCAAGGATACACCGGAAAAAGTACTTCAGGGCTTGGCAATCTTGTCATGGCTGATGGAGGCCTCAGAAATGTTGTTATATATTCCGGAGGGTGAAGAAGGCTTAAAACAAGAAGTATTGAAAACAGCTCAAGAGTTGAAGATAGACGTTGATATTCGTACCGAAATTGTAGATATGCGCCTCATGAGTAACGGCTGCATTTGTCATATTGAAACATTGTGCATGCTTGCAGAAGCAGTAAATGATACCTATGTTCCCGGTACTTGGGTAAGCATACTGAAAATATCGGATTTCGGCTGCACTGAGCTAAGAGAAGCAGAGTATGTTAAATTCGGAACAAAAATAGGGTGTCTGGTTAAAATTGATGCAAATGATATAAAAGCGGTACAGATTGGCAGTAAGTTGTATGATGCTTCGGTTCTGGAGAAGGAAATTACTCCGGAGCTTGTCATGGGGGACGGAGTAATAACTATCTATGATAAGTCATGCTGTATGATTGCCCAAGCCGAGAAAGCTCTGTTGGAGAGCAGAAAAAAGAGCTGTGGCAAGTGTACCTTCTGCAGAGAGGGACTTAATCAGCTTTTTGTCAGGATAAATGAAATTACAAAGGGAAAAGGTGAATCAAATGGTCTGAGAATCATGGAGGATATAGGCGAAGCGATGAAATTTAGTACCATATGCTCTATAGGGCAGTATGGCAGTGCGTTTACATTGGATACTATACATCTTTTTTCAAATGAGTACGAGAATCATATCAAAAAGAAGAAATGTACTGCTGGAACTTGTCCTAATTTTATTAATGTTTATATTAATGCTGCAAAATGCGTGGGATGCGGGATATGCATCAAAAGCTGCCCGGTAGACTGTATAGAGGGGCTTCCGGGATATATACACATGATTGAGGACATAGACTGCACAAAATGCGGAAAGTGTATAGAAGTCTGTGAAGCAGGTGCCATTATTAAGACTATGGAAAAGGTTCCTGAACTTCCGGATAGGTTGACCCGCATAGGGCGTTTTAAAAGGTATTAGTATGTAACAAAAGCAGGCGAAACTTATTTTCGCCTGCTTTTGTTAAATAAAAAATGTGTATTGTGATATTGGAATATAAACAAAAAAGATTACCGTATTTTTAGCGGTAATCTTTGATGATATTATCTTAAACTGTTTATTTTTGTGGATCATAGTCAAGAGCAGGACGTCCCGGTGCGATATTTCTGTAGCATTCTACAATCAATCCGAGTTGATCTCTTAAATCCAAATAGGAGAAATCCATAAGATTGTTCATAGCCTGTCCACGTATCCAAGGTTCTTTGCCTGTTTTTTCTTTGTATTTTGCAAGAACATCATCGTAAGCATCTTCTGTAACAACAGCAATATGATGAATGCCAGGGCCATGTTCCTCAAGCCATTTCTTGTATGGTGTATCTCCGATTGGCTGTATTAATTCAAACTCCATTCCAAATCTGCGAAGGAATGCCATCTTTGATACTTCACCATCAAATGGTTGTCCGTCAATCTTTAAATCAGCTAAATGCCCTTGATTGGACATAACGGAAACTTCCCAAGGACCCATTCCAAATTCCTCTTCAAATAGTTTTACTGAGGCGTCTACGTCTTTAACGATAATTCCAATTTGTAATAATTGTTTAAATGCTGGTTTCATAATGTTACCTCCTGAATGAATTGTTATTATGGTGTTATCATATCGTTAAAAAAAAGACATGTCAATACTTTTTTTTATAAATTTGCAAAAGTAAAAAAGAAAGATATACAATAAAATTTGTATTTATATCCGAAGTAACTTAAAATTCCATATTGGCATATTGGAATACCAAATCTTACCACAAGAAATTTATACTTTTTATATCTTGTGTAAATAAGGTTTAGTAGGCTTTTCCAGTATTCAATGACTTTATTTTATATATTTACAAAAGTAATAAATTAAGATTGACAAATTAACATGCTTATGAAATAATAGAGACACATTATTTATTAATAGAATTAGAGGAGGGTAGTAAATTAAGAAAAAGTATAATAATAAACAAAGCACTTAATTTGTATTAATATTCGTAAAGGAGGAAGTTGTATTATGAAGTTAATGAAAAAGGCTCTGACGGTTTTACTAGTGGGTGCAATGTGTACTGGTCTATTTGGATGTGGTTCTAGTCAAAATTCTACTGATTCCACTAAAAAAGAAGGTGAGAACACAAGCGCTACAAGTACAAATGTAAAAACTGGAATGACTATTGCTCAGAATAGCTTCGTTGCTGGAGATTATGCATTTAGTACAATGGCAAAAGCCTCAAAGGTTATAGTAGAAGGAACCAAAAATAAATTTAAAGAATTAACTGATAATGCAAATATCAATAATGTACAATCTGATGTTGAGAATATGATTAACTCCGGAGTAGATGGAGCTTTATGGTGGGGCGTTCTGGATTCTTATTTCCAAGTTGGACCGCAGAACTTCAATAATGCCGGTAAATATTTTGCATTTTTTGATTGTGCGCCTTCAACAGCAAAAATACAGGATCCAATTAATAAAATGCAATATTATGCAGGTAGCTGTATCGGCAATGACGAAGAGTTTGGCAAACAGATGGCAGAACAGGCGCTTAAGGATGGATGTAAAGAAGCTATTGTATTTGCAAACGAAATTGGAAGCAGTGTAGCAAAACGTGCAGATAAATTTAAAGAAGTATTTGAGGCCGGCGGTGGAAAAGTAGATGAAATTTCTCATGTCGGTACTGCTGCAAATGCACATATTGAAGCAATACAGAATATGCTTGCTACTTATAAAAAGGCGGATTGTATTTATGGAGTATCTATTGCATATGCAACAGGCGCGTATTCCGTTACATCACAGATGCCGAATCGCAAGGTAAATATTTATGCCACAGATATTACTCCAGATGCGCTTAAGTATTTGAAAAATAATAATATTCAGGGTTTGAATGGCGGTGCATGGGTAAATGCATATGTTGCTTCAGCTTTGTTAATAAATGCAATTGACGGAAATACGATTAAAGATAGTTCCGGGAGCCCGGCGAATCTTGTTGTTAATCCTGTTGCTATCACACCTAAGCAAGCGGAGCTTTATGAAAAGTTCTGGATAAATGAAATGCCATATGCATATGACGACTTGAAGAATCTACTGTATCGCGAAAATTCAAAAGTTACCTATGATGATTTCAAGAAGTTTGTTGATGAATATTCTTTTTCAACTGTAATGGAAAATAAATTAAAGCAAGGCAAGGTTACTCAGAAAGAGTTGGATGATGCAGGCGTTAACTTGAAGTAACTTGAGAAGGGGTATACTATATGTCGGAAAATAAATTGTTTTTATCACAAGAAACACGACAGGGAAGAATAATAAATATGCTGATTTTTCCGGCAATATTCCTTGCTGTATCTGTCATCATGAATATTGCTATTAAGGGAGAATTGCTTACGCCTCAAAATTTAAGTATTATTATGGTCAACTGCGTACCTAATGTATTTGTAGCTTGGGGAGTAAGTTATATATGGTCAACAGGTCCTGATTTTTCAAGTGCTGCCAGCATGGTGCTGGCAGCACAGGTAGGCGGCATTCTTGCAGTAAATTTCCATCTTGGATATTTAGGCATGTTTGGAGGAAGCATAGTTACCGCTGTTGTTCTTCAGCTCATATCAACATTTTTGAGGCTAAAGCTTAATATGCGTCCATGGGTGATTGGGATTGCTATGTGTTTGATTTATGAATCATTTGGAATTATGTATGCTACTGTATGTGCTGCAAAAGGGCAGGAAACGGTATCATTGCCGGTAGGTATGTGCTCGGGTATCATAAAGATGCCCCAGATTATTATTTTGTTGGCTGTCGGACTTATCTTTATGTATTTGATACATACAAGAACAAGTTTTGGTATGAATTATCGGGCAATTTCCTGCAACGAGTATATTTCGGAATCTATGGGCATCAAGCGTACAAAAACCATCTACATCGGAGTTGGTATTGGTGCAGTGATGCTGGCGATTGCAGGAGCCCTTACAATGATTTTAAGCAGCCGTATAACAGCACCATCAAATCTTGGAAGTTTTGCAACTATATCAAAAGGCTTGTGTGCATGGCTTTTATCAGCAGGTATGGACAAAAAGGTCAATCCTCCTGTAGCAATTTTTATAAGTGGTTTGTTTATTGCGATTATATTTAATTTCTTTACCAGACTTGGAGTACCTCAGGGCACTTGGTTGGATACAGTACTTGGAGGATTTATATTACTGTTTCTCTGTTTGGCATCACGTGCGTCAAAGGAGGATGTTTAATGAGCCAGAATGAAATTATTTTTGAAGCAAAAGGAATAAATAAATATTTTGGCCCTACTCATGCAAACCGTGATATTGATTTTGCAGTAAAGCGGGGAGAAATCCATGCATTAGCTGGTGAAAATGGTTCAGGTAAATCCACATTGTTAAGCATAATTTGCGGAATTCAACAGTGTGATATTGGAAGTATGGTTATAAATGGTGAAGAATATTCACCAAAAAATCCAATTGAAGCAAATGCAAAGAAAATAGGATTTGTTGTTCAGGAATTAGGTCTTATCAATACTTTATCCGTTGCAGTGAATATGTATATCGGACGTATGGAAAAGTATAAAAAGTTTGGAGTCCTCAATATGAATCGGATTTATGAAGATGCCAAAAAGGAACTGAAAAAGTATGATTTCGAAGCTATTAATCCAAGATATCCTGCGGGAGCTCTGTCTGTTGAGAATAGGAAAATTGTTGAGGTAGTAAAAGCACTATCAGTTGCACCTGATATTCTGATACTGGATGAGACAACGCAAGCATTATCATATGATAATCGAAAAAAGTTATATACAATCATTCAGAAAGCAAAAGAGTTAGGAGTAGCTGTTTTACTTGTAACACATGATCTGGAGGAAATGGTAGAATTGGCGGACACTGTTACTGTTCTCAGAGATGGTGCCGTATCGGCTAATCTGTCCGGAAGTGATATTACTGTAGATAAAATCAGGACTGCGATGGTAGGACGTAAAATGGTAGGTAGCTATTATCGTACCGATTATGGAGTGCCAATAGATGATGAAGTTACACTGCGTGTAGAGAATTTGTGCGTAAAAAATTGCTTCGAAAATATTAGCTTTGATTTACATAAGGGAGAAATTTTGGCACTTTGCGGATTATCTGATGCAGGAATCCATGAAGTGGGAAAAGCATTAACAGGTGTAATAAAACCTTCATCAGGTAAAGTTCAAGAAATGGAGAAAAAAACGTTCATTAAAAACCCCGGAGACGCAATTGCTGCTAAGATTGCATATGTTCCAAAAGACAGAGATCGTGAAGCTCTTATGATGAATACAACTATACGAGCTAATCTCTATATGCCATCTGCAAAGGAACTGGCTGGAAAGCTAAGATTTATATTACCTAGAGCCGTTTCAAAATTAGCAAAAGATGCTTCTGAAAAGTTTAATGTACGGTGCCTTGGGATTGATCAGGCAATAAGTGCACTGTCTGGTGGAAATAAGCAAAAAATAAGTATTGGTAGATGGCTCATCAAGGATTTAAATATACTGGTTATGGATTGCCCTACTCGTGGGGTAGATGTATCAGTTAAACAATATATTTATAGTTTGATGCAGGAACTGAAGGCAGAAGGAAAATCTATGATATTGATTGCAGATGAAATGGCAGAAGCAATCGGTATGGCGGACAGACTGTTTGTTATGAAAAATGGAAAAGAATCCGGTATTCTTGAAAGAAGTGAGCAACTTACGGAATCACAGGTAATTGAGGTGATGATATGAAAAATAAAATTAGAATCCCTTGGGGGAGTTTTGCACCGGCACTTTTTATATTATTTCTTATAACAGTCTTTGCTGTAATAACCGGTGGAAAATTGGTACAAGCCAATACACTTAAATCTTTATTGACACAGTCTATCGGATATTTGATAGGTGGTCTTGGAATGATTTTTGTTATGGCACTGGGAGAAATAGATATGTCGCTTGGTGTCAATATTGCCTTTTCTTGTACGACTGCCTCAATGCTGGTTGGGGATAAGGGGTGGCTTGCAGTTGTTTTAGTGAGTCTTGTTATAGGTGCATTGGTTGGAGGCATTAATGCATTTTTTGTTTCAGTGTTTCATGTACAGGGCTTCATGGTTACAATTGCTCTGCAAATTGGACTTAGAGGAGCTATAAAAGGATTGTTTTTATTATTGCCGGAGGGGCGTATAGCATTTTCTCCAGAAATTCTAGCGTTTAATACATTATCAATAAAGCTAACTATACTTCTGATTGTTACAATAGTTGTTATATATCTTATGGAATTTTCGACTTTTGGAAGCTGGCTGAAGGCGGTTGGAGAAAATGAAGTATGTGCTTATATAACGGGAATTCCGGTAAAAAAGATTAAGGCAGCAGCATATATCTTATGTGGTCTTTTTACAGGTGTTGCAGCACTATTTATGTGCAGCCGTCAAGGCGGTGTGACAAGTGATACCGGTTCAGGGTTTGAAATGACAGTAATGCTTGGAATGTTTTTAGGCGGTATCCCTGTAGAAGGTGGTATGGAAACAAAAGTATACAAAGCAATTATTGGTATCCCCTGTCTTATTATTATTCAGAGTGGATTAACAATACTTGGTGTAAGTGCCGGTATTTATCAGTTTGTAGAAGCTGTAATTCTATTGGCAGTAATTATAATGTCACATTTCTTTAAAGATT
Source organism: Ruminiclostridium papyrosolvens DSM 2782 (assembly GCF_029318685.1). NCBI lineage: Bacteria > Bacillati > Bacillota > Clostridia > Eubacteriales > Oscillospiraceae > Ruminiclostridium > Ruminiclostridium papyrosolvens. The sequence goes on from NZ_CP119677.1 coordinate 678,358, forward strand.
ATTCAAGAAAGCGTGATGATAAGATTATGGCACAGATTTCTTTAGAGAGTAAGTAAATGTAATTATAATAACATATACAAAGGAGATTAAAAAATATGGAATACTCAAAATTTAATTCGATTGACAAGAAAGTGAGCCGCTTTATCGTTGGTACTATGTCGATAGTTGACAAGGAAGACCTTAAAGAAGACTTTGAAAGACTGGATACCGCAGTAGAGATGGGCATTAACACTCTCGATACTGCGATGGGATATGGAAGGGGTACAACTGAAATAGCTCTTGGTAAGTATTTCAAAAGCAGAGGAAACAGAGATCAAATTTTCCTGATTAGTAAAGCTTGCCACCCGTCACCATGGAGAACACGTGTAAATACGTTTGATTTGGAAGCAGATTTAAATGATGCACTTGTAAAAATGAATACAGATTATATTGATTTATATATGCTTCACCGCGATGATGTTACCAAACCTGTAGGACCTATTATAGATACGTTGTACAAATATTATAAAGCCGGAAAAATTCTTGGTTATGGTGTTTCAAACTGGACTGTTGAAAGAATAGAAGAAGCCAATAATTATGCAAAGGCTAATAATATGCCTGCACTTATTGTATCAAGCCCAAATTACAGCTTGGCACAGCAATACGCAGAACCATGGGCACCAGGATGTATTACAATCAGCGGACCTGAAAACAAAAAGTCTCAGGATTGGTACATAGCTAATCAAATGCCTGTGCTTGCATATTCCAGCATGGCACGTGGTTTATTCTCAGGAAGAATAACTCGTGAACAGTGGTTGAACCGTCCGGAGGAAATTGATCCTGTATGCATGAAAGCATATTGTGGTGATACAAACTTTACCAGACTTGAACGTGCTGAACAGTTAGCAAAAGAAAAGGGTGCATCCATTCCTCAGATTGCACTTGCTTTTATCCTTTGCGGTGAAATGAATGTATTTCCAATAATAGGTGCTGCTAATAAAGAAGAGTTGACATCCAGTATCGGATCATTGCTTGTAAAACTTACCAAGGAAGAAGTAGAATGGTTGGATTTAAAAAGAGATAACAGATAAGTAAGTGTTAAAATAGGTGATACTACTAAATATGAAATAGCATCACCTGTTTTAATATTGGAACATCTTTAAACGAGACAAGGTAGGTGTAAAATGAAAGTACTTGGAATTTCTTTTGGAAGAAAAAATGGCAATTGCGATATTCTAATGAAGCAAGCACTTCTAGGTGCAATAAAAACAGGTGCAGAAGTAAGCTTTATGAATACCTGCAACTTGAAAATTGACCGGTGCACAGGATGCGGTGCTTGTGACAAGGTAAGGGACAGAGGCGGAATGTCTCTGTGTGTACTGAAGGATGATTTTTTGTTCGTACGTGAAGCGATTATGGATGCGGATGCATTAATGGTAGCGGCTCCTGTATATTCAGTAGGACCGACAGGCCAGTATAAAAATCTTGTGGATCGTATGGGGGCATCTCATGACCGTGCAGCTCTGTTGAAAGAAAATCAGAGAAGGCGTAGTCTTGGGTGGGGCGAGGATAAAATGTTAGATCCCCGGGTATTTAAAAATCGTCCGTTTGCTGTGATTTCAGTAGGAGGTGCCCGCACAGAAGGATGGACATCCCTGGGACTTCCAAACCTGCATTTGCTGGGATTTTCAAATCAGATGATACCGGTGGATCATATTAATGCATACGGAATGGGAGATAGAGTTAATCCGGCCTTTGATGAAAAATTTATGAACCGTCTTTTTAAATTGGGAGAAAATGTGGCAGGAGCAGCAGGTATGCCGGAAGAGCAGATAGAATGGAAAGGTGATGATGCGGGTATGTGCCCAACGTGTCATTGCAGGCATCTGTTCATAAAGAGCGGAACAGAGGTGGAATGTGCTGTCTGTGGTTCGGCAGGAACTCTGAGGATTGATGGCGGAGAGATAAAGGTTGATTATACGGAAGAGGAAATAAAACGCTCAAGGTATCATATGGGCGGGTTGCTAGAGCATCAAGAGGAAATTTCCGATATGATGGTGAATGTCTCAAAAGTACTGGCAAAGCGTGGAGGAGAACTGGAGCAATTGTTATCCCCTCTAAAGGACATACCGGAGATAAAACCGACAAAGCTTTGAGAAATCCTTGAAAGAAGGTGCGTTGAATTGAAAGAGACGTTAGTTGACTTAAAAAACAGACGCAGCGTAAAGAAATTTAAAAAAGAGCAAATTAAGGATGAAGAATTAATGGAAGTAATACAGGCTGGCATGAATGCTCCTACAGGTGGAAACAAACAGTCACCCGTATTTATTGTGGTTCAGAATCCTGAATTGTTGCATAAATTGTCCGTACTGAATGCACAAATAGCAGGAGCACCGGAGGGAGTGGATCCTTTCTATGGTGCTCCTACAGTAATCCTTGTTCTTGCAGAAAAAGGTCTTGGAAATCCTGTAGAGGATGGCAGCCTTGCAATCGGTAATATGCTTAATGCAGCTTATTCTATTGGTCTGGGCAGTCGCTGGATTAATAGGGTACGGGAAACTTTTGAAACAAACCTCGGAAAGGAAATTATAAGGGAAAGCGGATACATAGGAGAGTATGTAGGGGTTGGATCGTGTATTCTGGGATATCCCGAGGGAGGATATCCGGAGCCCCTACAAAAAAAGGATAATTATTTTAAAATAATAAGGTAGACTTAAAAAAACTTAAATTTTGTATGTTTACCAAATCCTTGCAATATGATATTCTTTTTACGGTGATTATATGGAAAATAAAAATAATAGCGAAGTTAGAATTAATAACATAAAAAGAGTGATTAATATACTATTTCATCAAGGACCAATGACAAAGCAGGAACTAGCATTTAAGCTTGACATAAGTTTGCCTACTGTTACAGTAATCATGAAAGAATTATCGTCAAGGGGTCTGATTACTAATGGAGAGGTACTTAAGTCAACAGGTGGAAGAAAACCAGTCCGTATAACACCTGTGTTTGATGCAAAATACTCAATTGGTATTGAAGTCTCTATGAATGAAATGCGGATAGTATTAGTTGATCTGGGTCCGAAGAAGGTTGCTGTTGAACGGTATCCTCTAGGTGTTCAGAACACAAGAGAATATTGGGAGCATGTTAATACTATTCTAATGGATTTTATTAATAGGAATTTAGCAGAAAAGGAAAAATTGCTGGGAGTAGGTATAGCTCTTCAGGTGCCGATTAAGGAGAAGAAAGTAGTATTGTCAAAAAACATGCCATCAAATCTAAGTATTGATCTTAATATGGCAGAAGCTTGTTTTGAACTACCGGTTGTATTCTACAGCAGCGGAAAAATGGCGGCTATATCTCAGATATGGGCACTGAATGAATGTGATAATTTCATTTTCCTTTCAATTGGTTCCTATATGGCAGGTGCAATTATTCACAATGGACAGATTGTAGGATTCTCTGACAGAAACGGAGAATTTGGAAATATGCTTATCAGTAACGATAACAAAAATAAAAAATTTGAGGATTATTGTACCAGTCGTGCAATTTGCGAAAAATCCGGCTTATCGGTTAAAGAATTCTTTAAATTATTGGAGCAGGATAATGAGGAATGCATAAAAATATGGGATGAATATCTAGATATGCTTAGTGTGTGCCTGCATAATATCCATTGTGTTTTTGACTGGAATATTGTTATCGGCGGTGAAATGAGTGAATACATTGATAGATATTGGTCTGAAATTAAGTCACGGCTAGATGATTTGACAGATTATAACGATGAGTCTACATCTTATGTGAAGATTAGTGACTTGGGTGTATTTGGACCTGCGGTAGGTGCGGCATTGACACAGAATGACAGATTCCTTAATTTTGATTATGAATAAATAGTACATGAAAAGGAACTAAATATTGAACTGCTCACTCACTATTTTAAAGTGAGCGGTTCTCTGATAAGCATACCCTTTTTGATTGTTAGTCTTTAAACTCACATCTGAATTTATCATTTTTATTTTAAATAACCCATTTATTTAACACCGTAAAATAACGTAGAATATTTTAACTAGACTTAATTTTATAGTTTTGCAAAAGTGTTGACGATTCAATAATAATCTTCTATTATTATAATAGATATAACAAAACGAAAATCAGGAGGTAGCGATATGAAAACTAGCATTAGCACTGAGTTGGTTGATCTACATCATCAAGCTCCTAACCGCAATCGACGTGAAAGCAAATACTATTGGGATGAGCTTTATTCACACATTAGTGCGGCAGGATTTACATCTATTGAAATTCCATATGAACCTAAATGGGATTTTGGGGGCAGATCAGGTATTCCGCTCACTTTACGTTCTATAACAACTAAGTTTGAAACTGTAGACAACTATATACGTACACTGAATTCTTATGGCATTGATGGTATAGTAAGTGTTCATCTTGACCCTACTATTTTCTGTTCAGGAAATATGCAGATGTATTTTGGAGCCTTTTCCCACTTTGCTACAGATGCTATCACTTTTGCAAAAGAGGCAAATGCAGAGGTTGTTACATTAACTGCTACACCTTCCTACTATGCTGTTTCTTCACTGTGTGGTAAGGATCAAGCATTTGACATTTTTGAGGAAGAATTTCTTAATAAAACAGCGGAAGCTATTGATTCACTCGCTGATATTGCTGAAAAGGCGGGTATTAAGTTATGCGTTAAAAATGAGTATTGGGGCTTGCTCCGTGGAGATAAAATCGTATCATTCCTTAAAAGATTAAAGAAACAAGTTTACCTGGATATTGATACAGCAAATATACAAATAGCCGGTGTGGATGTACCTTCTTTTATATATAAAAATATAGATAAGATTGGAATTGTACATTTTACTGATACTTCTTTTGTAGATTGTGAAGAAGCTTATAAGCAGCCGCTTCCTGAATTCCCATCCCAAAATGCAACGAAGGTATTTCGTGATATAGGACAGGGGAATGTAGATTTTCAGGCAATATACGCTGCATTAAAAGATGTTAATTATGGCGGGTGCATTGTCTATAATTGCAGACATTCGTATAATTCCTGTCGTTCACTTTTAAGAACACGCTACTATATCAAGAATACGCTTGGTGAAAAATAAAGGGAGGTTGTCACATGTCAAATATAAAGCTTTCTCATATGAGTCATTGGAAAACAATACCTTATAAGAAAATTAACAATTTTAGAGATTTTTATTATGAGGATAAAAGTAATGTGCCATACTACATGGACTGGGATAAAATTCTACGCTATCATGCGGCAACAGGATATGAGGGAATAGAACTGGCACCGTGGGATTTATCAGAAATACTTGGTTTGTTCCATACGCCAAAGGAATATGTTGATTTTGCAGCTGGCTATGGTATTAGCGTCAGCGGTATGTTCCACGGAGCGGATAATTCATTTATTGCTGATAAATATGACGAAGTCCTTCAAGCTGGCAAGTCAGCCATTGATACGTGCAAAGCATTCGGAGGCAAGCATTTGAATATGTGTCCTGCAAATAACTACTACGGTGTTGGTCCTCTTGATGATGAGGCACTGAAAAATGCTGCCAAGGTAATAACAGATATCGGACGTTATGCGGTAGACAATGGTATACAAATTGGTCTACATAATGAGTTTTTCTGTGCAGTTAATAAAGAAAACCATCATAAGTTTATTGAAATGACAGATCCTCGATATGTGTTTTATTGCTTAGATACAGCGCAGATAGCAATTTTGGGAGATGACCTTCTTAAATTCTATGATACCTATCATGAACGCATCTGTACATTCCACCTGAAAGATACTGCTTCCATAGCAGTTCCGGATGAGATTCGATACGACAAGGACGTGGAAATACGAGATGATGGTTGGAGATGGTTTTGGGAGCCAGGCGAAGGAGTGCTTGATTTTGATGGACTCTGGAAGCTGCTTAAGAAGTATAATTTTAAGGGTTGGGTAACTATTGAAGATGACGGAACACCGGATTTATTGGCATCCATGGCATTATCCAGTTATTTTGTAAAGCATGAGTTAGGGAAAATTTATTAGGAGGGGGATTTCAAAATGAGCAGACTATTAACACTTATGACATGCCAGTGGGCAGATATGAGTATGGAAGTTATGTGTCAAAAGGCAAAAGAAATGGGGTACGAAGGACTTGAACTTGCGACCTGGGGCGAACACTTAGATGTAAAGCGTGCTGCGGAAGATGATGGGTATGTGGAAGAGATAAAAGCTGTTTTAAAGAAGTATAATTTAAAATGTGAAGCACTTGCCACACATATTATTGGACAATGCGTTGGAGATTACAATGACCCGAGATTGAACAACTTTGCACCGGTAGAGTTGGCTGATAAACCAGATGAAATCAGAGCATGGGCTGTTAAAACCATGAAATATTCCGCAATTGCTGCTAAGAAGCTCGGCTGCTATGTAGTGACAGGATTTGTAGGCTCACCTATATGGAAATATTTATATTCATTTCCTCAGACTAGTGAAGCAATTATAGAAAAGGGATTTCAGGAGATATATGATCTTTGGACACCAATTCTTGATGTATTTGTAGAGAATGGGATTAAGTTCGCTTTAGAAGTTCATCCAGGTGAGATTGCCTTTGATTACTATTCTACAAAAAGGCTGCTCGAAAAATTTAGTGACAGACCGGAGTTTGGCTTGAACTTTGATCCGAGCCATCTTATATGGCAGGGAATAACACCACATGTATTCCTTAAGGATTTTATAGACAAGGTATTTCATGTCCATATGAAGGATGCGGCGGTTACTTTGGATGGTAGAAGTGGACTACTGGGTTCTCATATTGATTTTGGCGATTTGAGAAGAGGCTGGAATTTCCGCTCACTTGGACATGGAGATGTAAACTTTGAGGAAATTATCCGTGTATTAAATGCTTATAATTATCAGGGTCCTCTTTCGGTAGAATGGGAAGATAGTGGCATGGAACGTGAATATGGTGCGAAGGAAGCAGCTGAGTTTGTTAAAAAGATTGATTTCAAGGCTTCTGATTTCAAATTTGATAATGCTATTTCAAATTAACCCATAGAGAAAGGAGCGCACAATTATGGACAGAAAGTTGCGTTATGGAATGGTAGGCGGTGGACCCGGTGCTTTTATAGGGGCAGTTCACAGAAAAGCTATTGCATTGGAAGAAAATGCAGTTCTGACAGCAGGGTGCTTTAGTTCAAAACTGGAAAAGAATCTTGAATGTGGAAATGCTTATAATATTGAAAAAGACCGTGTTTATGCTGACTACAAAGTGATGGCAGAAGAAGAAGGCAAACGAAAGGACAAAATTGATTTTGTCTGTGTAGTAACTCCGAATTCAACTCACTATGAAATTTGTAAAGCATTTTTGCTAGCAGGGATAAATGTATTATGTGAAAAGCCGCTGTGCTTTACCATTGAACAGGCAAAAGAATTATCGGCACTTACAAAAGAAAAAAATCTGTATTTCGGTGTTTGTTATACCTATTCGGGATATCCAATGGTAAAACTGGCGAAAAAACTGGTTGAGGATGGAGAAATAGGCAATGTTATAAATGTAAATGCTGAATATTTGCAAGATTGGCTTATTGATGAAATAGGCGGCGGTGATCAGAGTACAACTAAATTGTCGGTGTGGCGTACTGATCCTGAGAAATCTGGCATTTCCAATTGTGTTGGTGATATTGGCACACATATTGAAAATACCGTTGCTTACATTACTGGACTGCATCCTAAGAAAGTATCAGCTGTGCTGGATAGCTATGGGATGGAACTTGACTTAAATGCGAATATGCTTGTGGAATACGAAAATGGAGTTCATGGTGTGTATAGCTGCTCTCAAGTTTGTGCCGGGCATTTGAATGGTCTGGCAGTACGGATATTTGGAAGCAAAGGAGCTATTGAATGGGTACAAGAAGATCCGAACTACTTACGTGTGACTAAAAAGGGGCAGCCAGTACAGATTTATCACCGCGGTACCGGTTATGTGACAGGAAGAGCGGCAGAGCTGAATCATATTCCATCGGGGCATCCTGAAGGACTTGTATTTGCTGTAGCAAATATCTATCATTCATTTATGAATGCTATTTGTAATAAGCTTGATGGTAAAGAAAATACAAAAGACGATCTGGATTTTCCAAGTGTAGACGATGGTGTGGAAGGCGTTTGCTTTGTACATGCATCTGTTAAAAGCAGCCAAAATCATGCTGCATGGACAGAACTGCTTTAATGGCAGGGTCTAGGCAGTAATAATATATTATATACCTCTCTAAGTGGAAAAAACACTGCCTTATTTCTGATAATGGCAGTGTTTTTTTGTTTAAAATGTGATAATTATTTACTCAAAGCAGTAGCAAAGGCAATTGCATATTCAGTATCATAAGATAAAGAAATTAAAATGCTGTTAATGCTTTTTTGTTCTGCAATGTTTTTAGCATTACCATGTAGAGTAACAATTGGCTGACCGACTTCATTTTCAAGAATTTCGATTTCATTTAACCGTATTGCATTACCGTCTGCGGAAAATGTTTTAAACACTGCTTCTTTTCCCGCAAACCGTGTGGCAAAGCTATACAATGGAATCTGGCGAGAGCAGATTAAATCTAATTCCCGTAAAGTAAACGTCTTTTTTATAAAAGGATCCGATAAATCTGAAACGGCATGCTCAATATTGCTAATCTTCAAGATGTCTGTCCCTATTCCTATTATCATGTTAAGTTCCTTCGGGTAGCTCCATTTTCGTGTCAAAATCAGACGAAGACAATTTTTTATAGGTAAGGTAATTGGCTCCAACACGCATGGTATTAAGCAAATTGATAATTTCATGTATAGATAAAAAATTATCGTCTTCTGATTCCAACCAGGTGCGTGCAGAAAGAAAATGAAGTTCTACAAAAATTTTTGTAAAGTGGGAACGCAGCCAGTCATGTGGCATTCCGTCTCCATCCATCATATTATTAATTTCATCATTTAAAATGACTTTCAACTTTTTTACAAAGTAAGTATCTCCGTGTTTTGGATCTAAAAGTACTAGTATTGCCTTTTTGTGCGTTTTGCAAAAATCAAACCAAGTTAACAATGACTTCGGTGGAGCGTAATCGAATTTATCCTCAAACAACTCAGGAGGGAAAGAGGTGGAAAGCTTTTTTGGAAGCAGTGAATACCGATGACGGATATCATCCAGCAAAGGAGTTTGGATTTGCTCCATTAAATCATAAATATCATTAAAGTACAGATAAAATGTACCCCTTGCAATGTTGGCACAATCACAGAGCTCTTTCACAGAAATTTTATCCCATCTTTTGGTGTGAATTAAATCTAAGAAAGTATTAATAATTTTTTCATTTGTCTGTTCAGATTTTGAAATCTTACCTGAGCCTGCAATTATGGACACAATGTTTCTCCTTTTTTGAACACTTTTTATCGTAGTGTATAAATTAAACAAAAAGAAAAAAAGTGTTCTGTTGTGTAAAAATTAATTAATATAAACTTGTTTTAAAGGGTTTTATAAATAAATTATACAATACTAATTTTGCTTAATCAAGTTGCAGGAAATAATAGGGGGGACTATATTTTGTCGGAAAAAGGAAGAATTTTAAAAACTGTGGATATGTCAGGGGAACAGGTTGAAATCTATATGACAAAAATGATGACACCATGTACTCCGGAAGAATATCAGGCGATGTCGGTGGATGAACGAGAATATGCTAAAATTCAGCCACCGCTCAATCAAAGAACATATATGCCGGAAGACGGTATTATATGTATGCAGGACGTACCTGTAAAAATGCGCGACGGTGTAACTATTTATGTGGACATTTATAAACCAGAGTCGGAAGGAAAATATCCATTAATTATCTCATGGAGTTTCTATGGGAAAAGGCCATTTGATGGACAATCCGAGTGGCAGATTATGGGGGTTCCACCTCAGACTGTATCAAATATGTCGAAGTTTGAAAGTCCGGATCCGGGCTATTGGTGCCGCCGAGGTTACGCCGTGGCAAATGTTGATCCGAGAGGAATTGGTCACTCTGACGGTGATTTTGTGCAGTTTGGAACACAGGACGGAAAAGATGGCTACGACTTTATAGAATGGGCAGCAGAGCAGTCATGGTGTAATGGCAGAACTGCTCTTTCAGGAAATAGCTGTGTTGCAATGACACAGTGGAGAATAGCATCACAGCAGCCACCGCATCTGGCTTGTATGGCACCATGGGAATCAACCACGGATATGTACAGGGAGTCACTCTGTGAGGGCGGCATTCCGGCACATTCTTTTGTAAGGCTGGTAATGAAAGAAGCATGTGGGCCAAATTACATGGACAGTACACCGGATAATTTTGAAAAATATCCATTTATAAATTGTGCTTATTGGAAGGACAAGGATCCAATGTGGGACAAGGTAACAATTCCTGTATATCAGACAGCTTGTTGGAACCATTTCCATCTTAGAGGTTCCATCAATGCATTCCGTAAATGTAAATCTCGTAAGAAATGGCTTCGTGTGCATAGAAACTTTGAGTGGCCGGATGCTTACAGCAATGAAAACCTTGAGGAATTGGATAAATTCTTTGCTCGGTACTTAAAGCTGGAGAGAAATGGCTGGGAGTTGACACCCAAGATAAGAATTGAAGTTCAGGACACAGATGAATTCAATTATATGACAAACAGACCTGAGGAAAGCTTCCCGTTAAAACGTACAGAGTATAAAAAGTTATATCTGGATGCAAATGACATGTCCATGAAGGATAAGCCTGTAAATAACGAAGCAAGTGTATCATACGACAGCGAAACAGGAGAAGTTACTTTTGATTACTGCTTTGATGAGGATACAGAATTAACAGGTTACATGAAACTCAGATTATATGTTGCTGCAGAAAGCTATAACGATATGGATTTGTTTATTAATATACAGAAATTGAGCACTGATGGTAAATTCCTTCCAGTAACAATATTTGGAGAGCCTCACCCTGGAGTATGGGGTAAGATGAGGGTATCACGCCGTAAGCTGGATGAAAAATTATCTACGGATTATTGCCCGGTTCAGGCACATACCTGTGATGAAAAGCTGGAGCCAGGCGAGATTGTGCCGGTAGATATTGAAATTGCTCCTACAAGCCGCTTCTGGCACAAAGGACAGCAAATCAGGGTTCAGGTAGCAGGACGATATATCCGTAATGATTGGTTCGAGCCATTGATGTGGGATACGGATAATAAGGGAAACCATATCATTTATACCGGAGGCGGGCATGAGTCATACCTGCAAATACCTGTGATTCCACCAAGATTTCAGGATGGAGATATTATTATCCGTTAATTAAATAAACAGAAAGGAAGATAAAAATGAAAGAAAAAGTATTACAAAAAATAATTGAAAGAGCAAGCGAAATATGGGCAGTTGATGCATCAACATTAAATTGTGATACGCAATTTGCAGATATGAATCCTAAATCAACGCATTATTCACAGATTACCACCTATTTGGAAGATGAATTTGATATAGAAGTTCCGTATATAAATTTTAAACGATGCAAAACACTTGGTGAAGCAGCTGATTATGTTGTTGAGTTATTAGAAGAATAGGGACAATTAAGTAGTTAATATGGGAGTTCCGGTGGTGAGTATTTAGCTGGAACTCTACTTCTTTAGCAGGAGGTTTATAGTATGAATGATTTCCTAAAAAAAATGACAGATAAGGCAAAAGAAAATCCAAAGATAATAGCTTTTCCAGAGGCTACAAATGTTGATATTCTGAGAACTGCTCAGCAAGTGGTAATAACTGGCATAGGGTTCCCGATGATGATTGGAAACAAAGAAATTATAGAGCAGATTGCTGATAAAAACGGCGTATCTACGAATGGTTTTCAATATTTTGATTTTAATGATGAAGAGGTACGTCAATTGCTGGCAGAAGAATATACTGGTAAGTTTTCAGATTTTTCTGCCAAGACAGTTGCAAGGAAAGCAAAAGATCCGGTACGCTGCGCAATGTTTCTTCTGAAACTTAATAAGGTGGATTGCACTGCGGCTGGAAAAGAGTATTCCACAGGAGATGTTATTTTTGAAGCAATGAGTATTGTAGGACTGCAAGAAGGCGTAGAAAGTGTGTCAAGTCTTGGTATTGCAGATATTCCGGGATTTAACGGGTCGGAAGGCACGATGCTTGGATTGGCTGATTGTGCAATTACAGCACAGCCAGATGCAAAGGATCTGGCTGGTATTGCTATTGCTTCGGCAGATACGGCGAAGGCACTGCTTGGATGGGAGCCAAGGGTTGCAATGCTATCATTTTCAACCTGCGGAAGTGCCGAGCATGAAAGTCTTGAAACAGTACGTGAATCAGTAGAACTTGTCCATAAGCTGAGACCTGAAATAAAGGTGGATGGTGAATTCCAGCTGGATTCTGCAATCATTCCCGGAGTTGCAGAAAAAAAAGTAAAAAGAGACAGTGAAGTAGCCGGTAAGGCCAATATTGTTATTTTTCCAAACCTGCATGCAGGAAACATCGGAGTAAAAATGATTCAAATATTTGGACATGCAAATGCGTATGGCCCGGTACTTCAGGGATTTGCTAAGCCAGTGTGTGACTTCTCCAGAAGTGCCCCGGTAGAAGAAATGTTGGGAAATGTTGCAATGTTGGTAATTCGTGCAGCAGGGGGTAGATAAGTTATGAGTATACATAAAATTTTTACAATCAACCCGGGTTCAACATCAACTAAAATAGCATTGTTTGAAGGAAAAAAAACTGTATATTCAAAAAATGTCAGTCATGATGCGGCTTATCTGGCAAAGTTTGATTCCATATCAAGCCAGTTGCCGTACCGCAAGGAAATGATTGAAGGATTGCTGCGTGAGGATGGAATTGATTTAAACGGAGTGGATGCATTTGTTGGACGAGGCGGAGGCTTACTTGCTATGGAGGGAGGCACCTACGAAATTGATGAGCTGGTGCTTGAACACTCTTCTAAAGGAGCAAACGGAGTACAGCATCCGGCTATGCTGGGGCCGCAGATAGCAAATGAATTTGCCGCTATATATAAAGCAAAAGCTTATGTTGTAAATCCTCCTGATGTAGATGAATTGCAGGATCTTGCGAGAATGACAGGTATAAAAGGAGTTTACCGTATAATACATCTTCATGCATTGAATCTGAAGGAGACAGCGATACGCCATGCAGAAAGTATGGGAAGAAAATATGACGAATGTAATTTTATAGTGTGCCATATTGGAGGAGGAATTTCTATATCCGCCCACAGAAACGGAAAGATGGTAGACGGATATGATATCGTAGGCGGCGAAGGCCCAATGGCACCTACAAGATGCGGAAGTGTCGCTATTGCAGATTTACTGAATTATTGCAAAGGTAAGGATTTAAAAGAAGTCAAGCAACTATGTACTAAGAGCGGCGGGTTTGTCAGTCATATGGGAATATCAGACGCAATAGAACTTACCGAAAGAGCAAAGCAGGGGGATAAATATGCAGAGGTACTCTGGAATACTATGATTTATCAGATTGAAAAGTGTATTGGTTCTATGGCAACAGTTCTGCATGGAAAAGTTGACGGTATTCTTCTAAGTGGAGGAATGGTTTATAGTGATGACCTCGTAATGCAAATAAAGGAAACATGTAACTGGATTGCACCGGTAACTGCATACCCGGGAGAATTTGAAATGGAAGCAATGGCAGCGGGAGCAATCAGAGTACTGGATGGTATAGAAGAAGCAAAAAAATATAAAGGTATATCCTGTTTTCAGGGATTCGAATTTGAACAGCACAGTTAGGAGGAAGATAATATGGGTTTTAACTTTTTTGTACAAAGCAATATTAGATTCGGCAGAGGCGTTTCAGAAGAATTGCCTCAAATCATATGTGGATATGGTATGAAAAATGTCATGGTCGTATATGATCAGGGAGTAAAAGCAGCAGGGATTTCAGAAAAGGTGTTGGAACAGGTAAATAAAGCAGGAGTAAAAGTAACAATATTTGATAAAGTAATTCCAAACCCCACCAACGAAATAGTAGAAGAGGCAGCAGTCATCGCAAAAAAGGCAGAAATTGATGGATTCGTTGCAGTTGGAGGAGGAAGCAGTATTGATCTTGCAAAAGCTATCAATGTATTGATGACAAATCCGGGTTCAATCGGGCAGTACGGCGGAGTTGGGATGGTAAAAAATCCTGTGCTTCCATTGATTGCAATTCCTACAACAGCCGGGACTTCCAGTGAAATTACAAATGTAAGTGCATTGATTGACACAGAAAAAGTTATTAAATATGTTGTAATTGATAATAATATTACGCCTTCTGATGTTATTGCAGATCCTGAATTTACGGTAACTATGCCTGCATCTGTTACAGCAGCGACAGGAATGGATGCAATTACACATGCAGTAGAGAGTTATATTTCCAATATGGCAACACCATTGTCAGAATACAATTCACTAAAAGGCTTGCAGATTATATACAACAATCTTTCTAAGGCGGTAAAGAACGGCAATGATATGGATGCAAGAGAACAAATGATGCTAGGATGCATAATCACCGGATTTGCCTTTTCCAATGCAAATCTTGGATTGGTGCATGCAATAGCACACACCTTGAGTGCACATTTCAAACTGGCACATGGTATGGCAAATGCAACTGTTCTTCCGTATGTAATGGAATTTAATGCTGAGAGCTGTCCTGAAAAAATGGTGGAACTGGCAAAAGCAATAGGACTTGCAACCAGTGGAAATATTCATAGCGACAAATACCTGCTATCAAAGGAATTGTTGAAGCTGACTAAGGATTTAGAGATCAAAACCTTATCTGAACAGGGTATCAAAGAAGAAGATCTTGAAATGCTGGCCGGAGATGTATTACATGAACCGGTACTTAACTTTAATCCCCGTCAGAATGTGACAAAGGAAAATGTAATGGACATCTTGCGCAAGGCATTTTAAGTATGGAGCGGAGGGGAATAATTGAAAAAAGCAGAAAAAAGTAAAATTATTATAGCAATTGTTGCAATATCTTTTATTCAAGGTCTGCAGTACAGTGTATCCCCTGTTCTGGGGCAGATACAGGAGCATTATAAGAATATAAATGTTAGTCTTGTACAAATGCTGATTACAGCTCCGGCATTGTTGGCGATGCTTGTTGCTTTAATTTCAGGTGGACTGGTAGTGAAGGTAAGTAAAAAGAAACTGCTGATTTTTGCAAGTATAACTTCAGGTATAGCAGGCTTCCTGCCGCTTTTGTCAGACAGCTTTGGACTGCTGTTTTTTTCCAGAATCTTTTACGGAGTTAGTCTAGGGCTAGCATGTACATTGAATACGGCAGTAGTAGCAGAATTCTTCGAAGGAAATGAAAGAGTTTCTGTTATGGGGATACAGGCGGCAAGTATCGGTACAGGTATGGTGGTCATTACCACATTGGGAGGAAGGCTTGGCGAACTTGGATTTCAGGCATCCTACTTCACTAACATTATTGGATTTCTTAGTTTTATTGCTATTGCATTATGTTTGCCGGATACCGGTAAAACACAAGTTACTCAGACTGATAAAATCCGTTTGAACAAAGATGTCTTCATAATATCTATTTTCGGAATGCTGGAGTTTTTGTTTCTGATTACTTTTACAACAAATATTTCAATGCATATAAGTGGTGAACTGACTGGTAATTCTACTGTTTCAGGAATTCTGATAGGAATTTTTTCAGGGGCACAGATTGTCATGGGGCTTATTCTTGGACTCGTGACAAAGGTAACCAGAAAGTATACTTTACCAGTAGCAATGCTAAGTTTCAGCATAGGTGGGATTTTTTTGATATGTTTTCCTGACAACTTTGTGTTGCTTATAATTGGAGCACTATTCTGTGGATTTTCGCAGGGAATGTTTATACCGCAGGCAATGTGTGATGTTGCCAATGCAGTAAACCCGGTGGCAACCACTATGGCATCCGCATGCTTTACCTGCTTCATGAGTCTTGGTCAACTAATTTCTCCGACGGTTTTGAATACGGCATCAAAATTAATATTCGGAAATGTCACTACCTCACATGCATACTTGATTTCATCAATCGGCATGGTTGCTGCTGCAGGAATTGTCATTATGATGAAGGTAGGAAAAAAACAGGAGAAACAGCTACAGTGATATATAAACAAATTACTGAGGGAATATGTTATTTTGGGGGTAAAGATGAAAAAGGGAGATTTTATTTGGGGAGCAGTTATTCTGCTGATTTCAGTATTAATGATAGTACCTGTAACCCATGAAATTTTTGTTTCGGCAACTACAAGTCATCCGTACATTATGGGATTTGTCAAATTTGCTATTATGGCAACCATGGGAGAACTGCTGGCAATCAGAATTATTTCGGGAAGCTGGAAGAAAAGCAGTGGTATGTTTTACAAAGCAGCGGTATGGGGAATAGTAGGTCTGATGATAGTCCTAATGTTCAGTGTATATTCAAATGGAGTAGCTGCTGCTGAAAAAGCTGGATATTTATTTGCATTCCAGGGTGGTTTGGGAACTCTTGTAAACGCTCTGTATGTAAGTGTGATACTAAATTTTACATTCGGACCAATGTTTATGGCAGCTCACAGAGTATCTGATACGTATATCGACATGAGAGTTGAGGGAAACAAAGTATCTGTTGGCGAATGCATTGAGAAAATTGATTGGAAGGGTTTTATAAAATTTGTTGTGTTTAAAACAATTCCTTTGTTTTGGATACCGGCTCATACCATCACATTTCTCTTGCCCGGACAGTACAGAGTGCTATGGGCCGCCTACCTTTCAATTGCACTTGGAATAATACTTTCATACGCACGAAGGAAAAAGTCATAAATCAAATAATTCAAGATAATATTTCAGAAGCTTGAGGGATAAGGTCAGTCTTATAATATTTATTTGGAGGTTTTTAGAATGAAGAAAATGCTAGCGTTATGTACACCAATATCGGAAAAACAGATGGAATTTATTAAGGAACATTGTGATGTTACCATTTGTGGAGAATTAAAACACGGAAAAGGCAAGGTAACAGAAGCACAGACAAAAGAAGAGTGTATGGGAAATGAAATTATTGTTCTTGGTGATGAAGTTGCCGGCGGGGACACCATTACAGCCTGGGCAGAAGCAGGAATGAAATTTATGGGAGTTGCTAAAGGGACACCGGCAACTGTTGACTATGAAGCAATTGCAAAGGCAGGTTTGGAATTATCCTATACCCCGGGAAGAAATCGTGTAGCAGTAGCGGAGTTCAATTTCGGACTTATGCTGGCAGCGGCAAGAAAAATTACGTTAAGCAGTACCGGACTTCAAAAGGGAGAGCATCTGGGGGAACCGGTTAAAGATATTTATGATGTACCGGATGTAAAAAATGTAATATGGGGACCACTGGATGAAAATCATCCGTTTACAGATTACGGAATTGGGTTTGAGTTATTCGGTAAGAAACTGGGTGTAGCCGGATATGGGGCAATTGGAAGAGAAGTTGCTGTCAGAGCAAAAGCTTTTGGCATGGAAATTCTGGCTTATGATCCATATTTACCTGCAGAAAAAATTGAAGCTGATGGAGCAAGAGCCGTTGACCTCGATACAATGCTAAAAGAAAGTGATATGGTAAGTATACATCTGCCAGTGCTTCCATCCACAATGGGAATGGTTAATAAGGACTGGTTCTCAAAAATGAAACCGACAGCGTATTTAATTAATACAGCAAGAGCGGCAGTTATTGACCAGAAAGATTTGATTGAGGCACTCAGTAATGGCGTGATTGGTGGAGCGGCAATTGATGTATATTGGAAAGAACCTGTTCCGGCTAATCATCCGTTGCTTTCTATGAGAAATGTAGTATTGACTCCACATATGGCAGGGCTTACTACTGATGTTGATAACTGGTCAGGTACAATGATGGCTGAGGAAATTATTGCTTATCTAAAGGGTGAACCAAGAAAATATATATGGAAAATTAAAAAATAGTAAGGTATCGCCAAGGGAGAGAACCAGAGTTATGGAGCGAAAAGGAGAAAAGTATGGCAAATTGTATTTATCATAAGGGAAAAGAAAAGTATCCAAATCTTTTTTTGCCGATCCGTATAGGTAATATCAGATTAAAAAACAGAATTATTGGTGCTCCCACAAGCCCAAGTATGATTACAGCAGAGGGACATTTTACACCTGAAATGATTGCTTATCTGGAAGAAAAAGCAATTGGTGGTGTCAGTGTAGTTACTTACGGAGAAGCAATTGTACATTCCGCAACAGGAAAATCGCATAATAAACAGCTTCAGCTAGATTCATTTGGAGTAAAACAAGGCATGGCACAAGCGGCAAGGTCAATTCATAACGCCGGAGCCTATGCAAATATTCAACTGTCACATGGCGGAAAATATGGTGGACTTGCAAGCGTCGGAGGTGATCACAACTGCTGTGATGTGGCATACGGACCTAGTCATGAGATGACACCTATGGGTGAAGTCCAGGAGATGCCAAAGGAACTGATTATGGAAATCGTTGAATCATATAAGACAGGAGCAAAGCTTTGCAAAGACTGTGGGTTTGATATGGTTCAGGTACATGCGGCACATGGATGGATATTTTCACAGTTTTTATCACCTGTGTTGAATAGTAGAACGGATGAATTCGGAGGTTCACTTGAAAATAGGGCGAGATTCCTACTTATGGTACTTGATGCTGTAAGAGAAGGGGTTGGACCAAAATTCCCAATTGAAATCAGACTGTCAGGGGATGACTTGACAGATATCGGCTTGGGGTTGGAAGACTGTATTAGAGTTGCTCAAATGGTAGATGATAAAGTGGATTTATTCAATATCTCGTGCGGAAATCATGAAGATCCGGATGTTTTTTGCAGAACACATCCGTCAGCTTTTTATCCAAGGGGAGTAAATGTTTATCTGGCAGCTGAAATTAAAAAGCACGTAAAAACACCGGTTGCGTGTGTCGGCTCCTTAAATGATCCTGCGCAGATGGAGGAAATCATAGCAGAAGGTCAGGCTGATATTGTGGAAATAGGTCGTGCATTACTGGCTGACCCATATCTTCCAAAGAAAGCCTTGGAAGGAAATGCAGACGATATTACACCATGTCTGCGTTGTTATGAGTGCTTTGGGGAAACGGCTAAAAGTGAAACTGTTAAGTGTACAGTAAATCCAACGATGGGACAGCAGCTGCAGGAAAAGTATCCGAGAAGAACCCCAGAACGTAAAAAGAAGGTTTTAATAGCCGGAGGTGGCCCCGCGGGTATGCAGGCAGCTATCACAGCAGCTGCACGCGGTCATGAGGTTATACTGGCAGAAAAGTCAGAAAAACTGGGAGGGAATCTTCATCCGGCCGGCGCACCGTATTTCAAAAAGGACATCATTGATTTTTGCAATGTACTGATAAACAGAGTTGAAAAAGCAGGGGTGAAGGTTGTTCTTAATACCGAAGTTACGGAAGACTATATAAAGGAAGTATCTCCTGATGCTTTATTCGTTGCTGTTGGTTCTAATGAGCTGAGACCGCCCATTAAGGGAATAGATTTGCCACATGTCATTATGGCTGTTGATGCGGAACTTCATCCAGAAAAACTTGGTAAAAAAGTAGCTATTATGGGTGGCGGCCTTGTGGGAAGTGAAGCGGCAGTTTCGTTTAATCATGAAGGAAAGAAATGTACAATCATTGAAATGAAGGGCGTTATAGCAGAGGAAGTAAACAGCTTTTATCGTGGAGGTCTTATGGTAGAAGTTGAGAAGAGTGCAGATATTTATGTAAATACAAAAGTAAAAGAAATTGTACCTGAAGGTGTGTTGTGTGAACGAAATGGAGAAGAATTTATCATAGCAGCCGATTCTGTAGTTTGTGCACTGGGTTTTCGTGCACCTTATGATAAAGTAGATGCTTTGTGCAGTCTGGTAGATGAATACTATATTATCGGTGATTGCAAAAATGTAGGGCAAATATATCATGCGATAAACAGTGCTTACTATGCAGCACAACTGATTTAGCACTGATAGTTGAACATCAACCGAATGAACAAAAGGGGGATGTAAAGATGAAGAGTATTACAAAATATTCAAATCTTTTTAAGCCAATTACTATTGGTAACTTACTATTTAAAAACAGAATTTTTTCAGCACCTACGTCATTGAATTGGGGAGCAGTTGATGGCAATCTTACTCCCGAGACAATAGCATACTATGAGTTAAAGGCAAGGGGCGGTGCAGCCGTTGTGACGATGGGAGAAAGTATTGTACATACTCTTACAGGAAAATCACATGACCGTCAGATTGAATTAGATAACCCAACTTCTCTTGTTGGATTATCTCAATTGGCCAAGGCTATTAAAAGACACGGCGCAGTTCCAAGTGCAGAGCTGTCTCACGGCGGAAAATGGGGAGGGCTTATCAGCATGGCAGGCAGCTTGAAAGCTGACAGGGTTGCCTATGGACCAAGTGCAGAAATGACAGAAGCTGGTGAAGTGAAGGAAATGCCTGAGAAACTGTTGCTAGAGATTATTGAATCATTTGGAAAGGGTGCAGCAGTACTGAAACGCGCAGGATTTGAAATGTGCATGGTTCATGCAGGGCATGGATGGTTCTTCGGACAGTTTTTATCACCCAAAACAAATCACCGTACTGACCGGTTTGGCGGAAGCTTTGAAAATAGAGCAAGAGTACTTGTCATGGCATTGGAATCTATCCGAAGGAATGTAGGACCCGGATTTCCTATTGAAGTACGTATGAGCGGGGATGAGTTTATAAGCGGCGGTATTACTGCTGAAGAAGGAATAAAGCTTGCGAAGACGATTGAAGGTAAATGTGATTTGATAAATGTGTCAGCCGGAATGCATGAAAATCTTGAGTTGTATATCAGAACCCATCCAACGCAGTTCGCAGAAAAAGGGCCCAATGTTTATCTGGCAGAAGCAATCAGAAAAGAAGTAAAAATTCCTGTTTCAACAGTAGGAGCAATTGTGGATCCGGAAATGATGGAAGAAATAATTGCATCAGGTAAAGCTGACATTGTTGAGTTAGGCAGACCATTACTGGCTGATCCTTATCTACCAAATAAGCTGCGTGAGGGTAAAGAAAAGGAAATTACGAAGTGTCTCCGGTGCATGGGATGCTTCGGAGAATCATTAAAGACAGAGACAACTTCTTGTACGGTTAATCCCGTCATTGGGAATGAATTTAATGAGTGGATAGCAAAAAGTCAGCCGACTACTCCAAAAAAGGTTATGATTATTGGCGGAGGCCCCGGAGGAATGAAGGCCGCTATCACAGCGGCAGAACGGGGGCACGATGTAGTGTTGTATGAAAAGTCCGATACATTGGGAGGCGCACTTAAATTTGCAAAATATGTAGACTTCAAGTATGGATTATATGAATTCAAAGAAGTATTGGAGTATCTGTTGAAAAAAAGTACTGTTTGTATTCATATGAATACAGAAGCAACTACTGAAACTGTAGAATCAGAAAATCCGGATGTATTATTGCTTGCAGTTGGTGCATCCCCAATACTTCCATGTATAAAGGGAATTGACGGAAAAAATGTTAAGTTGGCAGAAGATGTATATGGAAACGAAAATCAAGTTGGTGAAACTGTAGTAATTCTCGGAGGCGGATTGGTTGGCTGTGAAACAGCGGCGCATTTGGCGAGAAGAGGGAAAAAAGTAACGATTGTAGAAATGAGACAGGATATAGCATTAGATTCAGAAGTATTCTACCGTACTGCTATGAAAGTTGATTTGAGCAGAAATAATGTAAAAGTTATAACTAATGCTATAGGCTTGGCAGTAAATGAAGTTGGACTTGTCATTAAAACTCAGGACGGAAATGAAAAGCTGATAAAAGCAGAAACTGTCATTAGTGCAGCCGGGTATCGTGCAGACCATGTGCTTTTTCAAGAAATGAGCAACGCAGCTCCGGTTGTACAGATAATTGGAGATTGCAGAAGACCGGGTAAAGTTACTAATGCAGTATCGGATGGATATTATATAGCACTTGATATATGAAAGAATGTTAAAAGAAAAGTTCCTGCATATAGATTCGCGGGAACTTTTTATTTGGGAATATTTAGAAAACTATCTAGTCAATTTGGATATGGTTTCCTTCAACTGCTTCAGGTCAGAATCAAGATGCTTATACATATCGATATAAAGGGGATACATTTGGTCATATGCATCAGTCCATTCTTTTATTGGCTGAATAATTTCTTTTACAGTTACTAGTTTTTCCATGCTATTTGTAATATCTGGGAATACTCCTACGGCTTGTCCTGCTATCAGTGTATCACCAAAAGGAACATCGCCCGATTTTTCATCAAGAATGTGTACGGGAATATTAAGCATAGAGGCTTTTATCTGAGACCAGATACGATTCTTTGAACCGCCTCCCGTGATGCGCAGCGAATCAACCTTGGCACCGGTTTCTTTAATTGTAGATATGACATGTCGCAGTGCAAATGCAGTTCCTTCTAATACGGAACGGATTATTTCTTTTCTCTCAGTATCTAAAGATAATCCGATAAACATTCCTCGTGCATATGAATTCCAAAGTGGTGCACGTTCACCCATAAGATAAGGAAAGAACATTACTCCTTTGCTTCCGGCACAGGATTCCTTTGCAAGTTGTTTCATATATTCGTAAACATCTAAATCATGCTCATTTGCAAAGTCTTTTTCTGCTTTTCCAAAAGTATCCAGGTACCACTTTAGGGCTGCACCGGTTGTACTGAGTGGAGCATCAAATATATATGGCATACCGGAAATAGGACAGGGCTTTGTTACAAGAGGAAGATCAGTAGCGCTTGGAATATTATGGCCAACGAACACAAGGGAAGAAGTACCCGAGGATTCTCCGGCTTCTCCCAGCCTGCTAAGTCCCATTGCATACATTGAGGCTAATGCATCACTGGCACCTGCTATAACGGGGATGCCACTGACTAAACCTGTCTGTGCAGCAGCGGCAGATGTTACGTTACCAATGACATCAGTGACTGCCTGAGGCTGTGGCAATAAAGAATTTAGATCGGCACCAATTGTACGTGATACTTCATCAGACCACTTTAAAGTATTAATGTCAAGGCACTGTGTGCGGGAAGCCTGATCAATATCCATCGTGATTTTTCCAGTCAGTTTGTAGTTGATATATGAACTTGCCTGAACAATCTGGTAGGTTTTATGGAACAGTTCCGGTTCATTTTTTTTATACCATAGTATTTTATTTGGAAGAAAAACAGTATCCGGCTGTCCGCCAATAATGGATACATAACGTTTATACCCGATTTCATTTATAATATACTGCAATTCAGAAGAGGAACGGCTATCCATCCAGATGATTGCGTTACGTAAAGGATTTCCGGCCTTATCAAGTGGAAGTAGAGTAACTGTCTGTGAACTTACTGAGATACCACGGATACGTTTTACAATATCCTTTCCTGCTTTTTCTGTAATTTCAGACAAAATCTCTGTGGTATTCTTCCACCACACATCTGCGTCCTGTTCCACCATACCGGTGCCCGGAAATATTAAAGCATTCTGCCTTGATGCAGAAGCAGTAACATTCCCGTTTTGGTCCATAATGATTCCTTTTACATTTGTAGTACCAAGGTCAATTCCTAATAAGTAGTTTTCCGTCATGTATGTTTCCCTCCATTTTTAATCTTAATTTTATGCTAACAAAAAAAATATATTATCTCAAAATGCAGTTTGCCGCTATTAAGAGGAAAAGAAATGTTGAATTGAACAGAAAGCACGTATCTGTTAAATATATAAAAAAGCGCTTATGCTATACTTAATATTATCAAATGAGGGAAAGGTGCAGTGATAAAATGGGGGCATTTACATTGAGCATAAGACAGCGAAAACTACTTCGCATTTTGAACTCTGCTCATGGCATTTGTACAGGAAATGAATTATCCGGTAAGCTAGGAATTTCGGAAAGAACAGTGAGAAATGACATCAGTGAAATAAATCATATGCTGGAACCTTATAGGATATATATTAAAGCTATACACGGAAAAGGATATTTCCTCAAAATTGGTAACAGAAGAGTTTTTCTCGAGTTGATTGCAGAAAAAGATAATCTGCTGACAAAAGAAGATAGAATAAAAACACTGCTCCTGAAGCTTATAAAAGGAAATGAATGCATGGATCTGCGCGAGTTAGAGGATGAAATGTATATCAGCAAGACAACGCTGGAAAATGACTTGAAGATAATAAAAAAACGAATCATGGAAAGCAGGCCTTATCTTGAACTAGTAAGAAATGGTTATTATGTCAGGCTGGCCGATGACGAAATCAAGAAAAGAAGTATTTTAATTCAATTGTATTGTGAAAATTGGGATTATGATTCAAAAGATGGCATTGTACTGGAAGAAAATTTGATTAGTAAGGAGATTTTAAATCAGATTCATATTGTTTTAGAACAGGTTTTGAAAGAGTATAAACTGGAAATAGATGATTATGGGCTGGTTTATTTAATCATTTCGGTTGCCATAGCATATTTAAGGATTCTGGACGGACACAGATTAAAGAACGTTGATAATATTTGTGAGGAGTTAATAATTCAAGAAGCATCTGCAGAGATTTGGGAAAAGCTGAACAAACAGTGGCAGTTGGATATTGAGCCTTTGGAATATATATGGCTTGGATGTATTCTAAAACAGTTAACGGTATTGTGTATCATGGATTATGAAAGTATATTGGAAAAAGTAGAGAAAAAGAGTATTTTTCTGGCATCAACAGTTCTTAATGATATTCAGCAGGATTATGATCTGGAATTTTGCAATAATAAAAGGCTTTTTGCCGGAATGGCACTCCATATACAGGCGTTGCTTCATAATATGATTTCATATCACACTCAAAATAAATATCTGCTGGATGAGATTAGAATTAAGAACCCGTTTTTGGCAGATATTGCATATGATTTGTGTGACAGACTGCAACAAATCTGCAAATTAAATCTTGGAAAAGAAGAAGAAGATTATCTGTTGCCATTGCTGCTTTCTGTACAAAGGGATTGGCTGCAAAAGTTAAGAGGAGATGGGATAAAAGTAGCAATTGTAAGTCATCTGAATTCAGACCTGAACTGCTACTTTACCAATAAAATGCAAGAAATTTTCGGGAAGCGTATAAACTTAAATGGGCCTTATCCAATTTATAAAAGAGAAGCAATTGATGAAATTCAGCCATCATTGATACTTACAACAGTGCAGATGGATGACTTTCAATATTTTTCAGTACCGGTAATTACTGTTTCTCCTTTGGTTAACGAAGAAGATCGAAAGAAAATAGAGCTATGTTTAAACGAAATTGAGACTCTGCTATTATACACAAGATCAAAAAAATTTGAATCATGCAGAAAGGTTGAAGATACTGATGAACAGTAAAATTATATTTTTAGTTATGGATGGTACGTCGAAACAATCAAGAGTCTAAGGAAAAATTATTTTAAAACTAGGTTTACTATAATACTGCAGATATAAACATATTATATTAAAACGTTAATATTGAACATAAAAAAAGAAACTGTCATGTCAATACCAGATATAAGCCATTATACTTATCTTAAAGATAGAAAAGGGAAATTATTCAGAAAATGAAAAGGGTTTTGTAATTATAGCAGAAACACTTTTTAAGGAAATGAGACTGGATAGTTGCAACAATAAGAGTAATGGAAAGGATGAATAATCATGAAATATGAAAAAATCAGAAAACAGGTATTGGATGCAATTTTAGAAGCGGTAGATATGGGACTGATTAAAGGAACATCCGGCAATATTGCAGTGAAAGATGATGAAGAAGATGTTGTAGCAATTACCCCAAGTGGCATAGCATATAAAACAATGAAAGTTGAGGATATTGCAATTGTTGATATGAATGGAAAATGGCTGGATGGCCCATATAAACCATCATCAGAAGCTCCTATGCACACAGCAGTGCTAAGAGCAAGAAAAGATATGAAAGCGACCGTACATACTCATGGAATGTATGCAACAATTATGGCAATGTATGACAACGATTTACTGCCAACAACTCCACCACAAGCGGAATTTGCGCCAGTAAAAATTGTTCCTTTTACAATGCCGGGAAGTAATGACCTTGCACAGAAAGTTGTAGATACACTGGGAGATGGAAGAGCGGTACTATTAAAGAACCATGGAATGTTCTGCTGTGGTAAAGATATTAAGTCTGCTATGGCAGCAACAGTATATACAGAAGAGATGGCGACTACTGCATATTATGCAAAGTTGATAGGAATATTCAAACCATTGCCTGAAGAAGCAATTCAAAAAATGAAGGAATTAATTGCTGCAGATCAAGCGGTTTAATGTATTAATAGCTTGGTTATTTCATTTAAAGGGACTTCAGGCAAGTCTGAAGTTTAATAAGGCCAACGGGATGGAAGTTTATACATTATGTTTTATATAAGAAATTTATTTATATCTGAATTAGGGTATATTTAGAAAAGGGGGAAAAACATATGATTAAATCAATTAAGATAAAAAACATTGAAGACATTGAGAAAGTAAACCGTATTGTATGCAAATATCCATTTGATGTATGGATACATGGTAAGAGTGGTATGGCTGATGCCAAATCTATTCTGGGAATGTTTATATTAAAGCTGGATGAACCATTAACCATGGTTGTTCCGGATGATGCCGCTACTGATAAATTGTTCAAGGAACTTGAAGATTATCTGCATTATAATTAGAAATATCATGCTCAATAGTGCTTACTAGTACCATGAATTGCTAGAGAATTAACTTTACTTGAAAGTATCTGAATAATGTTGGGCAAAATCTCCTCCGGACAATAGTTTAATTGTAAAGAGGAGATTTTTGATATATATTACAATTTGTAGTATAACCATTACGCCTTATGCTCGTATTGTTTGCAATTGCCTGATATTCCATTTCACAGCATTAGTCTGTATAATAATATGGCTACATACCAGTTTAAAACTACGAAAGTTATTTATGGACTGTTTGTCGTAATTTGTTGTTGCAAAGGAGAGATATTATGAAGGTTGCGGTGTTTCACGGGAGTCCCCGAAAGGGTAATACCTATAAGGCTACAAAAATCTTTTTAGATGAGTTGACAAAATACAAAGATGTTCAATACACCGAGTTTTTTCTTCCTGAAGCCATGCCGGAGTTTTGCACTGGGTGTCAACTTTGCCTTGGCAACCCGTATGAAAAATGTCCTCATTCAAAATACGTAACTCCAATTTTGAACACAATAATTAATTCTGATGCACTGATATTTACCACTCCTCATTTTGGCGCTTGCAGCATGTCATCTTGTATGAAAAACTTATTGGACCATCTGGACTTTTTGACAATGAATATTGCTCCCAGAGCCGAGCTGTTTAAAAAGAAAGTATTTATTATTACGACAGGTGCAGGTTCTATTGCAGCCATAAAACCAATTAAGAAATATATATTATCATGCCAGACAAGAGTACCCATATATTTCTACGATTTTCATGTATCACATGTTTAAGTTTATATTAAGGAAATACGTTGGTATAGGCAAATATCCATATACATCGGGCATTCTTTAACCGGAGTGTCTTTTCTTATGTCCAGATTCAGAAAGAAGTTGGTATATTTGATTTTCATTATGGTGGAAATTTATAACCGTAAAAGAACTCATGCCGGTAATGGATGTAAAAAATATGATAATTACCAGGGGGATTTATTCGTTTTATGCAACTAATATGGTGAAAGGAGTTGATAAAATTAATGCTCTTGAGGTAATACAATTTTTTGCTAAAATTAAGAAAGTGTAACATTTGCGAAGGAACTGGAACTTGATTTATTAAAAAAATCAACAGTCTTTCACTGGGACAGCAGAGAAAACTTCAGCTTGTTATAGCAACCATTGGAGAACCAGAAATTCTTGTATTAGACGAGCCAACAGCTGGTCTGGATCACAAGGTTGTATGTGCATTGCTGTTGCTTACATTTTACCTCACAGTTAATATAATATTAGGCCTATATGTGTTTCGGAGACAAGATGAGCTGAATTACAGCGAATGAATAAATGGTATATGGGAGTGGAAAGGAGATATATATGAAAAAGAAGACGTCTTTGATTGTACTAATAATTTTTATCGTCCTTGCAATATTAGTAGGTTTTGTTCTTGTTAATAAGGGTGATGGTCCTGTTGCCGGTATGATATTGGCAGATAAAGTTTTGGATGATATACATAAATATAACAGTGCTGAAGAGAAACAAGGCAAAGAAATCTACCTTGTAGTATCAAAAGAATATAATAAATTTGAGGAAGACTATAAAACCAGCATTCCGGAATCTGAAAATTTATATTCAACCATCCACATTGTAGAATGTCCTAAAGGTTCTGAGTTTACGGGAAAATGGCTGAAACATGACGAGGTCATAAAAGAGGATGTAGTAACCTTGACTACGGATTCTGAAGGCGTAGTTTCATTTATGCTTGATGGTGATAATGTAAGTAGAGGCGGTTATAGTTTTGAATTATATGAAGGAGACAGAAAGATATTTGAAAAGACATTTTCTGTAGAATGAGTATGAAGATGAGGATAAACGAGGTAAAAAAGAAAGAGTATTTTACTGAACAATATGACCAATGCTTTGATTATGTTTACTCATATATCTATGCCAGAACAGCAGGAAATAGACAAATGACTGAGGATATTGTAGAAGAGACTTTTTCTGCTGCATGGCTATCTCTTGATCGGTTTAATAATAGAAGTTCATTTCGAACATGGCTCTGCTCAATAGCGAAAAATAAGCTTAGAGAAAGTTATCGTAAAGCGATTAGTAGTGAAAAGTATGAGATTCTAGATAATGACAGCTATATTGAATATGAGAGTAGCTTTGATCTGGAACAGTTTGAACTTGACAAAGAGAAGCGCCAGTGTGTACAAAATGCTCTTAATGAAATAAATCCCCTTTACAGATACGTGCTTATATTGAAATATGTGGATGATATAAGTGTAAAAGAAATTGCTAAAGATCTAGAAAAATCGGTTAAGAGCGTGGACGGCATACTTCAACGGGCAAAAATTGCTTTTAAAAAAGTGTATTTGAATATGAAAGGGTATGATAAAAATCATGGACGACAGAGAAGTTGAAAAGCTTATTAAATCACTGGATACTGAAGTGACACCACCTGAAGGGGTGAAAGAAAAAATTTTATTGAAAGTAATTTTAGAAAATAAAAAAGAGCTCGTTTTGACATCTTTTGAAAGATTTATTTTTGAAAAGCCGTTAAGATTTGCATGTGTTATATCTGTAAGCGTATCTGGAGTTTTGTGGATGGTTTTAGGTAGTAGTTTTTCAAAATTGCTAATTGGTATTATGGGATAGGTGGTGAAATCTATATGAATATTTTATTTCAATCAATATTTACTCCGCTTGGGGTTTTTAATAATAATTATGTGAAAAATAGGCTTCAGACATCAATGATTATAGTACTTTCTACTGCGATTTTAGAAACGATATTTGCTCCAATTGCGTACTTCTGTACTTATAGGAATAGGTATGAAATTAATTTGGATATTAGTAGTATGTTCCTTAGGCTGGTCGTTGTAATCATCACATGGGTTGTTGTATGTACAGTTTTCTGGCTGTTGTCTAAATATTTTCACAAAAAAATAAGCTTTAGACAGACAGCATCTATATGGGGGCTAAGTTATATACCAAATTTTTTATGTATCATTTTATATAATATCCTATTGATAAAACCAAAGATTTACAATGGAAGTGGATTTTCAACCTTTATTATCAGTTCACTTTTTATAATGTTTCTTATCTGGAAGGCGATATATTACTTTATGTACATGCGATCTGTACTTAATACTACATTACGTGAGATTGTTATTATTACGGTGGTATCAGCATTTTTATTTATTTCATTGATAATGCTAGAGTTTATGGTTGGGGTACAAGTACCTGTTTTATAGATATTATTGGTACATTTATGAGAAAGCATATTTGATGGTAAAAAATTATTTAATCAGATTTAATCGAACATATTTAAAATTTGAAAAACCGTGCCAAAAATAGTTGGCACGGTTTTCATATGCAAATATTGACTGTGCCAGAGATAGTACCTCACTGTTATTGTAGCATATAGCAAGGTACCTCTCTGCTTTCAAATCAATTGGGAACTAGCAGAGCATTGCCATGAAGAAGTATGAGGATTATGATAGAGTGAGGCGGGTGTCTCTAAATGAGCAGTGATTGATTTCCATATTGATGTTATTTCAGGACACCGATATAATATTTTTGAGGGTAATAGAATTGACAATCTGTGATTATTTTAAAGGAAAAGGGTTTTTTCGCTACAGTTTATCTAAGAGCAGCGGTATACCATGAGCAGCACTGGCGAATATCTGTTCAGGGATTCTTATATTTTGAGAGGCATTGATGTGAAGAATTTAGTAATAATAAATGGTACAATGGGTGTTGGTAAAACAGCTACGTGCAGAGAACTACAAAAAATCCTGCCACTAAATATTTTTCTCGATGGTGACTGGTGCTGGGATATGACTCCATTTACGGTTACTGAGGAAACAAAAGCAATGGTAATGGATAACATAAGCTATTTGCTCAACAATTTTATTCGTTGTTCAGAATATGAAAATATAATTTTTTGCTGGGTTATGCACGAGCAGTGGATAATTGATGAGCTTCTTTCAAGACTTGATCTGGGTAGTTGTACAGCAAAAATCTTTTCTTTAACAGCAGACTGTGAAGCATTAAAAAGTAGGCTGAACAAAGATGTAGCTAACGGAATAAGAACCAAAGACATAATTCAAAGAAGTATCAGCAGAATTAAAAAGTATGATTGCTTAAATTCAGAGAAAATTGATGTTAGTAAAATATCTCCTAAACAAGCAGCGGAGGCTGTTTCAGCAAGAATACTATAATCTGAAAAAAAGGAGAATAAAAATGGGAAGACCAACAACAAAAACAGATTTGATTAATGCAGCGACAATTAATTACGATAATATGAATGTTTTGATTTCTAAATTAACAGAAACAGAACTTTCAACACCTTTTGATTTTTCAGAAGATGAAAAAAAGACAGAAGCTCACTGGAAAAGAGATAAGAATCTTCGAGATATCCTAATTCATCTCTATGAATGGCATCAACTTTTATTGACTTGGATACAGGCAAATGAAAATGGAGAAAACAAATCATTTATTCCGGAACCGTATAATTGGAAAACATATGGCGATATGAATGTTGAATTTTGGAGAAAACATCAAAGTACATCATTGGAACAAGCGGGAGAATTGCTTAAAAAAACTCATAAGGATGTGTTAAGTTTGGCAGAGACTTTTTCTAATGAAGAATTATTTTCAAAAGGTGTATATAAATGGGTTGGCGGAAGTACATTAGGATCTTATTTTGTAAGTGCTACAGCAAGTCATTATGAATGGGCTATGAAAAAAATGAAAGCACATATGAAAAACTGTAAGAAATAATATGATTATCGTAAGGTTGGCTAAAAAGCTTTCAGGTAAAAGGGTTATTGAAGTGATGATTGAAAATACGGAGTATTAGATATTTGGAAGCGAGCTGATGCATATTAATATACTGCTATTGAAAGGTTTGGGCAATTATGATGTTGAAAAAACCGATTATTATTTATTATTTTTCAGGGACAGGAAATACACTTCTTGTTGCAAGAAAAATAAAAGAGGTTTTTGAAAAACAAAAATACCTTGTTACATTAAGAAAAATATCTGTATCTGGAACTATTGAATTGGAAAATGACTACCATTTGGGAATAGTGGTTCCGGTTGCAATACAATCAACTTTTCCAATAGTGTGGGACTTTATTGACAGACTGCCTGAAGGGAATATGAGACAAGTATTTTTTGCAGATACCATGGAAGTTTTTTCAGGTGGAATTGTAGGACCCATGAAAAAATCTCTGGAAGCAAAGGGATACAGGTGTATAGGGGCATGTGAATTTAAAATGGCAACCAGTATGCAAACAACGGGAAAAAAGGCTGAAATAGGGAAAGTGAAAAATAAAATTGCTTTGCTCAAGGTAGAAGATTATGTGCAGTCACTCGTTGATGGAAGAGCTAAATGGCGACGAATACCAGGTTTATCGGATGCAATGAGGTATATATCTAAGGGACGTTCAATATGGATAAAAACCAGTGAAAGAATAGGGATAGATTATGCCTTATGCACAAAATGCAGGATGTGCGAAAAATTCTGTCCTGTAAATGCGATTCAATTAACGAATCAACATATGAAAATCCAACATAAGCAGTGTATCTCTTGTATGAGGTGTGTAAATTACTGTCCTCAAAATGCATTTACTTTAGGTGAAAAACATGTGATTCAAAAAAAGGTTACTAAAATAAATGAATTATAATGAAAAAATGGAATAAATGGCATGGAGCGCCTCGGTAAAATCTTCAATAATATAATTTTTCATAGTGCTTTTATCACGCTTTGCTGTTAATTTATAATTTTACCACAATTCTACATAGCTAAAATTTTATTATGCTGCATTAAAAATTTTTATGAATTGAAAATAAAGGATTTACCAGTGTAAATGGAAGTGGTACACTTTAAGTACCAATATATGGTAAATAGCTAAAGGAAATATAGGAAAGCAAGTGCATGGTTAAACATGGAATTAATGCAGGTAGAAATGAAATTAATTCTTTGAGAGTTTAAGAATCCAAAATCAAACATACTTAAGTGTTTAGTAACCGAAAACAGTAAAAAAAGTAATTTGGAGGAGATAAACTATATGAAAGCCAGAAAGAGGAGTACACTTATATTTATTATTATGGTTTTCTTTATAATGAGTGGATGTGGTCAAAAAAGTGTCAATATATCATCAACAGAAACATCAGCAACTATTAATAACACTAAGGTTGATTCGAAACGATTCACAAAAATCTCTTTTTCAAGTAAGGCTCTAGAAAAAGAAATGAAAATCAATATTTATTTGCCCAAAGGATATAGTCACAAGAACAAATATCCGGTACTTTATTTAATCCATGGATACACGGGGAACGAGGATGCATGGTTTCCGGGGCTTAAGGTAGAAAAGAAGGCAGATGAGCTAATAGATAAAAAAAAGATAGTGCCCTTAATCATTGTTGCGCCACAAATAGATAATAGCTATGGAATAAATTCTGCAAAAAATACAAGCAATCAACAGCTTCATTTTAATACGGGTATGTATGAAGATTATCTCTATAAGGAATTAGTACCATTTATTGATAAAACCTATAGCACTATTTCTTCAAGAAAAGGACGATATATTGGAGGAGTATCAATGGGTGGTTGGGTAGCCTTACATATGGCATTTACTCATGTGGATATGTTTAGTAAAGTTGGTGGTCATAGTCCTGCA
The DNA here is from genome assembly GCF_029318685.1 of Ruminiclostridium papyrosolvens DSM 2782. Lineage (NCBI taxonomy): Bacteria > Bacillati > Bacillota > Clostridia > Eubacteriales > Oscillospiraceae > Ruminiclostridium > Ruminiclostridium papyrosolvens. The sequence goes on from NZ_CP119677.1 coordinate 711,726, forward strand.
ATTTTTTTAGATGGTTATACAGGAGCACCCGTGCCTTTTTTGTATCCAACTGAAAAACTAAGAAATGAGAGAGATCCAATTAGAGTAGCTCAAAACAAAGATCTTACCAGCTTAAAGGTATATCTGGATTGTGGCGCTCAAGATAGTTACCGGTTTTTTGAGGGGTGTGATAAGCTGAACAAGATATTACAATCTAAAGGTGTGGATTCAGAATATTACTTTAATCAAGGAAAACATGATGGGGCATATTGGGAGGCAAATATAGAAAAATATCTTACGTTTTATGCGGCACCTTAAAATAATTTGTACGGAATTACTGTTAAGAGTCTATGCTCAAAGGACCAGAAATAGCATCTTTCAGATTTTTCTTAATAGTATCATACATTGGTTCGAGCCATTCATGACTTGGACGTATAATCAAATTGGCCAGAGTAGCTCCGGAGAGTTTCACTCCTTGGTTGGCCCAGTCTTTCGCCTGTCTGTATAAAGGCATTCCATTTGCATATTTTTAATATATTACAAAGATTATTTATGTTTTGTGAGGTGATTTAATGTTACAGTATGTAATGTTTATAATTAATAGTGGAAAATTTGCAAGTAACAACATGGCTCATATTTTTGAAGATTATACATGGTGGATTGGTCTTGTAAAAAAAGTTCTTAAGAAGGCAGAAACATTTGAAATGAGGCTGTGGTCTGACGATGTGGAAGCCATCGAATCAGGATTGAAGTATGGTACAAAAGTAAATAATAAAGAAACTGAAGAAATTGTTTTTCAAGGGAAAGTTACAAATGATTTTGAAATTGAAGTACAGGAAGATTTCATGTCCAGAGAAGGCTATATTAAATGGTTTACTCTTAACTTATACCGAGGTGAAAAGCTATTATTTTCAAGTGGACATTATGGAGATGAAACATTAGTTTTTGATTTATCAGAAGAAGAGGCTCACCGAATCCAAGAGTGGGCGAAGCAGTACCCAGTTATAAAAAGAGTAGATGTTTATAATGAAACTATCAGGACCAAATTTTAGTGAAATAAAATCATTAAAAATTAAGCATTTTTATATAGATGATATATAATGAGAGAAAGATAACAGCCAGTGTTGTGTTGAAAATTTGGTCTTGGATATAATAATACATCCATAATAGCGTGAAATGGAGAATGATTTTAAGTCTGCTACAAATACTAAAAAACAATGCTTTTGATTCCATAAATTTGGCAGTAAGGATATTAACTTAATGAGGAGGAATGTTTATGACTAATTTATTTGAAAAATCATTACATTTAGGGTTGGGGGCTTTTTTATATTCAAGAGAAAAGGTGGAAGAGCTGGTAGAAGAGCTGGTAAACAAGGGTGAAATAGCCAAAAAAGATGCACGTCAGTATACAAGTGAACTGATTAAAAAAGGGGAACAAGAAAGAGATGAAATTAAGAAACTGATTGGAAATGAGGTTGCTAAAGCAATGAATCAGTTGAACGTAGCAAAGAAAGAGGATATTGTTACAAAAGATGAAATCGGCAGAATTGTAAGAGAGCAAATAACACAAGTGCTTGTAGAACAGGGAATTGCCAAAAAAGAGGACTAATAATGACATAAGAGGTCAGAAAAACGGGGAAGGGTAGGATAGAAATAAAATGGTGATGAAAAAGAAGATACACATTAGAAGATACAGGCAAATCATAACAGTGTTTAGTAAACATGGTTTTGGATTATTACTGGATCAGCTTGGAATCTTTGCTCATCTTAATCTCGAAAAGAGTATCCGCAATACAAAGATAGAGCCCGGTACCTCCAAACTTTCAAAAGGAGAAAGGCTGCGATTAAGTTTGGAGGAGCTGGGGCCTACCTTTGTTAAGCTGGGGCAAATCCTTAGCACAAGAGCGGATATTTTCCCTGTTGAGGTTGTTGAAGAATTAAAAAAATTACAGGATTCTGTACAGCCATTTTCCTTTTCAGAAGTGAAGGCTGTTATTGAAGAGGACTTTGGAGATCAATTAAAAGATATTTACAAAGAGTTTGATGAAAAGCCCATAGCAGCAGCCTCCATATCACAGGTTCATCGGGCAAAAATGAATTCCGGTAAGCAAGTAGCCGTTAAAGTACAGCGACCGGGCATAGAACAAACAATTCATGAAGACTTGAATATTTTAAAGGACTTAGCGCATTTTATCGACCACCATACCCAATATGGGAGTTTGTATGATTGCAGCGGTATGGTAATGGACTTTGAAAATGTAATACAAAATGAACTGGATTTCACAAAAGAGGCTGAAAATCTTGATATCTTCAAAAAGAATTTTTCAAAAGATAAAGGTGTAAAAGTCCCGGAGGTTAAATGGATTTATACAACCAAACGTGTGTTGACCATGGATTACATTAAAGGCATTCGGGTTGATGACGGCAAAACGCTCGAAGCAAATGACATAGATACATGGCAGCTGGCTAACAGGCTTGCCACATCTTTGTGCAACCAGATACTTAGGGACGGCTTTTTTCATGCTGACCCACACCCCGGAAATATTCAAGTGTTGCCGGAAGGAACCATTGTATTTCTGGACTTGGGTATGGTGGGCTCCTTGAATGATACGCGTAAAAAAATGATTTCGAACTTTTTTATAGGTGTTACTTCAAGAGATAGCACTATGGTAGTGAAATCCATTGTTGACATGGAAACAATGCCTAAGCGTAGTAATATGAAAAAATTTGAAAAAGATGTAAATAGAATTATCGAAAAATATTTGACTATGCCAATGAATGAGATAAAGGTTGAAGAATTGCTCTCTGAGATTCTTAATATTGCATTTTTAAACCATATAAAAATTCCGCGGGAGTTTGTATTACTGAGTAAAACACTTGTAACTCTTCAGGGTCTGCTGCAAAGTCTGGCTCCTGACCTCAATGCTCTTGTGGTGGCAAAGCCTATAGCTAAAAAACTGGTTTCACAATCCATTTCGACAGAAGAAATCGGGAGAGAAATAAGAAGAAACCTATGGAATTACAAGGAGTTGTTCAATGTAATTCCTTCTGCCTTACTGGATATTTTAGGCAAGCTGGAAGAGGATGACTTTTCCGTGCAATTTGAAATTAAAGATATTCATAATATACAAAAACGGTTTGAAAGAGCTTTTAACAGGATTTCCTTTAGTATGGTACTGTTAGCTGTCAGCATCATTATTGCAGGAATTATTATAGGCTCCGGGTTAAGTGCCAATTCAGGTGGCGAAATGTATGCGTTGAACCTGATGGTGCTAAAAACCGGTCTGGGGTTGGCAGGGATTATCATTGTGGGGCTGGCTGTTTCAATGTTTAAATCAAGACGATGAGAACAGCAGTAATTTGAAAGGCAAAAAAGAAGTAAATACACTTGTTATTGTTATGTGGTTTTCCCGTCCATAAAAGAGTTTCTGAGAAAGCACTTCCTACATTTCTATTATACTATAAAATTAAAATTGGTCATATTCAGGTCATAAAGCCAATGTAAACTCCCTTATATAAGAAAGATATAAGGGGGTATTAATCATATGCAGTTAGCATGGAAAGAAATGAAACATTATAAAAAAAATTATATTTTGATAGAGTGCACTATTATTCTTATGATATTTATGGTGATATTTTTATCAGGCCTTACCAATGGATTGGGAAGGGCAGTAAGTGCAGCAATTGAAAATAGTAATGCTGATTTTTTTGCAATTAGTGAAGATGCACAAAATGTGATTGCTGCATCCAGCCTGACACAAAAGCAGGTAAATGAATTGATTAAACACAAAAGTGGAGCAGTGTCACCACTTAACATTCAACGTGCCTATGTGAAGCAAAAGAACAGCACAGAAAAATTGGATATTACTTATCTGGCAATTGATACAGGTTCTTTTTTAAGTCCTGAGGTGACAGATGGAGCGAAATTAAGCAGCGGAGAACATGAAATCGTTCTTAACGATACTTATAAGGAAGATGGAATTAGTGTTGGTGATGTGGTTGAGGATACAGCTTCCGGAATACAGCTGACCGTAGTAGGCTTTACAAAAGGTGCTTTTTATGGTCATGTATCAGCCGGATATATTTCATTTGATACATTCAACAATATCAGAAAAAGCAGTAACCCAAATTATGTTCTAGCTTATAACGTGGTTGCTATACAGGGGCAGGCACAAGGAGGACTTAATGTGTCCGGAGTAAACATTGTTAATAAGGACACCATCGTCAATAACTTGCCGGGATATGAGGCAGAGCAGACCACTATTCAGATGATTATTTGGGTTCTGATTGTGATTACCGGTGCGATTCTTGGAGTATTTTTCTATATTCTTACAATTCAAAAGCAAAAGCAGTTTGGTGTTATGAAAGCCATTGGAATGAAGACAAAACAGATTGCAGGGGTTCTGATATCTCAAATTATGGCATTGTCTGTTACAGGTGTAATATTTGGAACACTGTTAGCCTATGGCCTGTCCAAGGTTTTGCCAAGCAATATGCCGTTTTTCTTTCAAGGAAAGGATGCACTGGTTATATCCATGGCATTTGTGGCAATTTCGGTATTTGGAGGAATTTTATCTATATTTAGAGTAGGTCAGGTAGATCCAATCATAACTATTGGAGGAAATGAACAATGAATAAATATGCAATACAGCTGAAAAATATATCCAAAGCTTATCAGGATGGAGAACAGAATAAAATCGTTCTAAATAATATATCTCTGGATGTAAGACCGGGGGAATTTGTAGCAATTGTTGGCCCATCTGGAAGTGGAAAAAGCACATTGTTATCTATCGCAGGTGCATTACTGTCAGCGGATAAAGGTGACATAATCATAGGAAATCAGACCATATTGGAGAAAAAACAATGGAATGAGTTTCGTCGCAGGCGTGTGGGCTTCATCTTCCAAAATCATCAGCTTCTTCCCTATCTGAAGGTGTATGATCAGTTGTTTCTGAACACTAAAAAGACATCTGAGAAGAAGACCCTTGCAGAAGAAATATTAAATGAACTAGAATTGATAGATATGAAGAAAAGATATCCGGAAGGTTTATCAGGTGGAGAAAAACAGCGTGTAGCAATTGCTAGGGCATTTATGAATGAGCCAGATGTAATTCTGGCAGATGAGCCTACAGCCAGTCTTGATAAGATAAGGGGGCGTGCTGTTATTGAATTGATTGCAAAAGAAGTGAAGAAGAGGAAAAAGGCAGCGATTATGGTTACACATGATGAGCGTATCTTAGATCTGGTTGATACTATTTATCAACTGGAGGATGGTGTGCTTATAAAGATAATGAAGTAGAGGAGCTATGATGATGTTCTCCATACTTGTGGTAGAAGATGACGAAACTTTAAATAAACTTATGTGCATCAAATTAAAGCAGGAGAATTTTAAGACATTTTCTGCTTTTGATGGTGCACAAGCACTTGGAATTTTAGATCAGGAATATATTGATTTAATTATTAGTGATATCATGATGCCTAAAATAGATGGGTATGAGTTAACAAAAGAACTGAGGGATGCGTCATATGCACAACCGATTCTTATGGTAACAGCAAAAGATCAGCTGGAGGATATGGAACAGGGATTTCGTGCTGGAACAGATGACTACATGATTAAGCCGATTAACTTAAAAGAAATGATATTGCGTGTAAATGCACTTCTTCGGAGATCAAAGATTGCCAATGAAAAAAGGCTTATAGTTGGAAAGACTGTACTTGATTATAGTCAAATGACGATTTATATCGGAGGTCAAGAATTCGAGATTCCGCCAAAGGAATTTTATCTGCTGTTTTTATTACTGAGCAATCCCAATAAGATTTTTACCAGATTAGAAATCTTAGATGAAATATGGGGAATGGACAGCGAGGTAGATGAGAGAACGGTGGATTCACATATTAAGAAGCTTCGGAGAAAATTTGAAAATTGTATGGATTTTGAAATTATCACAATCCGTGGACTTGGATATAAGGCAAAATACTAGGAAAGAAGGAGTCACATGGAAGAATCGCAAAGAGATAAGAAAAAATACAGGCTACATTTACGAACACATATTGCATTTTCTTCTATTATTACTTTGTGCTTAGCATGTATTGTTTCATGTGGGATTATTTTATTAGGAACGAGACTGTTATATCAAGGACCGTTAACAATTTTTTTATTAATCGTTCTGTGTCTGTTAGTATGTACTTTATCTATGGTGATTGGAGGAAGCCTGTTATTCTTTGTAACAGGCCATCTTTCAAAGCCTATAGAAGCATTGAGCAAGACGGTAAATATGATTGCAAAGGGAGACTTTTCGGCCAGAGTGGAACGAAAGGAACAACGAAATGATAAATTTGAATATGCTAATGAATTAGATGAATTAGAAGCCAATGTGAATAAGATGGCAATGGAGTTAAATGGCATGGACTACATGAGAAAGGACTTCATGAGCAATGTATCCCATGAGGTAAAGACTCCGGTAGCTGCAATAACTGGATTTTCAGAGATACTGATGGATGGAAAGCTAGATAAACAGGAGCAGGAGGAGTATCTTCAACTAATCAATAATGAATCCAGAAGATTATCCGTTTTGTGCGAAAACATGCTTCAGATGTCCAGATTAGACTATCAGGAGATTGTAGCAAAGAAAAACAAAGTTCGTATAGACGAGCAGATTAGAAAATGTATTATTCTTTTGACGCAAAAGTGGTATGAGATGGACATTAGCTTTGATTTAGAGATGGATGCAGTGACAGTAGAAAGTGATGCCTCTCTTCTTATGCAACTGTGGACTAATCTTATCGATAATGCGATTAAGTATTCGGATATGAAGCCGTATATAAAAATCCGCGTAAAAAAAGAGGATGGACAACTGTTAGTCAGGATTGAAGATGACGGTATCGGAATTCCAAAGGAAAAACTGCCAAAAATCTATGACAAGTTTTATCAGTGTGATGAATCGCATAAGAAACATGGAAATGGATTGGGACTGTCAATTGTAAAACGTATATTGGAGCTACTGCATGGGACAATCAGTTATGAGAGTGAAGAGGATGAAGGGACAGTGGTTTTCGTTACCATACCGATAGATTTAAAATCATAATTAATTGTATTTAATATGAGAGAAAGGTATTCCACAAAATAGATGGAATACCTTTTTGATGATGGTGCTATTAAGAGAACAACCGTCCAAGTGCTGTAAGGCTGTATTAATGAGTGATTCGCCAACTTTCTACGATATAAACGATTTTGACAGTTAATATTATCTCATATATAATATTAGAAATATGCGTGCTTTTTTAAGAGAGTCTAGGTAAAAAATGGTAAATTGTAGCTGTTTATGTACATGGTAAACTTGCTTGAAGGGGAGAGATAGTATAATTAAACGTAAATATATATTTATTATGACCTTGTTTACTAGCATTGTTTTTTTTATTATTGTCTCCTACTTCGTATTATCTATTAATAAGGTTAGCGATATTTATTTGAATAATACACAGGAAACCATACTTAGGATGAGAAAGGACTTTCTGAAATATACGGTCAATAATCTTATTACTCAAATTGATAATAAAATAAAAATTAAAACTGCATACATTGACAAATTAGTTACAAATACTTCTGTTATTATTAATTTAAAAATGTCAATGAGTAATGAGGAATTTCATGATTTCTATCTCAACTTTTTTGAGAGCAATACTGATTATAATTTTTGGACTGTACTTCTATGGGATGCAAAAGAGAATAAAGTAATGTATGATCCGCAAAATGTTTCTGGTAAATCATGGGATATAACTCTGGGTAATATCCAAGCTAAATTAGCATCTTACAAAATTGTTCATCATGGGAGTCAGACCGCTGTTTATGGAATCAGTAAAAATTATGTTAATGAAATAGTAAAAGCTGAGATGGCTGAAGCAATTAGAGATACCAGATTCAATGACGATTCTTATATGTGGGTAAATGAGATTTTAAACTATAATGGCGGAAAAAACTATGCAATCAGAAGAGTTCATCCAAATCTTCCTGAAACAGAGGGGATGTATCTTTCTACCGATATGACTGATATGAAAGGGAATTTGCCCTATTTAAAGGAACTGCAGGGAATCAATAAAAACGGAGAACTATTTTTTTCTTACTATTTTAAAGAATTAGAGCAGGATACTGTTTCAGAAAAACTAACTTATGCAAAGTTATATAAACGATTTAATTGGGTCATAGCCATGGGAACTTATGAAAAAGATTTAAATGCTTCTATCAAGCAAACGAATGAGGAAAGTAAAAAACTTGTTTCCAAGCTTATGTTGAATTCAGTACTTTTGTTTATTTTTATACTATTACTGAGTTATTCTTTAATCATGTTAATCGAAAAATTATATAGTCGTCATTCGAAAAAAATCTTGGAATCTGAAATTAATCAGGATTTACTTACAAAGGCTGATAGTAGAAGAAGCGGAACTAAAAGCCTCAGTGATGCATTTAAGGACTATAAGCAAAAGGGACATAATTCTGCTGTTATGATGTTTGATTTGGATTATTTCAAGCACATCAATGACACTTATGGACATGCCACCGGAGATAAGGCCTTGATTGAAACTGTAAATGCTATTTCACATATAATAAGAAGTTCTGATAAATTGATTCGGTGGGGCGGAGATGAATTTATTATCATTATATTCGGCTTGCAGGAAAAAAATGCAATCAAATATGGCGAATCAATTTTATCAGTAGTATCAACTGTGAAGATAAAAATGGATACGGATGAAATTACGCCATCTTTATCCATAGGAGTTTCATATTTTAAAGAAACAGATACGGACTATACGGATGTGCTTAAACGTGTGGACGAGGCAGTGTACAAATCAAAGTCCAATGGCCGGAATCAAGTAAATCAAGTGTTGTAAAAAAAGGGCTGTTGCAAAACAAAACTTAGTTTTTATCTTTTCTTGCCGTACGGGAGTATAAATTGTATCAATGGAAGCTTGGTTAAAGATATTTGCATATGTTTGTCGGCGAACATGGATATTTTACCGGAACCCCTACACGATGTAGGGGTTAGCAAAACAATGAATCATGGACGATGAATGTGAGCGACGGTAAAATATCTAATGATGAGCCGCCAGAAACATCTGCAAATATCTTGGAAGCAATCATTGATACAATTTTATAAGGGAGTACAGGTATTAAAACAAAAAAGCTTTCTAGTTTTACAACAACCCCTTTCTATAAAATGAACACCCTGCATTATGGTAAAATAAGTACATTCATCCGATATTTTGGGTAAGGTTAATTAATGGCATATTATGTAATGTTTAGAATAATTTATTTTTGCCAATCTAAACAGATATTCTCTCATTTTTGTGCATCAAAAGAGAGGACAAATATTGCAGTAAAGATATAATTTATTTATAAGGGGTTGGATTGATGGAATGGATTGAGCGCTTGAATAGTGCTATAAATTATATTGAGGAACACTTGGCTGATGATATTGATTATGAGCAGGTTGCAAAGGTTGCTTGCTGCTCAACGTATCATTTTCAGAGAATGTTTGCGTATATGGCGGATGTGCCACTTTCTGAATATATACGCCGCAGACGCATGACAATGGCTGCGGTAGATTTGCAGAGCTGCCAAGAGAAAATATCAGATGTCGCACTTAAATATGGGTATGATTCACCTACGGCATTTAACCGCGCTTTTCAGGGTGTTCATGGAGTTGCACCATCACTTGTAAAGGCAGGTGGCGTTTCTCTTAAATCATTTTCTCCAATCAGCTTCAAAATTACCATAAAAGGTGCTGTGGAAATGGATTACAGAATTGAAAAGAGAGATGCCTTTAGAATTGTAGGTATTGCGGAACCACTACAAAATGAGATTGAAAAGAACTTTGAAATTGTGCCACAGATGTGGCAAAAAGCTTCTGTGAATGGAATGATTCAAAAACTGATAAGCATGATGAATAGTGAACCTATGGGACTTCTTGGTGTAAGTGCCTGCAATGATATGGACAGTTGGCGATACTTTATTGCTGTTGCCAGTACACAATCAATTGATAATACTCTGGAAGAATATACTGTGCCTCCGTCAACGTGGGCTGTATTTTCAGGTGAGGGTACCGCTCAAACCGTACAGGAATTAGAGAAAAGGATTGTGACAGAATGGTTGCCAACATCCGGATATGAGTATGCAAATGCTCCTGACATTGAAGTATACTTATCGGCTGACCCGGTGAATACAAAATATGAAGTATGGATTCCTGTTGTAAAAAAAGGAGAACTGTAAATGGTACATTTAGTATATTGTGATGACAAGGAAAAAGTATTGGATAAAATTTTGAACGGCTTCAAAACGATGGTTGTTCGTGGAGCAGCGGGAAGGAAAATTCCGCATAGCAGAGTTTTTGAGGGTGAAACACTTTATTTTATGCAAAAAGGCAGTGCCAGAATCTCTGCAAAAGCAACGGTAAAAAGTGTTCATAACCTTGTTAAACTGTCGGAGGAAGAAATTGTTAAAACGCTTGAGGACAACCAAGAAAAGCTCAATCTTTCTCAAAAACAAAAAGAGCGTTGGCATAGAAAATGTTTATGCTTAGTGGAATTTGAAGGCGTAGAGCCTATTGTGCCATTGAACTTTGAACATCAAGGGAATATGGATGATTGGCTTATTATTGAGAAAATTGAGGATGTTGTTGTTGGGACAAGTATTCCGTACAACTATGATAATTCTAAATTTAAATAAAGAGTTTAGTGTTACCTCTTAACAGCAATTACAGTTTTGGTGGAGGCGAAAGCATGAGATATCTTACAAAAGAGTGGTATGACCTTTGCCAGCGTACAGGGCTTCACTTTGGGATGAGAGCACATAAGGGTGCCGGGCAGAAAGATGAAGCTTTATATCTGCGGCTTTATAAAAGGAAAGAACAACAATTTATAAAAAAAGAGAACGAAATATACAATGTGGACCCGCGCTTTATGCTTGATGTTGATGGTTCGGTTTTTATTCCTGCTGATAAATTCCTCAGTGATGATGAAATTTGTGATGAAGATAAAATAGTGTATGAAATGCCATCTGAAGAAAAAGAACGTATTTATAAACTAATTGAAAAGTACGATTCACGAGGACCTTTTGATGTAAATGAATGCAGAATTAAATTCAGTTTTATCACTACAATATAAGGGTGAGAAAATTGATTAAAGGCAATTACCAAGAAGTGAAACCAATACCCGTTGGAGGACTTACCGACGTTCCCGGTATCCTAGTGGGAAATGCTGAGGATAAAAGCGGTCGTACAGGATGTACGGTTATTCTCTGCCCCCATGGAGCAGTCCCCGGTGTAGACGTAAGTGGAGGCAGCCCCGGTACACAGAACACAGATATCATTCGGCCGGGTGCCTCAGAATATCCTGTATATGGTGTCTTGCTCACTGGTGGAAGTTTTTTTGGACTTCCTGCTTCTGGTGGGGTTATGCGTTGGATTGTTGAAAATAAAATTGACGATGTGCCGTTAGTTCCGGCAGCGGTTATATTTGATCTCCTTTATGCAAAAGGCGTAAAGCCGCCAGATGCTGACATGGCATATGCAGCCTGCCAGGCCGCAAATACAGGTCCGGTGATTGAAGGAAATGTGGGTGCTGGAGCAGGAGCGACAATCGGAAAGATTTACGGTACTCCTATGAAAGGTGGACTTGGTACTGCCTCAATACAAATTCCCGGCGGTCCTGTGGTCGCAGCTTTGGCAGTGGTCAATGCACTAGGAGATATATGGAATCAAGGACGTATTATTGTTGGAGCCCTGAATTCAGAAAAAAAGTTTATTAATCAGACTCGAGCTATGATGGAAGGTATTCCAACTCAGCTTTATTACATGAATACTACAATAGCTGTAGTAGCTACTACGGAGCGGCTAACAAAGGCGGAAGCCAACCGGGTTGCAAAACTTGCCAATGATGGAATGGCCCGTGCAATATCTCCCAATAATACTCAGTGGGACGGTGATACAATTTTCTGCCTTTCACTGGGAACGCACACAAGTAAAATGTCTAGGGATGCTGTGGTTACACAAGTTGGTACTGCTGCTGCCTTGGCACTTGAGAATGCCATAATACGAGGTGCGCTGGCAGCACAACCGTAGTCGCTCAGGATTTGTCATGGTAAAGATATTTATTCTCATAAATAGTATTTGTTCTATACCAATCCAAACAGACGAACGACATTTGCTACAACAAAGCATACAATAATACCCGCTACTGTTGGTATAGCAAAAGATGCAAGTGTCCATTTCAGGCTTTGGGTTTCTTTTCTTATTGTCCACAAAGTTGTACCGCATGGGAAATGCATAAGCGAAAACAGCATTACGCAAATACCTGTAAGCCAAGTCCACCCATGCGCAACAAAAATCTGTTTTAAATCTGATAGTTGTTCTAATTCAGCCATTGAGCCGGATGCCATATAGCTCATTATAAGTATAGGTATAACTATTTCGTTTGCCGGTAGTCCAAGTACAAAAGCCATTAGTATATACCCGTCCATTCCCAAGAGCTTTCCAAAGGGATTAAGAAAATTGGCACCATGTGCCAGAAGACTTATATCTCCAATAGTAATATTAGCCATTATCCAGATAACCAATCCTGCTGGCGCGGCAACAGCAACAGCACGGCCAAGAACAAATAAGGTTCTATCAAAGACTGATCGAATTATAATACGTCCAACCTGTGGTTTCCTATATGGGGGCAGCTCCAGAGTAAAAGATGATGGAAGACCTTTTAGTATTGTTCTGGAAAGTATCTTTGATACAAGTAGTGTCATTGAGATACCAATTAAAACTATTCCGGTAAGAGCCAAAGTAGAAGCAACAGACCCAAAGGCACCTCCTACGGTTCCACCAACAAAAATAGTGCCAATAGCTATGAGCGTCGGAAAACGGCCATTGCATGGAACAAAAACATTAGTCAAAATTGCTATCATGCGCTCCCGAGGAGAATCAATAATTCTACATCCTATTACACCGGCAGCATTACACCCAAACCCCATACACATAGATAGAGCCTGTTTACCGTGAGTACATGCTTTCTTGAAGAAGTTATCCATATTGAATGCAACTCTCGGAAGGTATCCTAAATCTTCCAAAAGGGTAAACAAAGGGAAAAATATAGCCATGGGAGGCAACATAACAGATACAACCCAAGCTAATGTACGGTACATTCCAAGTACCAGTATTCCATGCAACCATACGGGTGAGCCTGCCCACATAAAGAATAATGTGAGTTTTTCCTCAATCCAAAAAAGAAAATCAGCAATTAAGCCTGATGGAACATTTGCTCCTGCTATAGTAAGCCAAAAAATAACAGCTAGCAAACCTAACATTATTGGAATACCAAAAATTCTGGAAGTCAGAATGCTATCGATATTTCGGTCTGTTTGATTGTATTTCGTATTATCATAACTAACTGTTTTCCTGCTTATATCTTCAGCGGTGGTTACAATCTGAGAAACAATTTTATCCCTTAACTGGTTAGCTTCAATATCATTATCAACTAAATGTATTTTTGCTTTTATAAGAAGCTCCTGTAACTCTGTATTATCCATAAGGTTAAACCCAAGATACCTGTCCAGTGATTTTAACAGGGTGGAGTCACCATCCATAAGCTTTAGAGCAGCCCAACGGCTGTTAATTTTTCCGTCAACTAGTTCCCCTATTTTTGGCTGGACGATATTTATTGCTTCTTCAACTACTGCATCATATTTAAACTGTATAGGATTACTGGATATATGATTGTCAGCTACCTTATATACCGCATCCATTAACTCATTAAGGCCTTTATTGCTACGGGCATTCGTAGGTATAACCGGTACACCCAGAAGCTTAGAAAGTTTACCATAATCAATTTTTATTTTCTTTCTGTTTGCTTCATCAATTAAGTTTACACACACTACAACCTTGTCTGTAATCTCAAGAGTTTGCAGTACTAAATTCATATTCCTTTCCAGACAAGTGGCATCTGTTACGACAACCGTTGCATCAGGCATACCAAAGCATACGAAATCTCTTGCCACTTCTTCTTCAGCAGAATTAGCCATTAATGAATATGTACCGGGTATGTCTACCATTATAAAAGTTTTGTCTTTATGTATATATTTTCCTCGGGCATTTGAAACTGTCTTCCCCGGCCAGTTTCCCGTGTGCTGATTAAGCCCTGTTAAGCCGTTAAATACAGTACTTTTTCCTACATTAGGATTACCGGCTAGGGCAATTACCTTATCATCTGAATGTACTCGTTCAAAATTAAGTTCATTTACAAGTACACCTGTACCAGTTGATTGTTTTGTTAAACCCATAAAAACCTCCCCATTCCTATAGTTATTGGATTAAGTAATTTTCATGGTTATAAAGTTTCTACAATTATTTTGGATGCTTCTTCAGAGCGAAGGGCTATTATAGCGCCCCGAATGTCATATGCAATTGGATCTCCGGAAGGGCTTTTTTGGAGAGCCTCAACTTCTGTATCTGCAATAAGCCCTAAATCTAGCATTCTTCTTCTGGTGGGGCCATCAGACATAAGTGCTTTAACTTTCCCTTTCTTGCCTAAGGGTAAATAATTAAGTTGTATAAAATTATCGCTCATAAACCATTCCTCCTGTGATTTGATTATGTTAACCCTTAATTCTAAGTTAGCCGAGAGTAAAACTTTTTCCCTACACTAACATATGTAAAATAGAATTAAAGTGTTCCGCATATCTTAACAAATTTAAAAAAATTTGCCGTAGATACAATAAGGAGGTTGGGCGAAGGGACAAGAAAAAAAGAATGGAGTTGATATTTTGACTTTCCTCAAATAATATTCTTAATGCCTTCACAGATTCTTTTTGCTACGATAGGATTGTTCATTGTATACAGATGTATTCCATCCACATCGTTTACCAACAAATCAATAACCTGACTGAGAGCATATGACATTCCTGCATCAAAAAGTGCTGTCGGTTCATTTTCATATCTGTTGATTATTTTTCTGAATCTGTTTGGAAGTGATGCTCCGCACAAATTTACTATTCTTTCTATTTGAGCTTTGTTGATAACAGGCATTATTCCGGCTGTTACTGGTACATTTATTCCTGCTATTCTGCAATTTTCTATAAATGAATAGAAAAACTCATTTTCAAAGAATAATTGTGAAATAAGGAAATCAGAGCCTGCATCAACTTTTCCTTTTAAATGGCTTATTTCTGAAATTCTATTTTTGGATTCCGGGTGGCATTCAGGGTAACAAGCACCCGCTATACAGAAATTAGCCGACTTATTCAAATATCCGGTTAATTCGGAAGCATACTGAAAATCACTCTTTTCCAACACATTTGGATTTTTATCCCCTCGGAGAGCTAAAATGTTCTCAATACCATTTTCACTAAGTATAGAAATAAAGCTGTCAATCTCTTGTTTTGTATAGCCGGAACATGTAAGATGCACCAAGGTTTCTATACCATACTGATGCTTGATTTTCTTGGCAATTTCAATTGTCTTGTTGTTATTGGAGCTTCCGCCTGCGCCAAAAGTAACGCTTATAAAGTCTGGGCTTAGTTTGCTCAATATAGCAAGAGTCTCATCTATATCTTTTAGCTCAGAATCCCTTTTAGGGGGGAATATTTCGAATGACAACACAGGCTTCTTCTTTGCAAAAATTTCTTGTATTCTCATAAATCAATCTCCTATTTGTACTTATAAATATACTGCCATATAAAGATTATCAAGAATTTTTTTATTATGCTTAATTTATATAGTTATGAATTGTGTATGACTAATATAACTAATTAGTGCAATTTATTTGATTATAACATAAATGTACAACACATAATATAGATACAGACAATTAATATCAGGCAACTTTGCCTCTTTCAGAGCTGCTTTTATTTTTAATGTTTTCATAGAAATTGTCTGTTGCAGGATAACATCCCGGGCAGGCTTTTCTAATTTTCTCTAAAACGTAGTCACCATTTGCGGGATTATATAAATATTGAAACTGTTCCTTGATTATCTTGATATCAGCTACACCATGATGACTTGCACTTAGAACCGATTCCAGCATGTTTAAATAGCAAATTATTATCCATCGAAGTTCGGAACTTTCCTCAACTGTCAATTTTCTTTCGTATTCTTTACTTACTTCCGGGTTCACTGACAATAGTTTTCTGATTTTTCTGCAAAGTTCCGTCTCATTTTCATTAAAAACAATTTCTTCCTGATTAATGAGACTTCTTGCCTGTTTCTCATCAAATTTTTCCACATACTTTCTGGCAAGACTGGACTTCCGATTATTACTTAGGTTTGTACTCCACTGCATTACAAGCTCCAAGGCCTTTTCACGTCTTGAACGTTCATGGTCCTTTCTGATAGTGTACAATGCTGTTACGGCACTTATTATTATTGCCGTAATACTTATCAATATTGTCATTACAGATATCCACATATGTAGTTCTCCTACTTTACCTTTTATCGAATACAGATTTGACAATATTATAACACAGTTTGAAATTTATCCCAATAAAGTATTAAAGTTAAATTTATTATTAATTTTACTTGTATTATTTGATAAAATAATATCTGATTTAAAATACAAGCCCCCAAGAAAGCAAATTAACTTTCTTGAAGGCTTAGTTATTTCAATATCGGCTATGTGTCTATATTATTGAAAAGTAGTTCCTGTAAAATCAACATTTGGGAAAAGTTTAGGATCAAATGAGCTGTTATTTTTAAATTTACAGTTAGTGAATTTAATGCCATCAGATAAATTTACCGCTAAAACATCACTTGAAGTATTATCAGATATCTCACATTTGTCGTATGTAATATTTGTTGAAGAGCTGATATCAATCAAACTAAAGTTCTCACACTTTCTGATTATACTATTGGTAAATGCGAAATTTTTGCAATTATATATAGTCATTGCTCCATATGTACACTCTTCAATGGTGGAGTCGGTAAGCTTTAAGTTCTCAGAATTATTAGCTATAATTCCATAGGTTCCGCATCCGTATAAAATGCTCTTTGATATATCTACATCCTTTGATGAATCAAAGTTAAATACACCTCCTACACACTCACCCTTTTCTATGGTATGTCCGGCTTTAATATTCTTTACAGATATTTTTCTGGAGTTTTTAAATGTCAGAACATTTGCGTATCTTGGCTCGACAACTAATTCAACGGGTTTATCCCCCAAACCTTCCAACGTAAGATTATTAATTCCATTGAGTATTAATTCGTTACCATCGTATACACTTTCCCAGTATATATTTGCATTTTTGGATTTTGGATTCAAGTCTGAAATATCATAAGTTCCCGGTTTCAACTTAATATGTTTATTAGGACCAAGTGCGTCAAACAGTTCAGTAACATTGGAAACCGTTACTTCTTTGGCTTTTGAATCAGGCTGTAATCCTATATAAACACTCTTTGATTTTCCATCCCAGCTAACATCTTTTCCAAGGGCCTTACTTATAGCTGCAACGGGTAAATATGTAACTCCCTTTGAAATAAAAGGCTGAATATCTTTACCGTTAGTGTCCTTTGGTTGGAAAAGAGCTCCATCCACATAGATTTTAATGTTATCATAAATTACTGACAGCTTACTTTCCACAGGTGCTGCAAAAACTGTTACACCTAATGTAAATGCTCCTATGATTACTGAAAATATTACTCCTGAAAAAAACCCTTTAAGCCTATCTTTGTTTTTCATGGTACACCTCCGTAATTTAATGTTTATATCCATTCTACCATATAATAGCAAATTGGGGTAATAATAAAACCGAGCATATGAGCTGAACTTTTGCTAGAAAATTACTTTTCCTAACAAGAATGATTTATACAATGCCAAGTCCATAGCATCGACACTCCCGTCATTGTTTACATCAGCATTCTGAATTGTAGTGTCTCCGTTTAAAAGAGCTTTCTTAATCAATGCAAAGTCTATAGCATCTCTTTCTCCATCACCGTTGACATCTCCGAGAGTACCACCACAAATAACTGGTGCTTGTTCATCAAGAAAAGCTGACATCCATGCCAGTGGAGCATTCCAATTTGTATATATTTCATTTGTTGACCAAGACTCGATATTATCCACAAAGCATTTTTCTGAAGCTATTTCACCCGGTTGCCAACCTAAGCTCTTAACCCATGGATCCTGTAAACTTGAGTTAGGCCCGCCTGACATACATCCGGCAGGAGGATGTGGGAAGGAGTTATCTGCCTGATATGCCCAAAAACAGTGATGTGGATTTTCAAGGGGGTTATCGCCATAACCTGTTACATAACTCTGAACATTGGGGTTACGTCCAAGTATATAGTCCATTGCTGTTATTGCACCGTTGATGTATTTTTTGTGTGTTGAAGCATAGCCACTGAATAAATAAGCATATGACATTACAATTGCATTATTGACGACAAATGAATTTGATCCCCATGGGTATCCGATTAATGTATCAGATACTTGTTTTTCTTCTATAGGTACTCCATAGCCCTGAGTCTGTTCAATTGATATGAACTTGTCAGCAGCAGCTATGATATTAGCTTTGGCTTTAGCTACATCGGTTGCAGGCAGACCATTAGGAGCAAGAGCGAGAGTTATTGTTCCCATGCCGGCAGTATTATCCCCGTCAAAACATCCTGTAGGTCCTATGAGTCCCATCTCCTCTCCGCCTGTCAATTCAGAAGGTTCCTGAAGATAGTGAGGCGAGCTCTTTATGTAATCAAGATATTTTTGAGAACCTGTAGTGACATAAAGCTCGCAAGCAGCCCAGTAGAAATCATCCTTAAGATAGTTTTCACCATAAGCTCCAATAGCAGCGTAGCCATTCGAAGGAGCATATACGTCAGGATGTGCAACAGCTGAATTCCATGCGGTTTCGGAAGCAGATAAGCACTTAGCTGCGAAATGAGCATCATACTGCTTCCAGAGACGTGAACCCTGTGCTGCTATTGCAGCAAGATTCAAGGTAGCAGCTGTGGTTGGAGGTTGTAAGTAACGCTTCGTAGTATCCTGATCGGGACGTATAGCAAGGTCTTGCCAACGCACATCCCCGGCTTTGTGATGAACCATACCGGCCAGAGCATTTCCTGTTGGTACTTGCATGTTCAATAAGGCATTCAAATTATAACGAGCTTCATCAAGAATATCCGGGAAGCCATTTCCGCTTTCCGGAATGTTTAATGAACCGTCTTTAAACGGGGTAACTGAAGTGTCACCCAAGTAAAGTGCCCGTTCATATGAATTCATAAGAGTCCAGGTAGAGATACCTCCATTAACCACGTATTTGCCAAAGTCTCCTGCATCATACCAACCACCTGTTACATCCAGTTTGTAGTTTGCACTGTAATTTTTTGCTGGGTCCGGATACAGTACGTCAGGGTAATGTCCTGCGGGGCGAGTCCATTGTTCATCATCTGCGTATGGCATAGTTATTGGTATACCGCTTCTGTGATGATAAAAATATTTTATGGAGTCATATTTCATTTTGGAATATATATCGTTACCAATATTAAAAGGCATACTTTCATTGTTAGCCGGATTAGTGGCAGTCTTAACCACAGGAACATCTGTTACTATCTTATAGCCTGTACCGG
Source organism: Ruminiclostridium papyrosolvens DSM 2782 (assembly GCF_029318685.1). Taxonomy (NCBI): domain Bacteria; kingdom Bacillati; phylum Bacillota; class Clostridia; order Eubacteriales; family Oscillospiraceae; genus Ruminiclostridium; species Ruminiclostridium papyrosolvens. Next base: position 731,297 of record NZ_CP119677.1, read on the forward strand.
ATGTTCTGTAATTTGAGAAATCAATAATATGAACATTGTCACCTGACGCATGGTCATATCCCTTAACAGTTGATTTCCCTGCAAAGACTACTGTACCTTTTTGATTAACTAACTGCCAGTTGATGGGAGTTGCTGAGCTTGTCAATACTGTTGCAAGCTTAGCGAAATTCGGATAGAATCCTTCTTGATTTAAACGGACAACATTTGTCGGCTCTGTTGCAGTCTTTGGATATCCTGTAAACTGTGGGTCCTTAATATACATGTCGTCAAAAGTAAATGTTAATGGCTTGAAAATACCGGTATATTCGGAGGGAGCCATACTTCTATCAGGGGCAAGGTGAAAAGCAAATTCAACTTTACTCCTGTCTCCCTTTTTCTGAGTAAATGTCTGAGTTACAGTTGTTGGCTTATTTGCACTCAATTGCAGGAAATTCCACTGTTGATCCAGATTCCAGTACTCATCATAGGGAGTGCTTTGATCACCTATTTTAGGATAGATTAGACAATCTCTATCAGCGGTTACAGTGAACTGTACAGTGTAAGTATGCCCCTGTATCAATGTGAGTCCTCTGTGAAGGAGCTGAACATCCCATCTTTCCCCGGTTGCTGCATTACCAATCTTTGAAAGTGTTATTTTTAACTTACCGTCTTCTGTAATTTTGTAATCAGCTGTTGCAGGGTAAGCTTCAACTACACGCCAAGGAAAGCTTATTCCGTTGTCAAAGGTGTGATTTTTAATCAAGTCTCCTGCACCTTCATACTCGAATGAATACACTGGTGCTGCAATTGTAGGTAGGATAAGCACTATTGCCATAAGCATACAAATTTTCCTTACTAACCTTTTTTTCATATTTACCTCCAAGTTAAAAAATTTATTTTTTAAGCACATTAAACAAAAACTTGCTTCATGTAAGCATTAAAAAAGCTAGCATAAATATGTTTTTGGTATTCAAAAACAGGCCACTGGAAAAATTGGTTTTAAATATTAGGAGTATAAGTTAAATCAGGATTTTATGTAGCAACTATTGACCATCCTTTAGTGGTGACGGTTCTTAATTATAATAACATTTTACCATAATTGTTGCATTTATAGTAAAAATTGTAATTTGGTATTATCTTTAAACGAGTATTTTCTCTAGTTCACTGTTAAACTATTTTGAAAAGATTATTATCAAAAAATATCACAGTAAATTAATAAAAAAATAGTTGATAACTGGTAAAATGGGGAATATAATCAATAATATAAATAAAACTGGAAATATGTTATTGTAAGTTAGGGTATGCTGTTGATACCCTTGTTTTTACGCTTATGAACGTTACCTGAGATACAAGGGATATCCCAAAACTGTTGCAATTAACGCAGCTATTGAGATAGCAAGAATAATTACAAGTTCTGTTTATAAATACATACTGTTGCATCGTATTTTATCTGTCTGCGGTACATACTAAGCAAATACTGCATATCTATAGAAAATCTTTTGACTTGAAGGACATTACCGAGGTTAATTCCTTCTAAGGAAAGCCAATCCCTCCTCATGTATTACTGAACCATAAGGGCTATTTTTTCTTGAGTAATGAGTTACATTACTCACAATTTGACGTAACAAAAAAAGAATAAAGTTGTTACAGGATGAGTTAAGTCGGACGTGAGACTCCAATGAGTTTTACTGAGGAAAGAGCTGCATTGTATCAGGAAATGCGCAGAAAAGGTTTGGGATATACGACAGTAAAGCAGAACCGTGTATTTAAACTGCCTGAGCTAATATAATTATTAGGAGGAAAATATGATAATAGAGATTAAAGAATCAAATGAAAACTATAGTCTGAGCGTAAAATCAGTTGACGCAAAGCAGGTTTTTATTACGATTGCAAATCAAAGTAAAGACCAAGACATACTGAAGACTGCTTCACTGCTATACAAAAAGGTCTATAAGATATTAACCAAGTATAACATAACAGTATTTCATGAAAGGTTTTTCGGAACAGGCAAGTATTATGATGATGTTCAGAAAATAAGGGCCGAGGAACTAAAACTGAATACTCAGAACCAATGTTTCAGTTATATTGAAGGTTCTCCTTATTGGGGTGAAGGAGTCTCAGGAATTAACATACATGGTTTTATTTTATGTAATGAAGAAATAGAGGATGTTGAGTTTAACGGAATAGTCTGCGGAAAGCTGTATAAGACTGACGCTGTGGACTATATGTTAGTACATACCGTTCATGGAAATAAAGAAAGTGACTACTACGGACAGACATATGAGATGTTCCAATCAATGATTAAGGTACTTGGAAAATACGATTTTGAGCTGAAAAATGTTATAAGGACATGGATATATTTGAATAATATTCTATTGCAATACGATGAGTTCAATAAAGCCCGTACAAGGATATTCCTAGAAAACGGGTTATGGTCTGACTCTGTAGCTGTTGATAAAACAGAAGAAATATATATGCCTGCAAGCACAGGTATCAGCTGTGGCAATCCACATGGTCTGACTGTAATCTCGGATATTCTGGCTGTAAAAACAAAAGATATCGAAAAGTTCAAGTACTCAAGTGAATCAGGCAAAGCTCAGAAGTCTGCAATGCGTTACGGTTCTGCTTTTTCAAGGGCTATTGTGCTGGATAATAAGACAAGCAAATATGTTTATTTATCAGGTACGGCATCAATAGATGATTTGGGGAATACAGTGTATCTTGACGATATAGGCTTGCAGATAGATAAGACATATTCCGTGATTGATGCCTTGTTGGATGTAAGCTCAATGAAATTAAATAACATGGTTGAAGGAACGGTATTCTTAAAAAAAGCAGAGTATGTAGATGCATTCATTGAATACTGCAAAAGTCGGAATATTGAACTGCCTGCACTGATTACGGTTGCTGACGTGTGCAGGGATAATCTGCTGTTTGAAATGGATGGAACCTTTGCAGGAGGAAAATAGTTGTTTATGCTAGGCAAAAGAATGCATTACCAAAAACCAAAGGGAACAATGTTTTATGAGGATAGCGACTAGTGTCAAAAAAATCTAAAGCTTGAAACTGTAAATTACATAACTTAATAAATAAGGAGTTATTATGAAAAAATTTATTTCAATAATTGTATTAATCTGTTTAATGATTGGGCTATTTCCACCAAATTGTTTTGCCGGAGAACCAGTTGTTACTCCCCAATTAATTATTATTAATGTAAATGGCGAAAATGTCTCTGTGTTGTCAGTTAAGATAAAAAATGAACAATACTTGAAGTTGCGAGATATAGCGTATTATGCAAATGGCAGTGACAGACAATTCAATATTAGCGAAGTCAAGAAAAAAGCAATTGTTAATATTTATTCAAATACTCCCTATAAGTCTATAGGAAACCAAGCTTCTTTAAAAAACAACAAACCACAAAAAGCGTTACTTTTTAAAGGAAAGTATTTTCTTGATGAAAAAGCTACTAAAATTAATTCATATTACGTAGGTAATGAAATGTATGTTAAACCGGCAGAGCTCGGAAAGCTGTTGAACTTTATAGTAACCTCCGGCAAAAAAACAGGGCAATATTACATTAATACTAATCATAGTGCAATTACTAAGAAAATTGGTGTAGAGACTGCAATGACCTACGGCGATATGAAACAGAGTGACAAGAATAGTCCGTGGGTTGGATATGACTATAGTGGGAGGAAAGTACTGGGATGGCACCAATTATGGCCTGGAGATGTGAGATTATTTTTAGATTTCGGCTCAGGACCTGTTTTAGTGTGCTATAAGGTTATTGTTTCAAATGGTCGTTTCTACTTTTTAGATGATAAGCTTGTTTACAAAAAAGAGATTAATGGTGTGAAGATACCATTAGAAGCAGATGGTGGTATATCTGCAAGGCGCTTAGAACAGATTCTGGGCAGTTACTATGAAACTTTTCTTAAAGAAAGTGTATATCTTACTATTAACCTTGGTATGCCGGCAAAGCAGAAAAATGATAAAAATATAACATATAAAATATCAAGCAATAAGAGCTCAGTATTTTTAGGGGTATTAGAAAAGTCACAAATTATTCCTAGTTTGACACCAACACCCGAAATGGCTAAGAAATTTATTTATACCAGTTCCGATGCCAAAGTTGCGTTTGCTGACGAGACAGGCATGGTTTATGGAATTGGACCGGGAACTTGCACAATCTCTATTGGGCTAGAGGGACGTAGTGATATTCCGGTAAAGACAATTAAAGTTTCAGTTAATGGAGATGCAGCTCTGGCAAAGAAGTCAACAGGGTTTATCTGTTTTGACTATTATGATAATGATGTGGCAAATGTATTTCAGGAACCTACAATACAAGCTATGCATCAAGATGGGGCTCAGTGGGTTAGCTACATAAATACCTTAAGCTATACAAATGAAAATCCAATACGTATTGACGGTGTCAGTAACAAAAATACTAATATAATGCGAGAAATTAGAAAAAACGAGTTTGGGGCTTTTGTCAAGGCAGCAAAAATTAGAGGTATGAAGGTAGCTGCTCAAACTCAAATAATGTATGATGAATTACTAAAGGATTGGATGTCTAATGAAGCAAAAAGTAATGAGGCTCTATTTTATGAGGAGTCTGCAAAATTCTGGGCGTATTTTGGCTCTTTACTAAAAAACAATGCCCAAAAATGGATTTCTGACCCTAATAATGTTGAAGCAAATAAGTTTTGGGATGAATGGTTTGCGCAATATGAAAAAAATATCTTGGAATATGCCAATTGGTGTGAAGAATACAAGGTTGATTTGCTAATAATAGGTGAATATCAATCAAATCCCTTTTATAGTATTGGCGGTGGGCGTATGGAAAAACTGATTAAAGATATCAGGAATGTGTATTCTGGTAAAATAGGAGCTGTTTGCACGTATACAACCCAATGGGATGAAGTAGATAAAATGTCATTTGCAGGTCAACTAGACTATATTAATGTAGTACTTCAAGAACCTTATAGCACCAAGGAAAATCCTACAATAGAGGAATATCAACGAGAAATAGAGCCAATCCTTACGGGAAAAATAGAAACTTTATATAAAAAATATCAGAAAAAAATTATTATTACTTCTTCTTACAAGAGCGCACAGAACCAAGGAAATAAGGAGTGGTTTGAACCTTGCACTGTGCAGACTAATATTAAACAAGATTTTTTGCTGCAAGCCAGAATGTACGAAGGGCTGTTTCGAGCACTGCAAAACAAAACATGGGTTGAGTCTGTATGGGCAAATGGATATAATTGGGTAGAAAATTTCGAACATGCAGACGGACGTTTAAATGCTATTGATAAAGGCCAGTCTGTACGAAATAAACCTGCAGCGAAAGTATTTTTGAAATGGAGTAATAAATAATTACATCGCAAGAAAAATATATGAGCGCATGAATTACCAACCCACACCCTGATAATTGAAGAAAATGGAATAATATGGTAAAATTTAATTAATTAACCCTCAAAGGTCGGATTTATGCTTTGAGGGAAATTTTTATTAATAAGTTTTTTCTAATGAAAAATGAGGAGGTTAATTTATGAAAAAAGGCAACTGTGGATTTTGCCGTAAACTTGCAGCTTTTCTGGTGTTGGTGCTGATTTTTCAGTCCTGTGGATTTGTTCGGGCAGCGTCAACTGATACTGTGAATGTGGATTTTAATAACATTTTACGGCCCGTGAATCATAGTAACTTTGGCTACATTCTCACACCTAACTATGATATACCGGATAGCAGGATGAAAATGCTTGGACCCATTCTTAACCGAGAGACCATCCCAGTCCAGACCTTCCAAGGAGTAGGTGATTTGGATGGTACATGTTTTAACAACGAAAACAGTCAGCTTCAGAGGTGCTTGGAGGCATATCAAAGGGCAAAGGCAAACGGATTGAAGTGGTACTTCCTTCTTGGACTTAATCCGTCGTGGACAGCACCTAACGGCACTCCGGGAGGTGGTGCTCCTACAAATCAGGCTTGGTTTAAGCAGTATGTAAAAGATGTGCTTCAGTATTTAAAGGACAATGGAGCGACGCCGGACTTTGCAGACCTTACAAACGAGTATTGGACAGGCCGTGAAGCTACATTCAAAGGCAATTGGGAAGCCGTAAGGGAAGTTTATCCGGACTATATACCTATAGTCGGCCCCGGTGCAGTAGGTTATTCAGGGATAGCGGATTTTTACATACCGTTTTCCAGTCAAAACCAAATGGATTTGGAAGGACCTTGCTGGCATGAATACTGGGAAGGCAGTACATATGCGTCATATACTCAGACAAATAAATGGAAGGATCCCATAGTAAGCCTTCAGACAAAATATCCTGAAACCAACGGCAAGTATGTGGTATGGGAGGAAAACAACTCTTGGTCAACGTCGGCTGTTGATTGGACACGAAGTATGGCCAATGTAGTGCGCTCAGGAATCACCCAGAATATTAAGGGCTGTATCAAATCAGGCAACTGGAATGGCATGAGCGATATATTGACAACAACTGTCAGAAACAGTCAACAAAATGGAGCTGTCAGGACGCCCATATGGTGGGTATATTACATGTTCTCTCAGTTGTCGGGACACTATGCGGGAGTTTCAACGAGTACAGGGGATGATATTACAGCTTGTGCCAGCAGAGACACTGATGAATGCAAGGTTATCATCGCAAAAAGCACAACCGCAGGTACCATAAATGTAAACCTGAACAATCAGCCTTACAGCGGGAAGGACGTAAGGATAGACCTATATAAAATTACTTCAAGTGAAAATAACGGTCTGACATACCAATCCAGTATTACACCTTCTTCAACTTCCAACATAAGCTTTTCAATAAACAATGCGGCAGCCAATGATTCATGGCTGGTGGTTTTGAAAAAGGTTGATTCTGCTCCAAACTTTTTCCACCCAATGACTCCTGACGATGGGGAAGTTACTACAACAGCACCGACACTTACCTGGTCGGCAGCTCAAGGTGCTGCCAGTTATACGGTGAAAGTATCTGTAAACAAGGATTTGTCCGACCCTGTCATCAACCAATCGGGCATTGCCGATACCAACTACACGGTTGCAGCACCTTTAACTGAAGGCCAAAAGTATTACTGGAATGTTACCGCAGTAAATTCCGGCGGAAGTCGAACAGTCTCAAACGATGCCGTTTATTCTTTTATAGCCGGTGCAAATGCCGGTGTACCCGGACAATTCGGACCTTACCTGCCGTCACGGAATGCACCTAATGAATCAGTTACACCAAAATTTTTGTGGTCAAGAGCATATAACGCAAGCTCTTATCGTTTGGTAGTTTCCAAAAACAGTGACCTTTCATCTCCGGTAATAAATAAATCAGGAATTACAACTATAACAGGTACAAATGAATTTGGCCCTAATACGGCATCAACTTATACTCCTACTACAGCATTGGAAAACAATACTACATATTATTGGAGGGTATACGCCCTAAATGCAAATGGAGAGAGACCAATAAACGGGCCTATACAATATTTCACTACAAAGACTGCAGGAAATTCGCCTGTAAGCTTCAGCCTGTCTGCTCCTGCAAACGGAATAACAGGTGTTTCAGACAGAGCGGTACTTTCGTGGACGCCTTCCGGGAATGCCTTCTTCTACAAGCTTGAGGTGTCTTCAAATGCAGACATGTCTAACCCTGTAATTCTGAGGGACAGGATGATATATAACAAATATACCGTAGAGCCCAATCTACTGAATCCTGATACCAAGTATTACTGGAGAGTTACAGCATATACAAAAAATCTGGCAAACTCCACGGCATCTTCCAGTGGTATATGGTCATTCACAACAGAGAATAAGCCATGCTCGCCATTGCTATATGCCCACCAGCCCGATAATAACAGTATAAAGCTTTGGTTCAGGCTCTCAAAAGGGGCAACTTCATACAATATCAAATACGGTACGGAACCAGGTGTGTACACTAATACAATAAAAGGCGTTACTGCAAGCCCATACACCGTTTCAGAACTTAAAAGCGGAACAAAGTATTACTTTGCAGTAACTGCAGTCAATGAAAACGGTGAAAGCTCCATATGGAACGAAAGACCTGAAATTACCGGGGGGACTGCCATTCCCAACCCTGACTCCAGGTCGGCATTTGCGCAGATTGAAGGAGAAAGCTTCGATAAGCAATCGGGAGTTCAAACAGAAACCTGTTCCGAGGGAGGAGAAGATATCGGGTACATAGAGAACGGAGATTACGCTGTTTACAGTAACATTGACTTTGGGAATGGTGCTGAAAAATTTCAGGCAAGAGCAGCGAGTAACTCAAGCGGAGGAAACATCGAGATTCATCTCGACAGCATCAACGGTACCTTAATAGGAACATGTCCTATTACCGGAACGGGAGATTGGCAGACTTATGCAGATACATCCTGTAGTATCAGCGGTGTGAGTGGGAAGCATGAGGTATATCTGAAGTTTACAGGAGGAAACGGGTACTTATTCAACTTAAACTGGTTCAAATTTACCCCAATAACTGTAATTGTCGGAGACCTCAATGGAGATTCCGGTGTAGATGCAACTGACTATGCACTGATGAAAAAGTATTTGCTTGGATTAATTACGGATTTGCCTGTAGAAAATGGTCTTACGGCAGCTGATCTAAATGGTGACGGTGTGATTAACGCCATTGATTTATCACTATTCAAGAAATATCTGCTGGGTATTATTGAGGAATTACCTTATACAGGCTAAGGATGTATAATTTATAGCCGTTTTTCTACGGAAGTAGATAGCCTAGTGCAAAAGCAGCCATCTAAACAGAATAATCTGTTTAGATGGCTGCTTTTGGTTGAACCTATTTATATTATAAATCAGTTTTAATTCCAAGCACTACTTGTTTCAAAATCGCAAAATCAATTGCGTTTATATCTCCGCTATCATCAACATCAGCTGCTTCTAGCTGTTCTGCGGGTAAATTATCAAGTTCACCCATTAATATCTTTTTCACAAAGACCAAATCAATTGCATTAATTTCTCCATCACCATTTACATCACCTTTTTGTAAGGTTTGAGCAGGATTACTGTCTATTTGAAGCAAATATGCCTCAAGTTGTGAAAGCTGTTCAGCAGTAAGCTGTGATGTTTTACCATGTTTGTCATTTGCATTCTTTGTTGTCAGTACTTCATGGAGTGTTGCCGCAGAACCATCATGCAGGTATGGGGCAGTTCTCCACAATTCCTTAAGCGGTGGGGTATAATACATTCCATCGGGGTCTAGAATATCTTTTGTACCAACATCATGAGCTTTCAAATCAGTATACATTTCTCCGGAGTGACAGTAAGAACATTTTGTCTCACTGCTTTCAAAAATAGCTTTTCCGGCAGCAGCATCTTTTGTCATTGTACCTTTATTCGAGTATGGGTCAGCTTCCTCAGAGAGGCTCTTGATATAAGCAGTTACATCATCAAGCTCTTGCTGGGTTGGCTCTTTAAACTTTATGTATTTGAAACCTGCTTTTATGCCAACATGTGCATCATCTCTTACTCCACGCCACATAGCAGGAGGTGTATCAAAAACATACAACATTGACTTAGTGTTTTTAGTATTGCCGATACCGTCATTTGGCATGTCCCAGTTAAGTCCGTCGGCTCTGCCGTCAGGATGACAGGAGGCACAACTGAGCCATTTTTGTGTGGTGGTTGATGCATCGTAGAATATACGTTCACCACTTCTAACCTGACTTTCTTGGGGTTGTATACCCAGTTTTGCCGTGCTTTTCAATACACTACCGAAGGTATCTATAAGATATACTTCTCCTGCAAAATATGCGCCTACGGCTACAGTTTTACCATCCGGTGATAGGGATATTCCTCTTGGTCCCTGACCGGGTAGCTCAATCTCTTTTAACAGACCTGCTCCCCATAAAGCTCCAAGATCATATTTCAGACCACTTTTTTTTGTGGGGTCGGCTTTAATTTGTAACCAGATATCTGAATATGGTTTGTCGAAGCCCGATTTTGAACGGAATAGTAAGGAATAATTGCTTGTCGAACCTCCGGAACCAGCTTTTGATATTTTCCATTGCTGGCTCAAGCTTGTACTACTGCTGTTTGTTACTATACCGGCATTGTTACTGGTAGAAGCAGAACTAACATCCATGTATTTCTGACTGGATTTCACTTGAAGCTTGTAGTAACCGTTTCCTGCATCAATTAATTTCCATTTCTGATTATCTGAAGAACTCTGGTCCCATTCCACTACAGCCGAATTATCTCCGGTAGCGCCTGCATTGTCCAGTGCTTTGTTTGTTCCCCTGTTAATAATTGAATAATACCCGTCAGAACCGGCCACTAACTTATACTGCTGGTTGTTGTTACCCACATCATCCCATTGTACCAGCTGAGTGTTGTTAGCAGAATTACCGTTAGGTACATCAAGGGCTTTTCCACTATTTCTGTTTACTATCTTATAGTAAGAACTAGAATCAATTTCAGAACTGTCACCGCCGTTTAAATTTCCTGCTAAAAGCTGATGTAGACCATTCAAATCAACTCTCAGCACTTGATGAGTTCCTGACACACTGACCCACATGGTTTTACTGTCTGCTGATATTGCCAGTCCCCAAGGGTCTGCTGCTCCTTCCATTGTTCTGTCCAAAAGGAAGGTAGTATATATTTGTTTGGTTGCTATATCAATAATAGTAACTGCATTTGTCATTACCCATCCTCTTGTTATCTGGGTAGTAGGAAGGGATGTTTTTCCGAAGGTGTGAAGCACGTACGCCCACTTACCGTCAGGTGAACATTTAATGCCTCTTACATTTGATGAACCCTGTGGAAGCACAATATTTGCAACTTCACTGGAGGTTTTCATATCGATAAAGGTAACTGATGCGGCATACTTAGCTTCGGAGGCATTTCCTGAAGGCAGGGCATGTCCGACTATTGCATATTTGCCGTCAACAGTACTGTCCATTAAGTAGGGATAATCTTTAACAGAGATATTTTTTTCAACATTGCCTGAGGACAAATCAACTACAGATACTTTTTTCAAGCCGTAATCAGATACAACGAGTTTATCCTCTACTACTTTTACTCCAAGAGGTTTAGACCCTGTTGAAAACCTTCTTTTTACTTCTCCGGAAGCCGGATTTACTTCGGCAACAGTACCTGCTCCGTACTCACAAACATATATATTTTCATTTCCATTCCATGCAAGAGCTTTAGGCTGTCCATCCAACTGAATAACCTTTTGAACTTCACCGTCGGATGCCTTCAATATTTCAATCTGTGCTTTAGTTGAATCTGATACCGCTATCATGCTGCCATCAGGGGAATATACAGTATCAAAAGGTGAAAAATATGTATTGTCAGCCGAATAGCCAATATTACTATCAGGAAACAGGAAGCTCACTACAGTAATGACTATTGCTATGCAAAGAATCATGGGAATTAATTTTTTATTTGTATACCGATTCATTTTTTTTAACACTCCCATCTATATTATTTTAGCCAAGGGATTTAATTCAGAGATGGCTCGACCTGCTCTCCTCTTAACTGGGCATCTGTATTCTTATAGTCTCCAAAGAATGGTGCAATTCCCGAATCCATCCATATTGTAAATGAGTGAAGCTCGCTTGGAGTAAGATTACCATGTCCCGTCTTTAACTTTTGATATAACTTTGATGCTCTGGAACCGAACTTGCCCGGTTCAGTTCGAGGATAGACATGATCCCAGTTAGCACCTTTATACATTACATCAAATAGCGCAACATATGGCTTCAGATTTTTATACGAACTAAACCATTTGGTTTGGGAATCCAGGTTTCCCTTTCTAAGGTCAGGGACCTGAGAGCCATTGTGACATGAGATACATTTTTTATCCAAAATAGGCTGAATAAGCCTTGGAAAACTCATTGGCCTTGCGCCTTGGGATGCATCAGGTGTAATTGTTGAAGGTGTTCTCCTTAGTGCTAAGGGAACACTTTGCGGATTCTCTGCTGCTTTACGGGCAGGTTCGTGACAACCCTGACATAACAGCCGGTTTTGTCCCGGGACAAGGAAGGTATCAGATCTCATAGTCTGAACGGCAGTTCCGTCTTGATCAACAGCCTGGAAAAAAACAGGTTTTCCGGGTGACAAATAGAAGGATGCACTACCATCTTCCTCGACCGGTACTGAGCCTAATAGCCCTCTGGTATTTCTACCGGCCCATGAACTTTCAGTTCCTTCATAGCTTACTATTGGGTCTGTTGCCAGAGGTGTGGTCTTTGGATACACCTGCCAGATACGCAGTTCTTTAATCTTTGTTCCGGATGGGAATGGAAGCAGTGTATCATAAATATTCATTATAGATACAACTCCATCAGGAGCTTGTCCCGTTGGTATAGCTGAGCCCGGAATACTGTTGGGTACAGTACGTGGGCGAAGTGGCATAGGACCGTAACAAGAAAAATTAGGATCGCTGTACAGCATTGTCTTGTTTCCTTTAGTATCTATAGCATATATTCCATATCGCTTGTTTGCGCCATTACTGTTGGCATTGGGATCATAGATACACAGAAAATAGTCTTCGCTTAAAGGATATGGAGTTCCGTATTTCTGATCGGTTGTGGTGCCGGTTTCAGTTTCCGGATATTTTGCATCAGGTGTAATTTTTGTAATAGTGGAAAGGTTGTCATCATCTTCAACATCCGGGTCAATAACAATTAGAGGCCCATAGTTTTGAGCATGATGAGGAGCGGCTGTCGCAACATATTTGTTGGAATTCGGTATTGCTCTTAATGAATTCTGCATCATAGGAACGTTTTTCCACCATTCATCCCCGGAGTTAGGGTAATTTAGCGTAATAGCTCTCGCATCAAGACCGTCGGGAGTGGTTATCCATGCAGAATGAGGATGAGTGGCACCTCTGTCCACGTAGTCCCAACGAGTGTAAACAATCATACCGTTGTTATCAACACAGGGACTCCATTCATTAGTTTCATGGTAACTTATGCATCTTATATTGCTCCCGTCTGCATTCATTGTATGCAGATTAAAGGTGGGAACCGTACGCTGATGACAACGTCCGTATCCGCCTCTTCTTTCTGATATAAATACAATCCTTCCGTCGGGAAGCCAGCGAGGATCAAAATCATTTACACTCCCGTCGGTAAGCTGTGTGAGATTTGTCCCGTCCACATTTACCTTGAAAATGTGGTAAGTAGTGTTTTGATTCCAAACGCCGTAGGAATTTTGAGCATCTGTGTAGGCGAATACAATTTCCTTTGCATCGTAACTCACATCAAAGGAATAGAAGGCTCCTCCTGTAAGCTTCTTTCCTGCGTAACGCCCATTTTTGCAGATAGAATTCTGTAAAACATCGGTTACGGTGGGATTGCCTGAAAAGGCATTGTTCAGAATATACAGTCCACCACCTTTTACTCCTGTAAATCCGAAGTTTCCATCAATCATATGGTTCTCAACACCTGAATATGGCTGATGTTTAGTAAAAACGATTTTGTCAAAGTTAAACTCTGACTTTTTAAGATCAACACTTCCCGAAAATACAACAGAAATCTGAGTAGCCAATAAAACTGCGGTTATTAACATAACTGCAATAATCTTGAGAGATAGTTTTGATGCTTTTGTCATTTTCAAACCTCCTGTTCTAAATTATTTTTTATTACTATTTTTGTTTTTTTATTTTCAAAAACGTAATACAGAATCGTGAATACAATCAATAAAATGCTTCCGGCCCATACAAGGTTAACCCATTTTACTACCTTAACTTTTAAGGATATATTGTCCTTCTCGTCTATACCTTCGAAAATTATGTATAAATCTTCTTTCAATCCTGATTTTATTACTGCTCTGGAGTGAGAGGTTTTCATTTTTTGATAATACGAAAGTTCCGGCTTTAACTGGAATTTTCCGGCAGGGCCACTGACCCCCAAAACGGAAACAGCGGTAGTTTTTCCTGTTTCTTCTTTCCAAAAGAGGTTTCTGTATTTCACTTCATATTCTCCGAAAACCATGGTGCTTCCCTTTTCCAGAGTCTTATCCGTAGATTGAAGCATTCCCATGGACCCTGCAAAGCCAACTGCCATTAATATCAATGCGGCATGTAGTAATAGAACTGCCATTTTTTTCGGATTCAATATAAGCTTTTTATAGTTTATTACAACGTTTATAATCAAATTTACTGCCAGCATAGTACAAACTGCCAGAGACAATTTTGTAAGTAAGCCGTAATCAGAAAGAAATAGCATTAGTCCCAATACTGTTAAGCCACATACGGCGCCGGGAATCAAAAGCATTTTTCTAGAAAAAATACTTGGATTAATTGAAAGAAATAAAAGCATCAGAATACCATATATTCCGAATACGTACTGGTAAAAACTTATGGGTGCAGCCGATGGATTTTTGATAAACAGTCCTCCAAACAAAGGGAAGGTTGTACCGCCAAAAATTAAAACAGCTGTTATAATGCTTATTGCAGTAAACAAGTTGCCGGGTTTAATTATATTTGGAAGCAGCTTTTTAGGTGCTGCTTCACCGGAGTTATTTATTACGTCCTTTCCATGTGCTTTTCTAATTTTGAAGTAATAGAAAATAAAAAGCAGGACCAGGGCCAGTAATACCACTCCGAAAACCACGGTGACACCACGGCTGCTGTAAGCATGTACCGATTCCAATACACCGCTTCTTGCAATGTAGGTACCCACAAGTATGGTAAATGAAGTTAAAAAAATCAAAAGAAAATTCATTCTTTTATTGTTATTACCTTCTCTTCGCAAACCATGAAGAAAAGTTGTTGCAAATAACCAGTTAACCAGAGATGAATTCTCTATGGGGTCCCATGCCCAATAACCTCCCCAGCCAAGCTCGGTATATGCCCAAATGCCCCCGGTAACAATTCCAAAGGTAAGAAGAATCCAGCCCCACATAGCCCATTTCCATGTAATATTTACGTGTTCTTCAGTGTTTTTTCTGATATCAAATAATTGATATCCAAAAGCAATGAAGAAGAAAGAAAAGGCAATAATTATAACAGGGGGATGAAAGACCATACCCAGACTTTGGAGGGCAGGATTAAGACCAAACCCGTCGCTTTGTGACGAAACCTGTTTAAATGGGTTTTTTATAAAGGTTACTACAAACATAAAAAGTGTCATAACAAATAATAAAACACCGCTGATGGTTTTTGTTGAGCTTTTTTCTTTGTTCCTGAAACAGACAACTATAAGAAGTACCGCCAGTACAGAAGTCCAAAAAAGCATCGAACCTGAGCTGCCAGACCAGAACGCCGAAATTTTATATATTAATGGAAGTGATTTTTCTGTATTATGATATACATACTCAACTGAATAGTTCCCGCTTACAAGCGAATAAAGCAAAAAAAGTGAAGATAACAGAACTCCAGAGCTTGCAACTATACCTGTCAGAATTCCCAGATTTTTGTTTTCCTCTTTTTCATTTTTAAAGGCAATGAGCAATAACGATATAAGACCACATGTAAAAGCAAATCGCAGCATCCATGTACCCAAAAAGTTCATTTAAAATTCCCCCGTTTAGTATTTAATTTTTATATTAAAAGCCATTTGGCTTACTTTTCTGACATCAGAAAATAAAAATACTGTATCGATTCTATTAAGATTATCTTGGCAAGAATGATTTTTTTGAATAAGTACAATTGAACAGCCTATGTTGATAGAAATGAATGTATTTGATATAAATAAATTTTGCGGTTATTTATTACTATTTTATATATTTATATTGTATATGTCAATAAATGACAGAGGTACTTGGACACCCTAAGAATTTTTCGTACCTTTTCCGTAAAAAATTTCCGGCTTGTGTTTAAACAGATGAATCATCCTATTAACAACGTATCCGTTGTTAAGGAACGCTCTCTATAATAAAAAGCCAGACCACCTGTAAGACACTGTATAAGCGACTTACAGGTGGTCTGGCTTTTTTTGTACGGTTAAAGCTTGAGGCTGCTTATGTCTCATCTACAATTTTGCCTATATCCGTAAGGTCATAACCGCCGATTCCTTCCAGTTCCATTTTGAATTCCTGAGAACGCAGAATTTCAAGAACAGCTTGATAAGGTGCTTTTTCTATATCTTCCTTTTTAATAACAAGCTCATACCTCTCTGATTGAAGAGGTATAAAATCAATACCTTTTACTTGCAGACCGGATTTCTCATTACCGATACCAATATCTGCGCCTCCACGGGCAACTGTACTGGCTATGGCAAGGTGAGAAGTGCTTTCCCGTTCGTAACCTTTTATATTCTTTGCAGAAATACCGAGCTTTCTCAGATGCTCATCTAAAAGAACTCTGGTTCCGCTGCCTTTCTCACGATTTATTATAGTTAATTCCTTTCTCTTCAAATCTTCCCAGCCTTTTATACCTTTAGGATTTCCTTTTGCCACATAAAAGCCTTGGAGTCGACAGGCAAGATGAATAATTACTGCGGGAACACCCGGCAGCATTCTCCTGACAAAAGGTATGTTGTATTGTCCGGTATCTCCATCCCATAAGTGTGCTGTGGCCATTTGAACGTTGCCTTGGTATAAGGCATAAAGGCCATTATAGCTTCCTACATATGAACGGAGTGCCTGTATACCATTAGGATGCAATTGCAGATATCTGGAAAGGATATCAAGAAGAATATCTTGTCCGCATATTACAAAGCCGTTGTTTCTAACCAATTCTTCCTCTGAAAAAGAGTTTAATTTATTATTCACTGTAAAACTATCAGGCTGATTGGTGCTTTTTACACTCTTTGTTTTATTTCTATATTCATCAACATCTTTTAAATCGACTCTTATTTTTTTACCTACTCTATAGGAGTTCAATTCTCCTCGTTTGATTAATTCATAAACGGTATTTTTGGCTATTTTCAATATATCTGCGACTTCCTGAGGTGTTAATGCTGAATTGTCATTCATGGTGATTCTCCTTTGGGCTAATACTTTATTTCTTAGTACGTACAAGAAGTACTAAACATCTCAAAACAATATAAAACACAATAAAAAGATACTATTGCTATGTATTATATAATAAACCCATTATAAAAGTAAATATTAATAGTATTTAGTACTGTTTATTTAAAATAATATGCTAATTAACTAAAAATATTTATTTGCTATTGATTTTTAATTTAAATCCACGTATAATAAAACGTAATATAACATAACAAAAAGTTATTAAAATATTAATACGTGTCACGTTACGTTCTCTTATGTTATATTGAAGGTTTAGCAGTCGGGTAAAGAAACTCAATGATGAGATTGTAGCATTCAAGGATGAATGCTATGGTTTTATCATTTTTTTTTACCCAATTTATTATCCCAACGAAAGGAGATGATTTATATGAAATACAAGTTATTCAATACTCCAGTAACTAGAAATAGAATTTTGAGCCTGTTGATTTCAGTTGGCATTATTTTTAGCTTAACTTCATGTGGTAATAAGAATGTAAACGAGCATCCAACAGCATTAGAGAATAGCAGCTCTTCCGGAAACAGAATCTTTACAGATACTGCCGGAAGAACACTTACGATACCGGAAAATATCAAGAAGGTGTATTCTTTAAGCCCTGTAGGTAACATTATGATGTACACCTTAGCGCCTGAAAAAATTGCAGGGTTAAGCAGCAAGGTTGAGAAGGATGACAAAAGGTTTCTTATGCAAAGCTATAATGAACTCCCAGTACTAAGCGGAAATTTCGGGCAAAGCAATACCATGAATACGGAAGAAATTCTGAAAATTAAGCCAGATGTGATTATCAACATGGGAAATGTTGACCACACAACAATTGAGGGCGCACAAAAAATACAGGAACAACTGGGTATACCTGTTGCAGTTATAAATTTTGACTTAAAAACCATGGGCAGAGCATATGAAATGCTTGGAGAGCTTACAGGAGATAAAGTAAGAGCAAAGGAGCTCGGGAATTATTGTACAAAGGTAGTAAATGAGATAAATGAGGCTGCAGCAAAAATTCCTGATGAAAAAAGAGTACGGGTTTATTATGCGGAGGGAGATAAGGGATTGCAGACAGACCCCAAAGGGTCTCCCCATACAGAGGTGCTGGAGTTGGTGCGAGGTATAAATGTTGCTGATGTAGCAATGCAGAAGGGCTACGGACGTTCGAACGTTTCCCAAGAGCAGCTTATGAAGTGGAATCCCGACAGAATTATTGTGTGCATTGATGCCGGAACGCAAAAAGGAAACAATCCATATCAATACATAATAAATGACAGTACAATGAAAAATCTTGATGCAGTTAAAAACAAAAAAGTGTCTGCCGTACCCTACCATCCTTTTAATTGGTTTGACAGGCCTCCATCAGCCAATCGCATCATTGGAGTTAAGTGGCTTGCGAACCTACTGTATCCTGATATTTTCAATTACGATATCAGGAAGGACACAAAGGAGTTTTATGAAAAGTTTTACCACATAAAACTCACGGACACAGATGTAGATGAAATATTGGAGAATGCAGGGTAACAGCTAAAAGGAGGGAGCAAAATGCAAAGTAAAGCTTATGAATTTGATGAAATTGCAAACGGACCGTTTTTACCGATATATTCCGTTATTGCACAGCAAATTATTGAAAAGACAGGTATAAAGGCTGGCACATGTCTTGACATCGGCAGCGGAGGGGGACATTTAGGACTTTCATTGGCACAAATTACAGAGATGAAGGTTATCCTTCTGGACAAAGCGGGAGATGCACTTACCATAGCAAATAATAGAGCGGGTAACTGGGGACTGTCAAATCGAACGACTACAGTACTTGGTGATGTACAAAGAATGCCCTTGGAGGATGGAACCATAGATTTGTGTGTCAGCAGAGGTTCGGTTTGGTTTTGGGAAGACCAGAAAAAGGGGTTTGAAGAGATTAATAGAGTACTTGCTGCGGGTGGTATAGCATATGTTGGCGGGGGATTTGGCAACCTGAAACTGAAAGAGCAGGTTGATAAAAAGATGAAAGAACGTGACAGCGAATGGCCCAAAAGAAGGGAAAAATTCGTTGAGGGTAATAACATAGGCCATTTTACTGAAATATTACAACAAACAGGTATATCGAATTTTGAAATAACAGATGATGAAAAGGGCATATGGGTAATTTTCCAGAAGGCAAGGAATGTGGAGTGAGGTGATGTAAAAATGAATATAAAAAATGATAATGAGATTATTGAGCCGGATGTCTGTCAAAAATCAAACTTTATCGGATATACCTATTGTCCGCTAAAGCTTACCTTTAAAGAGTGCATTGAGGAGACAGTAAAAAACTACCAATCAGAAACAGGGGATAAGGATTTCAGGTATTATGTACCTTCCGGCTGTAGCACTGAAGACCCCTATGACGATATATGGAAGTCACAGAATATAGAACAACTTCCTGAGGTAATTGCAAGTGTTGGCTTCGGAGATTTTTTCAGGAAAGAATTTGTAGAGAGATTTATACATAAAGGCTATTTTAAGGCTGTACCGCAGCCTGAAATTCATAGTTCCTTTTCAGCAGCCGGGTTAGTTGACCCAAATGGCTGGTATACGATTTACTCTGTATTTCCATTGGTTATTCTCATTGACAAAAAAAAGCTGGGAAAGCTGCCTGAACCAAAACGTTGGAGTGATCTTTTAAGTCCGGTTTACAAAAATAATATCATTATAGGTGCCTCTCATGGAGAGTTTCACGAAGATTTGTTTCTTTATATGTACAAAGATTATGGTGATGAGGGAGTTGTAAAGATATCCAATAACATTAAGAGCGGCTGTCATGCCTCACAGATGGCGAAGCTGGCAGGAACCAACAGCAATGAAGGAGCTGCAATATATGTTATACCATGGATGTTTGCAAAAGCCTGTCCAAGGCATGAAGCAACTAAAGTCATCTGGCCTGAGGACGGTGCACTGGTAACTCCATTGTACTTACTGGTAAAGGAAATCGCTTATGAAAAATACAAACCAATCGTTGAGTGTATAACGGGATATGACTATGGACAAAAATCTGCACATAATTATTTTCCTGTCATGAATGCACAGGTTGATAACAGACTTCCGGAAGGAGCAGTCTTTAAATGGCTGGGTTGGGATTACATAAGAAGTCATTCCATACATCAACGAATGGAATACGTTATGAATATTTTTAAAGAGGTTTGGAGCGGAAAGTTTGAAGACAGGGAGATGTTGCTATGAGATTCATTACAGTATCAGGTCCGCCCTCATCCGGGAAAACCTCAGTCATATTAAAGACACTGGAAGCTATAAGAACAGAAACTCATAGAGTTGGCATTGTCAAGTTTGACTGTCTTTCAACCTATGATGATCAATTGTATATGAAGGCAGGATTTCCGGTGAAGGTGGGACTTTCAGGCAATTTGTGTCCGGATCACTTCTTTATCAGCAATGTGGAAGCCTGTATTGATTGGGCTTACCGTAAGAAACTTGATTTTTTGATTAGTGAAAGTGCCGGGTTATGCAACCGTTGCTCTCCACATATAAAAGAAGTTCTGGCAGTATGTGTCATAGATTGTCTCTCAGGCGTGAACACGCCAAAGAAGGTAGGCCCAATGCTCAAGCTTGCAGATATTGTTGTCATAACCAAGGGAGATATTGTATCTCAGGCTGAAAGAGAAGTTTTCTGCTTCAAAGTAAAGCAGGCAAATCCTAAGGCTTTCATTACTTTTGTTAATGGTATAACAGGGCAGGGCGCTTTTGATTTAGCTGTCAAGCTTAAGGGAGCACCCGACGTGTTTAATCTTGAAGGAAAGCGTCTGAGGTTTTCAATGCCGGCAGCACTGTGCTCTTATTGCTTGGGTGAGACAAGGATAGGAGAGGATTACCAGACCGGTAATCTCAAAAAGATGGATTTTGAGGATGTGGTCTAATGAAGGAATATATATTGTCCACAGCACTGAGGGAGATATTCAGAGAACATAACTATGCGCAGGATTTCTTTAGCTCTATAGGAATATCGGATGCCTCTGTAGGACTTGGCATTGAAGCTTTTCTGAATACTCTTGATGACAGCTGCCTTGATGATTGTGGAATGGAACGTGAACAGATTGTAAGCCACTTTATTTTGTTTATGGAAAAGATGGCAGAGCTTAAAGAAAAGCCTGATTTTACAATAAGTGAAATTGCGGTGGTAGGAGGCCATGATAAATCGGGAAATAGTGAAAATATCACTTTGACTATGAAGCCCGGGGAGATTATATCCATTGTGGGACCCACGGGCTCAGGAAAAAGCAGACTGCTGGCAGATATAGAGTGTCTTGCTCAAGGAGATACTCCTACAGGCAGGCATGTTCTTTTAAACGGAAAAGCACCAGCCTATGATAAGAGATTTTCTGTAGAGCATAAGCTTGTGGCTCAGCTGTCTCAAAATATGAATTTTATTATGGATTTGACAGTGGGAGAATTCTTAGCCATGCATGCTGAAAGCCGTATGGCCCCGGATATTGAATATATTGTGAAAACTATTGCACAATGTGCAAATGAGCTGGCGGGAGAAAAGTTTACCATGAAAACGGCAGTTACAGCCTTAAGCGGAGGGCAATCCAGAGCCCTTATGATAGCAGATACTGCACTTCTGAGCAGATCTCCCATTGTATTGATTGATGAGATTGAGAATGCCGGAGTTGACCGTAAGAAAGCCTTGGAGCTTCTTGTTAAAAAGGAAAAAATAGTATTGATGGCTACCCACGACCCCATTCTTGCCTTGATGGGCAATAAAAGAATTGTGATTCGCAACGGCGGAATGAGTAAGATTATAGAAACCGGCAATGTGGAGAGAGAGAATCTTGAACTGCTGCAGCATATGGATGCAAGAATAGTGGAGCTTCGCAACAGGCTTAGAAATGGTGGGAAAATAGACTTTAATGTAGGTGATTTTTTTGAATTAGAGAAAGTAAGGTGAGCTAATGAAAAATAAAGTATTTTTAAAAACTATTACTTTTATACTGACAGCAGCTTTTATGCTTGCAGGCTGTGGAGGTACGGATAAAAATAAGTATGAACAGCCTGCCTCTTCTGCAATCAGTCAGGAGAATGAGGTTAAAGCTGAAAAAAGCAAAGAGATACTTGATATGGCAGGACGAAGAGTAAAGGTTCCAAGTGAAATCAAAAAGGCTTATGCCACAAGTCAGATAGGAATTATTGCGCTATACACCCTCAACCCTGACAAGCTCGCCGGATGGGGATTCGCTTTATCGGAATCGGATAAACAGTTTATATCAGAAAAGTATTATGAGTTACCCGTGCTGGGAGTATGGTCAGGAAAGAACGGAACAGGAAATGTAGAAGAAATCATTAAGGTACATCCTGACATTATTTTTTCAATAGGTACAATCGACAGCTCTCAAAAAGATTTGTCCGATAAAATACAGGTGCAAACAGGAATACCCGTTGTAATGCTGGATGCTCCGCTTGAAAAACTCGATATAATGTATGAGAAATTGGGAGATATCATGGGTGAAAAAGACCGTGCTAAAGAGCTTGGAGATTATTGTGCAAAGACGATTGCCGATATTAACAAGTTCAAGCTCAAAATTCCTCATGGAAAACAGCTTAAGGTGTATTACGCAGAAGGAGCCAAAGGACTTGAAACTGATCCGAAAGGTTCTTTCCATACAGAGGTACTTGATTTTGCAGGCGGAATAAACGTTGCAGAGGTTCCTAAGCAGAGTGGCTTTGGCAGGTCGGCAGTTTCATTGGAGCAACTGCTGAAATGGAATCCTGAGGTTATTGTTGTAGGTTATGACAAGGATGCGAAGTCCGGCTTTTTCAAAGACATATATACTACGCCTGAATGGAAGAGTATCAAAGCTGTAAAGGATAAAAAAGTTTATGCTATACCCAATAAGCCCTTTGACTGGTTTGACAGGCCGCCGTCTGTTAATCGTATCTTAGGTGTAAAGTGGCTGGCTAACCTACTGTATCCTGAGTATGTAAACCTGAATATTGATAATGAAGTAAAGGATTTTTACGATAAATTTTATCACAAGAAGCTTACAGAACAAGAGGTTAAGAACCTGCTGACAGAGGCTCGCGGCAGATAAAGGGGTGATACCATGGGATTTGTTAATGAAATTATAGTAAAGAAGAATGTAAAAACGTTTAGTATCCACAATGAAGAAAAATCCGGAGCAAGAGTAGGTTATATTACAATTGTTTTAGCTGTCATGCCCATTGTAGCATTTGTCATATCCTTTACTTTAGGAAGATACGGGATATCATTGAGTGAAATTTTAAACATGTTTTTTTCTAAAATTTTCGGGAAGGAAGTTACTTGGACAGCTACAACAGAAACAGTTATATTTAATGTCAGACTTCCAAGAATACTTGCAGCTATGCTGGTAGGAGGAGCATTATCTGTCTCAGGTGCCTCATATCAGGGCTTGTTTAAAAATCCAATGGTATCTCCCGACATACTTGGAGCATCTGCAGGAGCCGGGTTTGGAGCAGCAGTAGGAATTCTCTTGTCCTTGGGTATTGCAGGAATACAAGTAACTTCCTTCCTTTTTGGGCTAGGGGCCGTGGCTTTAACATTTATCATCAGTACTATAATTGGAAAAGGGAACAATGCAGTTTTGGTATTGGTACTGACAGGAATGGTGGTTTCCACGTTGTTTACTTCCTTTATTTCAATGACGAAATATCTGGCAGACCCGTACAGCAAGCTTCCCGCAATAACCTTCTGGCTCATGGGAGGGTTGTCCACCATAAGTATGAATGACATAAATATTATTATTTTCCCTCTTTTACTTGGAGCTGTACCCATAATTCTTCTAAGATGGAAACTCAATGTTTTATCCTTTGGTGAAGAGGAGGCAAAAGCATTAGGAATTGATACCTCGGTAATCAGAGTAATTATAATCATCTGTTCTACCTTGTTAACGGCTGCTTCTGTTTCCATATGCGGTATGATTGGATGGGTGGGACTCATCATACCACATCTTGCCAGAATGCTTGTGGGACCCAACTATAAGGTTCTGCTGCCGGCGTCGTTTTTTATTGGAAGTACATATCTTCTTATTGTAGATGATGTGGCCAGAAGCAGCTTTGCTTTGGAGATTCCGCTGGGCATACTTACCTCCTTAATAGGTGCTCCATTTTTCATTTATCTTTTGATTAAAGGAAAGAGGGGATGGATATGAGACTGGAAGTAAAAAATGCCGTTTGTGGTTACGGAGCAAAAAAAGTAGTAGAAAACATATCCTTAAGCGTTGAAACCGGGGAGATTCTGTGCCTGCTTGGGCCTAATGGTGTTGGAAAAACAACCTTCTTTAAGAGTATTCTGGGTTTTTTGAAGCTTATGGATGGAGAAGTACTGCTAAATGGGGATAACATTAATAGTCTTACTAAAAGAAAGGTTGCAAAACTTATCGGATATGTTCCTCAGGCTCATACTCCTCCATTTCCTTTTACTGTTTTGGATGTTGTGGTGATGGGAAGGACTGCTCATATGGGCATGTTCGCTTCTCCTTCAACAAAGGATATAGAGATTGCAGAAAAAGCATTGAATACTCTGGGTATTTCGTCTTTAAAAAATTGTATTTATACGGAAATCAGTGGTGGAGAGCGGCAAATGGTGCTGATTGCACGTGCTCTGACACAACAGCCCAAGATACTCATTATGGATGAGCCGACTTCCAGTCTGGATTTTGGAAACCAAATCAGGGTGCTGGAGCAAATTAATAGACTTTCAAGAAAGGGTATAGGAGTCATAATGACTTCCCATTTTCCAAACCACGTTTTTCTATGTTCTTCTAAGGTAGCCTTGTTGCAGAGAAATCAGATTTTTACAGTTGGAAGCGTTGACGAGGTTGTCACGGAAGAAAATCTGAGGTCCGCATATGGAATAAATGTGAGAATAACCGGTATAGAGGATTCGAAAGGAAGTATTATTAAAGCCTGTATTCCTCTTATTAGTTAGAGCAAAAAATTATTGAGAGGTAATGTGTGAGACTTTTTAGTGGAAAGAAAGTGAGAAATATATGTATATAAGTGATGAAATGATTGAACGTTTTATAAAGGAAGATATACCTTATTTGGATTTAACGACTCTTGTATTGGGTATTGGAAGTAAATTAGGTCAGATCCGTTTTATGGCAAGGGAGGATATGGTCTTGTCTGCTGCAGAAGAGGTTAGGAGGATATTTGGAAAACTTGGAATAAACGTAAGCCGATTATTGCCAACAGGTACCTTGGTTAAGAAAGAAGAAACTTTTATCATAGCAGATGGATTGGCAACCAATCTTCATATGGCTTGGAAGGTTTCCTTGAACCTTCTGGAATACTGTTGTGGCATAGCAACAAAAACAAAAAATCTTGTTGATAAGGCAAAGTCAATTAATCCTGATGTAGCGATTGTTGCCACAAGAAAATCATTTCCCGGAACAAAGGAGCTGGCAGTAAAATCTGTTGTAGCCGGGGGTGGTTACCCCCACAGGCTTGGATTGTCTGAAACCATATTGATTTTTAAGCAGCATATGAACTTTATGGGTGGTTTGGAGGAGTTGCCAAAAGAGATAAAGCAAATAAGAAGTAATGCTTATGAAAAGAAAATAATAGTTGAAGTTGAGAATAAGGCAGAGGCTATTATGCTTGCAGAGGCAGGAGTAGACGGTATTCAGTTTGATAAGGTACCTGCTTCAGATTTAAAACAAATAGTTGATAGTATTAGAAGAATCAACCCAAATATTACTTTAATAGCTGCCGGTGGGATAAATGGGGGTAATGTGCAGGAGTACGCAGACACAGGTGTTGATACTATCGCAACTACCTCCGTCTATTTTGGAAAACCTGCTGACATTAAGGTTACTATGGAAAGATTATGAGGCAGGTGAATCTATGAATACAATAAGCAAAAACAATTTTATGAGTGATATTTTAAAAAGTTATCCGGAAACAACGGATAGAATGAACTTGCTGGCATTGCTGCCGTGTCCTTTAAAGCTACCGTTGCAGGAGGCCTTTAGTAAATTTGTTCAGAAAAATAACTTAAAGAATCTGGAATATTTAATTGAAGGTAATGCGAACAACCAATACTCATATTACAGTTTTGTAGAGCAGTTGGAGGATATTGATGAAATACCTGATATTGTTATATCGCCGGGTATAAATAGTTTTTATTATAAAAATTTTGTTGATAAATTTATAGACAAAGGCCTTTTTGTCAGTGTATCACAAAACACACCCAATAATCTGTTGTCCCAAATTGGAGTTAATGACCCTGGAGGGAATTATACTGTTATTGCTATGAATCTGCTTGTAATGGTTGTTGACAAGCTTAAAATTGGGAATCAATCAATTCCGCAATCATGGGGTGATTTGCTGCAGCCTGAATTTGAAAAAAAAGTTGCAATACGAGGGCAGAATAATTCTTTTTGTGAGACAACATTGCTTACTTTATTCAAGCAGTTTGGATTTGAGGGAGTCAGAAAACTCGGCAAGGCAGTTAAGTATGGTTGGCACCCTTCGCAAATGGCAAAGTTAGCAGGAAGCAATAGTAACGATTCACCTGTCATAAGTGTTATGCCATATTTTTTCACCAAAACCATAAAGCACAAAGAAAATGTTGAAGTAGTCTGGCCAAAAGACGGCGCAATCATTAGCCCGGTTACTATGCTTGTGAAAGCTGATAAGGCAAAAGAATTAAAGCAGATAACAGAGTTTTTTACCGGGGCTGAAGTGGGGCGTATTTGTGCAGCTGCCAGCTTTCCAACAATGCATCCGGAGATTGATAATAAGCTGCCGCAAAGTGCCAACTTAAACTGGATTGGGTGGGAATTTATTAAGGAATATGACATAGGCGGGCTAATGACAGATTTAAACCGACAATTTCTTAAAGCTTTTATATAATAGCGCATTACTCCTATTTTTCTGTAAACCCTTTTTGTCAGACAAAAAGGGTTCATTTTTTTTATATCCCAAAAGATGCAAGAGAGAGTTTAATAATATCAGTTAATTAGTATAATAATGATATAGAATTTTTTGGCGATGATTCAAAATAACAAAAGTGAGGTAAATATTATGACAGACATACTTAAAAACATACAACCTGTTGAGGTGTTTAAATACTTTGAAAAGCTTACGCAAATTCCAAGAGGGTCGGGGAATGAAAAAGAGGTCAGCGATTATCTGGTATCCTTTGCAAAAGAACATAATCTGGAGTATGTACAGGATTCGGCACTAAATGTTGTTATAAGAAAGAAGGCAGCACAGGGATTTGAAAACAGCCCTGCTGTTGTTTTGCAAGGACATATGGATATGGTGTGTGAAAAAAATAAAGCTATAGAGCATGATTTTGCCAAAGACCCACTAAAGTTAAGAATAATTGATGACATGCTATATGCCACGGATACAACTTTAGGAGCTGATAATGGAATAGCGGTTGCCATGGGATTGGCAATTCTGGCTTCTGACGAATATCAACATCCGCCAATAGAATTACTAGTCACCACTTCCGAAGAAACAGGAATGGGTGGAGCTATGGCATTGGAACCTGAAAATTTAGAAGGAAGAATACTTATTAACATAGATTCAGAAGAAGAGGGTACTCTTTTGGTGAGCTGTGCAGGCGGACGCACAGTCAGAACAACAATTCCTGCAGTGAGGGAAGCTGTAGACGAGAACCTTGTTCCATATATGGTGAAAATCAGCGGGTTAAAAGGCGGACACTCGGGAATGGAGATAGATAAAGAGAGAGGAAACTCAAATAAACTGATGGGTCGTATACTTATGTCTGTTTTATATGAAACGGATTTTAGACTCAGCTCATTAAACGGAGGCTCAAAACATAACGCAATTCCACGTGAGTCAGACGCTGTTATTTTAGTAAGAACTAATGATAAAGCCTTAGTTGAGAAAAAAATATCTGAATGTGAAAAAATGTTTAAAACTGAACTGAGAACCTCGGACCCCGATGTAAGAGTGGAATTTGAGATTTTGCCGGACCGCCCGGATGAAATGTTTTCAAAACAATCAACTATTAACACAGTTAACTATTTGTATCTGCTGATAAATGGGGTAACTTCCATGAGCATGGATATTAAGGGGTTAGTGGAAAGCTCCTTGAACCTTGGGGTAATTACGACTTTAAAAGATAGTATAGAATTTATAAGCTCAATCAGAAGTTCAGTTAGAAGCTTAAAGGAGGAATTAACTAATAGGCTTATTGTGACTGCCAAACTAAATGGAGGAAGTGTTGCAACAGAATCAGATTACCCTGAATGGGCATATAATCCCACTTCAAAAATCAGAGCAGCTTTTGAAGCTGTATATGAAAAAATGTATAAAAAGAAGCCTGAAATAACAGCGATACATGCAGGACTTGAGTGTGGGCTGTTTGCTGAGAAATTTGAGGAACTGGATGCAATTTCATTCGGCCCAAATCTATATGACGTTCACACGCCAAATGAGCATATGAGTATTTCTTCGGTTCAGAGGATGTGGGAATATTTATTGGCGGTACTAAAGAATATAAAATAATAGCAATATGACGGTATGTTTAGGGCTTGTTGCAAAACAGATAAAGCTTAGTTTTACGACGGGCCCTTTAAAGCTTCTAACAAATCTTCGGTTACCTTCTTTTCACTTTCATACATTTTATGTAAAGCTTCAAGTATTCCAGACGGGACACCATAGTTTTTTTATGTTCATACATTAAATGAAAATGCCTAATATTTACCTTTTGTTCAGAACCATTTTTGAGGATATCCTCGTAATATTTTATCAGTTCATCATATACAGAAATTCCATATACTAAATTGTTTGGAGTTCCTATAATACCAAAATTATAAATAATTATCAATAATCCGATTAAATTGTGTTAGAAATTATTGTAATTATTTACAATTGTATTATAAAATTTGAATAATATAACAATATATGTTACAATTTACAGTAATGTATATTCTGTTTTTATGACATACCATTTAAAGAGGTCATAATTTTAAAAGTAAAATATCCAAAAGAAAATCACTATTTATTTGTAAATACAAATTTTTAATTAATTTAAACTCATAAGGTTTAAATTAGGAATCTTTGTGAGTTCAAATAAAATAATCAGGCTGATAAGCATGAAAATGAAAGCGAGGTGATAATATGAAAAAGCTAGGTAAAAAAATACATAGTTGTCACAGAACTATAGAGGCATATGCTGGCTGTGATTGGTATGGCTACACATGTGGTCGTAGGACTGCAGATTATGTGTATGATTATCAAAATAAGAATAGGTAATTCATAAAAAATAACCGGAATACAGACTTTCTATATTCCGGTTATTTTTAATCAATAAGGAGGAAGTGATAGTTTTGAATTCTTTCATACATCTGTTTAAAACTCCGGGAGGGCATTATTTTTATGATGTCAATAAAAACGTGATTCTTAGCTTATCAGAAGAACAATATAAGATACTCGAGTACTACAGAAAAAGTGATGAAACTGATAAATGTACCTCGGAATTTAACGCACAAGCGATAGAGTCAATTAAGCATTTGCGTGATTTGGGTTTCTTGTCGGAAAAAAGACCAAAGGAAATGTACCATCCATTAAATGATACGATTCTAAGTCACCTTAATAATAAAGTTAGTAAGATTACACTACAAATAACAAAGCAATGTAATCTCAGGTGTAAATACTGCATATATTCGGGAGATTATGAGAATAGGGTTCATTCAAACGAGAAAATGACTCTTGATACAGCCAGAAAGGGAATAGATTTTTATATTGAGCATTCAAAGGATAATGAGAAAGCCTTGCTGGCATTTTATGGTGGTGAGCCGCTGCTTGAATTTGAATTCATAAAAAATTGTGTTGAGTATTTTGAAGAAAAAGCTGAAGGAAAAAATATTTACTTTTCATTGACTACAAATGCAACCCTTTTAAATGAAGAAATTGTAGAATATTTTCAAAAGCATAGTGTACATTTACTAATAAGTCTTGATGGTTCTTCTGAAATACATAACAGAAATAGGGTATATAGAGACGATAAAGGGACCTTTGAAAAGGTACTGGAAAACCTGGAGATGATTAAAACTAAATTTCCTGATTTTTTAAGTAAAAATATTGCTTTTAATGCTGTGTTAGATCCTCAGAACGAGTTTAGCTGTGTAAATAATTTTTTTACTGATTTTGAATTAGCAAAAGAAGCAAGTGTTATGGCATCACAAATATCTAATTTATACAGAAAAGATACTGTAAAGGCATCTAAAGAATATATATCTGAAATTGAATATGAAATTTTTAAGATATTTTTATCAGAGCTTGGCTATTTGGATGAAAAATACACATCTAAACTACTGTCAAAGGAATATGTGGAAAGAAAAGTTAGATACAGCCGATTGCAGATGAGAGATGAACTACCTGATAGAATTCATCATGGAGGGCCATGCGTAGCAGGAGTTCAAAGATTGTTCGTAGATGTTGACGGTAATTTCTATCCTTGTGAAAGGGTTAGTGAATCATCGCCCCAAATGAAAATAGGAAATATAAATGATGGTTTTGATGTTAATAAAATTAAAACTTTGCTAAATATAGGGAAATTAAGTGAAAATAAGTGTGTAGACTGTTGGGCACTTATGTTTTGTGATTTATGTGCAGCGGCAGCAGATGATATAGATGGCCTGTCAACAGAAAAAAAGGTTTCAAAATGCAGTGGTGTAATAGACACAGCTGATAGTATGTTTAAGGATATTTGTACTTTAAGGGAATTTGGGGCTGAATTAGGCAAAGAGATTTATGCTTTGGATATGATCGAGTGACAGCTGTAATAATGAAGGAGGTTAATATGGAAAAAAACGAGAGACTTTTGATTTATCCGTACGATATGGAATTTACTCCGGTATTGAGGCACAGGTCTTTGCTTACGGAATATGACATATCGTGCCTTGTATCTCCGAATGGATGGGGCTTTACAGGAAAAGATGCAGGTATTGCAGATAGAGGGCCGGATATAGGTATCACAGTGTCTTCTGATTTTGAAAAAGCATTGGACTTATGCGATACCGTGATGATTGTTGAATCGCATCTGCCGTTTGATTTCGAAAAATATATATTTAAAAAAATTATATCTGCAGTAAAATCCAAAAAGAACATAATATGCTCATTAAGTTTGAATAAAGAAGCTATTGAAAAAATATCGTCCATGTGTAATTGTGAGGGAGTGTATTTCAAATATTTTGATGGAAATCAGAGTTTTCTGTCTGAGGATATAGTTATTGAGGACGAAAGTATTGAAGAAATAGACATACCTGTTATTTTGACAGTTGGAATAGATGAGAAAACTAATAAATTTGAAATACAGCTTGCCCTAAGAGACAAAATTCAAAAATCAGGATATAAAATAAGTCAGATAGGCACCAGACCGTACTGTGAGATGCTGGGGTTTCATCCCTTTCCTTCATTCATGTATGGAAATGAAATTTCTGATGTCAATAAAGTATTGATGTTCAATAGATATATCAAGAATATTGAAAAGACAGAAGAGCCGGATGTAATAATAATCGGGGTACCAGGGGGCGTAATGCCATATAACAGAATGATTACCAACAAATTTGGATTGCTTGCCTTTGAAGTCTCACAGGCTGTGATTCCGGATGTTGTAATAGCAAGCCTACTGTATGAAGATTGTAAGCCTGAGGGATTTGATGAGTATACAAATTTGTTTAAATATAAGCTTGGATTTGAGGTTGATTTCTTCAACATTTCAAACATGCAATTCGATTGGTTAAAAGCAAATGAGGAATATGTGAAGTCTTATATTTCATTGGATTACAAGTTTATTGATGAGAAGAAAGAGAAATACATCAGTAATAAAATACCTGTACTTAATATACTTAACAAAGACGATTCCAACCGTATGGCAGACCAAACTATTGATAAGCTTATCGGGTATGCTGATGTCCAAATAGTTTAGAGGAGAAAACTTACTATGGATAATTTAATGTCAGATAAAATAAAAGAAAGGCTTTTAAATATTTTTAATCAAAGGTTTAATATTGATTTTACTAAATGGGACAAGGACTATTACACTAAGAATCTTTTAGGAGAAGATATAAAGCTGAGTGCCAGAGATTTGCTATACATATACTTTGATGTAAAGAGTCAATTCAATATTACAATTCCTCAAGAGGAAATTGCCAACGGAAAGTTTATTACCTTTGGGGGGATATATGATGTTGTTGAAAGTCAAGTGAAACTAAAGAATATATCATAATTTTTATTGGATAGGCATTTTAACTCTTACCATAACCTTGGTAAGAGTTTTTTAATGAGAATCCCCCCCTTTCTATGTTATAATACTACTTGTTGTTAATTCACAAGAAAATGGAAAAAGGATACTAGAAATGTTAACTAAGCAAGAGAAAGTATTACATAGCAAGCACACAGCATTACACGATTTCATTGACGGTTCAAAACAAAGTCTCCCTATAGCCCTGGGATATTTTCCCGTTTCCTTTACCTTCGGGCTTATGGCTGTAAAGGGGGGGATACCTGTTTGGATAGTTATACTAATATCAATGACAAACCTTACTTCGGCTGGACAGTTTGCAGGGACTAACCTGATTATAGCAGGAGCAGGCCTTGCTGAAATTACCATTACTACCTTTGTCATAAATATCAGATACATGCTTATGTCCCTGTCATTATCACAGAAAATAGTTGAGGGCATACCGGGATATAAACGGTGGATAATGTCTTTTGGAATCACCGATGAAACCTTTACGGTAGCTGCCATGCAAAAAAGAGATATAACCTTTTCCTTTATGACAGGACTTGAAGTGCTGCCCTATATCGGGTGGGCAGCAGGCACTGCAGCAGGTGCCATAGTGTGTACCATACTGCCGGAATCCTTGCAGAATTCAATGGGTATTGCTTTATACGCAATGTTTATTGCCCTTGTAATTCCGGCTGCTAAAAAATCAAAAGCTGCTCTGATTGTGGCAGGCTGTGCAATATTTATAAGTTCTCTTATAAAATGGGTACCTGTCTTTTCTTCCGTATCAGGGGGATGGAGAATAATCGTAGCTACATTTATTGCATGTACAGTAGGAGCAAAGCTTTTTCCAATGGAGGATACGGCAAATGACTAATACATTGATTGCAGTATTTCTTATGGCATTGGTTACATATATTCCAAGAGTGCTTCCCATGGCTGTTTTCAAAAATAAAATAAAGTCCCGGTTTATAACTGCATTTCTGGGATACGTACCTTATGCGGTTCTGGGAGCTATGATATTTCCTGATATACTTACAGCTACAGGACATCTTTGGTCTGCTGTTACAGGACTTGGAGTTGCAGTTATACTTGCTTACTTTGAAAAGAGCTTATTGAAGGTAGCTGTGTGTGCAATTGCCGTTGTTTACATTTGTGAGATGATAATTTCCAGAGTGTAGAAATATGCTACCTCGGCTGCGACCGAAACGCACATGGGCAATTATAACATTAATTTTTGCAAATTCATGTTATAATGTTGTTAACTAAAATGAAAAGAAAGCAACATTGTTATGTACTAAGGGGACAGGATTTATGCATAAGAGATACATTTTATCCCTTGATCAGGGGACTACCAGCTCCAGAGCAGTAATATTTGACAGCTTGAACGGTAACATAGCGGGAATAAAGAGTGTTCCGCTAAAGCAGTATTACCCTCAGCCCGGATGGGTTGAACATGATGCTGAAGATATTTTCAGAGACCAGATGGCTGCTATAACCGGAGCAATAAAAATGGCTGGTATAAGTGCTGATGCAATAGCTTGCATTGGTATCACAAATCAGAGGGAAACCGTAGTCGTCTGGGACAAAAACACAGGAAAA
Organism: Ruminiclostridium papyrosolvens DSM 2782; assembly: GCF_029318685.1. Lineage (NCBI taxonomy): Bacteria > Bacillati > Bacillota > Clostridia > Eubacteriales > Oscillospiraceae > Ruminiclostridium > Ruminiclostridium papyrosolvens. The sequence goes on from NZ_CP119677.1 coordinate 765,080, forward strand.
CCTTTACATAGAGCCATCGTGTGGCAGTGCAGGAGAAGTTCCGAAATTTGTGATAGTTTAAAGATGGCTGGTTTGAGAGATAAAATCAAAAGTAAAACCGGATTGGTAATAGATGCATATTTTTCGGGAACCAAGATAAAATGGCTTCTGGATAATGTAGAGGGAGCAAGGGAAAAGGCAAATAAGGGAGAGCTTCTTGCCGGAACCATTGATTCCTGGCTTATCTGGAATTTAACCGGAGGCAAAAAGCATATAACTGATTATTCAAATGCCTCCAGAACCATGTTATATAACGTAAATGAATTAAAATGGGATGAAGAACTCCTAAAAGAACTGGAAATACCGGCGTGTATGTTGCCGGAGGTAGTTTCCTCATCGGGAGCATGTGCATACTCTAACGAAAAAGTGTTAGGTGAAAAAATCCCTATTTCCGGTATAGCGGGGGACCAACATGCCTCTCTTTTCGGTCAGGCCTGCTTTAAACAGGGTGATGCTAAAAATACGTATGGAACGGGTTGTTTCATACTAATGAATACCGGCAAAAAACCCGTGTCTTCAAGAAACAATCTTCTTACTACAATTGCATGGGCCATAGATAATCAGGTTGAATATGCCCTTGAAGGCAGTGTGTTCAATGCGGGAGCAGCCATTCAATGGTTAAGGGATGAATTAGGTATAATAAAGACTGCACATGAAAGTGATATAGAAGCAGGAAAAGTCCCCGACACGGGCGGGGTATATGTTGTTCCTGCATTTACGGGATTAGGAGCACCATACTGGGATATGTATGCTCGTGGTACGATTCTGGGGATAACAAGAGGTACAAACAAAAAACATATAATTAGAGCTACTCTGGAATCCATAGCCTATCAGAGCAGAGATGTACTGGAGGCTATGGAACTGGATTCAGGTATAGAGCTGAACGCCCTGAAGGTAGACGGAGGTGCAAGTGCAAGTGACTTCCTTATGCAGTTTCAGGCAGATATACTGGATATACCTGTTCAAAGGCCTGTAATAAGGGAAACAACAGCACTTGGCTCTGCATTTCTGGCGGGACTGGGTGTTGGAATCTGGACATCCAAGGAAGAGATTGAAAAAGCATGGAATCTTGACAAGACATACATACCCTTAGGAAATAAAAATTACTTTGACGGTCTATACTTAAAGTGGAAGAAAGCAGTTGAAAAATCAATGAAATGGGATATTTAGGAGGTATAAATGGACATAAGACAATTGTGTGAAAATGCTGGTGAGGCATCTGTAAAAATGGCTGCACTGAGCGGAGAAGTTAAGAATAATGCACTATTAAAAATATCTGAAGCACTGCTTGCAAACAGTAAAAGAATTATCGAAGCAAATCAACATGACCTTGAAAGAAGCGAAAAGGACAATCTGGCTTCACCCCTTCTAAAAAGGCTTAAATTTGATGAAAAGAAATTAAATGATGTGGTAGAAGGAATTAAAAGTCTCATGTCTCTGGAAGAACCTGTAGGGAAAACACTCTTCTCAAATATGTTGGACGATGACCTTGAGCTGTTTAAAGTTACCTGCCCGATAGGTGTTATAGGTATTATTTTTGAGTCAAGGCCGGACGCACTTGTGCAGATATCAACCCTATGCCTTAAAAGCGGAAACTGTGTTCTTCTTAAAGGCGGTTCTGAGGCAAAGGAAACAAACCGTGTTCTGACGGATGTTATAGAAGAAGCTACTGTAGCAGCGGGACTGCCAAAGGGCTGGATAAGTCTTCTTGAAAGCAGGGACGACGTAAGTGAAATGCTGAAAATGGATGAATACATTGATTTGGTAATTCCGAGAGGCTCAAATGAATTTGTACGTTATATAATGGATAATTCGAGGATACCCGTAATGGGTCATGCAGATGGTATTTGCCATGTATATGTGGATTCAGGTGCAGACTTGGAAATGGCAAAGAAAATCACTGTAGATTCAAAGACTCAGTACGTTGCAGTGTGCAATGCTACAGAAACCCTTTTGGTGGACAGCGCTGTGGCAAAGGAATTTCTGCCGGGATTGAAGGCTGAACTTGATAAAAAGAATGTTGAGATATTCGGAGATGAAGAAACAGCTAAAATCATAGAAGTTAAGCCTGCCAGTGATAAAGACTGGGCAACGGAGTACCTTGATTACATTATATCCATAAAGATTGTTTCTGGTGTGGATGAAGCAATAAAACATATCAATACTTATGGCTCAGGGCATACTGACAGCATAGTGACAAAGGATAAAACAACAGCGGTTAAATTTATGAATCTTGTTGATTCAGGCAATGTTTTCTGGAATGCATCCACAAGATTTAGCGATGGTTTCAAATATGGCTTTGGTGCCGAGGTAGGAATAAGCACAAGCAAGCTTCATGCAAGAGGCCCTGTAGGTTTGGACGGCTTATTAAGCTACAAATACATGCTGATTGGCAAAGGGCAGATTGTTGATGATTATGCCACAAACAAGAGACAATTTAAACATGTAAAAATGAATAAGCAGATTGAAGAGATATAAAATATTAAGGAGTGATAAAAGATGGATTTGCAAATTATATCAACTGATAAGGCACCTGCCGCTATAGGCCCGTATTCACAAGCGGTAAAATGCGGAAACGTTATATATACCTCTGGGGCAATTCCCATAGACCCGAATAGCGGAAATGTTGTTGCCGGAGGTGCTGCCCAACAGGCAGAGCAAGCAATTAAAAACCTTGCAGAGGTTCTCAAAGGAGCCGGTGCAGGTCTGGGGAACGTTGTAAAAACTACTGTATTCATAAAAGACATGAATGACTTTACAGCAATAAACGATGTATACAAAAGCTTCTTTACCGACAATTATCCTGCAAGGTCATGCGTTGAGGTTGCAAGACTTCCAAAGGATGTCTTAGTGGAGATAGAATGTATTGCAGTATTGTAGATGAGATAATGGTATAAAAAGGGGTTTTACAACAACCCCTTTTAGTTTATAAACTTATTACAAATCTCTGTAGAAAATCAGATTTGCTTCCATATCCTCGTCCATAGGACCGTTCTTGAATAATTTATTATATCGGTTGGTAAGAGACTTTGCCGTCTTGGCTCTGGTGGTATTCAACTGCATACACAGGTCTGCGAAGGCAGGCTGCTTTGCAAGATTTGTCCTTTGCTCTATAGGAAGAGGACAATGCCTGAATAATATTGATCTTGCTATTTTGTTGAGTCTGAGGATACCCTTTGATTCATAATTTATCCAAATATCATAATCACTTGTGAAAATATCCTTCATCATGTTCCTGTTTTTCTGTATTTGTACCTTGATTTTTCCCTTGGCTTCTTCTGAGAGATCATGATTTTTCTTATAGAACTGAATGTAATCAGTGTACTCTGAGGTCAGAGATTTTTCAGTAATATCATTCCATGCCACGCCCATCATAGTTCTGCACAGTTCCCATCTGAAGGTACCCATAAGCTTCAGTACCATATCATATATGTTTTCATCCGTAAATGCAGGGAATATGAATCTTCCGGGTGTGTTTCTGCCTCTTCCCGTAATTTCCTGCCACATAGATGCACGGGAACCGAAGGTAGGCACTATAATAATGTCAGGAAGAATCTCTTTCATTATCGGTTCTTTTTCAATATTCTTCTTTTCATTTTTATACCAGATTTCTCTATAGAATACTGAAAAATCAGTCTCAAGTATATTCATAATAGCATCAGTAATCTTGTGAGGAGTTACAACTGCTTTCTCAAGGTCACGAGTGATAATATCCCTGTGCAGAATAGGAAAGTAGCTGCTCATGTGACCATGGCATACTTTCTGATTTGTTTTTAACATGTTGTTTATTTCAAAGCTTATCTTTGCATTAAAGTCCTTTTCATATGCCGGCTTATCAAGATCTGTAACGATTTTTCTTTTCTTCATATCCCTGAAAACATCATAGTAATCCTGTCCGAAATCATTAATAGAAGGTTCTTTTTTGTTACTATAAATTTCCTGAAGCCACTTTGTTGAATTATATATATTGAATCTTGATTTTTGATATTCCTTATCGCACAGTCTGTACAAAGCAATCGCCTGTTCTTTTGTTACAAGACGTTCATCCATATATCCAAAATTTAAGAACATGCTTATAATTTTGGGGTATTGTTCGCTTTCCTGTGCTTTTTTAAAAGCGGCTTCATAAACAGTAAAGAAATCGCCTGTAAGTGAAGATCTGAGTTCTCTTGCTTCAGAGTCGCTGGCGGATTTATCCTTTAGAGCTCTGAAATGACAGAGCCGTTTATTGAAACTGTCTTTGAAATCCATAGTGCAGCCGCATATTGTTAATATCTTATCAAGACTGTTTTCAAGTTCCTTTGGAAGCTCATTTCCTGAATATGTACCATCATCATTTTGGGTTATACGGTTTATGAATGCCTTATCCTTCACAGCTTCAACCATTTCATTAATCTTTGAAACAGTAATGGAGCTGAAACAGTCAAACTCATTCTGAAGTCTGCTAATACAATTTGCAATAACTACAGCCGATTGCTCCATAATTCCATAAATAGTCAGTGCTGCTTCTTTATCATCTTTTGAATCTACGGTAATTTTTGCGTAGGAAGACATGAGGTTTACGGGAGCAGTATAGAGACAGTTGATATTGCTGTATAGTTTGGATAGCTTGTTCTTAATTTCACCTACAAGAGACTCCATAAGTTCAGAGCCATTTTTAATATGGTATTCGCATACATAGCTTTCGCTGTTGAAAAAACCCTTTCTCTGCTCAAGAGGTACATTAAGCAGCTTTGAAAAATAGTCGAAATCCGCACCGTCTATTTCATCCTCGGCTTCGCTGCAATTTTCACATATATATGTATTTGATAAGGAATCAGTATCAACAGGAAAGATATGTACTCCATTATCTTTTGCTTCCTGATAAGCGTTTTTGTAATAATCCAGATTCTCTATCTCAGGAGAATATTTAAAATAGTACTTATCCTTTATAGCCCAGTAATATACGGATAGGTTCTTTACTAATATATCCAAACTCCTGCATATAGGGAGAAGCTTCTGATATGAATCATAGCTCAGGTCGATGAGTGTTGCCAGAGAAGAGACAATATATGTTGAATAATCCTTTTGTGTATTCATGATATCTCTGATGCCATTTGCAGATGAGGCAGGAAAACAGTATAAATTACAAGCTTCCCGGGATCTTAAACTAAAGGAGTTCTTACCGCTTTTCAAAATGTCATTAATGCTTAAAAAAGTATTCTGATCCAAGGTGAAAAGACGGCAGCTGTCATCAGCTGTGCATTCTCCACCATTTGGTGCTTTATCAAAGGGCGACAGTAAGACATCTAACTTCCCCTGAAGCATTAAAATAACTGATGATACTCTGTTACCTTCATAAATAATCGTTTCATTCTGACCGGTCAAATATTGGCCTGCATAATCTGATTTTATGCCCATTTTGATCTCCTTTGCCTGTACGAAAATTGAACACTAACATATGGTATAAATTTGAACATAACAAAAAAGCTAGGTTGTTCACCTAGCTCAAATATCGGCATATTATACTAAATTATTTACCTATTCTTAATAAAAATAGGTAATATTGCTTATTTTGCATGGATATATCCTTGGGACTTTAGGTACTCTGCCATTAGTACTCCGCCGCCTGCAGCACCACGTACAGTATTATGTGAGAGGCAAACAAATTTATAGTCATAAAGAGTGTCTTCACGGAGTCTTCCGGCAGTTATACCCATTCCGTTCTCGGCATCTCTGTCCAATTTGGTTTGTGGTCTGTTGTCTTCTTCGAAATATTTAATGAACTGCTTTGGAGCACTTGGCAAATCTAAAAGCTGAGGTTCACCCTTGAAGTCTTTCCACAACTCAAGTATCTCTTCTTTTGAAGGTTTGTTTTCAAAGGAAACAAATACTGCGGCAAGATGACCGTCAGTTACAGGTACTCTTATACACTGTGTAGTTATAAGAGGTGAAGAAGTCTTTACGATTTCTCCGTTCTCAACTTTACCCCAGATTTTCAATGGTTCCTGTTCGCTTTTTTCTTCTTCTCCGCCTATATAAGGTATTACATTATCGAGCATTTCAGGCCAGTCTGTGAAATTCTTTCCTGCGCCGGAAATTGCCTGGTAAGTAGTTGCAACAACATTTTTAATACCGTATTTCATTAAAGGAGTAAGAGCAGGAACATAGCTTTGGATTGAACAATTTGGCTTAACGGCAATGAAGCCGTATTTTGTTCCCAGTCTTTTTCTCTGAGCATCTATTGCCTTTACATGATCTGCATTGATTTCAGGTATTAGCATAGGTACGTCAGGAGTCCACCTGTGTGCAGAATTGTTTGAAACTACAGGAGTTTCATTTTTTGCATATTCTTCCTCAAGCTTCTTTATCTCATCCTTTTTCATATCAACTGCACAGAAAACGAAATCCACTTCATCACAAATTTCTTTAACTTGCTCTGTTGCATTTTTTACTACAATATTCTTAACGTTTTCAGGCATAGGTGTAGACATCTTCCATCTATTACCTACTGCTTCATCGTATCTCTTTCCTGCAGATTTTTCACTGGCAGCAATGGAAACAACTTCGAACCATGGATGGTTTTCAAGAAGTGAAATAAATCTTTGTCCAACCATTCCAGTACCACCGATTATACCAACTTTTAGCTTAGACATCTTTTATGCCTCCTACTCGTAGATTTTCATATTATTGAAAGGATATTGAATGGGTTTAGTCAAATAAAACAATAAAGTGTCCACCATTCGATGACATTTGTATTTGTATTGTGTATTTTATCACAATGACGTTTAAAATTCAATAATAAAAATTTTCTACGAGACTTGCTATTTGAACTGAGGTTGAGTGATGCTCCAGTTCTTTAGCTCGGTCTGAGTACCTACCCAGACAGGTGCCTTCATAGGAACCAGAGGATACAGTTCTTCCACACAGTAATTTGACATTCTCATGCATCCATGTGATATGTATTTTCCAATAGAATAAAATGAATTTGTGCCATGTATCCCATAGGAACCGTCAGTTCTGTTTATCCCCATCCAACGGGTTCCCAAAGGATTTTGCGGTGTTCCGCCTCTTACTGGTTTTGCAAATCCTCCTCCTCCCCAATCAGGGTCAATAAGCTTACAGTTAACGACATACTTGCCTGATTTAGTAAGGGTAGCGGGATTACCTACTGCAACAGCATATTTTTTCAAAACCTTTTTACCTTCATATAATGTAAGAACTCTGGTGGTCTTGTTTACTGCAATCCATCTTCCTTTAGTGGGGGCTTTTATAACATTGTCAAGATAAGCAAACTTGTTGCTTGAGAGTCTTTGTACAAGCATATTTTTTGTTGCCGTGTCGTATGTACCGGTTACACTCATATTATGATTACTTTGAAATAAAAGAAGTGCATTTCTGATATTCAGTTTTTCATCATTTTTATAAGCTTTTTTGTAGTAGCCAAGCTGCTTAATGTAATTCATGTATGTATTGGCCGTAATACTTTTTTGCAGTTGGGCTATTTTTTTCTGTAGTTTTTCCTTGGCAGCAGCCTCTTCCTTTTTCTTCTGGGCTTCCTGCTGTTTTTTTTGAGTATCAAGGGTTTTATCAAGTACGGTGGTATCAATTTTCACTGCCGACTGTGACACTTCCGGATACTGTTTTTTGTCTTTTGCATCGGCTGCACCACATACAGCTGTACTTTCAAATAGTATGGCAATCATTAGTGTGCCAATCAATAAAAGTTTTTTTATCATTATACAATCCACCTCTGATTTTTAATTATTACTATATTATAATTGGAAAAATATAGTACCGCATTAGTTCATTATATTAATATTACTGTTAAAATGAAAATTTCATTACTGTTACATTTTTTGCGATTAAAACGATTAGCACAGATAGGGGCTATCTAGCGGTGTCTCATCAAATATCTTCAAATAAAATATTTCCTGAAATCAGAGAATAAAGGAAATTTACATACACTGTAAGAAAATTACGATAGAACGAAATATTTATGCATTGTATTGAATTTTTATGCATAATAATTTATAATTGTACACATCGATGTTTTATTATGTAGAAAAATAATAGGGGGATTTCAAAATGAAGAAAGGATTATTAAAGAGGATATTCTGCTTGCTTATTGTTGCAACTATCGGAATATCCATTGCAGGTTGCGGTGGCGGAGAAACAATGAAGAGAATAGAAAAGACCGGCAAATTGGTTGTAGGTACCAGCGGAGATTATGCGCCGTATGAATATCACATGCTGGTAGATGGAAAGGATACTATAGTAGGTATCGATATTTCCATAGTAGAGGAGATTGCAAAAGACATGGGCGTTCAGTTCCAGATTGTGGATGCTGATTTCAACGGACTATTGTCATCGCTTAACACAAACAAGGTGGACATTGTAATAGCGGGTATGAATCCAGACGAAAAGAGAAAAAAATCAGTTGATTTTTCAAAGATTTATTATGAAGCAAAACAAGGTGTAATGGTAAGAGCTGAGGACAAAGACAAATATAAAACTGTTGCTGACTTAAAGGATAAAAAGGTTGGTGCACAGCTGGGAACTACACAGGAAAAAATAGTACAAGAACAGATTAAGGGTGCAAACCTTGTTTCATTAGGCAAGATACCTGATTTGGTTATGGAATTAAAGAACAAAAAAATAGATGCATTGGTGGTAGAACTTCCGGTTGCAAGCGGTTATGTTAAAAACAACAACGATTTGGCACTTACTAATGTTCCTGTAAAGGATGACACAGGAGGATCTGCTATAGCAGTTAAAAAAGGTAATTCAAACTTAGTGGACAAAATTAACAAAACCCTTGACAGACTTATGAAGGACGGATTAATAGAAAAGTTTGTTCAGGAAGCTAATGAAAAGAATGTAACATCAAAATCGAAATAATTGACATTATATGAAGGTCAAAGCTAAGGGGATGTCCATGGGCACCCCTGTGTTTTGTTTTTCGGAGAATTTTTATAATAGGGAGGGTTTAGCTTGGATTTCAGCTTTTTAAGTGAATATTGGTACTATTTTGTAAGCGGTACCGCAAACACAATAGTAATTGCAATTCTTACCGTAATACTTGGCGTTATTATAGGTACAGTTATTGCATTAATGAAGATATCTCATAACAAGGTTTTAAAGGCAGTTGCATCATCCTATATTGAGTTTATAAGGGGAACACCACTTCTAGTTCAGATAACACTTTTTTTCTATCTGATATCACTTCCGGAATTTCATATATTCGGTTTAGAATTGGAGCGATTTATCCCCGGTGTTATAGCCATGTCCGTAAACAGCGGTGCATATGTGGCTGAAATAATTCGGGCAGGTATTCAGGCAGTGGACAAAGGTCAGATGGAGGCGGCAAGGTCCATCGGTTTTACTCATGGACAGGCAATGAGATACATTGTATTGCCCCCCAGGCATTAAGAAACATTCTTCCTGCTTTAGGAAATGAGTTTGTTGTTGTAATTAAGGAATCTTCCGTATTGTCTGTTATCAGTATAAGTGAACTTATGAGAAACACAAATATTATACAAGGTGCTATTTACAGGCCTTTTGAGCCATTGGCAATTACGGCTATTATATATTTCCTATTGACCTTCAGTCTTACAAGGCTTCTGGGATATGCTGAAAGGAGGATGAGGACAAGTGATTAATGTTAAGAATCTTCATAAGAAATTTGGTAGCCTTCATGTGCTGCAGGGTATAGATGTAACCATTGAAAAGGGCGAGGTTGTAGTTGTAATCGGCCCCAGCGGTTCCGGTAAGAGTACTTTCCTCAGATGTTTGAACTTATTGGAGCAGCCTACCGGCGGTGAAATTATTTTAGAAGGAATAAATATAACTGACAAGAACAATGATATAAACAAACAAAGGCAAAAAATGGGGATGGTTTTTCAAAATTTCAACCTATTTCCACATTTATCTATTATTGACAACATAACTCTCGGGCCTGTAAAACTCAAAAATCAGACTCCTGAACAGGCAAAAGAGAATGCTATGGCACTTTTGAAGCGTATAGGATTAGAGGAAAAGGCAAATAACTATCCTGCACAGCTTTCTGGAGGACAGAAACAACGTATAGCTATTGTACGTGCCCTTGCTATGTCCCCTGATGTAATGCTTTTTGACGAGCCTACTTCAGCCCTTGACCCGGAAATGGTAGGAGAAGTTCTTGAAGTAATGAAAGAGCTTGCTGCAGAAGGAATGACAATGGTGGTTGTTACTCATGAAATGGGCTTTGCAAAAGAGGTTGGAACCAGAGTTCTATTTATGGATGAAGGTAAAATCAAGGAAGAAGCAACGCCAAATGAAATTTTTACTAATCCTAAAGATGACAGAACAAAGGAATTTTTAAGTAAGATACTATAAATAATAATAGTAAATTCTTAAAAATTGTTGGAGGCACATATGTTCAAGCTGTTAAAGGATGCAACAGTATATTCTCCGGAATTTATTGGTAATAAAGACATATTGCTTTGCTTTGACAAGGTGGCTTTAATTGAAGACAATATAAACCCTACAGGGTTTAAAGATGTTGAGATAGTTAACTGTGACGGCAAAATAGTGTTTCCGGGCTTTATAGACCTTCACGTCCATATAACAGGTGGAGGCGGTGAAGGCGGTTTTACTACAAGGACTGAGGAAGCAAAGGCAGAGGACATACTCAAGTACGGCATAACTACAGTTGTAGGAGTTCTTGGAGCAGACGGCGTTACCAGAAATATGCCCAATCTTTATGCAAAAGCACGCCAGCTGGAACTGGAGGGCCTTTCAACTTATATATATACCGGTTCATATCAGGTTCCGGTAATAACACTAACGGGAAACATACAAAACGACATGGTTTTTGTTGATAAGGTTATCGGGGTGGGTGAAATTTGTCTTGCAGACAGCAGGGCTTTTGAACCGTCTTTTGATGAAATAAGCAGAATTGCAGCTCAAACCAGAAACGGTGCCATTATTTCAGGAAAAGCCGGATTGGTGCATTTCCATCTTGGACTGGGTGAAAGTGCAATGGAGTATATGTTCAGGCTTTCAAATGAGACTTTAATACCCAAACAGCACATTCTTCCTACACATGTTAACCGTACCAAAGTACTCTTTAACAGGGCTTTGGAGTATTTAAAACAAGGCGGCAATATTGACTTGACAGCGGGTTTTATTCCATCAGACAGCGATTTGGAATGTGTTGCTACCTATGATGCATTAAGGACTGTCTTAGACAGAAATCTCGACTTTTCAGGAATCACAATCAGCTCAGATGCCTACGGAAGTGTACCAACTTTTGATGAAAACGGAAACGTGGTTTCCTCGGAGACTGTAAGCTGCAAGATTCTTTTTGACGAAGTCCGTACAGCTATTAAACACAGGGGAATTCCTGTGGAAACGGCAATAGGCATTATCACAAAAAATGCCGCTCAGAGGCTAAAAATAGACGATAGAAAGGGTACTTTGGAAGTGGGGAAAGATGCGGATTGTGTTATATGCGATAGTGCCCTGAATATAGTAAATGTTATTTCAAAGGGAAAAATGTACTAAAAAAGCTGAGTTAATACATTAAAATGCGTGGTACAATCATATAATTAACAGGTGGACATATTCCTAATAGTTAATTGGAGGTTGAGTACATTGACCAAGGATTTTCGCAAGATAATAATAGTATTTATCAGCCTGTTTGTATTATTTGCAGCAGCTGTAACAGTATCTGAAATAGTAAATTACAACCATATTCTCAGAACATACCCCCAAAGCGGGCAAATAGCCGTACCTGACACTGTTCAGGTAACAATGCCTACACAGGCGGCTTTTAATTTTCAGAAAAGCAAGGTAACAACATGGCTGATAAGACTTTTTCTCAGCTTTGCAGTGCCTGCTTTTTTTATATTTTCAAAGCTGTCTATTCACATTAGAAATTGGGCAGCGGGAAGAGCCCGTCGTTGGATTTCAATAATTATTCTATATTTCATTGTGTATTCAGTTATTGAAACACTTATCTACCTGCCTCTGGATATATATACGGGTTTTTTCAGAATGCATCAATATGGTTTGTCAAACCAGACTTTTGTTCAATGGCTGACAGATACAATCAAAAATTTCATTGTAAATACGGTTTTAACCGGGGCGATTATATGGGTTCCGTTTCTTATAATCAAAAAGTCTCCAAAGCGTTGGTGGCTATACATAGCACTAATATCAATCCCGTATCTGTTTATAGTTTCGTATATACAGCCTGTGGTAATCGACCCTATATTCAATCATTATAAGCCTGTTGAAGACAGTCAGCTAGCCTTGAAAATAGAAGATTTGCTCCATAAAACACCAATAGGTGACTGTCAGGTTTATCAGGTGGATAAAAGCAAGGAAACAAACCAGATGAATGCTTATATGACAGGGGTATTCAATACAAAGAGAATTGTCCTGTGGGACACAACAATTAATTATCTGGACACAGATGAAGTGCTGGGGGTTACAGCTCATGAAATGGGGCATTATCTTATGGGGCATGTTTGGAAATCAATAGTTTTCGGGGGCTTGGGAAGTATTCTTATTTTGTACCTAATATATAGGCTGATGGGGTATATACTTAGAAAAGCAAAAGGAAGGCTTGGTTTTGGCAAAGTCTCGGATATAGCAGCCTTTCCGCTTATAATACTTCTTATAAACATGATGATGTTTTTTACGGCACCTATAACCAATGCATACTCACGTAGTATGGAAACTGAGGCAGACCGCTTTGAACTGGAGCTTACAAGGAATAACTTTGCTACTGCAACAGCAACTGTGAAACTTCATCAGCAAAGTCTTACAATGCCTGAACCCGGTTCTGTTTATATGCTTTGGACTTATGACCACCCTACTTTTAAATCCAGAGTTGATTTTGCCAATAATTATAGACCTTGGGAAAACGGGCAGCCTCTGAAATATCAGAAATTCATCAAAGAAGGAAAATAACAGGTAGTGGTAGAAGTAATAAAAGGTTTTTGATTTTTACGTTTCGGAGGAGAAAATAAATAATGGAAATTTTAAAGGGACTTGGTATTTTAAACGCATCTTTCTTGGTTCCGGTTATTGTGGTGGTTCTTGTTATACTTATTATTGCAAAGGTAGCGAAAAGTCTGCTGAAGCTTGGCATACTTATTGCAGTCATAGCAATCGGAGTGGTAATCTATTTTAATCTTCCCAGCTTTACGGTAGATAACGGTACAGCTACCCTAAAGCTCATGGGACAGGAGCATACAATAAATGCTAAAACTGCAAAGGTTATTACCGAGGATAAGGATGGCAAAAAACAGACAGTGCTTGTTTCAGGAACAGAAAGGATTGTTCTGCCGTTCAGTAAAGACTTTGCAGAGAAATTTATAATTGAAAAGCTTAAAGACAGTAAATAATTGCTTAATCAAAAACTATTAAGTATGCGGTTTTGATGATTGATACATGGGCGCAGTGGATGCGAGGACACCCGGCAGAGCATCCTTTAGTGGTATATATTATGGCACCAGAATATAGAAAGGTAAACGTATGATTATAGACATAAATAGAGAAACTGACAGGATAAAGACGATTCTGTTATCTCTTGGGGCTGATGATTGCGGGTTTGTTTCACTTGAGGAGCAGTCTTCCATTTCATGGCACATGAGGGCTGACGATGTTTTACCGGGTGTAAAAACGATTATAGTATTTTATAAAAAATTCCCCAGGTACTTCTATACTGCCGAAGACAGGGAATGCTATAACAAGGATTTCTGCAAAATGATTTCTTCCGTGGATATGATATCACAGATGTTAGCCCAAGAAATCATATCCAAGGGGTTTCAAGCAATAGCCATTGCTGCAGACGATGAGGTGGAGCCGGACTGGGGAGCAGTTTCTCTCAGGCATTATGCCGTTCTTGCCGGACTGGGCAGCATCGGCAAAAATAAGCTGTTGCTAACTCCACGCTTTGGAAGTATGGTGGAACTTGGTGCGGTCATGACTGATATGCCTCTTCATGGAGATGCTCCTATCGAAAAAGAAATTTGTATTTCCGGCTGTGCCCGGTGTATACAGGCATGTCCTCAACAGGCTTTAGGCGGTGGCGAAACAAAAGCAGACCACTGCAAAGAAACTGTATATTTAAATGAAGACGGGGACTCTATAAGCGGGTGTTGGCTATGTCGGTCTTCATGCCCGCTAAATATCAGTTTTGGAAAAAACAATATATAGAGTTCTGTGAGGATATGACCTCAATAGCTGAAGGTAAAAAAATGAAAGCTCAAAATATTAAAATTAACAGCATCCCTGCAATCATTTGGGGCGATGAATCAGACAAGTTATATATTCATGTTCACGGAAAAATGTCTTGTAAAGAACATGCAGAGAGCTTTGCTGAAATAGAAGTTGACAGTAGCTGAAAACAGCGAGCATCCTTTTATGGAAAAAGAGGATATAAATATAGTGCATACATGGCTTGAAGAAAACATATAAGTGATAGTCGCAGTGCTGTCATATCAGAATTATCGAAATAGCTGGTGGGATATATTAATGTGTTATTAGATGTAGTAAAATAATGGTATAAATACAAAAAAAGTTTGGAAATTAAGTTTGTGTTGGAGGTGTTAGTATTGAAATTATCGAAATGCTTAATCACGGCTGTTACTCTTTTAATTGTATTGCTTTGCTTGACCTGCAGAAATGTATATGCAGACGATACTTGCCTTGGAAGAATGCCTGACGGGGTATTCCCCATAGGAGAAGACGATATAAGAATGGAGGAGGAAACAGTAGTTGTTGATTTGAAAAATAACACGGCTCAGTGTGAATTCCATTTTTATAATTCAGGAAAGCACAAAACAATATTGATGGGATTTCCAAGTGTACTAACAGATGATAATGACATTTCACAACCCGTCAATCTTGAAGTTCATAATTTTAAGGCATACATCGGGGGTAAAAAGATTGCTGTAAAAAAAGAAAAGAATACTCCCAAAAAAGACTCGGATAAACCATATGATAAGTTCAGCCAATGGTATACTTTTAAAGTGAATATAAAACCCGGCCAAAGAATCATTGTTAAAAATACATATTCGTTTAACCCGACATATGATTCTATATCAAATATTTTTTCGGGCTATGTAATACGTACGGGTGCGGCTTGGAAAGGCACAATAGGCAAGGCAAAAGTAACATTTAAACTGGGAGACATGCAGCCGTATTACATTACTGATCTGTATCCCGGTAATTATAAATTTGTAGGAAATGAACTTGTTTGGGAAAACTCAAATTTTGAACCAACCTATGATTTGAGCGTTATATATAATGAAAGCCGCTTCAAAAACAGCAAGAAGTATTTGGATAATTATGGCGGTGACATTGAAGACATAAACAAAATAGTAAAGCAGTTCAAGGAAGCAGACCAATTGGCTAAACAAAAAAATAATAAAGAGTTGATAAAACGTTATAATGAGGCAATAGCAGCCCATCAGAACGTTCTGGCTGTGTATATAAAAAGTAAACTTCCTGATGGTTTGGTTAAAGAAAAAACATCAATAGGTGACATACATATTGAGAAGAGAGAAGATGGGGATTTTTATATCGGATGTGACATTTTGGGTATACCTGAACAGCAGTCTAAAATAACCGTTACTCATATTGATAAAAATGGTAAAAAAATCGTTGATGCAGAGAGCAGTAACTATTTTATCTGTCATTTAGAAGCATCGGTTAATTATGAGATTTTGTGCCAGGTTACGGACTGGAAGGGTAAAATTATAGAGAAAAGCACTAAATATTTTGCACCTCCGTCATAGGAAGGCATACCTGATACCAAGCATATTAAATAAATTACATATATGGGTGATATTGACAATAATCTAGGCAATAGATAAACTCAAAAAGTACAGTGTTTAGTCACAATGTAAGTCTTGCAACGAAGGGAGGGTGCTGTACTGCTTTTTTATATTTGCTAAATAAAGTTTTTTCCTCATAACTTCAAGATAGTCGGACGACTAACTATATACAACAAGGAGAGATTTTATATGAACTTTAGTAAAAAGAAATTGCTGTCATTGCTGATGGTTGTTTCAATGTCATTAGCCATTGTTTGCCCAATGAATGTACTTGCAGCAGAAAATACGGATGCAAAAATGCATGTTGAGTATTCGCCAAATAAAGAAATAAAGAGTCAGGAAGCTGTACAGGTTACAAATTTAGCTTCTGCTGAAAATATGGCCGTGCCCAATAAGCTGGAGAAGAAAGTTGATATTTCACGTATCAAGAAGGGAAGACTGCAGAGTGCTGCTGGGAAAGCAGCAACTTCAGATTCAGAAGTTGCTGCCCAATCAACAGTTGTGGCAGGTACTGTAAGCGGAACTTTATCTGCAACAGGTGACGCAAAAATATATTCTCTGAATTTACAGCCGGGAATATACCTTCAAGCACAGTTGACAACTCCTGCAAATCCTAATTTGGATTATGATTTATATTTGCTGGATTCACAAGGAAATATTCTGCGTGGCTCAGAATACTTCACACAGATTAACGGAACCAGCGGAACCTTGCCGGAAGCTCTGGGGTATATAACCTCAGGTGATGCAACGGCTACATATTATTTATATGTTCACTCTTCAAACGGCGGAAGTGTAAGTGAAACATTTAAATTAGATTATTCAGTAAGCAGTGCTTGTGATAACTACGAAATAGATGAGCATGCAAGTCAGGCGCTTGCATTTACATATGGAACAGCTGGGGCATATGTAAACACAAGAAACTTGAGTTCACCGATAGACAACGATTGGTACGCTATCACAGTACCAAGCAGCAGAATATATGACAAATTACAGATTACAGCCACTACTGCGTCTGCCAATACCTGTTCAGTTCAGGTATATAAGAATGCTTCAACATCAGGACTTGCTATGCAGATGGTAAATCCAAGCGGTAATAATTTCTCTGTTGGCACCGGAACATATTATATAAGGGTGTGCAATGCAAAAACCATGGAAGAATATAACGATGCAGATATTCAGAACTATACATTGACAGTTACTCCCATATTAAGAGCAGACACTATTACAATTACAGATTTAAACGGAACAGAAGGCTTGAATTATGTAGTTAACTATCCAGGCTATGGAGCACATTTCAGGACAGGCACAGGAACGTTAACAATTTCAGGTGTTGCAACTGTAAAAGACCCTGCTACAAATGTTACATATGCCGTTGCAGGAGTGGGAGTTACAGGAATGTACTATAATCCGTACTGGGACAGAAATAACACACCTTCAAATGCTGTCAGAACCGGTACCGGTATAACTGATTCGTCAGGCAGATTTAATATTTCAATTGGTTTGCCTTCGGGAGTGGGTGGTGAAATGCACGATTCAGGTGTTTCCTATCAGTATTTCGATGTATGCGGAGTTCAGGCGTATATGAGCGATAATACAAACGTAAGAGACGAGGAGACCATTTTTCACCTTGCATATTCAATGTATCATGGTTTTTAGTCTAAAATATATTAAGCGACATTAAGTCCCAAATGAGTTAAATAGGAATAAGCAGATATTAAAAGCAGAATATTTATTGCTGAAAAAGCATCTAAAGTGAGTATCGCCAGACTACTTGAGAAGTGGTGGGTGATACTCTTCTTTTTTAGGAGAAAGTTAAATTGAGTAAAGTAATAGTCATAATTTCATGAAAGTGTTGCTCTTTAAGGATTGCTAATTTTACATAAATTCTATTAAATGTTAAACTTTAACTAAAATATCAGTGTGAAAGGAATACTTTATGAATTACATATTTATTTTTTCCGGGATAGCTTTTTTAATAGCTTTAATACATTCGTTAGTCAAGGTTTTCTTTTTAGAAGAAAAATGGGAGACACTAATCTTTTCTAATGGATTTGATAATAAAAATATGTTAGAAATATACTCTTATTTAACGTCTGAAGGTATAAAATGTATAATTGTAAACTTAGAAAGTTCTTCTTCAAGGGAGGTTGCAAGTACTAGAAACATTGTGCCACAAAGACTTGATATTCATAAAAGCCATATACAAAAAGCCCGTCAACTGATATACAAAAAGTATGGAAATACCTTGGGATAGTCAGTTTGATGTTTTGTCATAATAATATGTTACATCTATTTTTAACCGTGCTAATAATTCCCAGTAATTTTGTTGGTTTTCACTTCTTATTTTGGGTATAAATATAATAACACAATATAAAAAGAGGTGTTTACAATGGACGCATGGAGATATTTCAAAAACGGAAATTGGTCCGAGGAAATAGATGTAAGGGATTTTATAGTAAATAATTATACACCATATGAGGGGGATGCTTCCTTTTTAAAGGGTCCGACGGAAAGGACACAAAAACTTTGGAAGAAAGTCAGTGACAAACTGGAGGAGGAAAGAAAGAACGGAGGAGTTCTTGATGTTGATACAAAAATAATATCAACAATGACTTCTCATGACCCCGGGTATATAGATAAAGAACTGGAAAAAATTGTAGGATTACAGACTGACCAACCTTTGAAAAGGGGTATAATGCCATTTGGTGGAATCAGAATGGTGGTAAAGGGCGGTGAGGCTTATGGTAAAAAGATTGATGAAAGTGTTGTTAAGCTTTTTACTGAGTACCGCAAAACTCATAATGATGGTGTCTACGATGTATATACTCCTGAAATGATGAGAGCAAAAAAAGCAGGAATTATAACCGGGCTGCCGGATGCATACGGTAGAGGAAGAATAATCGGGGATTACAGAAGGGTTGCACTGTATGGGGTTGACAGACTTATTGACGATAAACAGAAGCAGCTGACAAGTCTTGAAATGGATTATATGGACAGTGAGACCATTCAGGAGAGGGAAGAAACAAAAAGTCAGATAAAAGCCCTTGAGTACTTAAAACAAATGGCAGAAATGTATGGCTTTGATATTTCAAGGCCTGCTGAAACCGCACAGGAAGCCTTCCAATGGTTGTATTTTGGTTTCTTGGGAGCAGTAAAGGAGCAGAACGGTGCCGCTATGAGTCTCGGCAGAGTTTCAACCTTCCTTGATATTTATATAGAGAGGGATATAAAGGAGGGCGTACTTACGGAGGAGGAGGCTCAGGAACTTGTGGACCACTTTGTTATGAAACTCAGATTAGTAAGATTTCTAAGGACTCCCGAATACGAAAAACTGTTTTCCGGCGACCCTACATGGGTAACTGAGAGTATAGGAGGTATGGGCCTTGACGGACGTACGCTGGTAACCAAGAATTCCTTTAGGATGCTGCATACCTTGTTTAATCTGGGACACGCACCTGAACCAAATTTAACGGTTCTATGGTCAGTACATCTTCCTGACGGTTTTAAAAAATACTGCTCATATGTTTCCATTAACACAAGCTCTATTCAATATGAGAGCGACGACATAATGAGGTATTACTGGGGCGATGACTATGGTATAGCATGCTGTGTTTCGGCTATGAGAATTGGAAAGCAGATGCAGTTCTTCGGAGCCCGTTGCAATATGGCAAAAGCTTTGCTGTATGCAATTAACGGAGGCCGTGACGAAAAATCAGGGGTTCAGGTAGGGCCTATAATGCAGGCAGTTGAGACTGAATATCTTGATTATGATGATGTAATGAAGAGATTCGATGCAGTACTTACATGGGTTGCAAAGCTTTACATCAACACTCTGAATATTATACACTATATGCACGACAAGTATGCATATGAAAGACTACAGATGTCTTTGCATGACAAGGATATATTAAGAACTATGGCATGTGGAATAGCAGGATTATCAGTAGTTGCAGACTCACTGAGCGCTATCAAGTATGCAAAGGTAAAGGTAATAAGGAATGAAGATGGGCTTGCTACCGACTATGATATAGAAGGAGATTACCCGAAGTTTGGAAACAATGACGACCGTGTAGACAATATAGCAGTAATGCTGGTTAAACGTTTTATGGAAAAATTGGAAAAACAGAGGACTTACAGACATTCTGTTCCAACTCTTTCAGTACTCACTATTACATCAAATGTTGTATACGGAGCGAAGACAGGAAATACACCTGACGGAAGAAAAGCAGGAGAACCCTTCGGACCGGGTGCAAACCCAATGCACGGAAGGGACTTGAATGGAGCACTTGCAGTACTTCAGTCAATTTCAAAGCTGCCTTACCAGTTTGCACAGGACGGTATATCTTATACATTCTCCATAATCCCAAAAGCACTGGGAAGAGAGGAAGATACCAGGATAAGTAACCTTTCGTCAATGTTAGACTCCTACTTTAAGGAAGGCGGACATCACATTAATATTAATGTTTTTGAAAGGGAAATGCTTATGGATGCAATGGAGCATCCTGAAAAGTATCCTCAGCTTACAATAAGGGTTTCCGGTTATGCGGTAAACTTTATAAAATTGACAAGAGAACAGCAGCT
The DNA here is from genome assembly GCF_029318685.1 of Ruminiclostridium papyrosolvens DSM 2782. Classification (NCBI taxonomy): domain Bacteria; kingdom Bacillati; phylum Bacillota; class Clostridia; order Eubacteriales; family Oscillospiraceae; genus Ruminiclostridium; species Ruminiclostridium papyrosolvens. The sequence continues at coordinate 785,512 of NZ_CP119677.1, forward strand.
TGATGTAATTAACAGAACTATACACGAAAATATATAGTTTCAGCCGGACAGGTTCCGAGGGATAAGAGTGACAAATTAATTTCCTTGGAATCTGCTAAGGATTAATTTTCATACGGGGTTGCAAGTTTTAAGGAGGTAATTCTGATGGAAATCAAAGGAAGAGTACACTCATTTGAAACCTTCGGGACTGTAGATGGTCCCGGAATAAGATTTATAGTATTTTTAAAAGGTTGTCCCCTGAGATGCAAGTACTGTCATAACAGAGACGCATGGAGCTCCGAGGGAGCAAAACTGTATACCCCTCAGGAGGTTATGAAGGAATTACTCAAATACAAGAACTTTATAGAAGCCTCACATGGAGGAATAACAGTCAGCGGAGGAGAGCCGTTAATACAGCAGGATTTTGTAAGGGAGCTGTTTAAGCTGTGCCGTGAAGCGGGGATACATACTGCTGTGGACACTTCCGGCTATGTCAATGTTGAAGATGTAAAGGAAACACTTGAATATACAGACCTTGTACTTCTGGACTTAAAACAGGCAAATGCAAAGAAGCATTTGGACTTGACAGGTGTTGAAAATGAGCGAATAAAGCTGTTTACAAGCTATCTCGGTGAAATAGGAAAACCGGTCTGGATAAGATACGTCCTTGTTCCGGGTTATACCGACAATGAAGAAGACTTGCTGGCGGCATACAATTATTTAAAGGGATTCAAAAATATAGAAAAAATAGAGGTTCTTCCGTACCACTCAATGGGAAAAGTGAAATGGGAGAAGCTGAATGTTGAGTACCCTCTGGAAGGAGTGCCCTCCCCTTCACAAGAAGAAGTGGACAGAGCAAAAAACATTCTGACCACGGGAAAACCGTAGAAATTTTACATCTGTTTTCTTACGGTTTTGTATTCATCATTAAATTGAAAGTAGGGGCAGCTGTTAAAGGCTTTTGTCATAAACCTTAGCATTTCATCCTCGTCCAGATTTACCTGACAGTAATAAGAGCTGTATTCTTCGTCGTACAGGTAATTTATACAGCAATCACAGTTTGATTTAGTTTTCATCAGCAAAATCCTCCTATAATATAGTTAGATAGTCCACTGGCAAAATGTCTCATGATTTAAAATCATTGAGGCATTTTGCTTAGTACAGGGTAATCGTTTTCGCAAAAATTACCAGTTACAAAATATGATGCCTGAGAACGGACAAGAAGCTGGTTATCTTCATTGAATATCTGGCCGGAAGCTCTCATAATGGTTTTACCATTGCTTACTACCTCGCCTACCGCAGTCAGGCTGCAACCTACGGGTGAATTTTTAATATAGCTGTTGCTCATATCAATTGTTACAACCCGCTTTTTAAGCGTAATACAGGAAACACCCATAACTATATCAGATAATGAAGCCAGAGTACCTCCATGAACAAAGCCATAGATATTACAGTGCTTGTCTGTGATTTTTGTTTTACATGTAAATCTCCCTTCAGACAAATCAACTATTTCAAGCTTAAGGAAATTTTCAAGTATGGGACTTTTGTATGTTTCCAATAAATATTTATATAGCCATGAAAGATGTTCCTGCATTATGTGCCTCCATTAAATTGTTAAGTTTTAATAGCTAACTATTACCATATATTAAAAAATGCTTTATTGTCAAGAAGCTATGGTGTAAAGAAAATAAAATGATGCAATATTATTTGCCTATATATTTTTTCCTATGTATTGGGAAATACAAGGACACTGAAGTTCCATGTCCTACATTGCTTGATATTTCTAAGAAGCCGTTATGCTTTTTCATTACATTATAGCAGTAGGAAAGGCCAAGACCAAAATTTGAATCTTTGTTCTTAGTGGTAAAGAATGGTAAAATTACACTTGAAATTTTATTAGAGGGTATTCCAATTCCCGTATCTTGAATTTTTATGAAAATAAATTTTTTACTAGTACCCGTTGAAACTCTTATTTCACCATTTTCTCCAATGGCCTCAATGGAGTTTCTGAGTACATTATTTATTACTTCTATTGTATGTGTTTCATCGCAAAGAAGCTGGATATTGCTGTCGTAATTCTTGAAAATATCGATACTGGCTTGTTTTATATCAATTTCATTTAAATTGATTGCAGAGTCAATTATATCTTTAAGAGATACTAATTTTTTACTTAATATAATATCCCTTGTGTTTTTCATTGTTCTATTCATCAAATTGGATAAATGCGAAAGTGAGTTTCTAATAATTATAACGCTTTTTTCTATAATATCATTCTGCGTGATGTTGTTTTCTTGTATGGAATCAGCACACATAGAAATCTTTGAAATTTCACTTTTCAATGAATGATTAATTATACTGATTCCCGGATAAGCAGGTTTCATTGAAGTTTCAATATCTTTTTTTTCAATTTTGATTTTTATTCCCATAATCCCATGCTTCATAGCTAAAAATATAGCAATGAGCACTGAAACGAAAGCAATTAAATCATGATAATTCCAGATTGAGAAGTTCTTACAAAGTACCAGAATATAGTCTGTATAGACTGTTAGGGAGGTTCCCGGAATCAAAGTGATGCAGACAATAAGAGCTTCTGCTTTTATATCGGCTTTTATATAGGAGTAAATAAGGAATGAATTGGATAATATTATATAAATGCCGGCCCATACTACAATAATTATCAAACTGGGATTTACCTTGGGGTAGACATTAAAGATGAGGTAAAAAAGTATGATTGGCATTAAAAAAATAAGATAAATTTTTCTTTTATGCTTTAAAAAAAATGCATTTGCGGACAGGGCGTGGGTCATGCTAAACATTAAAAAGGAATATGGAAAGAAATAAAAAGAATAGGTATCAAGGAGATAGAGCGGTAAATATTTCACACTTGAGGATTTAAAGTATTCTTTCGGAAGCATATTGCTGCCAAAAGTTTCTTTTACATAATGAGCTACCAGTCCGCCAATAACACAAGTAAACAGTGCAAAGCATATCCATCGATACTTACTATCTTTTGGATTTAAACTTAGAAATATAAGACCAAATACCAGCATTAATGAATATACGATAAACACAGTCCATGCCTCTTAACTCTTTAAGATTTGTTTTTGTAAAAACCTCTCATAGTTATTTTTTCAACGGCTTCCTTACTACTGCTTACCCCAAATTTTTTAATTATTTTATTGATTTGACATCGCAGAGTTCCCTGTGATTTATATAGAATTTTTGCAATTTTTGACTGAGTATATCCTTGTTGTATTAAATTTATGATTTCTCTTTCGGATTTGGTTAGAATATCCAGCATTTTCTCCTCTTGTTGTTTTGCAAAGCTTTTAGCAAGTATTTCAGTGGGGCAGCACCGATTAAAAACAGTTCTTATTGTGTAGGGAATTTGCTTATAATCGGTTTTAAGGACATAATTTATTGCACCTGCAGTAAAAGAATCAATTATTGACTTTTCTTCATTCAAACATGTAAGCATAATTATTTTTAAGTTTTCATAGAGATGTAAAATTTCAGCTGCTATGTATATTCCATCGTATTTGTTTTGATTTAAAATAATATCTAAAAGCACTATGTCAATATCTTTTCTCTCTTGCAATAGTTCACTCAAATCCTGGCGGTTTACGGCGGTTCCTACAATTGATATATCTTCACAACTATTTAAATACAATTTTATAGATTCAATCCAGTCTATATCGTCGTCAAGTATTGCAATTTTTATTTTACACATAACATGAAGTTTGACTCCTTCTTAATATACTAATAAATACAAATAAATACTAATATATACACAATATAGCATATGTTGGTTAATTTTGTAATCATCCAAATTCATAAATTATGACTTTCCGGTTTAAATTTGTAAGGCACACTTAAAAATATAATATTCATGGGGGGTATATAAAAAATATATGTTACATTTTGGAAATTTTACTTATATAATTTGTTTATCGAAAACACCTGATTGCGTTTGGTGTTGAATGGACGTAAGTCCAGAAAAGTCAGGTTAGGTGGATCAATTATGGATATTATTAATATAGTCTCAGCTTGTGATAATAATTATGCCCAGCATCTGGGAGTAATGATAACATCTCTTTTGGAGAATACGGCAGTAAGAGAAAATGTGGATTTTTTTGTGATAGATGGAGGCATCAGTAGTCGGAATAAGGAATGTCTGCGTGCTTGTGTTGAAAAGTATGGCTCACGAATTAGATTTTTAGAACTTAAACCTGAATTGTATCAGGATTTTAAAACACAATCATACTTTGGCTATGTGACATATTTTCGCATATTTATACCTGAAATTGTTGAGGCTTCGGTCAGGAAAGTCATATACCTTGATTGTGATATAGTCATTAAAGGTGACATCCGCAAACTATGGGAAAATGACATTTCCGAATACTTTGTGGCGGCGGTTGAGGATGTTGGCATTGATATTGGCGGAAATTTCGCAACCATGGTGAAAAAACACATTGGTATTCCGAGAAAAGGTAAATATTTTAATGCCGGGGTTTTATTAATTAATCTGGACAAATGGCGGGCTGACAAAACTACTGAGACAATAAGAAAATACTTGATTGAAAACAGGGAAAAAATATACTTTGCGGATCAGGATGGTCTAAATGCTGTTTTCAAAGACAGATGGCTGAAATTACCCATAGAGTGGAATCAACAGGCGGATATTCTGGAGCTTTTAAAAAGAAATAGAATTGACAGGCCTGACGTGATGAAGGCGGCTCTCAATCCCATGATTATTCACTATACAAAGCAGGTTAAGCCATGGCAATATAAAGATTGTCATCCATTAAAGGAGGAATATCACAGGTATCTTCGCCTAACTCCATGGAATGATACTGCTCCAAAGGTTACTATTGTAGATGTACTTGGAAAATTCCTTGGGAAGACTCCGATTGGAAGGGGTTTCTACCTGTATAAGAAGAAAATTAGAGATTACTTTATTATAGACAAGAGTTATTTTTCGGATAAATTGGTTGAATCCAAATTATTCAAGCTGATATACTCTTTGCTTTTTCCATTAATTTACACATATCTAAGACTTTTCTCAAGGCTTACGGTCCGTTCTTATTACATCCAAAATGAAAAACCTGCGGAAAATATAGCATCTGCCCTGGGAAGGCTGATTTGTGCAGCTCTTATTCCTGTCAGGTACACAATTCCTCGAGCCTTGAAGGAAGCCTCCCGAAAATACGCACTCTCTGATAAGTATACATGCCCCTGTTGTGGCTACAAATCATTTACAAAAGAGGCAATAGAGTCACATGAAGCCTGTAGAGTCTGCTACTGGGAGTATGACTCCCAACAGCATGAAAATCCCTATTTTGACGGAGGCGCAAATGAAGTATCTCTGGTGCAGGCTCAGCATAATTTCATCCAGTTTGGGGCGACGGAAAGAAGGTTTACACATTTAATTTATTATTATAACCACGCACCATATTTGTTTTACAAAAAGGATAAGAACTGGCATCTTGTAGCCGGAAACTTAATGGAAAAGCAGAATCAGGGATATTAATTTAAAAGCTATCTGGGGGAATAGAAAATGGAAGCTAAAAAGCAGATAAAATATTGTATTATAACAAATGATGATGATATGCATACTCAAAAAAAAGAAATAGAAGCTGTCGGGTTCTATCAGTGGCTGAATGTATTCCAAGGACATATTTTCAAGGCAGGCCAAATAATAAGCCGTCTCAAAGACACTGATTTTGATATAATTCATGTACAATTAACACCAGAAAACCTTCCTGTTATACATTCAATAAGGGGCAGAATCGGTTATAGGTCAAAGACCAAGCTTGTTGTCAGTATGGATATTCCGGTAAAATGCTGGAAAAAATACTTCATTGATTTTTTAGAATTGACTGATGCTGTACAAAAAGCGGATTTTGTTTTTGCAACGGAATACAGCATATCAAGAAGACTGGAAGCATTAACAGGCGCACAGGTATATGAACTGGCATACCCGGCAGATATACAAAAAATCAAGACATACTGCTCCGGGAATAATTCTCAAAAAAATAAGTATATAAATGTTATACATTCAGGCAAGCTAAATAACCTTTTCAGGGTTAAGAGGTTTGTAAAGAAATATAATATGAGGCTCAGGGTGGTTTTTTATAAGAACGGGAACAAAAAATTAATTCGGAAATTAATGAAATATAATATTGAAACTGTTCAATGCAATAACGAAGAGGAATACTGCAAAGCATTAAATGAAAGTGCAGCACTTATAGATACCAATAGGTATCCCAACTATGGTAAGAGCATTATTTATGCTGCTGCCATGGGGATAATAGTAATCGGGAATCAATTATCGGATGCATCCAGACGCTGCTATCCCTTTACATGGACCAAAAGAAATTTACTGACAGCATTAAAAGTAGTGTTAGATATGCAAAAACATAACGGTGAAATGCTGAATTTCGTTTCAGAGAACGCACGTTCAAAAGTAGAATGTTACAATTGGTATAATATAGGAGAACGCTTTCTTCAGATGCTTTCCGGTAAGACTCAAGACAAAAAATTCTTAAAGCATGTCCGTAATTTCGGCACCGACCCTGACAGAACTGTATTTTACAGAGATATCCCTCACATGTTTGGAGACAAAGCCATTAATTTGGAAAAGAATGAGTTGGCTGTGGTTTGTCTTCTCAAAGACGGAATGGATTATTTGGAAGATTTTTTGGAGCATTATAATAATCTGGGGGTAAAACATTTTGTATTTATTGATGATAATTCTACCGATGGTACCGTAGAGTTTCTAAAAGGCAAACCCAATGTTACCGTTTATCAGGTAAATATAAAGCCTTCTATGGTATATGAAAGTGAAATAAGGAGAGCCATTATACAGAGCCTCTTTGATAACTGCTGGTGTCTGTGCGTGGATGTGGATGAGCTGTTTGACTACCCCTATTCTGATAGGATTTCTCTGGCACAATTTTTAGACTATCTTAACAAAAACGAATATACCGCAGTTGTTGCCTATATGCTGGATATGTTTTCAAAAAACAGCAGGGTTTTAGATACGAACTATACAGATCGACTTGCAGATAAATATTGTTATTATGATATTTCTCAAGTCAAAAAGGGAAAATATTTTAAGCACAACCTCAACTTTTGCAACTATAACGTACTTTCGGACAAGGGAATGAAATATTATTACGGAGGTATACGCAGAAAGCTGTTTGGAAAAATCGTAATCAATAAAAAGGAAATTCCTCGTTATTTACTGATAAAGCATCCGTTGATGTTCATAGACCGTAAAATTGAGCCCATAACAAATCCTCATTTTTGTAACAAAGCACATATCGCAGATGTAAATGGACTTTTAAAACACTATAAATTCACAGATTCATTTATAGACAAGCTTAATGCAGAGCGGGATTACAGTTTTTTCGGAAGAATAGAGCACAATGAGTACTCGAAAATACTGCAAGGGAAAGAAAACATAAATTTCTATTCTAGTGATTCAAAAAAATTGGAGGATATGGAATATTTAATTAAATCACACTTTTTACAGGTTTCGGGGAGATACTTGAATTATGTAAAGCAACAGGGGACTTAGTTTTCAATTTTAATATTATTCAAAAATATATTTAATAGGAAGGGAGCATCAAAGTGACAAAAACAATTGAAGCTTATCTCACGAAAGCATCAAAACTTACAGCTTCCGTTGAGCAATCCGCTTTTTATACTATTTTAGATGAAATTAAGCGAGTTTTAAAGAGAAGGCATACTGTATTTATTATCGGTAATGGCACAAGTGCTGCTACAGCCTGTCATTTTGCAAATGACTTAATGAAAAATGCAGGAGGGATAATAGCCGGCAAGCTTGGATTTGGTATTAAAGTCATTGCACTACCGGAGAATATGCCATTTTTCACGGCAGTATCCAACGACATATGTTTGGAGCAGACATATACTCAATATCTGCGTGCGTATGCTTCGGCAGGTGATCTGGTTATGATATTTTCTTCCGGTACTCCACACAGAAATTTGATAGAAGCAGCAAAATTCAGTTATACAAGGGGGCTGCGAGTTGTTTCAATTACAGGGCAAGTACCGGGGACACTGGAAGAAAACTCCCATGTGCTGTATCACATTGGGAGCAGTATACCGGAACATGTTGAAGACATGCAGGAATTTTTGTGCCATAGTTGGGCAATCCTGCTGCGGGAAGAACTCACCCAGCCGGTAGTATTTCTTGACAGGGATGGAGTTATCAATGAGGACAGACCTGATTACATAAAGAGCTGGAATGAATTTAATTTTCTTCCCGGAGTGGCAGATGCAATTAACAAGCTTAATGAAAAAGGTTATGCAGTAGTAGTCGTAACGAATCAGTCTGCAATTGGGCAAAAAATTATCAGTGAAGAAACGTTGGAGGAAATTCATAAAAGAATGTGCGAAGCTTTGTTACAACAAGGTGCAATTATCAGCAAAATATACTATTGCCCACATACCTCCTCTGAAAACTGTACTTGCCGAAAACCGCAAAACGGATTGATTACAAAGGCATTTGATGAACTGCCGTTGGATATGGAAAATGGCATTTTAATAGGAGACAGGCTTACAGATATCGAAGCAGGTCTTAAATCTTCACTTACCACAATTTTATTGACACACGGCCGGAAGCACCGGGACATTATAAAGGCAACACCCCATTATTCGGCAAGGGATTTGACAGGGGCAGTTCAGTTAATACTTAGTGATGAATTCAAACCAAATATCAATAAGGAGGGGATATGCAAAGTAAGTCAGTTATTATGAAACCCGGATTGAGTGGTTAGCAGACAACAGTAGTATCTCAGCTCATTGCTGCAGAGGTGCACGATGATGAAAAGGGAGGAGAGATTTTGGTTATTTCAAAAACACCGCTAAGAATTAGCTTTTTTGGCGGAGGTACTGATATGCAACAGTTCTGGAGGGAAGAAGAAGGGTGTGTTCTTAGCTGCTCTATAAACAAATACATCCATGTCATTGTTAATAAAAGCTTTGACCGGTTAATACACATTAAATATTTTGAACAAGAGGATGTTGATTCCATAGATAAAATAAAACATGATTTGGTACGTGAAACAATGCGTAAAGCGGGAATTAAAGGTGGAGTCGAAGTTGTGATTCTATCGGATATCCCTCATACCGGGAGTGGTTTAGGGTCTTCCAGCACTTTAACAGTGGGACTGCTTAATGCATTCTATACATATTGCGGAAAGAAGGTTTCTAAAGAGATCTTGGCGCAGCAGGCATGCGAAATTGAAATTGATATCCTTGGCAAGCCTATCGGAAAACAGGATCAATATATAGCTGCATATGGGGGATTGAACAAAATAGTATTTAAACCCAATGGGAGTGTACAGGTGCAACAAGTTGAACCTATATATAACATGTTACCGGCTTTACGAAAGTATTTACTGTTGTTCTATACCGGAATCGGACATAAATCAGAAGATATTCTTGAAGAACAAACAAGACTTATTACCCACACAAGGCCTGTTTTGAGGAAAATAAAAGAACAGGTTAATGATGCTTTGAAAATTTTGTCCGGGGAAGACCTTGAGAAACTGGGAACATTAATGCAGGAGGGTTGGAGATTAAAATGCCAACTTGCAAGCAAAATAAGCAACAACTTTCTTAACGAGTTAATTGAAAGAGCTTTCAAGGCAGGGGCTATGGGTGCAAAGATTACAGGGGCAGGTGGAGGCGGATTCCTTCTCCTTATCTGCAAACCGGAATTACAGGATTCTGTTCGCAATAAACTGGGTGATTTAAAAGAATTCAGCTTCGATTTGGAAGCAGGTGGAACCGAGATATTGATGGATAGTGAAAACTTGCGGTTTGCATAAAAGTAATCGAGAGAAAAGAGGTAAATGCAATGACCTTGTCAACAATGATTGAAGACTTTAAAAAGCCTTTACATGCCATAGAACAAGTGCAAATTGAGAATTCTGCCCGGTATGTTCTGGAGGCATTGAAAAAAAACTGTAGTGTTTTTATTTGCGGAAATGGAGGAAGCGGTGCTAATGCCAATTTGTTTGCCGCTTCCATGTCAAAAATTGTAATGGATAGCTGTAATATTCGTGTAATAAGCTTAAATTCCAATATGGCAATCATTACTCATGTGGCTGAAAGTATGAATTATATTAATATATTCAGCAAGCAAATTGCAAACCTGGCACATGACTCAGACCTGCTGATTGCCATAAGCGGAAGCGGGAATTCTCCAAACATTTTGGAGGCAGTAGCCACTGCGAAGGCCTTGGGAATGTATACTATAGGTTTAACCGGGATGGGTGGCGGAAAGCTGTCTTCCATGGTGGATTTCCCAATTGCCGTGAATTCAGACAGCATGGAAATAATTGAAACAATACATACCGTGATTCTCCATGCCATTTCTGTCTGGGTGGCGGAAAAGGTAGCCGAATGAAAATGTCATTTTCGATATCATGGAGGTAAATGTGAATACAGATTATGAAAAAGGTACTGCAACCTTTGTAATGGCACATTGGAGTCAAAACCACGAAGAAAGCAGGGAACATCTGAAACAAGCCGTAGATGGAATACTAAGCCAAACCAACGATAATTGGCAAATTGTTATTGTGGACGATTTGTCTCCTTCCCTTGAAGCCAGAGAATACTTAAAAAAAATAAAAGAGCTTAAACCTGAAAAGATTCATCTAATATTTAAAGCAACAAACGATGGACCGGGTATAAGCCGTAATATTGGTATTGAATGGGCATATAAAAATAATTCGCCTATTATCCTCTTCAATGATGCTGATGATGTATCCCACCCAAAAAGACTGGATACTGTCAGAAGAATTTTTATGGGAGACCCCGAAGCCGGAGTTGTATATTCTACATTCAAAGTGATTGACGAAAATATGAAACCTGTTCCGGATAAAGCGTTGACTCCTTCCATACTTGAAATTCTTGAAGGGCACAGGGAGAACCCGGTGCAAGGAAAAGATGCGTGGATACAAATAGGTACTGTTAAGGGATATACCAATCTTACTTCATCAACGGCTGTAAAAACCCAGATAGCATATAAATATCCCTTCCCGGAAGTTATAGTATCAGAAGATCAGCATGCATGGCTAAGGTATTCTGCAGGAGGAGGAAAGTTTGTATATGCCGCAGATATTCCCTCATTATATAGAATTCCTCAAGGCATTTCTACAGCTTCCCGGGCAAGGAGAGAAGACTTCTATTCAGAGAAAGCTGTTGTTGACACAGATGGCTTTTTAGAGGCAATCAGAATTTATGACAAAGCCATAGGTCTATGTCCTGAAGACAGGGACAGCCTATTGATAAAATTTTATCTTAAACTGGCTGAGACACTTGGAAGAGAAGACCAAAACAGTTTAGCCAGAGCTCAAGTTGTCAAAGCTGCCGGGATTTCAAGAATCAAGACTGAGGAACAGATAGCTCTGAGGGGATTGCAGAGCCATCTATGGGCTAAAATATAAATTTATTTACATAAAGGCAGGTATTATTATGGCAGAACTACGGTGGAATCCTTTATTAAAAGACTGGGTAATCATTGCACCAAAACGGCAGGGAAGACCTGTAATATCAAAGGAGCAATGCCCTTTTTGTGTGAGTTCGGGGAAGGTACCGAAGGATTATGATGTATACAGCTTTGAAAATGACTTTCCCGCCTTGTCTCAAAATTTACCGGACGAAACTTTACCTTCCTATGATGTTCATGAAGTTAATAAAATTAAGGGCGCCTATGGCAAATGCGAGGTTATCTTGTATTCACCCGAGCATAAGGCAAGCCTCCATCAATTGTCGGTGGAGCATCTGAAGAAGTTGGTGGAGTTGTGGATAGAAAGGTTTAATGCCTTAAAAGCAGATGAAAGAATAAAGTATATTTACATATTTGAAAATCGGGGCGAGCTTGTAGGGGCTACCATTTCACATCCTCATGGACAAATATACGGTTATTCATATATACCCAAAAGGGCAATGCTAGAGCTTGAATCCTGTGAAGAATATTTCAGAACACAGAATACCTGTCTGATATGTGAGATGCTAAAAAATGAAATAAATAACAGAGACAGAATGATTTTAGAAAATGACAGCTTTGCAGCCTTTATACCATTCTTTAGCGAATGCCCTTATGGAGTATATATTGTCAGTAAGAGCCACAAAAATAATCTGGGACAGTTCAACGCTCGTGAGAGGTCTGATTTAGCAGGTATATTAAAGGATATTACAGGAAGTCTCGATATGTTGTTCCATTATCCCTTCCCGTACATGATGTGCATGCAACAGGGGCCTGTAAACAGCGGGGATTTTGGAGCACATTCCCACTTTCATATTGAATTTTTTTCTCCTATGAGGTCAAAGGATAGCCAAAAGTTTAATGCATCCGGTGAAACTGGTGCATGGGCTCACATTAACCCTACCAGACCTGAGGAGAAAGCTTTGGAGCTACGTAGAGCATATATGCAATATAGAGATGGAATTCAGGGGTGAAACTACGGCGGTAAATATAATCAAACCACTTATTGTGAGGGAGGATAGTATGGAAACAGTCAAGATAGTTTCTGCATGTGACAGCCATTATGTACAGCATTTGGGGGTCATGATTACTTCATTGCTTGAGAATACTTCCATGAAGACAAGTCTGGAATTTTACGTTATTGATGGAGGTATAACAGATGCTGATAAGGAGTTGCTTTGTTCATGTACCTGCTTATATGGCTGTAAAATTAACTTTATAACTATCCAAGCAGACTTTTATGCCAGATTTGGAGAAAGCCCCTCAGCAAGTGATGCTACATATTTCCGGATATTTGTTTCGGAGCTGCTTGACACAAGTGTTGAAAAAGTAATTTATCTTGATTGTGACATCGTAGTAATAAAAGATATAGCCGAACTATGGAAAACAGATGTATCAGAGTATTTTTTAGCGGCTGTTGCGGATTGTGGAGTTGAATACTCGGGTGAGTATGCTGTAACTCTTAAAAGAAAACTGGGTATGAAAAGGAAAGACTGCTACTTTAATGCCGGAGTCCTGTTAATTAATCTGGTCAAATGGAGGGAAGAGAGTATTTCTAAAAGCATCTGCAAGTTTCTTTTTGAGAATAAAGGAAAGATTGATTTTGCTGATCAGGACGGGTTAAATGCAGTATTATGTAACCGTTGGTTGCCGCTGGACTCTCGATGGAATCAGCAGGTTGCACATTGTGAGTTTTACGAACAGGAGAAAGTAGTATGGGAAAATGTGACCAGAGCAGTCAGGGAACCGTGGATAATTCATTATACAACCAGTTATTTTTCAGGAACTAAGCCGTGGAATTATTTGGACATGCATCCGTACAGACAGGAATATTACAGATATCTTCATATGACACCATGGAAGAGTTTTATTCCTCCAGACCGTACAATTTGGAATATACTTTTGAAAATCATTTATGAAGCATATGCAGGAAGGCTTTTAATCAATTATTACAGACGAAGCATAAAACCCACATACCGATATGAGACCGCACGGCTGCCCAAAAAATTGACCTTATCCTTATGGTTTAAACTGTTGTACCTTATTGTCCATCCATTTATTTTTTATTACAAAAGCATGACACGGAAAAAGGAAAAGTTGAAAAGTCAAAAACACATTTGTCCTTGTTGTGGTTATAAAACACTGGAACAAAGGCCCCCAAAGACTGAGGAAGTGTGTGAAATCTGCGGATGGGAGTACGACTTTTATCAATTGTGCTACCCGGATGAAAGCAATGGCGCCAATGAGGTTGCATTGAATCAGGCAAGAAAAAATTATATGGAATTTGGTGCATCTGAAGAAAAATACAGGTATGTGGTCAGAAGACCCGACCGTTATGATAAGAAAAAAATGGAGGCTGTTAAATATGCTGCTAGATATTAGCTTGAAGCAGGAAAAGGATATGTATTGTGTTGAAAGTGAGATTGCAACCGTAGCAACTTTTTACAAGCGAAGGTATGAAATGGCATTTCTTGATGCTTGGAAGTTTGATTTCCTTCCCCCGGAGCAAAGTCCTGAGGGAACATTGGGAGGCAGGATATATACCGGTTTTATTGAGGATTGGTGGATGTGGGGACATTTGGAGGAGTTCCACGGTATTAGGGTTTTGTGGAACGAGGACTATGTGGGGAAGGACATTATGTACGTTGTAAAGACCGAGCTGGAACAAAATCGTCCAATATCAGTAATGATGGACTCCTTCTATCTGCCGTGGGCACATCAGTATGAAAAAGATACCCACTATGAGACATTAATGATGGTAGTTGGTATGGAAGAAAATGGGGTTTACTGTATAGACATACATTCTCTTAAACGGGTCGTATTATTGCCGTTAGACGCCTTTCTCAAGGGACATAAGCAATATACCGTTTTTTTACCCATGAGGGATGAGACAAAGGAAATAAACTGGCGAAAACTTTTCGGAGACAGGGCAAAAAGGCTCCTTGGAGAAGGGTATTCGATAAATTCCTTTGACAGCATGAGAGCTTTAGCTGACTGCGTGAGGGATACAATGGATTTCTCTATGGAGATAAAAGGGCATCATCATCCACTTAACGCAGGTATCATAAGAAATATTGAAACCCTTGGCAGGGGCAGATTCTTGTTTTCTTCTGCAATAAAGTATGTTGATGAGCTTTATCATATAAACAATTTTGATAAATTGTATGAAAATTTTAAAACCGTATCCAACATGTGGCATTTAGTAAAGTACCAAATGATTAGGCACTTCTATACGGGTAGTCCGGATAAGGCGGCCTGCAAAATGATTGGGGAAAAAATCGAGGAGGCCTCAGTGTTAGAGGAGAAAATGGCACACTTAATCCTTGAATGCACAGAGAAAGGTATCGTGGCAGACACGGTGAAATTACCCTCAAAAACAGCTCCATCGGAAGAAAAAGTTAAGGATTTTGTTTTTGTCGAGTTGAAGGATTATCTGAATAATAAAGGTACCGGTGAAATGACGGAAACATATAACTTTAACACTCTGGATTTTGAAGGGATGAAAGCTGCAGGCCCTGACAAATTACATTTCAGCCTTCCCTGTATACTTGAGGAAACCTATGATAATATCTCCTGCACCGGTCAGACCATTAAGATTCCTTCAGGTAAGTACAAGAGCATTATGCTTGTGGGGTGCTCTTTCTGGGGCAGCTTTTCGGAGAAAATGAGTGTAACATACTCGGATGGACAAAAAAAGGAATTTTACATAGGCTTTACATGTTTCGACTCAGGAGTACCGTTATTTGGGGAGTCAGTATTTTACTCCGGAAATCTTATTGAAGTCAGGAAAGATATAGTCAGAAGAGGGGAGAATAAAGGACATTTGTTTCTGAGGGAACATGCTTTAGATGCAAACAAGGAAGTTACTGAAATACAGCTTCCTAATTACCCTAATATTCTCATATATGGAATTTCAATGGGAAAATAATCTCGTATTATTTATAAGTCAGGAGCTTAATGATGATTATTGATTTGCTTGAAGAATCAGTTGAAAAATACCGTGGCAAAATCGCCGTATGCTGTGACGAACGTAATATGACCTACGGAGAATTGTATATAAGAATTCTGAAGCTTTCTGAGGAATTAACCGCAAAAGGTGTTAAAAAAGGGGATCACGTGGCACTGCTTCTGGCGAATTCAATAGAATTCATACTGTCATTTTTTGCGGTTAACCGCTGCGGAGGTATTATTATTCCGGTTTATGTGAATACCGGTGCAAACAAATTGGTGAGTATAGTAAATTTCTGTGATATCAAGTTTATCATTAGTTCAAAGCAATATCAGGATGTGTATAACGCAGTAACACGGGAAGTTTGTTTGAAAATGCAGAGTATATTCAGCGTCAATGAGGATGGTATCACAGAATGTATTACACTGGCAGAAGCTCCGCCATTGCAGGAAAAGGTGTATGAATCAAGTGAATGCAGTAATTGCCACGATTTGGCAGTTATACTTTTTTCGTCCGGCACCACAGGCATACCAAAAGGGGTTATGCTTTCAAATAACAATATTACCAGCAATGCAAAGGCGATTTCCGATTATCTGAGGTTATCACCCGACGACAAGGTGCTTCTGGTAAAAAATATAAACCATGCCTCCAGTATAACGGGGGAAATGCTAATTTCATTATATAATGGGTGTTCATTGTACTTAACAGGAGATTTACCAACTCCTTCACTAATCCTACAACTAATGAGAAAAAAAGGGATTACCGTATTTTTTGCTGTTCCTTCCATATTATTTACATTGGTGAGACACAGGGACTTTAAAAGCTGCTGTTTTGAAAAGCTGAGAATTATGAACTTTTATGGAGCCTGCATAGGGTGTGAAGAGATTAAAATGCTCCATGAAAAATTCCCTAGGGTAAACCTGATTTATTCCTACGGACTAACAGAGGCGTCTCCAAGAGTAACCTATCTGGAAGGTGAAGAGCTTATCAAAAGGCAAGGCTCGTCAGGAAAAGCCATTAAGGATATTGAACTTTTTATAGTTGATGAAGCCGGAAATTTTCAAGGCCCGGGAAGTGTTGGTGAAATCGCCGTCAAAGGCCCCAATGTGATGCTGGGATACTACAAAAACAGCGAATTGACTAAAAAAGTACTGGGGGATGGATTACTGCATACGGGTGATTACGGGTACAGGGATGAAGAAGGTTTTCTGTATGTGATGGGAAGGAAAGATAACTTGATTATTCAATCAGGAAAAAATGTATATCCCGAGGAAATTGAAAAAGTACTGGGGAGCTGTTCCGGAATTGCTGAAGCTCTGGTAAGGGGAGAGAGCGACAGCTTCCTCGGTCAGAAAATCACAGCGTATTTGGTTGCGGAGGATGAATCCTCGACGGAGCTTAGGGAAGTGCTGCTGCATTGCAGGCAAAATCTTGAGGATTACAAGGTTCCGAGAGAAGTGTACTTTGTAGCCGCACTGGAAAAGAACCCCAACGGCAAAACTGTAAGAAATCAGGAAATAAAAATATAGACTCAGTTGGAGGTACGCATAATGGATAATACTGTTGAAGCAAAATTAAAAGAACTGATTATTAAAAATCTGCTGATGAAGGTGTCGGCACAAGATATAACTGATGAAACGGATCTTGTAAGGGATTTCGTACTGGATTCCTTACAAATGCTGAGACTTGTATGGGATATAGAAATTGCATTCGGAATAAGTATTCAAAATCAGGATTCTATGGTGAAGCTGGTTGCGAAGTATAAGCTGCTTAAAGAATATGTTTTGAAAAGGGTATCAGAAAGTACAGCAATGCCGGCAGGAACAGAAAAAAATGTCTGAATCCAAGGGGGGGAGATATACTGTGATGAAATCCGAACAGCGGGAAAAGCTAACTGAACTTCTTTGGTATCTGAATGAGAATAATGATTTTTACAGAGAACTTATGGGAAAGTTGCATATTGCATTAAACGGGGATGTGGAAAACAGCCTGAGAAAATTCCCGATATTACATAAAAAAGATATACGAGATAATTACAATACCTATTTTTCCAAAACTAGCGAAATTAAGATAGAGGAATTTACCAGCGGATCCTCGGGGGTTCCCCTCAAGTGCCAGAAAACACGATATGAAAGGCTTATGGCTACGGCTAATATCTGGAAACAGAGATATATGCATGATCCGAAAGTAACTCTGGACAATTATTTTTCTTTTCATGACCTGAAAACTTATAAACAGATTGGGAATTTGTTTTTATATGATCCCCCAAATATGAAGAAATGCTTTGAAAAAATGTGCAGTTTGGAACCAAGGTGGATTTCAGGCCCTATTTCAGCCATTGAAAAGTATGCAAGGTTAGTTGAAGAGGGATATTTAAGCTATGAAAATAAAACTATCCGCGTTTTTGAGAATATGGGGGAATTTGCAGAACCGGAACAGAGAGAGTATGTAGAAAAAATACTTGGATGTAAAACCATAAACCATTACGGCTGCATAGAATCATGGTGCATTGCGTATGAGTGCCCCCATGGCAGTATGCATGTACAGGACTCTATGATGTATGTTGAGCAGCTACCCTCCAATGCATGGACAGAGGAAAACGCAGGGGAGATTGTAATAACGAGCCTGTATAATAAACTGATGCCTTTGATAAGGTATAATACCCACGATTTGGGCACTGTTGATTATTGCACCTGCAAATGCGGAAAAACTTCTCAGGTTATCAAGCTTCTTGGTGGGCGTACCACTGACATGATTCAGAACAGTAAAAACATTCCGGGAGAATTGTTTTTTAAACGCGGAGTTTATAAGCTCATCCGAAAGGGGTTTGATTGTATTGAAGGCTTCAAGGTTATGCAAACAACACCAAAGGATTTTATATTTTACATTGCAATGCAGGGCGACTATAAAGAAAATGTAACCAACTTTTTTACAGAATATATACAAAATGGATTAGGAGCAGACATCCGTATTCAATTCCAATTTGTTGACAGCTTACCGCCGCTTCCCTCCGGAAAGACAAAAATATTTCACTCCTTGATAAATATATAAAAGAGTACTGCAAATCATAAGGAGGTGACATTAATTTGATTAAAATAAAATCAAAACCCGTCAACACAATACTGGGATTTATGAAACCGTATACCGTATGTTTTGTAAATCTGTTTCTGACCATACTGGCGGCATCTTTTGTATATCTGATATATCCATACATTTTTGCGTTTATGATTGACAGAGTATTTTACAAGGGTGACTGGCAGCTATTCAAAATAGTGGTTATTGCATATACCATTATTTTTATCGGAGAACAGGCAATTCAGATTATTCTGAATATGGAATGGGCATATCTTGTGACAAAATTCGTATTTGACATACGAAAGAAGCTTTTTGAAAGGATATTCAAGATAAAGGCAGCATTTTTAAGCAATGCGCAAACAGGAGAGCTGATTGCTCGGGTAAACAATGATCCCCCACAGGTTATGGAGCTTTTGCACTGGCATGTATTTTTTACTGCATCAAATGTTATAAGACTGATAATTTCTTTTGTTATTGTATTCTTTATTAATATAAAGCTGGCAGTGTTAATGCTGGTTGTTATACCATCTTCGGTTTATCTGTCACTGTATTTCAGCAATAAAATTAAAAACATATATGAGCAATACCGCAAGGAATACGGCAAATACATCAGCTGGGTATACGAGATGCTGCAGGGGATGAGGGAAATCCAGCTGTTTGCGGCAGAGAGAAGCGTGGCCAGAAAGTTTGTGAAATTCAGTAAAAAAATGGTGCATGCAAGGGTCAAGGCAAGTAATATTGAGTTTATATCACAAACGGCCAATTCATTAATCACACTGTTGTCGGATTTGTTTCTCTATATTGCCTCCGCCATCCTTATTTCCCGCAAGGAATTGAGTATCGCAGGCTTCATAGCAACCATGGAGTATTTCGGAATGTGCAACTACCTGTTAAGGGCTATTAATGATTCGAATTTTATGAGGCAGAACAATAAGGTGTCCATTAAGAAGGTATTGGATATATTGGATGAGGATATAGAGGATACGAGAAAAAACATGCCACCAATCAATATATCCCAAGGTGAGATAGAGTTTTCAGAGGTTTCATTTTGCTACGATAAAGATTTGCCTGTATTAAAAAATATTAATCTTCATATCAAAAAGGGAGAAAAAATATCCCTTGTCGGCATCAGCGGAGCAGGAAAAAGCACCATGGTGGGTTTATTGCAAAGATTTTACGAACCCATGGAAGGGTGCATAAAAATAGATGGAACAGATATATCCCAATGCGATTTAAAGTCCCTGAGAAGGAGTATTGGAGTTGTAAATCAGGAATCCATACTGTTTGACGGAACAATCAGGCAGAATCTTAAGCTGGGAAACCGCAAATCCTCGGAGGAGGAAATGTGGGAAGCATGTAAAAAAGCAAACATTGACGATTTTATAAGAAGTCTTCCCGATAAGCTTGATACTGTCATCGGCAGTGAAGGAATGAATATTTCGGGGGGACAAAGGCAAAGAATCGCAATCGCCAGGGTATTTCTAAAAAATCCTAAAATTATTGTTTTTGATGAAGCGACCTCTGCATTGGATTTTGAAGCCGAAACAGCTGTGAAAAAGGCCTGGCAGGAGCTAAGCGCAGGAAAGACATCTATTATTATTGCCCATAGGCTTTCTACTATTATGGATTCGGACCGGGTGGCCGTGCTTCACGGTGGGGAGATTGTATCCTTTGATACCCACAAGAGGCTTTTGGACTCCTGTGAACATTATAACAGGCTTTTTAGGGATCAATATCTGATTGAAGGATGTGCGACTGCATGAAAAGTACAATTGCCAAGAGAATTGAAGTTGTTAAGGCCCTGAGGCCCATCGTGAAAAATATGAAAAACCAGTTGCTGCTCTTTGGAACATTAAAAATCTGCCTGCTTGTGCTGGGGCTGACTGCCCCATACTTGTACAAGCTGCTGGTGGATGAAGTGCTGACCAAAGGAAGGTTTAGTTTATTAAGATGGATTTGTGCCGGATATATTACGATTTTTATCATTTCCAGTGGACTTATGTTCATACAAAGGATTAAGGGAAACAAATTCTTTTTCAAATTGCTGTTTGATATCAGGTACCGTATTTGGAATAACTATTTAAAAATGTATGTATACAAATACTCCAACTGCAACATCGGAGACCTTAAAAACCGTGTTGACGATGATACCAATGCATTTGAGAAGTTTTTGGGACAGCATATTATTGATTATACCTACAACTGGGTATATGCGGTATTAAACGGAGCAGTCCTTTTGTTTCTCAACTGGAAACTGGCCCTGTTCGGATTTATTATGGTACCCTTTCCCTTCCTGATGTCCAATTGGATCGGAAAAAGGGTGCAAAACGCAAATGATAAGCAAAAGGTATTATGGGTTAAGTATGAAAAATGGATCTATTCCTGTATTCAGGGATGGAAGGAAATAAAAACCTTTACGGCGGAGAAAGTGAGCAGCATGAACTTTACCCACCACTGGAAAGAGATTGGGAAAAATTTCTTCGTTGTACAGATGCTTTTTAATATCAGCCGAACCTTTTGGGTTATAAAGGATGTATTTATTACAAAGGTAAGCCTTTATTTCATAGGCGGTGTCCTCATTATGAATGGTGAAATAACTATCGGCAGCCTTTTGGTATTTATGAAATATTATCAGGGATTATTTGACGGAGTCAGTGAAGTTAACCGTCTGGATATAGATTTATACAATGATATACCTTCTATAGACCGGGTTCTGGAAGTCTTGATTCAGAAGGATGAAATAAAGAGGGGAACTCTCCGGCCGGAGCGATTCATGCCCGGTATAGAGTTCAGAAATGTCACGTTTGCATACGACGGAAACAATAAGGATGTACTGAAAAAGCTTTCCCTTGAAATCAAACCTGATGAACGGATTGCCATTGTTGGAAGAAGCGGTTCAGGGAAAACTACCCTTGTAAAATTGATTCTTGGGTTGTGCCATGCACGGGAAGGGAATGTCATCATAAGCGGGATTGATATTAAAGAGCTTCACCCCTCGTTTCTGCACCATCATGTGGGAGCTGTAATGCAGGACAATTACCTTTTCAATCTTTCAATACGTGAAAATCTGCTTATGGCTAAGCCGACTGCAACAGAGGCTGAAATCCGAAAGGCATGCGAATTGGCGTACATAGCTGAGTTTATTGAGAGTTTGTCGGAGGGCTATGAAACCATTATAGGTGAGAAGGGAATCAGGCTTTCGGGAGGACAGAAGCAAAGATTGTCTATAGCCAGAACTTTTCTTGCTGATCCCAAGATTATCATTTTTGATGAGGCTACTTCTGCTCTGGACCACGAATCCGAAAAGGTTATCCATAAGGCCATAGAAAATATCTCCCGTAACAGGACCGTTATCATAATAGCCCACAGGCTTTCTTCAATTCTCTCGGCAAACCGGGTTCTTGTACTGGATAATGGCGAGATTGTAGGAGAAGGGCATCATTCGGATTTGTACGGAAAAAACGGAGTCTATGACATATTATTTAAGCAACAGTATGAAATTCAGAAGCTGACAGCATCGTAACAGATTGGGAGGATTTTTATTATGAGATTAGAAATAGAGCCGGTTCATGGTGCTTACCGCAATTGTCTGGAAGACATCTTGGCTACAACCGCAACATACTTCCAAAATGACTTTGAGCTGATGTTTGCAGAATCCTGGGGGTTTACTTTTTATCCAGCAATGAGGAATTTAAATACAATACTGGGAAAACGTCTGGATGCAGGGAAAAACGACTATTTTGGCAATTTGGAGAGATTTCATGGGATTAGGACGCAATGGCACTTTAAAAAGACAATTGATGAGTACGAGATGATGATAAAGGAAGAACTTTTGGCGGGGAATCCCGTTGCAGTTTTCATGGATGCTTACTGGCTGCCATGGACGAAAACCTACAAAGTTTATCATGCTCCCCATTACTGCCTTATTATAGGAAAAGATGACAATTCTGATTTTCTGTGCTTGGACCCCTATGTTACCAGAGATATCTGCACCCTTCAGGGAAAATGCCTTTTATATGGAAATGCAAAATGCATTACGTTTTCTGTGAATATGCCTTCAACTTCCATATACTGGAAAAGAATTATCCTAAACTCCTCAAAAAAGATGCTTGAAACCTGTACATACGGTAAGAATGCATTCGAATGTATGCGTGAATTTTCAATTGAACTGGGAAAATTGAAGGATTTGAATTCAGAAATCAATGGCTGCCCAATACCATTATTGGTGCCTGTTTTCTTGCAGTTAAAGGAGATTGGCGCAGGGCGCAGGCATTTTGCAGAAGTGCTGGAATACCTTTTCGCAAAGGGTGCTGCCACGGATGTACTTTCTTACGCAGAAGTCTTTAGAAAGCTGAGTACCAAGTGGAATAAGGTAAGAAAAAATGTGATGACAGAATGTAACCGTAACACGAAAATAAGTATTCTTGAAGCCTCAGCAAAGGAAATTTGCACTATTGCAAAGGAAGAGGAACGGGTTGCACTGGAACTGCTGCAATTGTGTTCGTGAATATAGATGGGAGGATGTAATCTGATATGCTGCTGGATATAAAACCACTACACGGGAGCGGATATAACTGCCTTGAGGACTTATTCGCTTCAACAGCCGTCTGGCTTGGCAGAGAATATATGCTTATGTTTGAAAGGTGCTGGGACTTTGAGTACTATCCGCCGGGAGACAGTACAGAGCTTTTGGGTGAGAGGATTTTCGAGGGGGCCGACCATTACTGGACAAGTATTGAGAAATACCATGGAATAAAGGGTGTCTGGTATGAAAATACGGAAAATCCATGGGAATTAATTACTCAGGAGATTCATGAGGGACGTCCCATGGTTATTAATATTGATGCTTTCTGGATTCCTCCGGCACATACATTTCAAGTTCAGCATCAAAACCATTTTATTCTTGCAACGGGATATGATGATGCAAAAAAGGAAGTGTTCTATATTGACCCATACCTGTCAAACAATCTGAATACTATTTCACCGGATATCCTGTCACAAAGCGGTGCCAACTATGTAGGACTGGTATTTAAAGCAGAAAACCGTGAGAATTTAAACTGGCAGGAAGTAATCATGGAGTCTTTGCTTTGGACAAGCAGGAAGAAGGAGGATGGGAGTGACTGCTTTAACTCCATCCGACTGTTTGCAGACGAGGTAGAAGGTAGCCTTAATATAGAGAATGAAATTAAGGGATATAAATTTGAATCAATTATTCCGATGTTTTTCAACCTGTTCGGTATTGGCTCAAACCGTTTTAAATATGGACGTTTTATTCATTACATTGCTGAAAACTTTGAATTAAAGGATTTGACTCCAGTAAGAAAAAGGTTTGAGAAGCTGGCATGGGATTGGTATGAAATCCGAAGCATATTGATGAAGGCCGGAAGGGGCACAAGCAATGATATTGGTTCCGTGAAAAGGAAAGTGACACTCATTTTGCGAGGAATTGCAGATGAAGAAGAAAAACTTTACGAAGAAATTTTAAAAATATGCGGATATAACGGTTAGAACCATTATGCAAAAAAATGAAGGAGCAGGAAGAAATATGGATAGCAAGGTGATAGAAAATATAGAACCATTTAATGACATATATTTCAAGAGCTGCTTTTATAACTCACTTTTCCCTTTAGTGAATTATTTCAGAAGTGATCTCAACAGCATATTATTCAATGACATTATTGTTTATGATTCAGAGCCGGAGAAAATTGAATCCGGCATAGGAGTAAAATATATCCCTGTATTGAGGGACGAACAGCTGATTGACCATCTGGAATTGGAAGTTGAGATGAAAGAAAGCTGCCCTGATATTATTGACAGGATACAAAAGGATATAAGTCAAAATCGGCCCGTAATCCTATGGGTAGACAGTTTTTACGAGCCGCTGAGAACCGATACCTACATGAAGCATCATACCCCCCATACACTTCTGATTTACGGATATGACAAGAAGGAAGAACTGTTTCACATAATCGAGCATAAATCCAGGGAAAACCTGTCCTATAAAAAGAGGCAGATAGCTTATGGTGATGTATCTCTTGCTGTAAAAGGGTATCAGGAAAATTTCATGACCCCGGACAGATTCTCATATTACTCATTTATAGCACTGAGGACGAATTCTGACAGCGAAAAAAACCCTTATGCCAAGACAGAAAAACTACAAAGTCAATTGTTAGAGGAGTTTTCAGCAAGGAAAGAGAGTATTTTTGAAGGATTAAGGCATATGGAAAAATTTCTTCAGCATTACAGAAGGACAGTTCTTAATGAACAGCTTTTGAAAAGCAATGTTAAAAGTCTGGTTGAAGGTCTAAATACTGTCATAAATTTCAAGAGAGTTGAATGCTACAGATTCAAAAGGGTGTTTTCCGTCAATCATCATCTGTCGAGAGTGGCTTGTGAGATTGAGGAGTTGTGGGAGCTTCTGAGAGTGGATGTGGCAAAGTACTTGTTTTTCTATATGTATGATTGGGATGTTTTTTACAGGGGTGTTGAAAGGTCCGAAAAAATTTTGCAGCTGGAATATCGGTTTTATGAAGAACTTGTTAAATAAAACGGTATACCACTAGGAAGATGAGGGATAAAGTGAAGGCAGGAAAAAGGCTTCGGCGCAGATTTTACAGATTTACCATCAAAACTCCATATATTACATTGTTGATTATAACAGCAATTATCCTGTTACTTTTAACGGCAATGAATTTTATGAAGCATCATTAAGCTTATGGTGAAAGGAATGAAGATATGGAAGAATTTTGCCCTAGTGATATGAAAAAATCCTTGGATAATTATTTAAAGAAATTTTCCCAATACGGGCATTTTAGCGGCTCTGTCCTAGTTTCCATAAAGGACTGCATTGTGTTGTGTAAAGGATATGGAATGGCTGATTATGAGCATGATGTTCATAATACTCCATCAACAGTGTTTCGTATTGCTTCCGTTACCAAGCAGTTTACTTCGGCGGCGGTACTTTGCTTGCAGGAGCAGGGGGCTTTGTCCGTCAGTGATCCCTTGAAAAAGTATATTCCTGATTTTCCAAATGGAGACAGGATTACTCTGCATCATTTGCTCACGAATACTTCGGGGATACCGGATATTGTAGATGTTCCAAGTATAATGAAATCCATACGTACAGGAATACCTGCGGAAATGCTGGTGGATAAACTAGGCAGGCAGCTCTTGGAGTTTGAGCCGGGAGATAGGTTTCGTTATAGCAATTCCGGTTATATTATACTTGGCCTTATCATAGAAAAAGTTTCAGGTCTTTCCTACGAAAATTATCTAAACAAAAATTTATTCCCAAAAGCGGGTATGACAAATACAGGCTTCGATCATGCGGAACGTGTCCTAAAGCACCGGGCATCCGGCTACAGTCTTTCCGAGGACGGCGTGAGCAACGCTGATTTTTTTGATATGTCACTGTTTTTTGCCTGTGGCTGTCTGTACTCAACTGTTGAGGATTTATATAAGTGGAATAAGGCACTTGATGAAGAAACTGTGATATCTAAAAAATCAGTTGAGGATATGCTGACTCCTTACGTAAGTGACGAGGCACTTCATTATGGCTACGGCTGGTACCTGACTGAGAATTCTGCCTTCCACAATGGAATAACCTACGGGTTCAAGTCAAAGGTATGGCGTTCTTTCAACGGAAGGGCCGTGATTGTTGTATTGGCAAATAACGATTTCGTGGCGATAGATACACTTGTAAACGGGTTGGTGGCAATATTGTCTGGAGAAGAATATACAAGTCCTAAGGCGCCCGGTATACAGATGATACTTAAAAAAAATCATGGCATTCTTGTGGGTACATATAAAAACAGAGATTTCACACACGAGGTTTTTTCAATCTCAAATGAAAAAGGAAGGCTGATTATCAGCTATTATAACTATCTCAAAAGAGTCAGGGCAGAGGTTTTCCCGGAAAAAATACTGCCGGATGAGGAGCATTATTTTGCCATGGATTTGGATTTGAAGATTTGTTTCTTTAAAGATAAATGGGGAGAACCTTATAGGGCAGTTTTCAAGGTAGACTGCGATGAGTTTGAAGCTTGGAAAGATAAAGGACAGGAAGGTGGGGAACATGACTAAAATCAGTGAACATTATCCGCTTACGCACCCTCAAAAGGGTATATGGCTTACAGAGAGCTTTTATAAGGGAACAGGAGTCTGCAATATCGCACAGTCAGTAAAGCTGGGGAAGGAGCTTGAACTTGAATTCCTTCAAAGCGCTATAAATAAGGTAATTGAGCAGAACGATGGAATACGTTTGAGAATGGTTGAGACAAAGGGGGAAATCATGCAGATGGTTTCTCCATACCGGGAGTATCAGTTGGAAACAGTGGATTTCAGCAGTGATGAAAATGAGAACGATGTAAGGGCGTGGGTGGAGAACCATACTAAAAGTGCATTTTGCCTTCTGGATTCAGATTTGTTTTACTTTGCTGTTCTCAAGCTCCTAGACGGCGAAAACGTTTTGTACCTGAAAGTACACCATCTGATTACCGATGCATGGGGAATGTCACTTTTTGTAAATCAGGTTATTGAGTATTATTCAATTTTAAAGGAAGGCGGAGAATTGCCTGAATTAATGAAACCTTCCTATGCAGAATATATTGCTTCTGAAGCCGAATACCTCAAATCCAAAAGATACGGGAATGATAAGGAATTTTGGAATAAAGAATTTGAGACCGCTCCGCCTCAGACGGGGATAAGCAGGGAAACCGGGGACTACAGGAATATTGAGGCTGCAAGAAAAACATATCTTATCGCTCCTGAATTAACGGCTTCAATTCAGTCCTTTTGCAAAGCCAACAACATCTCGGCATATGTATTCTTTTTAACCGCTCTTTATGTATACCGATTAAGAATATCCTCCTTGAAAGACATAGTGATTGGAACGGTTTTCCATAACAGAACCAATGCTGCTGACAAGAATACTGCCGGGATGTTTGTCAATACAATCCCATTCAGAATTAATATTTCGGGAGACAGTACCTGGCTGGATGCGCTGAAGTCGGCATCTAAGAAAATTGCAGCTGTTTTGAGGCATCAAAGGTATCCCTATGACCTTTTACTGCAGGATTTGCGCCAAAAGTACAAGATGGAAGAAACACTCTTTGATGTTATTCTTTCGTATCAGAACAGTGTATTTAACGCTTCACAGGAATGGCATTTCAACGGGTATGAGACAAATACTATTGCCATGCACATCAGTGACAGGGAAAACGCAGGACAGATACTTCTGGAAATTGATTACCAGACTGCTGTTTATAGCGGGGAGGAAATACTTAAGTTTATAAATCATTTGATGAATTTGATAGGGAACGGAATAGAAAAGCCGGATAAAGCAATTTCTGAAATAGAGCTGTTATCTGAGAGTGAAAAATCTGAACTGTTATACGGTTTTAATATAGGCTTATCTGGACACTGTGAGGATAAAACCATCCATCAGCTTTTTGAATCCTGTGTTGAAAGGACAAAAAATCTTACGGCACTTGTTTATAAGTATAAAAACCTTACCTATGGTGAAGTGAATGAGAGAGCAAACCGTCTTGCACGGACACTGCGGGGGCTGGGTGTCAAACCCGACAGCCTTGTGGGAATTGTGGCAGACAGGTCTTTTGAGATGGTAATAGGCATACTGGGAATTCTGAAGGCCGGGGGTGCCTATGTGCCTATCAGCCCGGATTATCCCATGGAAAGAATCGACTTTATTTTAAAGGATAGCGGAATAACTCTTATATTGACACAGAGCTGCTATATGAACTTTATAGAGGAAGCGGCGGGCAGCAGGAATACTCATAAACTTAAAATTATAAATCTGGAAGATGAGAAGTCTTATGCGGAGGATTCATCTAACATAGAATCCGTAAATAGCCCCGACAATCTGGCCTATGTTATATATACCTCCGGTTCAACCGGAGTGCCCAAGGGTGTCATGGTTAAACACCGGAGTGTTATCAATATTTTAAATGCACTTCAGCAGGAGTATCCTCTTACGGAGTATGACTCATTTCTTTTTAAAACTACCTATACTTTTGATGTGTCAGTTGCAGAACTGTTCGGATGGTTCTTTTGCGGAGGCAAACTGGTGATTCTTGAAAAGGATGGGGAAAAAGACCCCAAAAGTATTGCAGAAGCAGTTTCAAAAAACAGTATCACCCATATAAACTTTGTACCTTCTATGCTCAATGGATTCCTTAATGCACTAGATGATAGGGATATATCCAAATTAGGCAGCTTGAAATATGTTTTTGCCGCAGGAGAGGCACTTCCTCCCGCAACAGTGAAAAAGTTCCACAGCAAGTTAAAGGGCTGCCGTCTTGAAAACCTGTACGGGCCTACGGAAGCTACCGTGTATGCCACAAGATTTGAGACAGATGAGGTGCTGAGTGAAAAAAGCGTTCCCATAGGAAAGCCCTTTCAAAATATCAAGGCATATATTCTGAATAGGGAACATTGCCTGCTTCCGGCAGGTATTGCCGGAGAACTCTGCCTTGGAGGGGCAGGACTGGCAAGAGGATATTTAAACCGTGAAGAGCTGACCAATGAAAAATTTATAGATAATCCATATATGAAGGGTGAAAAAATATATCTCACAGGTGATTTGGCAAAATGGAATAAAGATGGAAGTATGGAATTTCTGGGAAGAATCGACCATCAGGTGAAAATCCGGGGCTACAGAATCGAGCTTGGAGAGATTGAGTCAGTGCTCCTTCAGCATGAATTTGTCAGGGAGGCAGCGGTAATTGCAAGAGAGGATGGGGGAAGTCTGTATCTCTGTGCGTACATCGTTTCGGCAGATAGCACAACCGCCGAGGAATTAAGGGAGTTTTTACAGCAGAAACTTCCTGAATACATGCTTCCATCCTTTTATGTTTTTATTGAGAAAATACCTCTTTTATGGAGCGGGAAAATAGATAAAAAGGTACTTCCGGCACCTCTGGATTTACTGGAAAAACGTACCGAGTACAAAGAGCCTGAAAACGGGACGGAGCAAGTGCTTGTCCAAGCATGGACGGAAGCGCTTGGCTTAGGTCGGGTAGGGGTAGAGGATAATTTCTTCTCTCTTGGCGGTGACTCTATAAAGGCAATCCAGATTGTTTCATTTCTGAATAAGCATAACATGAAAATTGAAATTACTGATCTGTTTCGACATCCTACAATAAAAAAACTGGCAGTAAAGGTTCGGGAAAAAACACGTGAAGCATATCAGGGAATGGTAACGGGAGAAATCAAATTGTCTCCCATACAGAAATGGTTTTTTGAATCCAATTTCACTGACATGCATTACTGGAATCAGGCCTTTATGCTTTTTAGCAGCAACGGGTTTGATGAAAATAGAGTTAGACAGGTATTTACAGAAATCATAATGCATCACGACGCTTTGAGAATGGTATTCCGTCAGGAGACCGGACAATTCATACAAATTAATCGAGGAGAAGAGGGAGAGTTGTTTTCCCTTAATGTGTGGAAGCTGGAGGGAGCAACCGATGATACATGGAGAATTGAGCAGTCAGCCGGAAAAATACAAAGTTCCCTTAACTTAGAAAAAGGGCCTCTTGTAAAGCTGGGCTTGTTTAAAACTCCGTCAGGAGACCATTTGCTCCTTGCTATACATCATCTTGTGGTTGACGGTGTATCCTGGAGAATCCTGCTTGAAGATTTTGCAAAGGGATATAAGCAGTTGTCGGAAGACAAGGCCGTTAAGTTTGACAGAAAAACGGATTCGTACCGTGAGTGGATTGAAAACCTGCAAAGGTATGCAGAGAGTTCTGAATTACAAAGCCAGTGCGGATATTGGGAAGAGCAAAAGGGGATAACAGGACTTCCGGGAGGAAACGGAAGCTTTTCAGACAGACAGAAGGACAGCAATACAGTAACGGTATGTCTGAACCGTGAGATTACGGGAAAGCTGCTGAAGGACACACACAGAGCCTATAACACAGGAATAAATGACATATTGCTTACTGCTCTGGGTTTAACCATAAGTGAATGGAGCGGCAACAGCCGGATTTTTATTGATGTGGAAGGACACGGAAGGGAACAAATCTCAGATGAGCTTGATGTATCAAGAACTATAGGCTGGTTTACCTCGGTCTTCCCGGTGAAATTGGATATGTCGTACCGTGAGGATCTGCCTTGCGAGATAAAAGCAGTCAAGGAATACATGAGGAATATACCTGATAAGGGTGTTGGCTATGGAGTACTTCGCTATTTGACCCCTTATGGTAAAAAGCAGTTTGGGACTAATCCGCAAAAACCGGAAATCAGATTCAATTATCTTGGGGATTTTGATGCTTTTATTGAGCAATCATTGTTTACCTTGTCGGATATCCCCACAGGCCCTCTTGTGAGCTCTCATTCGGAAAGACAATATGCACTTGATATAAATATATTGGTTATTCATGGAAGCTTAAATGTAATGATAAATTACAACAAGTTCCAGTATGATGAAAAACTTGTGAATAAGCTTGCAGAAAGTTTCAGAGTCCAATTGATAAAAATAATCCATCACTGTACAGAAAAAAACATATCTGAAATAACCCCGGGTGATCTTACATCAAAAAGCCTCGGACAAAAAGATATGGATGATATATTTGCGGAACTTGAGGATAAGAATTTCTAAAAAGCACCAGGGAGGTACGATTATGAACAGGTTTAAAAAAGAAAATGTCATGGATATGTATTTTTTATCCCCCATGCAGCAGGGTATGCTGTATCATCATTTGCTGAATCCCGGGCAAAAGGAATATTTTCAGCAGCTTTCCTTTGATTTGAAGGGAGAACTGGATATCGGCCTGCTGGAACTGAGTTTCAATAAACTTATAGAAAGACATGAAGTCCTTAGGACAAACTTTGTTTATGAGAAAACCAAGCAGCCCGTACAGATTGTTTTCAGGGAGAGGACATGCAATATACAGTTCTCGGATATTTCAAGCTGTCGGGATGCTACTGAGAAGATGGTAAGGATTGAGGAGTATCTGGATGGGGACAGGGAAAAAGGTTTTGATTTGTCCAGAGACCCTCTTGTTAGGATGGCTGTACTGGGGGTAGACCATGAGGAATATAAGATAATAGTAAGCTTTCACCATATTATCATGGACGGATGGTGTATAGGCATATTTTTAGAGGAAATCTTTGAAATATATAAAGCGGTTAAAGAAGGAATACCTAAAGAGTTGCCCATGGCATCACCCTACAGCAAGTATATACAATGGCTGGAAAAACAGGATTCAAATGTGGCATCAGAATATTGGAAAGACTACGTGAAGGGCTATGAACAGCTGGCTGCATTGCCACAAAACAGCATTTCAGATGCAGGTGAGAGAGATGGACAGCAGGAGATACACTTTAATATTGGCCATGAGCTGTTAAAGAGAATAGAGTGTTTGGCAGGAAGTAAAAGTGTAACTGTAAATACTGTTCTTCAGACAGCTTGGGGAATACTTCTTCAGAGCTACAATAACACGGACGATGTGGTATTCGGGACTGTAATATCCGGTAGAATACCTCAGATACCCGGGGTGGAAAGAATGCTGGGACTATTGATTAATACCATACCTGTAAGGGTTAAGAGTGTTAAGAATGAATCCTTTTCAGAGCTTTTGGAAAGCGTTCAGCAAAGCCTCCTTGAGTGCGAAAAATACGGATACTACCCCATTTATGAAATACAATCCGGTTTGGAGTCAAAACAAGAATTAATAAATCATATTTTCATTTTTGAAAACTATCCACTTTCAAAATATATCGGAAAACTGGGTAAGGAACAGGGTTTTGACATCAGTAATATGAAACTTTGGGAAAAAACAAATTATGATTTTACAATCGAAATAATTCCGGGAAACGGTCTTGATTTAAAAATAAATTACAATCCCGCAGTCTACTCACACAACATCATAACCTCTATTTACAGCCATATGCTGCAAATTCTAAAAAACGTAACTGAAAATCCGGAGGTGCTTCTTGGGGAGATTGATATCCTGCCTTGCTGTAAAAGGAAACAGCTGCTGGTGGATTTTAATTCTACACAAACGGAATATGACCGTGACAGGACAATCCATGAACTTTTTCAGGCACAGGCAGGTAAAACTCCTGATGAAAAGGCACTAATACTGGGAAACGAATTTATGACCTACCGCGAGCTTGATGAAAAGACAAACAGGCTTGCAAAAAAACTGCAGGAAAAGGGTGTTGGAAGAGAAATCATCGTTGGTCTCATGACCACACGTTCAATTGAGATGATTGTAGGAATTTTAGGTATCCTGAAGGCGGGAGGAGCATACCTTCCAATTGACCCCGGATACCCCCGTGACAGGGTGCTTTATATGTTGGAGGACAGTAGGGCAGGTATTCTGCTTACAGAGGGGAAGCTTGCCGGAGAACTCGGATTCAGTGGAGAGATAATCGACCTCAAATCCATAGAAGCCTACAGTGAAGATGCTGCGAATATCACTTCCAAAAGTACGCCGAACAGTCTGGCATATGTCATTTATACCTCAGGGTCAACGGGCAGGCCAAAAGGTGTAATGCTGGAACACCGTTCCGTTATTAATTTCATAAAAGGAATTACCGATATCATTGATTTTGCAAGTGGAAAAACTATTGTATGTATTACAACCTTGTCCTTTGATATATTTGTGCTGGAAACATTGCTGCCGCTGACCTGCGGATTGCGGGTGGTGATTGCTGATGAGCGGCAGCAAATGGAGCCTGAGGCTCTGCGTAAACTGATTATGGAGAATCGTGCAGAGATGCTGCAGACCACTCCTTCCAGAATGCAGATGATATTGAATGACGCTGAAAATGTAGACTTTATCGGAGACTTGAAGGAAATCATGCTGGGAGGAGAGGCTTTCCCCGGGACTTTGCTGACGGAGCTGAAAAAACATACACAGGCAAGGATTTATAATATGTATGGCCCAACGGAAACCACAGTCTGGTCCACGGTAAAGGAGCTGACTCATGAGACTAATATAAGCATAGGAAAACCCATAGCAAATACCGGGATTTATATATTGGATAAATACACCCGATTGCAGCCCGTTGGAATTACCGGGGAGCTGTATATTGGCGGAGTCGGTTTGGCAAGAGGATATCTGAACAGCCCCGAATTAACACAGGAGAAATTTGTTCAAAGTCCTTTTGAAGCAGGTAAAAAAATATACCGGACGGGTGATTTGGGAAGATGGTTGCCGGATGGTAATATTGAATGTCTAGGCAGGGTGGACAGTCAGGTGAAAATAAGGGGCTACCGTATCGAAACAGGTGAAATAGAGCATATTCTTCTGCAGCACGAAGCAATAAAGGAAGCTGCTGTTGTAGCAGAAGCTGATAAACACAATGTGAACTGTCTTTACGCATATATTGTAACCGCAAATGATATCCCGGCAGCCGAAATAAGAAGTTTTCTGCAGGGAAGGTTACCTGAGTATATGGTACCCTCCGGTTTTGTAACACTGGACAGGCTGCCGGTTACTCCCAATGGCAAGGTTGACAGAAAGTCACTGCCAAAGCCCGATATTGCCGTTTTAAGCACGGATGAATATGAGAAACCTGCCAACGAACTGGAGGAGAAGCTTGCGGCCATATGGTCGGAAATTCTTAGTGTTGAGGGAGTAGGCACAAAAAGCAGGTTTATTGAGCTGGGTGGACATTCCATACTTATAATGTCAGCGATAGCCAGAATTAATAAGGATATGGGAGTACAGATAAGTTTAAAGGAGTTTACCGAAAATGACACTGTTAAAGCTCTCTCAAGGCTTATTCAGAACAAACAGGATAAAGGAGCAAACCTTATTCACTATAAGGAAACAGGAATACATAAAGACAGTAATGAACCCTTTCCTCTCACAGATGTTCAGACAGCATATCTGTTAGGGAGGGACACACAATTTGAGCTGGGAGGAGTTTCAACTCACGGCTATGTAGAAATAAGGACATCACTGGACATTGAAAGGCTTGACAGGAGTCTTGGAAAGCTTATACGCCGCCACCCAATGCTGCGCTCCATAATCATGGACAATGGCAACCAGAAAATTCTGGAGGATATCCCTGAATACAGGATTGCCGTGGAGGATATCAGTTCAATGGAAAGGGCTGCACAGGAACAGAGGTTAAGTCAGGAACGGGAACGGTTGGCTAATTGCATTTTCAATACGGAGCAGTGGCCGTTATTTGAATTCAAAGCGATAAAGACGGAAGAAGATACTCACTACCTTTACATAGGAATAGACATGTTGATTGCAGATGCCTCCAGTATGCAGGTTATGGTGGAGGAACTAATGTATTTTTACCATCATCAGGACGGGGGTCTGCCGGAACTCACATATACCTTCAGAGATTATATTCTGGATTATCAGCAATTGAAAAAGTCCGAAAGCTATATAGCGGATAAAAATTATTGGCTGGGAAAATTGAATGATTTTCCTCAGGCACCGTCATTACCGCTGAAAATAAATGCATCGGAGATAAAAAGAGCACACAACAAACGTAGAAGCTTTTTTCTGGACAGCAATAAATGGAACAGGCTGAAACGGACTGCTCAGAAGGAAAACCTGACCATACCCGCGCTACTTTGTACCGCATATGCCGAAATCTTGGCACATTGGAGCAATCAGCCACATATGGCTGTCAATCTTACTGTATTTAACAGATACCCCTTTCACGGGGAGGTCAATAAGCTTATGGGGGATTTTACCTCAGTACTTGTACTTGACATACACTTGAAGGAAAAAGTGCATTTGCTGAAACAGGCAAAAGAGGTACAGGCTACACTTTTTGATGCACTGGAGCATCGATTTTATGACGGAGTTGAGTTTGTCAGAGATATTGCCAGACAAAACCACATGGGGATGAAAGCGGTTATGCCGGTGGTATTTACGTGCTCTTTACTGGGAGAGAAAAGAGCCGGGTTTGAATTGCTTGGTTCAATAGAAAATTCATTAACCCAGACATCACAAGTATTTCTGGACAACCAGATTGTTGAAACAACGAAGGGAGCGTATATTTACTGGGACTATGCCCAAGAACTTTTCAGTGAAAACGTAATCACTGAGATGTTTGAACAATATACGGGACTTCTTGTGAGCCTTGCCACAGATAGTACAGAGCAATGGCGAGAGTGTGGTAAGGACTTGGAGAGGATGGAAGAATACAATGCTACGGATGAGGAACTGGAGAAAAATACGCTTCATGGGCTGTTTGCAGAACAGGCTGAGAAGACACCCCACAATATTGCCGTTGTTTTTGAGAATGAGTGCCTTACTTATAAGGAGTTAGATGCAAAATCCAACAGGATTGCCAATTATCTGAAAAAAATAGGGATAACCCCCAATGAGCTTGTTGGGGTGTCGGCAAAACGCTGTACAGCTACTATTGCAAATATATTTGGTATTCTCAAAGCGGGGGGGGCATATGTACCTGTTGACCCTGATTACCCTGAAGAGCGTAAGAATTATATACTCACAAACAGCAAATGCAGTATTTTTTTAGAGCCGGAGCTTTATGAAAAGGAAAACCTGTCAACATTTCCTGATACATATACTCCACAGGATAATCCCGGGTCGGTTGCCTATGTAATCTATACTTCCGGCAGCACAGGAAAGCCCAAGGGAGTTGTAATTACTCATGCTGCTGCGGTAAATACCATTTTGGACATAAACAGAAAATTCAATGTGAATGAGAAGGACAGAATTTTGGGATTATCTTCTATGTGCTTCGACTTATCGGTATATGATATTTTCGGAGCTCTCAGCACAGGTGCAATGCTTGTAATGATACCTGACCAGCGGGATGCGGGGAATTTGATAGAGGTTATGTCGGAGAAGGGTATTACCATATGGAATTCTGTTCCTGCGATTATGGATATGCTGACGGATACAATGGAATTCCGGGGAATACAAGGGGTAAATACGGCACTACGACTCGTATTGTTAAGTGGGGACTGGATACCTTTGAACCTGCACAAAACAGTGAAAGGCCGTTTCCCGGAAGCTGAGGTTATCAGCCTTGGAGGTGCTACCGAAGGTTCAATCTGGTCCATCTATTATCCTATCTGTGAAATAAAAAAAGAATGGAGGAGTATTCCATATGGATACCCTCTCGCAAATCAAAAAATGTATTTACTGAATTATAAAAACGAAATTTGCCCTCCAGGTGTTCAGGGAGAGCTGTATATAGGCGGAGCAGGCGTGGCGGATGGCTACTGTAATGACCCTGAGAAGACGGCAAGTGCCTTTGTCCGGCATCCTTCACTTGGTTATCTTTATCGGACAGGGGATTATGGTGTCTTCCACGAAGAAGGGTATATTGAGTTTCTGGGCAGGAAGGATCACCAGATAAAAATCAGAGGCTACAGGATTGAGATGGGTGAAATCGAGAACTGCCTGCTTAAGCATAAAGATATTAAAAATGCGGTAATTGTGGACAGGGATGATTCAAACGGGAAAAAATCCTTGTGTGCATATATAATATCAGACCGACCATTTACCGTTACCAATGTACGTGAGTTTTTATCAAAGGAACTGCCTGAATATATGCTTCCGGCTCACGTTGTGCAGCTTGACAAAATACCTCTTAGTTCAAACGGTAAAGTGGACAGAAAGTCCCTCCCGGAACCTGACGACAATGTGGGGGTTATGGATGGATATGTGGCTCCGGGGAATGAAACAGAGGAAAAAGTAGCCCGTATTTGGGAAGAACTCCTTGGTGTGGATTCCATAGGTATTTATGACGCCTTCTTTGATGTGGGCGGTGACTCCCTGAAAGCCATTAAGCTTGCTGAGAGAATAAATCAGGAATTCAAAACAGGCCTGAAAGTACAGGATTTGTTCAAATATACCACGGTAAGCAGTATTGCGGCCATTTTATCAGAAAAAAGTGAGGCTGATACAAACCATGAAATCAAAAAATTTATTTTAAATTAAAGCATAAAGGAGGAATAGTCTATGGACAGCCGCAATTTGCACCCCGAAAAGGATATTGCAGTGATTGGAATGTCCGGGAGGTTTCCTGAGGCTGAAAACCTTCAGGAGTTCTGGGCAAATCTTGTTTATTCAAGAGATTCAGTAAGGGAATTTCCTGAAAACAGGCTAAAAGAGCTTGAAGACATATTGGGAGTCAGGCCACAGACGGATTTTATACGCTTGGGGTATCTTGACAGGATAACATATTTTGAGCCGGAAATATTTTCGCTCAGTGAAGAGGAAAGCAGGTACATGGACCCGCAGCAAAGACTGCTGCTGGAATTAACTGAGGAAGCTTTTCTGGACGCAGGATACAACCCTGAGGATTTATTCGGGAAAAATGCCGGAGTGTTTGTTACCTGTAACCAGAACCAGTACACACATCAGTTGAGTAATTTTTGTCCAATTTCCCTTTTAAATGGCCTGCCGTCTTCCGCTGCAGGAAGAATTTCATATACCTACAATTTGCTTGGACCCTCTGTTTTAATAGATTCTGCCTGTTCGTCAGCACTTGTTACAATACACTCCGCATGTCAAAGTCTGCGTTTGGGCGAAAGCGATTTGGCAGTTGCGGGGGGAGTAAACATGACCCTTTTCCCTATTGACAAGGAGTCTATCCCCATTGCTGCCATATATTCGCCGGATCAGAAGGCAAAAGCCTTTGATAAGGATGCCAATGGCACTGTAATGGGGGAAGGCGGCGGGATTGTTATCCTCAAGAGGCTGGATAAAGCACTGGCTGACGGAGATTCAATCCATGCGATAATCAAGGGAAGTGCCGTAAACAGTGATGGACGCAGGTCAAACGGAATGGCAGCTCCCAGTCAGGAAGGACAGACAGAGGTTGTTTTGAAAGCCATGGAGAATGCAGAAATAGATACGAAAAGTATTTCATATCTGGAGGCACACGGTACAGGTACAAATATAGGGGATCCAATAGAGGTTTCCGCCATTAGTCAGGCTTACGGTAAGCTTGGGTATGAAAAAAAATCTGTTCCCATGGGTTCTGTTAAAACAAATATCGGACATCTTGACTATGCCGCAGGAATTGCCTCATTGCTAAAAACCATACTTATGCTGAAAAACAAAACCATCCCGGCTTCGGTACATTTTAACCAACCAAATCCACTGATAGACTTTGAAAACTCCCCTGTATATGTAAACAGCAATCCGGCTGAGTGGAAATCAGAGTTCCCACGAAGAGCCGGAATCACCTCTCTGGGAATGGTGGGCACCAACAGCCATATTGTTCTGGAAGAAGCACAAGAAAACCATGATAGCGTAAAGTGCAGGAGAAATATTATTGTGCTGTCAGCGAGAACGGAGGATTCTCTCTACCGCATTGCAGAAAGAATAAGGTCATATATAGCCGAACACCCCAGACTTTGCATAAACGACATTGCATATACCTTGAACAAAGGAAGAAGAAAATATAAAAATACGGCTGTTTTTACTGCTGAAAACTGTGAGGAACTTATCCGAAAACTGGAGGAATTTATTGAAAGCAAAAATCAGTCCTCCAAAGAAATAAAAGACTTTCCCGCCGATTATAATGCCATTTATATTTTCCCGGATATCAAGAGCATTGATTTCAATGAAATTCCAAAGCTTTACCATGGCAACGATGTTTTCAGAAGTATTTTTGAAAAGTATTTAAAAGAAATTGATGAAAGCATCGGAGACGGTGACAAGACCGGAGACTATATTTTAAACCTTTATTCCTATGCAAAACTGATGGAGGAATTTTCCTTAAAACCCAAAGCCGTTATAGGGTTTGGGACAGGCGATGCCATAGCAGAACTGGTTAGAGGGAACATCGGGTTTGAGGAATGTGTACGGAGAGTAAATGAGTCGAAAAATAAAGAAATTGTGTTGGATAACGTCAGGCTGGAAAAACTGGTGGATATGGTTCTTGAATCAAAACTGAATACATTCACCGTATTTTGTCCCTCTGGGGAATTGGCAAGCCGGTTAAAAAGTACATTAACAGAAAGGCAGGGTGTGCACAGTCTTATTCTGAGCCAAAGGGAATACAGTTTTTATACTGCTTTGGAGGAAATGCTCAAAAACGGCTTAAAGATAGATTGGGAAAAGGTTTATCAGTACAGTGACAGGAAAAGGATTCATCTTCCGGGATATGTTTTTGAGCGCAAGAGTTATTTTATCAGGGCTGAAAAGGAGGTAAGACTTCCGTCACAGACATATGGGAATTCTTCCGGTGCGAGTGGGGCAAAAGCCGTTCGTGAGGTTCTCCACGGTATATTTTCAGAAATTTGCTCAGATGAAACGCTCACAGAGCAAACAGAAATAATTGAAACTGATTTTGACTCCATCTGTTCCATGCAATTTATCGGCAAGGTAAAGAAAGTATATGGCATTGATGTACCTATAAAATGGCTATTTGAAGATTGGACACTTGGAGAACTTTTCACAGCCATTGAAGAAAAAATCAGTGACTGCAAAGAAAAGGAAAATACCGGGACTGTTCAGTTGCAAAGGGAATTTTATCCTGTATCGTCAGCACAAAAGAGAATGTATGTCCTTACAAAGCTTGATTCGGGCAATACCGTGTACAACCTGCCCTCTGCACTGATATTGGAGGGAAAGGCTGACAAGGAGAGGATTGAGAATGCATTCAGAAAGCTTATACAAAGGCACGAAGCATTAAGGACATACTTTACGCTGGAAGACAGAGAACCTGTTCAAAAGATTCACCGAGAGGTGGATTTCAATATAGAATACGATGAAGCGGAAGAAAGAGAGATAGACGAGAAAATCAAGGAATTTATAAGGCCGTTCGCTCTGGATACCGCACCGCTCTTTCGTGTGAAGCTTATAAGGTTGGGGGAAGACAAGCACCTGTTTTTATATGATATACACCACATCATAGCTGACGCAACCTCCATAAGTATTATTGTCAGGGACTTCATAAAACTGTATGAAGGCAAATCGCCGGAGAGCTTGAAGTTCCAGTATAAGGATTACGCAATAAGGCAAAACCAACAGAAAAAGGCCGGAACGGACATGGATACGGAACAGTACTGGCTTAAATGCTTTGAGGGAGAAATTCCGGTTCTTGACCTTCCTGCGGATTATCCTCGACAGCAGGTACAGAGCTTTGAAGGGGACAGAATATATTTCGAGACAGGTGAAGCACTTACCTTGAAATTGGATATACTGGCAAAAGAAACGGGAACTTCGCTTTTTATGGTGCTTATGGCGGCATATAATGTACTTTTGCACAAATACACCGGACAGGAGGATATCGTTGTGGGAACTCCGGTCTCTGGCAGACCTCATGCCGACTATGAAAAAATTATCGGTGTCTTTGTAAACACTCTGGCCATGAGAAATTTTCCTAAAAGCGAAAAAACCTTCAGGGAATTCCTTAATGAAGTAAGGGAGAACAGCCTGAATGCATATGGAAATCAGGCTTATCCCTTTGAGGAACTGGTGGAGAAGCTTGGCATAAGGCGAGATATGAGCCGCGGCCCATTGTATGATGTGCTTTTCACTCTTCAAAGTATGACTCTCTCAGAAGCCTATTCATCTGATATTTACACCTCAGATTTAAGATTTATTCCCTATGCATTCAATAATGGAACCTCAAAATTTGATATGTCCTTTAATGCCATACAATATGAAAAACACCTTAAAGTTGAAATAGAATACTGTACCAAGTTGTTTAAAAAAGAAACGGTGGAAAGGTTTGCAGCTCATTTTCTGCGTATACTTGAACAAATTACCGTGAATCCGGGTATAAGGCTGGATGAAATTGAACTACTGGGGGCGGAGGAGAGAGAGCAGCTTCTATATGCCTTTAATAATACCAATGTAAAATATACAGGCGATAAAATGGCACAGAACCTGTTTGAAGAACAGGCACTAAGGACACCTGACAATATAGCACTGGTATTCGGGGATATCCGTTGGACTTACGGCGAACTTGACAAAAAGGCGGATACCATCGCAGGGTTGCTCATGAAAAAGGGTGTGAGGAAAGGCAGTATTGTGGGGATTATGGCAAAGCGCTCCCCAGAACTTTTTGCAGGAATTCTGGGAATTTTGAAAGCCGGAGGTGCGTATCTGCCCATCGATCCGGAGTATCCCGAGGCAAGGGTCAGATACATGATTGAGGACAGTAGCGCCGCAATACTACTTACCGAAAGGGATTTAAAAGAAAAGGCAAAGTTTGACGGGGAAATTGTATTTCTGGAGGAAATCAGCTTCTGCCAATGCCCAACCACAGAAATAAAACCTATTTGCAGGCCTGATGACCTTGCTTATATTATTTACACTTCCGGTTCAACCGGTAATCCAAAGGGCGTATTGATTGAACATGGAGCCTTGAAGAATTTTGTTCAGGGAATGTCGGAAAAAATAGAATTTAATCAAGGTAAAACAATCCTCGGTCTGACAACCGTTTCATTTGATATTTTTGCTTTAGAAACCTTTATTCCTCTGGCAAAAGGAATGGAAATTGTCATAGCAAATGAGGAAGAACAGAGAGATTCAAATCTTCTGGGGGCACTCCTGCGCAAAAATAAAGTAGAAATGATTCAAATGACGCCATCCCGCATGAGGCTTCTGCTGAGTAACGGAAAAGGTGCAAAAAGCCTTGAGTATGTCAAAGACATAATTATTGGAGGGGAGCCATTTCCTGAGACTCTGCTTACGGAACTCAAAGAAATATCAGATTCTAAAATTTTCAACGTATACGGCCCAACTGAAACAACAGTGTGGTCTGCCTTAAAAGAACTGACCCAAGAAGAAAACGTCACCATCGGTAAACCAATCGCCAATACTCAGATATTTATAATGGACGAGAGAAGCCGTTTACAACCAATAAATGTGACGGGTGAGCTGTGTATAGGCGGCGATGGGCTTGCAAAAGGATATTGGAACAGGGAGACACTCACTAAGGAAAAGTTTGTAATCAATCCATATACGGGCAAACCCATGTACAGGACAGGGGATATGGCGAAATGGCTGTCAGACGGCAATATACAGATATTGGGAAGAGCTGACCATCAAGTGAAAATCAGAGGGTATAGAGTGGAACTGGAAGAAATTGAAAAACACATTACCCAATACGAGAGTATTAAGGAATGTGTTGTAGTCTCCAGAAAAGATAGTCTGGGCAATCAAACACTGGCTGCGTACTATGTCTCTGCCGGAGAAATCAATATATCCCGTCTCCGTGCATACCTTGCAGGGGTACTGCCCGACTATATGATACCGGGCATCTATATGAATATTATGCAAATTCCCAGAACTGCTAACGGTAAAATAGACAGAAATGCACTGCCTGAGCCGGAAATGCTTCGACCTGTTCTGGAAAATGAATATGTAGAACCATCCACAGAGACTGAAAAACAGGTATACGGTATTTGGAGCACACTCCTTAACCGTGAGAACATCGGCGCAAAGGATAATTTCTTTGATATCGGAGGAAATTCACTTTTGCTGGTTCAAATGCATGCTGAACTGGAAACCCGGTATCCGGGCAAGTTAAGTGTGGCGGAGATATTTGCATATCCCACTATAGCAAAATTAGCAGCCCTACTGGGGCGTGAGACCGGAAAAATCCATGAAAGTCAGGAAATTGAGGAACTTCAAATTCCCGGACAATATATGGCTGACGGCAGTGCAGACTATGAAGACGGTGCCATTTGCATAATACCTGAACCGGAAGTTCTGAAAAATCTGAAAGCTCTTTCAGACAGCAAAACCGTTCAAACAATGGATATTCTGCTGGGTGGGTTTATATACCTGCTTTCGGAAGTGTCAGGAAAACAGGAGATTCCTTTACATGTATTGAAGGGCTCGGATTGTTTTATTCCTTTAAAAATGAATGTAGAAGTTGTCAGCACGGTTCATGAGCTGATATCCGCTGTGGGTAATGAACTCAGAGATAAATGTATAAATATTGGTTTGTCCTCAGGGTATCCTGTCAAAGCAAGACCCGGCAGGAAGGGCGATTCTGCAGCTATACTTTTTACGTATAATGTCAGCAGCCTGCAGCCTGAGATCCGGAGTATTTATGATGTTGCTTTCAGGGTGGATGAGGACAACAGAACTATTGCTTTCACAGTTGATTACAATGCGCAGCGAATCAGCAAGTCTGCAATGGAAGAATTAGTTCAACTATATATGAATGTATTAAATGTGATTTTTGAGAGGATGGTTTAAATGGGAGAAAATACAGGGTTAAAGTTTATTTCCAGGTGTATGGCCATTGCTGTTTGCACCAGAAACAGAAATTGGGACGAAGAAGAGTACAGGAACGGTGTAAGCGAGCCCTATAAAAAAGTTCAAAAGATGCAGCAAGAGCTGGAAGCCGCTTCGGCTGAACCTACGGTTTCTCAGATAAAAGATGCATTTTATATGCTGAAGTCGGTATTTGCAACCAAGGGAACTCCCATTGAAGAACAGACGGAGAGGGTTCAGCAGTTGCTTGACGAAACGGGTTTGCACAGCTTGTTCAGCGGTATGGAACCAATCAGTGAAAAAACTGACTTGCAATAATTTTGGGGGGTGACAGGTGTGGAAAAGCTTATTGATATTACTGAGCTTGGAAAAGGGGACAAATATAGTGGCAGTACATCACAGATTAAAAACCTTTCAGGAAAGGATATTGCAGTCATTGGTGCATCG
This sequence comes from Ruminiclostridium papyrosolvens DSM 2782, assembly GCF_029318685.1. NCBI lineage: Bacteria > Bacillati > Bacillota > Clostridia > Eubacteriales > Oscillospiraceae > Ruminiclostridium > Ruminiclostridium papyrosolvens. The sequence goes on from NZ_CP119677.1 coordinate 829,658, forward strand.
GGAAGATTTGGCTGTGCTGAGAATCTGGGGGAGTTCTGGGATGGGTTAAAGGAGGGACGGGATTTTATACGCAGCCTTCCTGAGAACAGGAAGGCTGACAGTGAAGTATATTACCGTCTATCAAAAGCTGATGAAGAGGAACACAGATACAGGGAAGCTGCCTACATGGACAGGATTGATGCCTTTGATAGCTCAATTTTCAGGATTCCGCCAAGGGAGGCGGATTTGATGGACCCCAACCAAAGGCAGATGCTGGAGGTAATATGGGAATCTATTGAAGATGCAGGATACGGAGGGGACAAAATAAGAGGCAGCAGAACGGGGGTATTCGTTGGTTACAGTTCTGATTTCAGTGAGGAGTATAAGAATTACATAAGGACTGTGACAAACAATCAGGAGGAAGTATCTATTACGGGAAACCTCAAGTCTATTATTGCAGCCAGAATCGCATACATTCTTGACTTGAAAGGCCCGGCAATGATGATTGATACAGCCTGTTCCTCCTCACTTGTGGCGGTACATCTGGCATGCAGAGCCTTACGGAACGGTGAATGTTCCATGGCGGTGGCAGGTGGTGTCAAGCTCCTTATAACAGCCCCTGCTGAAACAGGCGAACAGGGAGATACAGGAATATTATCCCCCACCGGGAGGGCAAGAACCTTTGACGAAAGTTCAGATGGTACAGGTCTGGGGGAAGGAGCCGGAGCGGTACTTCTAAAACCTTTAAGCAAGGCTGTTGAGGATGGCGACCCCATTTATGCCATTATTAAGGGTAGTGCTGTTAATCAGGATGGAAATTCCATAGGTATTACCGCACCCAATATGTCTGCACAGGAAGACGTTATTCTACGGGCATGGAAGGATGCCAATATAGAACCGGAAACCGTCACATACATAGAAACACACGGTACAGCTACCAAACTGGGTGATCCCATTGAAGTTACGGCAATCAAAAAGGCTTTTGAAAACTTTACAAATAAAAAGCAGTTTTGTGCAGTAGCTTCTGTCAAATCAAACATCGGACACCTTGACCATACGGCAGGCATTGCAGCGATTTTAAAGGCAGTAATGGCAATAAAGCACGGGGAATTGCCACCATCTCTCCATTTTAAAAAGCCAAATGGGAAGATACCTTTTGAGGGTTCTCCTGTATATGTAAATGATAAGCTTACAAAATGGGAAAGCCAAGGCCCCAGAAGATGCGGTATAAGCTCTTTTGGCCTGAGTGGAACCAACTGCCATTTGATTATGGAGGAATACACCGGCCATAAAAGGCAGGAAGCAGATAAAACGGCGGCAAATATATTTTTGCTGTCCGCCGCCAGCAGAGAGGCCTTCATGTCCCTGCTAAAAAGCTATGATGCCTTCCTTTCTAATTGCAGTGAAGGTGAGTTTGCTGATATATGCTATACAGCCAATACAGGCAGGGAACATTTCAATATAAGGCTGGCTATTGTCGCAGACAGTCTGGAGGATTTACGCAGTAAAATCAAATTCCTTATTCAAGAGGGAATAGAAAATACTGTTGAGACAGACATGTTTCATGGTGAACATAAAATTGTTGCTGCTTCCAAACTGTCAAGGCTGACGGGGGAAATAACAGAAGATGAAAAGAAACAGCTTACTAATCAAGTAATTGCGGAGATGGACATATTATGTGGAAAGGCAGGAGCCGTTGAAGACTTAGATGAGCTACGTAAGCTTGGCAAACTTTATGTACAGGGTGCGGACGTAGAATGGAAAGGCCTCTATTCTTCAGGGAAATATAATAGGTTAAATCTCCCTGTATATCCGTTTTTAAAAGAGAGACATTGGATTAGTACGCAGGTAAAAAATGCGGTACCAGTTCAATACGATAACGGGAGTAGGGGAAAGCCCCTTATAGACGAATGTACTGCGGAGTCAATGGATATACGGATATATTCCACCCGCTTTAGTGCAGAAAAACACTGGGTTCTGGGAGAGCACAAAGTAGCAGGAGACTATGTCATACCGGGAACTACATATATAGAAATGGTATGCGAGCTTGTAGCCCAAAAGGATTATACCGGGGTGATTGAATTCAGGGATGTACTGTTCCTGACTCCGGTAGCTGTAAAAGGCGGTTCCGAAGTAGAAGTACAAACAATATTACGAAAAGATGGTACCTACAGCGAGTTTGCCTTTGACACCCGGCCGGGTGGTGAAAGCTTTGTAAGGCATGTGGAAGGAAAATTTGAAATAAGAGAAGCTGCAACGCCGCTTTTTTACGACATAAATGAGTGCAAAGGGCGCTTGCAGATGCTGGAGCATTTCCAATACGGGGAGGATGCGGACTATGCAGTGGAAATCGGCCCCCGTTTTAAAAATCTTACCGACATATATATGGGGAGCGGGGAAGTTCTGGCGTATCTTTCTCTGCCCCAGGAGTACAGCGGAGACCTTTTGGATTTTAAAATGCATCCTGCTTTGATGGATACGGCAGTTAATATGGCAAACAGTGCTATAGGTGAAGGATTTTACCTGCCCCTTAGCTATAAGTCACTAAAAGTTTATGGTAAAATGCCGGGGAAATTCTATTGCCATCTTGTCAGAAAAAATAAAGATGCCGCCAGTTCGGAAACAGGCGTTTTTGATATATTGTTAATAGAGGAAAGCGGGAAAATTTTTGCAGCTATCGAGGGTTATACCGTTAAAAAAGTTCATACCCAAAAAACAGGTACATTTATACCGGTTAATAAGGACTTGGATTTTTACGAAACCCGCTGGCTAGAAAGTACGGCACTAAAGGCAACGGACGGTTTAAATACCGGGACGGTTCTGGTATTCAAGGACAAGTCAGATGTGAGTTCAGCTTTGATAAGTCGTCTGAAGGAGATTGGCTGCGAGCTGTACGAAATTGAAATGGGTAGTAGCTTTGAGATGCAAGATGATCACAAATTTATTATTTCAGGTGTCGAGGAGGACTACCACAAGGTTTTGAGCAAGGTTTCCTCAAAAATCTCAAGGATTATACATCTGATGTCAATTGGCGGAGGAAGAGAAATAAATACCATTGAGAACCTTGATGAAAGCTACAGGACAGGAGTATACAGCCTGTTCTATCTGGCAAAGGCAATTATGAAATACAAAATAAATCCGCTGGAGTTGATTCTGGTATCAGACAATACTGCTGTAGTATCGGGAAAAGAGCATGACATTAATTCTCAGGGTGCAGCAATGTTTGCCCTTGGCAGAGTTATGGAAAATGAGTACAGCGGACTGCGTTGCAAGTGTATAGATATGGGGGATGGTACATCTGCCTCGGAGATTATAAAGGAGATGGCAGCTTCTGACACCGGCTCCTATGCTGCATATAGGAATGGAAAACGGTATGTGGAGGAGTTTGGAAAGGCTTTGCTGACAGGAGGTAAAGAGGACGAAATTGATATCAAAAGTGAAGGTGTTTATATCATAACCGGGGGAGCAGGAGGAATAGGACTTGAGATAGCGAAATACCTTGCATCCAGAAATAAAGTAAGGCTATGCCTGATAAATCGAACAGCTCTGCCGGATAGAGACGAATGGGACGGCATACAAAAACGTAAGGACGACACCAAACTCTGTAAAAAAATTACGGCAATTATGGAAATTGAAGAATCAGGCTCCTCTGTTCTCTGCTATACAGCGGATGTGTCGGATTTTCAATCCATGGGGATTATCATAAATGAGTTAGTGGAGAAATACGGCGGTATAAACGGTGTCATCCATGGGGCAGGCGTTGCGGGAGACGGATACCTGATAAGAAAGCCTGAGGAGGTGTTCCGGCAAGTAGTATTACCGAAAATTAACGGCACATGGGTTCTGGACAAATTGACGGAAAACCTCAAACTGGATTTTTTTATTCTCTTTTCTTCCATTTCAGGGTATACCTTCACACCGGGGCAAGGGGACTATACTGCGGCAAATGCCTATTTGGATGCATTTGCACAGTACAGGGATAAAAAAGGGAAAAGAACTCTTTCCATCAACTGGCCTGCTTGGAAAGAAACAGGCATGGCTGTTGACCATAATGCGCTTAACAATGAATCCTTCTTTAAACCTATTTCAACTGCTGACGCATGCAAGGCGTTTGAAATACTCTTGGACAAGCATATAGTCAGGGTGCTTCCGTCAGTACTCAACTATAAAATATTCGAGAGAGGAAACATAAAGATACCCTTTGCCTTATCAGAAGAAATCCGTGTGGATAATCCCATTCGGCAAAAAATAACTGAACCAAAGGAGGCAAAAGTTATTTTAAAGGGTAAGCTTGGGAACGGGTATTCCGATACTGAACAATCGCTGGGAAGACTATGGTCCCTCGTGTTGGGTGTTACCGAGGTAGATATCTATGATAATTTCGAGTCTCTGGGGGGAGATTCATTACTGGCAACAAGCCTTCTAAAGGAAATGCAAAAAACATACGGCAATTTGGTGGATATCTCAGATATTTTCACATATTCTTCAATCTTTGACATGGCAGAATACATAGAGAGCAAAACTAATAAGAAGAAAGAATTTGAAAAAATAAATGAAGAGGAAGACACAGAGGAAGCCAGGCTAAATGATATATTGGATGAGCTTGCTTCAGGGAAATTATCCCTTGAAGAAGCCGGAGGAATGATTGATCTGGGGGTGGTTGAATAATGGAAGCAGTAAAAGATTATATTCTCAAACAGGTTGCTGCAAAAAGCCTTTCCCGGGAGGATGCCGTAAAGCTGTTGCAGGAATTGAAACCAAAGGTTGACAAATCAGATGGGGGAGTGGCTGTAATCGGGTTGGCTTGTAACTTTCCCGGCGGGAACGGTGCAGAAAGGTTTTGGAGCAACATGGTAAACGGAGTTGACTGTATCGGTAATCTTCCGGAGGAAAGAAAAAAAGATAACCTTGAACTGTTATCCAACCCTATCTACAGAAAGCTGTTCCTGAATACGGATTTCAGCGAAGAAGACATTAATCAGGGGAATATAGATTTTGCAAAAGGGGGATATCTGGATGAAATAGACAAATTCGATGCGGATTTTTTCGGTATTCCACCTGCAGAAGCCAGGTTTATAGACCCAATACAGAGAGTTTTTCTGGAGACAGCTTGGGAAGCCATAGAGGATGCGGGGTACGGCGGGAACAAAATATATGGTACAAATACCTCTGTGTTTGTGGGAAGAGATAATACCGGAGGCTCCATTTATAAAATTTTCACACAGCAGGATCAGATGCACCTTACAGGCTCATGGACGGGTATTCTCGCTTCAAGGCTCTCTTATCTTTTCAATCTCAAGGGTGCGGCGACGGTTATCGACACGGCATGTTCCTCCGGAGCGGTGGCTATCCATGAAGCGTGCAGGGCAATAAGAAACAGGGAATGTGACTTTGCTGTAGCAGGAGGAATTCAGGTAAATACACAGCTGACTGTGAAAGGTCAGCAGACCGCCATGGAAATGGTGGAGTCAGCTGATTCAAAAGTCCGAACCTTTGACAGAAATGCTGATGGAACTGTTTGGGGAGAGGGCGTGGGTGTCCTGCTGCTAAAGACACTGTCAAAGGCAATAGATGACAGGGATCACATCTATGCCGTAATAAAGGGGAGTGCAATCAATAACGATGGTGCCTCAAACGGAATTACGGCACCTAATGCACAGGCACAGGAAGAAGTGATTGTGCAGGCTTGGAGAAATGCACAGGTGAACCCGGAAACCATTTCATATATTGAGGCACATGGTACGGGGACGGTACTTGGAGACCCTATAGAGATAAAAGGTCTCAGTAATGCTTTTGGCAGATTTACCAACAGGAAGCAGTTCTGTGGAATTGGTTCGGTAAAAACGAATATCGGTCACTTAGTAGGAGCATCAGGGGTTGCCTCGGTAATCAAGGTAATAATGTCACTAAAAAATGGAGTTATTCCCGGAAACATTAATTTTTCTGAGCCTAATCCATACATTAGCTTTGAGGATACCCCCTTCTATGTAAATGACCGACGGCAAATATGGGAAAATGAAGCTTTTCCCAAAAGGGTAGGAGTAAGCTCCTTTGGTTTCAGCGGTACAAATTGTCACATTGTTCTTGAAGAAGCACCACGTATAAATCAACCTGATAAAGGTGAAGGTACAGAAATAAATATTTTTACAATTTCTGCTAAAAGTGAAAATGCATTAAAAACCTATGTTCATAAATATGCTGAATATTTGGAAAGTGAAAGCTCAGGTGACATAAAGGATATGTGCTACACTTCTCAGGTTGGGAGAGGACATTATGAGTGGAGGATTGCCCTTTTAATACGGGATATGGAGGATTTGAAGGGAAAAATTTCGTGTATTAATAAAAATGGTTTTGAAGTGGCAAAGGTTCCATGGCTGTATTTTGGACGACATCATGTGATAGCCGGAGGAAAAACCAAAAGGGCTGTCCATGACATAAGTGAGGAGCAAAAAAATGCTTTAAGCATTAAGTCGGACAGTCTTATTCTTGCAATGCTTCAAAAAGAAGTAAAAGATAAAAATACCGCCATGGATTTGTGTAGCCTTTATGTAAATGGCGCCGAAGTGGATTGGGATAGTTTATATTCAGGTCAGCTATGCAAGAAGGTATCTCTTCCCGGTTATCCGCTGGAAAGGGTGCGTTTCTGGGCGCCACACAGATATATGTCATTGGAAGGAATGAAACAGAAGGACTCAGCTTTGCAGGGACAGCAGAAAGAGGAGGAAAGTGAAAGCAGTCTGGAGGTTTCCATAAAGGGAAGAACGACAGGAGAAAAGTACTCTGATACAGAAAAGCTGCTTGCTGCAATATTTGCAGGTGCATTAGAAATACAGGAAATAGACATTGAAGAGGACTTTTTTGAAATGGGCGGAAACTCACTTATCTTTATAAAGATACAGACACTTGCAGAGAAAAATAATATTAAAATTGACCAATCAGATATAAATACTTATAGTACGGTTAAAGAGCTGAGCTTATATGTTGATAATAAAATAAAAACAAATGGGGAGGGCAAAAATGTCAACAGAGTATAAAGATATTATGTCAAGGTTGAATAAAGTAATAAAGATGACAGTTGAAGATTCTGAAGTGTTCATTGAATTGAAGCCTGAAGACAGCCTTACTGAATCAGGGTTGGATTCGGTAAGCTTCATTAAGCTGGTAGTACTGATTGAAACAGAATTTGATTTTAATTTTGATGAATATGGCATGTTTTTTAACAACTTTAAGACACTGGACGATATTATTGTGTACATACAGAAAAGAATATAATGAAGAAATAAAATTTTTTTGTGGTATTTGATAAAAAGTGTATTTCACCAAATGACTAAACCTTCAATTTTTGGGAAACATAATTATTGAATGTTTAGTTTTTTGTTTTAAAAAATCTTAATAAAAACGGTGATATACATATATGAATAATATATCAATTATCCTAATAATAATTTTATTTGCAATTATTGCAGGTTTGATAGGACTTGTTCTAAGAAAAAGACCATCCTATGATGTTCAGATAGAGGATGTAGTCTTAAACCCTGATGATTTAATGAGACATGCAGAGCAGCTGGCGAAGACACAGCTTACAGAAAAAAGAAGCTCAGGAATAAATAAAATCAGGGAAAGAATTGAAAGAAATTTTCAGAAGGTACTTGATACCTACCATAAATTCAATATAGATATTTCTGCGTCTTTCCCTGTTCCTCCGGCTGCGGAATGGTTGTTGGATAACTTTTATATTATTGAAGAACAAAAAAGTATTCTTATTAAGGAATTAAGCGAAGCAAAGCAGACCTTACCAGTAATATCTGAGGGCGCTTATGCAGGGTATCCAAGGATATTTGCAATAGCTGCAGATTTGGTGTCCCATTGTGATGGTAATGTAAATGAAAGGATTATAAGGGATTTTATAACTGCCTATCAGAGGTACACTTTCCTTTCCATACAGGAACTCTGGATACTGTCAACAATGCTGAAGGTGGCTCTTTTGGAAAAACTCTGTGCTGTGTGCGCCAGAATGCAGGAGAACCGTCAGGATTGGTACAGGGCAGAAAATATAATTAATGGAATCAGGCATAATAATGAAAACTGCGATGATTTCAAAAGACATATAGACCAACTTGACGAAATAACCCCTGCTTTTGCGGAACATCTTATCAGAAAGCTGCGAAAGGATGGGGCAAAAACTCTGTGGATGATTGAATGTCTGGACAGTATTCTTATTCAGAAAAGTACTTCAACAGATAATCTTATTTCGGAGGACCATTTTAATCAGGCAACACTTCAGGTATCCATAGGAAATATTATTAACAGCTTCAGGGCACTATCAAACTTTGACAATACTGTCCTGTTTGAAGAACTAAGCGAAGTAGAGAGAATTCTAAAGCTTGACCCCTGTGGAATATACTCGCAAATGGACTTTAACTCCAGAAACCATTACAGGGACATTGTAATGAAGCTGGGAAGCAAATATGATACAACTGAAATAAACATAGCCAGATTATGCGTTGATTTGGCAAAGGGTAATTACCAAAAGAATCCTTCCGTAACCGCTGAAAATCATGTAGGATATTATCTTGCAGGAAATGGAAACAGCATTCTTACGGGCAAGCTTGGAAACAACAAGCCACCTTTCTTTAAAAACCGTGAGAGCTGGTATATTTCAGCTATAGTGATTTTCTCTGTTTTAATTGCACTTATACCCACGCTCAACAGTATTTTAAGGGAAAAAGGTGGACTAACCTTTATTGCTGTATTTGCAGGTATACTTTCAGTTATTCCTGCAAGCGAAATAGTTGTGTCAGTGCTAAACAGCTGTATAAGCAGAGCTGCAAAACCTGCGAGACTTCCAAAACTGGAGCTCAAAGACGGTATCCCGGAGGATTGGGCTACTATGGTGATTATTCCAACCCTTATACCAAATGTAAACAGGACGCTTGAGCTTATAGATAACCTCGAAATTTATTATCTTGCTAATAAAGGCAGTAACATATACTTTACTCTTGTAGGAGATTTCAAGGATGCAGATGAAGAAACTCTTACTGATGATAATACAATAGTTGAAGCCGCAATAGAAAAGGTAAAGAGTTTAAACAGTAAATACAGCCGGAGGGACGGCAAACCTGTTTTCTATTTTTTCTGCAGGAAAAGAACCTATAACGAAAAACAGAGTAAGTGGCTGGGCTGGGAGAGAAAAAGAGGAGCAATCGTTGAGTTCAACAGACTTCTTGGGGGAAATAAAAATACAGGCTATGTATTTAGAAGTGCAGATGTTGATTCTCTGCCGGATATCAAGTATGTCATAACTCTGGATGCAGACACACAGCTTCCTTTGGATGCTGCAAAGCAGATGGTAGGCGCAATGGCTCATCCTTTAAACAAGGCTTATTTTGATGTGGAAAAAGGTATTGTCACAAAGGGTTATGGTATAATGCAGCCTCGTGTTGACGTAAACATTGAAAGTGCGGGAAGGTCAATTTTTACAAGAGTTTTTGCAGGACAGGGAGGAATTGACCCATATACTACAACTGTTTCTGATGTATATCAGGATGCTTTCGGTGAAGGAATATTCACGGGAAAGGGTATATATGATATTGATGTTTTCAGAATGGCTCTTGACAAGGCAATACCTGAGAACAGTGTATTAAGTCATGACCTGTTGGAAGGCAGCTTTTTAAGAACTGCACTTGTTACTGATATAGAATTGATTGACGGCTACCCTGAAAAATACAATTCATTTATGATGAGACTGCACCGTTGGACAAGAGGTGACTGGCAGCTGCTTCCATGGATACTGGGGAAAAATGATTTATCGTTGTTATCTCGTTGGAAAATGCTTGATAACTTGAGAAGAAGTCTTGTTCAGCCTGTTCTTGCAGTTATAGCCTTGTTGGCTGTGTGGCTTTTCAGATACAGCAGCAGAGGGTGGCTTATACTTGCACTTATAGCCTTGTGCTCTCCTGTTTTAAACTATTTCGTACAGCTTGTGCTTGCGGGCAACTATAAGATATTTATCGCAAAGCGAAGAACTACCATTATAACCGGGTTCAAAGCAATACTCCTGCAATTGGGACTGCTATTAACTTTTTTGCCATATCAGGCAGAATTAATGGTAAATGCAGTAGCGAAATCCATATACAGAGTATATATGTCAAAACAAAACCTGCTGGAATGGGTTACGGCAGCTGACATGGAAAGGTCCCTTAAAAACGGAGTGGTCAGCTATTACACAAGGATGTGGTTTTCACCTGTATATGGTGGGATTATTTTAGCTCTTTCTGTTTTTTACAGGAAAGAGTTTTTACCGGTGGCTGTGGCAGTATTTATTTTATGGGTACTTTCTCCATGGATTGCTTATATAATTAGTATTCCTTCTGATAAAAACAATGCCCTCCTTGATTTGGCAGGAATTGAGGAAGTCAGATTGCTGGCTAGAAGAACCTGGTGTTATTTTGATGAATTTGCAGGACCGGAAGAAAACTATTTGCCTGCGGATAATTATCAGGAAGAACCATACAAGGGAGCTGCACACAGAACATCTCCAACCAATATAGGTTTGCTTCTGGTATCAAATCTGGCTGCTAGAGATATGGGATATATCAATACACCGGACCTTTTAACAAGGATAGAAAATACCATAAATACCATTGAAAAAATGGATAAATGGAACGGGCATTTATATAACTGGTATAATACCTCTAACATGGAGGTGCTGCGCCCTAAATTTATTTCAACTGTTGACAGCGGAAACTTTATAGGCTATTTAATGGTACTTCAAAAAGGACTTTCCGGACTGTTGGAGAGCCCCATATATGACTTTTCAACAATAGAGGGGTTATTTGATCTGCTGGAAATATGCAATTCGGAAATAGACGGCAGTAAGGCATATTTTGATATTGAACTGTTGAAAAAGCTTGTAGACACGGATAGTACTGAAGAAAGCTTTAGAATTCTTTTGCCTGCCGTTTTAAAATTAGTTGAAGAGTTGGATAATAACAAGAGAACAGGGTACTGGCTAAAAAAACTGGACAGCTTTATTAACACATTTAACTCTGAATACGAACAATACAAGGGAAGTCTCTTTACTCCCATAAAAAATATAACTCAGGAGCTGCAGAGGATTCAAGATTTGCAGACCAGAGTTCAGAAGCTTATTGATGCCATGGAATTCAAATATTTATTTGACCCAATCAGAAATCTTTTTGCAATAGGTTTTGATGTTGAGGAAGGCCATGCAAGTAAATCCTATTATGACCTTTTTGCTTCTGAGGCCAGACAGACCAGCTTAATTGCCATAGCCAGAGGGGAAGCGGGCAGACAGCACTGGTTCAAGCTGGGAAGAAAGCTGGTAAGGGTAAACGGTATAAAGGGACTTGCATCATGGACCGGAACTATGTTTGAATACCTAATGCCAAGACTGCTGATTAAGAGTTATTCAAACACATTAATAGACAAAACCTATGAATTTGTTGTAAAAACACAGATAAAATATGGATTGGCTAACAAAGCACCTTGGGGGATCTCAGAATCCTGCTATTATGCATTTGACATAGGCTTAAATTATCAGTACAGAGCTTTTGGTGTGCCTCAATTAGGTTTGAAAAGAGGCCTTGCAAACGATTTTGTTGCAGCACCCTATGCAACTGTAATGGCTCTGGACATAGCACCACGAGAATGTGTTGAAAACATTCACAGGTTCAAAGAGCTTGGTGCCATGGGGAATTTCGGTCTGTATGAAGCTGTTGACTTTACAAGCTCCAGAATGAGCAAGGGACAGTCATATGCTGTTGTAAAAAGCTACATGGTTCACCATCAGGGAATGAGTATGCTGGCTTTGGTAAATTTCTTTAAGAATAATATAATGCAGGAACGCTTCCACAGTAATCCTTTAATTAAAGCGGTGGATTCACTGCTTCAGGAGAAGTTCCCGGCAGCGGCTGTAATTAATAAGGAATTCAGAGAACAGCCGGTTGGAGGAACTAGAAGGAATATTGACCACGAGGAAACGGTTATTAGGGAATATCAAAAGCTTTCGGCATATCCCAATGTGCACCTGTTGTCCAACGGAAGCTACTGTCTGATGATTACGGACAAAGGCTCCGGCTACGGTAAATTGCATTCAATGTCAGTGTACAGATGGATTAACGATTATATGCAGAGCAGCGGAGCATTTATATATATTAGAAATGTAAACTCAAATGAGTTTTGGTCAACTACCTATAATCCCACAAACACAAAGCCTGAAGCCTATAAAGCTATATTTGCACCTCACAAGGCAGAGTTTGTCAGAAGAGAAGGGAATATTGAAACAAATACAGAGGTAATAATCAGTTCAGAGGACAACACAGAGGTAAGGAGAGTAAGCATACACAATCATAGTAACTCCAAAAGGGTAATAGAACTTACCAGCTATATGGAAGTTGTTCTGACACAGCCTGAAGCCGATTCGGCCCATCCTGCCTTCAGTAAGCTGTTTGTGAAGACTGAATATGTGGATGAATACAATGGACTTCTGGCAATGAGAAGGAAAAGGGATGATATAAAACAAACCACATGGGGATATCATATCGCCTCTACAAATGGAAAAGTACAAGGACATGTGGAATATGAGACAGACAGGTCACTTTTTATAGGCAGAAACAGAAATCTTGCATATCCACGTGCCATGGAGCCGGACAGACCACTTTCAAACTCAGTAGGCTCTGTACTTGACCCTGTTTTCAGTCTGAGAATCAGGGTTACGGTTGAAGCAGGAGAAAGTACTGTAGTCAATTTTTGTATGGGCGCTTGCGACAGCAGAAAAACAGCGATTGAGATGCTGTCAAAATACAGTGATGCGGCTGCAGCAGACAGAGTTATTGAAATGGCATGGACAAGAAGTGTAGTAGAAGCAGGCTTTATAAATGTTGGCGGAGATGCTGAGAAAGTTTACCTGAGACTGCTGCCCGGAATGTTATTTGGGATTGACAGAAGAGAACAGGCTGAATATATCCTGCGCAATTCTCTTAGCCAGTCTGATTTATGGCCTTTTGGAATATCAGGGGACCTGCCTATGGTCTTGGTTACGGTAAAAAGCAGAGACAGCTTTGAAGAGGTAGACTGGGCTTTGAAATTGCATGATTTCTATAGAATCAAAGGGGTTGTATTTGATTTGGTAATTCTTCTTACAGATGAAGAATCCTATATACAACCAATATTTGAAATGATAAGGGACATGGCTGTTTCAGGGAGGTCTTATGACCTGTTGGATAAAAGAGGCGGTATATTTATAAGAAATTCAAGGCAAATGAATGAAGAGCAGAAAAATCTTCTTTTTGCCTGTGCAAAAATAGTAGTGGACGCTGATATGGGAATTGCATCGTTGATGGAGGTAATAGAAGGTATTGAAAAATCTCTGAATGTTGAGATTCATGGAATATCAGAGCCTTACGCAGATAGTGCTGCCCCGGCTAGGATAGGTGAAAACTCAGGCAAAGATGATGCAACATCCAAAGAACTGTTGTTTTTCAACGGATTTGGAGGCTTTACAAAAGACGGAAAAGAATACGTTGTGGAGTTAGGTACGGGAATGAGTACTCCTGCACCATGGGTAAATGTAATTGCCAATGAAAAATTCGGATTTATATGCACCGAATCAGGCGGAGGCTATACATGGCATCTTAACAGCAGTCAGAATAAACTGACCTCGTGGATAAATGACCCTATTACCGATACTCCCTCTGAGGTAATATATATTTGTAACACTCAAAAGGGTAAGGTGTGGAGCTGTACTCCTTTGCCTGCCAGAGAAACAGAACCTTATACCATAAGACATGGATTCGGTTACACCTGTTTTTCGCATAACAGCAACGGAATCAATCAAACCCTTACACAGTTTGCAGCAGAAAAAGCAGCTGTAAAGTTCAGCATATTGAAGCTGGAAAATACTACAGCAAGTGAGATGCTTCTGGATACCGCATATTATTTCAGACCTGTACTTGGAACGGAATTTGCACAAACGGCTCCATATATTGTTACCGAATTTGATGAGTCGTTGAACGCTATTCTTATAGACAATGTGTACAATGCAGATTTCAGAGGACAAAGAGCTTTTCTGTCATGTTCGGAGAAGGGAGTATCCTATACCGGCAGCCGTTTGAATTTCTTCGGTGCTGATATGGATATATCAAATCCCGCAGGGATGAAGGGAGACCTTGATTCCAATACAGGAGCAGGTATTGATTCCTGTGCAGTCATAAAGGCACATATAGGGCTTAAACCCGGTGAGACAAGAGAAATAGTATTTTTTATGGGACAGGACAACCTTGAAAAGGTTTCAGAATTAATTAATGATTTCAGAAGTACCGAAAAGGTAAAAAATGAACTGGAAAGGGTAAAAGACAGTTGGGATAGGAGACTGGGGCAGCTGCAGGTTAATACACCTGATGTATCAATAAATCTGATGCTCAACGGATGGCTGCAATATCAGGTGCTTTCCTGCAGGATATGGGCCAGATCCGGATTTTATCAAGCGGGAGGTGCTTTCGGCTTCCGAGATCAGCTTCAGGATGTAATGTCCGTTGTATACAGCTTGCCGGAGCTGACAAAAAATCAGATACTCTTGCATTGCAGACATCAGTTCCCGGAAGGAGATGTTCAGCATTGGTGGCATGACCAAAAGATGAACGGTATCAGAACAAGATACTCTGATGACTTGCTATGGCTGCCATATGTGACATGTGATTATATAAATGCAACAGGAGATTTTGAAATCCTCAATATAGAGGAAGGGTATATTACCTCTCCTGTTCTTAATGAAAATGAACATGAAAGATATGAGATACCTGAAGATTCAGGTATGAAAGGGACAGTTTACGAGCATTGCATCCGTGCCATAGACCAGGGCCTCAAATTCGGAATCCATGGAATACCCCTCATGGGCGGTGGAGATTGGAACGACGGAATGAATCTTGTAGGTGTTAACGGTAAAGGTGAAAGCATTTGGCTGGGATGGTTTATGTACTGCGTTTTGCATAGAATGATTCCTGTTTGCAGTAAAATGGGAGACAGCCAAAGAGCAGAGGATTACAAAATAAAAGCTGACACTATAATAGAAGCAATTGAAAAAGAAGCATGGGACGGAAGTTGGTACAGACGTGCATATTTTGATGATGGGTCACCTTTGGGCTCAATAGAAAATGATGAATGTAAGATAGACTCTCTGTCTCAGTCATGGGCAGCAATAACCGGAGCAGCAAAAAACACAAGAGTAGAGGAAGCAATGGATGCTGTGGAAAAATATCTGGTTGACAGGAGAAACGGACTTATTAAGCTGCTGACTCCGCCCTTCTATGACAGCGAACTCAATCCCGGATATATAAAGGGGTATTTACCGGGAGTGAGGGAAAACGGAGGTCAGTATACTCATGCAGCCACTTGGGTTATTTACGCCTTTTCCAGACTGGGAAACGGAGAGCGTGCATGGGAGCTGTTTAATATGATAAATCCCGTAAACCATGCCAGAACAAAGAATGAAAGTATGACCTATAAAGTAGAGCCTTATGTCATGGCTGCCGATGTATATGCGGTATACCCCAATGAAGGAAGAGGGGGATGGACGTGGTACACAGGAGCAGCAGGGTGGATGTACAGAATAGGTATGGACCATCTTCTGGGAATTAAAAAGCAGGGTAATTCTATTTTGATGGACCCATGTATTCCTCAGAGCATGAACGAATACTCCGTGAGATATGTTTATGGAAGTTCCGTTTACAACATAACAGTAAAAAATCCCGGACACAAAAACACAACTGTCCAAAGAATAACTATGGACGGCAAAACTACAGAAACCAACAGAATAGAGCTTGTTGACGACGGTAGGACACATGAAGTTGAAGCGGTAATGTAGACGAAATAAGGGCTGTCGCAAAACAATATAATGTCTGTTTTGCAGCAGCCCGTTTTTTATAAGGATTTTAGTATATCAGCTTGTTAAACAGTTTACATACATCCTTCTCATATGCTATATTAAAGTAGTGTGTGAAATCAATAACAAACTGACTTTGTATAATAAACTCGGATTTACTCGGACATGGGATACAATCCGGGTAAACTAATTTAAAAAGGAGTATATATATGGCAAAAATTTCAATGAAAACTCCACTGGTTGAAATGGATGGAGACGAAATGACCAGAGTAATCTGGAAAATGATTAAGGACATTCTTTTGATTCCTTATATTGACCTTAAGACAGAATACTATGACCTTGGACTTGAGTACAGAGAAAAGACAGGGGACAAGGTAACTACAGATTCTGCTGTTGCTACTAAAAAATATGGTGTTGCGGTAAAATGTGCAACCATAACTCCAAATGCGGAAAGAGTAACAGAATACAACCTTACACAAATGTGGAAAAGCCCTAACGGTACAATAAGAGCAATTCTTGACGGAACAGTTTTCCGTGCGCCTATATTGGTTGATAGCATTAAACCATTTGTTAAAACATGGGCAAAGCCTATTACGATAGCAAGACATGCTTATGGCGATGTTTATAAGAATGTAGAATACCGTGTTCCCGGAGCAGGAAAGGCAGAACTGGTATTTACAAACGAAAAGGGTGAAGAAACCCGTGAGACAATCCACGATTTCAAAGGTGCAGGCGTAATACAGGGAATGCACAATATAGATATGTCCATAGAAAGCTTTGCGAGATCCTGCTTCAACTATGCACTTGACGTTAAACAGGATGTATGGTTCGCAACAAAGGATACTATATCAAAGAAATATGACCATACATTTAAGGATATTTTCCAAGAGATATACGAAAAAGAATATGATGCAAAATTCAAGGAAGCAGGAATAGAATATTTCTATACCTTGATTGATGATGCAGTTGCACGTGTTGTAAGATCTGAAGGCGGATTTATCTGGGCCTGCAAGAACTACGACGGTGATGTAATGTCAGATATGGTTGCTACTGCCTTCGGAAGTCTTGCAATGATGACATCAGTTCTCGTTTCACCTGAAGGCTTTTATGAATACGAGGCAGCTCACGGAACAGTTCAACGTCACTATTATCAGCACTTAAAAGGACAGGAAACTTCCACTAACTCCATGGCTACATTGTTTGCATGGACAGGAGCGCTTCGCAAGAGAGGTGAACTGGACGGAATAAACGAACTGATTGAATTTGCGGACAAGCTTGAAAAAGCTTCAATAAAGACAATTGAGAATGGTGTAATGACAAAGGATTTGGCTGCTCTTTCAGAATTGAAGACAATAAAGACTGTAAATACTGAGCAATTCCTTGTTGAAGTAAAGAATACTCTTGATTCAATGATGTAATTTAAAGAAAGCTAAAGCATAATAACCCTGCAAGTCGGTTATTATGCTTTTTTTGTCTGCCCTCGGCAATTTACTATATATTTTCCTAAAAGTGTGATAAAATGACACTAGCTGTTTTGCGACTTGCAATTATAGAGATTTATTTATTTTTAAATAATAATTTTTCAGGAGGTAAAAATGAACAGTTTAATTAAACCAGAAGGCTATAAACCAAGCCTTGACATACGTATGACAGAAGTTGCCATTAAAAAAACAAAGGATTATTTTGAAAGTGAACTTGCAAAAGAATTGAATTTAACCAGAGTTTCCGCACCATTATTCGTGAGACCTGAAACGGGCTTGAATGATAACCTGAATGGTGTTGAAAGACCGGTAGCTTTTGATGTAAAGGGAATCGGCGGAGACACGGTGGAAGTTGTTCATTCACTTGCAAAATGGAAGAGAATGGCATTGAAAAGATACGGCTTTGCACCCGGAGAAGGCCTTTATACTGATATGAATGCAATCAGAAGAGATGAGGATATGGACAATCTTCATTCAGTATATGTTGACCAGTGGGACTGGGAGAGAATAATACTTAAAAGCGATAGAACCGAAGAAACCTTAAAAACTATAGTAAGAAAGATTTTTTCAGTATTCAAGAGGACTGAGGACTATTTGTCAGGCTTGTATCCAAACCTGCAAAGATACCTTCCTGAAGATATATTCTTTGTTACCACTCAGGAGTTGGAGGATATGTATCCGAAAATGACTCCAAAGGAAAGGGAAACTGCACTTGCAAAAGAGAAGAAAGCTATATTTATTATGAAAATAGGTGACACTCTGAATTCAGGAATCAAGCATGACGGAAGAGCCCCTGACTATGATGACTGGGCACTGAATGGAGATATAGTATTCTACTATCCTGTTTTGGACATAGCTTATGAGGTTTCATCAATGGGAATTAGAGTAGATGAGGATTCACTTGTTGCACAGCTTAAAAAAGCAGGCTGTGAAGACAGAAAGAATCTTAAATTCCACAAGGAACTTTTAAACAAGGAGCTTCCTTATACAATCGGTGGAGGAATCGGCCAATCAAGAATATGCATGTTCTTCCTTGGAAAGGCACACATCGGAGAGGTTCAGGCTTCAATATGGAGCGATGATATGATAGAAGAATGTTCACAAAATAACATAGAATTACTGTAATAGTTCGTATAAAATGTACAATGGGGTACTTAATTTTATACAGGGACTTTTAATTTAATACATTTTGGCATATTATAGACTAGAGTATGTTATGTAAAACAAATGTACAAAGGAGTACGGTTAAAAATGAGTTATTCAGAGATAAAAAAACTATTCAGAACGCCGGATGAATATATTGGAAAAACTATAACAGTTCCGGGATGGGTAAAAACAGTCCGGGATTCAAAAACTTTTGGTTTTATTGAGTTGAACGACGGAACTTTCTTTAGAAACCTTCAAATTGTATTTGAAGAAGGCAAGCTTGAAAACTTTAAAGAGGTTGCAAAACTTTCCGTAGGATCCTCCATAGAAGTTGAGGGTATACTTGTGGAGACTCCAAACGCAAAACAGCCCTTTGAATTAAAGGCAAATAGGATATCCATTGAGAACCTGTGCCCGGCGGACTACCAGCTTCAGAAGAAAAGACATTCCTTTGAATTTTTAAGGACAATCTCACATTTAAGACCAAGAACAAACACCTTTTCTGCTGTTTTCAGAGTCAGATCCCTGGCTGCTTTCGCCATACACAAATTCTTTCAGGAGAGAGGCTTTGTTTATGTCCATACTCCCCTAATAACAGGAAGCGACTGTGAGGGTGCAGGACAGATGTTCAGAGTTACCACACTGGATATGAAAAATCCTCCAAGAACTGAAAATGGTGATATAGACTATTCACAGGATTTCTTTGAAAAGGAAACAAGTCTTACGGTAAGCGGTCAGTTAACTGGTGAAGCCTATGCTATGGCCTTTAAGAACATATACACCTTCGGACCTACTTTTAGGGCTGAAAACTCCAACACTGCAAGGCATGCAGCAGAATTCTGGATGATTGAACCGGAAATTGCTTTTTCTGATTTGAAGGATGACATGATGCTTGCAGAAGATATGCTTAAGTATGTTATCAATTATGTTGTTGAAAATGCACCTGAAGAGATGCAATTCTTTAATAGCTTTGTAGATAAAGGTCTTTTAGAAAGATTGGATAACGTTGTTAATTCCGATTTCGCACACATAACTTATACAGAAGCTATTGAGATATTGAAAAAGAACAAAGACAAGTTTGAATACCCTGTTGAATGGGGTGCTGATCTTCAAACAGAGCATGAAAGATATATTACGGAGCAGGTATACAAGAAGCCTGTATTTGTTACCGATTATCCAAAAGAGATAAAAGCATTTTACATGAGGATAAACGATGACAACAAGACTGTTGCGGCTATGGACCTTCTGGTTCCCGGTGTAGGTGAGATAATAGGTGGAAGCCAGAGGGAAGAGCGTCTGGATATTCTTGAAAAGAAGATGGATGACATGGGACTTAGCAAGGAAGATTACCAGTGGTATCTTGACCTTCGTAAATACGGAGGAACAAAACATGCCGGCTTCGGTCTTGGTTTTGAGAGAGCTATAATGTATCTCACAGGAATAACAAATATCAGAGATGTAATACCTTTTGCAAGAACCACAGGCAGTTGCGAATTTTAGTAAAAGTCAGGGAGCTTCACAAAAAAATGTGAATGCTCCCTTTTTATGCTTTACCCTCTCAGGTAAGTAGTACCGTCCATTGGGATGTATACTTGCAGTCCGGGTGGAATACCTTGACTTCCAACAAAGTAGAAGGTCAGATTTCTTCTCGGAAGAAGATTTACAGGCACAAGTAAGAGATTGGTTGTGGAGTTGGACGGCCTGACAAAAAAGTTATATCTTCCCGGAGGGAAGCTCCTGTAATCGGAAACTTCTGTGTAGCCTATGTTTGTAAATACTGCCGGGCCTCCCCTTAATACAAGATCGAGGTTGCCGGAATTAGGTGAGAGATTGGCAAACCTGATATTGACTCTGCCCGGGGCAAGGGTCTCATATTCATCTTCAACAGGCAGAATTCCTATTCTTGGAAGGATACCGATTACTGCAAGAGTAAATACCTGTTTATCGGAGATGGGTAGATTTATTCTCAGTATTGGAGTGTTCTTTTGTCCGGCAGGGTAAACCTCAATATTATAAGTACCTTTAGCTAATGGCATGTATTCAGTAAACTGTCCGTAAGAAAGTCCTCCGGCAATAAGTTTGTTATTAGCATAAACATCAGCAGCAGGAGTTCCCGGAGAAGCGTGAAACAGCCTGATATATGAAATACCGGGCACTTGTCTCAGACTCTCTGTCTGATTAATGTCAAAAAAGTCATAATCCATAAAATTCACCACCATGTTATATAATAAATTTGAGTAGTCATATATCAATATATGCTGTGTAATAAGGAAAAGTTAACATAAATATCAAATAAAAAAGAATTCTGCAAAAATTTTATATTGTAGGGAATGAAATAATTAGTGTATGATTAATTTGTTTGTGGTATAATAGCATGAGATTTTATAAGAAAAGGAGTAGTTGTTATGTCGATATACGAACAGTGGAGAGATATTGCGGATGCTGAAAGAACTCCACAAGAAAATGAGTCTTTTTGGAAAGATTATTTTTTAAAGGAAAAAGATAACTACGCATATATATTAGGTAACAATTTGAAGACCTTGAAAGGTGAATTAAAAGAACTTGCAAGTACATTTAATATGGATGATGTTACATTTACAGGTTTCTTGGACGGAATAAATACCAGCCTTACACAAGAGATTGATCTTGAGTCTCTTGAAGAAACAACAGTTCTGGATGCTGAAATAGACTACGAGAAACTGTATTTTAATATGTTGGATGCAAAAGCAGAATGGTTATACAATCTGCCTGAATGGGAAGACATACTTTCTGCTGAAAGAAGAAAAGAAATTACCACTGAATACAGAAAGGCCGGAATTGCTTCAAGCAATAAAGTTGGCAGAAATGACCCCTGTCCTTGTGGAAGTGGGAAAAAATACAAGAAATGTTGCGGAAAGTAATATTATTTGATATTAGAGAATAATTATACACATAAATAAAAGGTTTGAGTTAATCACGTATATATCCACGGTTGACTCAAACCTTTATTTTTCCCTATAATATGCATGGGACAAGGACTTTGAAAAAATATCTATACATATTGATGAATTTTTAACAAATTAAACTTGCACTGATGTATGAATTATTATACAATTAGGATAGATTAGGAACTTTTTATGAAAGAACAGGCCTCTGATTATTCATACCAGATCAAAATAAATTAGGATATTTTAGAGAAATAAGGGCATGGCATAAAAAATGTTTTAGCCAATGCCGGAAATGGAGAAGATATGGAAAAAAAATTAAATGATTACATTGATAAGATGGTAAGTGCAGTTGATTGTACAAACAGGATTGATCCCGAATATTTTACAAAATACAGCGTAAAAAAAGGACTTAGAAACAGCGATGGCTCCGGAGTTCTGGTTGGATTGACCGAAATTGGTGAAGTACATGGTTACGTTATGTACGAAGGTGAAAGAAAAGAAGACGAAGGCCGTCTTGTTTACAGAGGTATAGACGTATTTGAATTGGTAAGGGGATTTCAGCAGGAGAAAAGATTTGGTTTTGAAGAAGTATGCTATCTGCTGTTGTTCGGAAAGCTTCCAAATAGTAGTGAATTAACAGAATTTACTGATTTGTTGGGTGGATTAAGGGCATTACCGAGCGGCTTTACCGAGGATATGATATTAAAGGCACCAAGCTCAGATATAATGAATAAGCTTGCAAGAAGTGTACTTGTTTCTTATTCATATGATGAGGAGCCGGATGGTATAGACCCCAGAAATCTTTTGAGACAGAGTATTGAGCTGATAGCAAGATTTCCTACAATGGCAGCATACGGATTCCAGGCAAAGTCCCATTACTATGGAGGGCAGAGCCTGTATATACATAGTCCTGTTCCTGAGTTGTCAACAGCTGAAAATATACTGCATATGATTAGGCCGGATAATAAATATACGCAGTCCGAGGCTGAAATACTTGACTTGGCTCTTGTACTTCACGCAGAGCATGGAGGAGGAAACAACTCGACTTTTGCAGCAAGAGTAGTTTCTTCTACGGAAACTGATACTTACTCAGCCATTGCTGCTGCAGTTGGTTCTCTGAAAGGGCCGAAACACGGCGGAGCCAACATTAAAGCAATGAATATGCTTACAGATATAAAGGAACATGTTGAAGACTGGGCAGATGATGATGAAATCAGAGGCTATCTGGTAAAGATAATCAACAAGGAAGCCTATGACGGCGCAGGTCTCATATATGGAATGGGTCATGCCGTATATACTTTGTCAGACCCAAGAACAATACTGTTAAAAGAAAAGGCGCATCAATTGGCAATTGAAAAAGGAAGGGAAAGAGAATTCCTGCTTTACGATGCTGTTGAAAGAATTGCACCTGATGTATTTGCACAGGCAAAGGGCACAACTAAAAATATTTGTGCCAATGTTGACCTTTACTCAGGCTTCGTATATGATGCACTGGGAATTCCGACAGAGCTGTTCACACCATTATTTGCAGTTGCCAGAATAGTTGGCTGGTGTGCCCACAGAATAGAAGAAGTAGTATGTATGCAAAAGATAATAAGACCTGCATACAAGAGTATTTCAAAGCCGCAAAAATTCTTGCCTATAGAAGATAGATAATCATTTTATTTCAATAAGGATGGGGAAACGCTTTACAGCGTTATCCCCAAACTCCTATCATACTCATAAAGACGATAAACAGCAGAACAGGTGTAATATACCTTACCAAAAAGGTATAAATCCTTATAAGTTTCTTGTTTTTCAACTCCCCGTAATTGGAAAGCTCTGTTTTCATGTCCTTTTTATCTATAACATAACCTGCGAACAATGCGATGAGTAGCCCGCCAAGGGGTAACAATACATTTGAAGAAGCCTGATCAAAGAAATCAAACAAGCTTAAACCGAAGGGTTTGATTTTACTTACTGGGTTAGCACCATTCTGAGACATGGTAACAAATGTTCCTATAACAAGAACTATGGTGGAACATAGCAATACTGCTTTTCTTCTTGATACTTTCTTTTCTTCCACGAAGTAAGTAACCACAACTTCAAGCATTGACAGCATTGCGGTTGTTGCTGCAATGGCTGACAGTACAAAGAACAGAACTATTAGAACTCCACCAAAGGGAACTTTTGAAAAAACCAAGGGTATTGTTTTAAACAACAGTCCCGGGCCTTGCTGAGGAGTCATACCAAAGGAGAAAACAGCAGGGAAAATAGCGATACCTGCCAGAAGTGAAACTATTGTGTCCGACACGGCAACTTTCCCGGCAGTAGCAATCATATTGTTGTCAGAGGTAAAGTAACTTCCGTAGGTGATAATAGTTCCCATTCCCAAAGAAAGCTTGAAAAAAGAAAGGCCTAATGCCATTAAAATAACTTCTTTTGTAATACTGGAAAAGTCTACCTTGAAAATGAAGGCTACTCCTTGCATGGCGCCCGGCAATGTAAGTGCTCGTATATCACATATTATAATAAGAATCAACAGCACAGGCATCAAAACTTTAGTCATTCGCTCAATTCCTTTTTTTACTCCCAGTACCAGAATTGATGCAACTACTATAATAGCGACAAACTGCCATATAATAGGGGCAACGGGGGAAGAAGCGGTTTTATTGAATATGTTGTCCAATTCTTTATAAGAGCTGTTCGCAAAGGTTCCTGACAAGGCTTTGAAAATATAAGAATAAACCCAGCCTGCTACGGAGCTGTAGAAAAAAAGAATAAAAAAAGCCGACAATATACCCATATACCCTATTATTTTCCACGGCCCTCTGGACTTTATAGCAGCTATGGCACCGATAGGGTTTTTTCGGGTTTTTCTTCCTATATACATTTCACTTATCATAACAGGCAGCGCTACTAAGACAATACATATAAAATATATCAGGAGAAAAGCTCCACCACCGTAATTCCCTGTAAGGTAAGGAAATTTCCAAATATTGCCTAAACCCACGGCCGAACTTAATGTTGCGAAAAAAACTGCTAATCCTGTTGAAAATCTCTCTCTTTCCTGCGATTTTTTTTCCATTAATTTTTAGTACCTCCAGAGCATTAGTGATAATTATTTTTTACAGTTTGACAATAATAATACAGATATGTAGTTTTAATGAGGTTAAAAAAGTGAAACATGGGTATAACCAAAATAACAAAATAATTACATGTGTAGACAAGGAGCAAAAAATAAAATATCATAAATTAGACACTTGTGCAATAAAACCGTAGCAATAATAATATTTTTTAAAATAAATAAATGGTATATATGGAGGACGAAAATGAGGAGAACAAAAATAATTTGTACATTAGGGCCTGCTTCTGATAATGGAGACGTATTAAGGAATATGATGCTTGGCGGAATGAATCTGGCAAGATTGAATTTTTCCCACGGAACACATGAAGAACATAAAAAGAGGGCAGACTTAGTAAAGAAAATAAGAGAAGAACTTAATCTTCCAATACCTTTATTGCTTGATACAAAAGGGCCTGAAATCAGAACCGGTAAGTTTAAGGACAATCAGGTTACACTTGTAGAAAATGATGAATTTATACTTGTTAACAAGGATGTAACAGGTGATGAGACAAAGTGTACGATTACCTACAAGGAGCTGTACAAGGACGTTTCAAAAGGAAGCAAGATACTTATTAACGATGGTTTGGTTGAACTTGAAGTTACCGATATAAAGGATAAAGATATTTACTGCAGGGTTCTTAATGGTGGTGTGGTAGGGAATCACAAGGGAATAAATGTCCCCGGTGCGGAAATTAGACTGCCGGCATTGACAAAACAGGATATTGACGATATAAAGTTCGGTATAGAGAACGACTTTGATATTATAGCTGCCTCATTTGTCAGAAAAGCTGCCGATGTTGTGGAAATAAGGAAGGTGCTTGAAAAGAATGGCGGCAAGGATATATTGATAATAGCAAAAATTGAGAATAGAGAAGGTATTAAGAACTTCAACGATATTCTCAAGGTTTCTGACGGAATAATGGTAGCAAGAGGAGACCTTGGAGTAGAGATACCAGTAGAAGAGGTTCCGATTGTCCAAAAGAACATTATAGAAAAATGTTATCAGACGGGTAAACCTGTTATAACTGCTACACAGATGCTTGACTCTATGATTAGAAATCCAAGGCCTACAAGAGCCGAAGCAAGTGACGTTGCAAATGCTATTTTTGACGGAACAAGCTGCGTAATGCTTTCAGGAGAAACAGCTGCAGGTAAGTATCCTCTTGAAACCATTGAAGTAATGGCAAGGATTGCCGAGAAGGCAGAAAGATCCATGGATTACTGGAAGAGATTTACTGCTGCACGTTCAGAATTTAATTCCAGCGTTACAAACGCTATCAGTCATGCAACCTGTACCACCGCTCTGGACTTAAAGGCTTCTGCAATAATAACTGTTACACAGTCCGGACATACAGCAAGAATGATTGCCAGATTCCGCCCTGCATGCCCGATAATTGCAACAACAGCAAATCCAAAGGTGCAAAGACAGTTGAATTTGTCTTGGGGAGTACTGCCATATCTGGTAGGGGTTGCAAATACGACGGATGAAATGTTTGATAACGGTGTTGAAAAGGCATTGGAATCAGGCCTTGTAAAAAACGGTGATTTGGCAGTAATTACAGCCGGTATGCCTGCAGGAATAAGCGGAACCACCAATACACTTAAAGTGCATATTGTGGGTAAAGTGTTGGTACAGGGTGTGGGAATCGGTACAGCTTGTGCGACAGGTGAATTATGTGTAGCACAGAATGCTAAAGAAGCAATGGATAAATTCAGCGATGGAAATATATTAGTTGTTCCGTTTACAGATAACTCAATGCTTCCGATAATAAAAAGAGCCTCTGCCATAGTTGTAGAAGAACCCGGACAGTCATGTCATACTGCAACAGTAGGTTTGGCACTGGATATACCTGTAGTAGTAGGGGCTGACAATGCTACTAAAATATTGAAATCCGGTTCAGTAGTAACAATTGATTCTGAAAGAGGTCTCATAATCAGATGTAATTGATAAATGTCTTAAAAAGGGATTTATCAGTTGAACTGGAAAGTCAATAAGGTTATAATAATTAATGCTAATTGGTATAATTTATGGAAAAATGAGAGGATAGACATGGCTGACAAAAGTGAAAAAAAACAGAAAAAGCAATTACCGCTGCTTCCGCTCAGAGGACTAACGGTTTTCCCTTTTATGACCTTGTACTTTGATGTAGGAAGGGATAAATCCATAAAGGCACTCGAAGAGGCAATGATCAATGACCAACTGATTTTTCTTGTTGCACAAAAAGATGCTTCGGCTGATTCTCCCGGTGCTGATGATATTTATTCAATCGGTACTGTATCAAAGGTTAAGCAATTACTTAAACTTCAGGGTGATACAATAAGAGTTCTTGTTGAAGGTATAAACAGGGCCGAAATAAAGAAAATTGTACAGGATGATCCTTTTTTCATTGCAGAAGTGGTTGAGACAAGGGTAGAAGAAGAGGACTTTGTCGAAAATGAAGTAGAGGCTTTGAAAAGAAGGTTGGTTTCAGCATTTGAGGATTATGTAAAACTTAGCGGAAAGGTTTCACCGGATACAGCTCTTTCGGTTGTGGAGATAAGCAATATAAGTCAGGTTTCTGATATAATAGCAAACAATATACCTCTGAAGGTTGAGCAGAAGCAGGCTATACTTTCAGAATTTCACCCTTTAAGAAGGGTTGAAAAACTACTGGAAATTCTATATCAGGAAACAGAAATACTTGAGATTGAAAAAGATATAAATTCCAAAGTAAGAAAGCAAATAGATAAGCTCCAGAAAGAGTACTATCTTCGCGAGCAAATGAAGGCTATTCAGACCGAGCTTGGCGACAGAGAGGGAATTGCCGGTGAGGTTGAGGAATACAAGGATAAACTTAAATCAGCGGGGCTTCCGGAAGAGGTTGAAAAGAAGGTTCACAAGGAATTGGACAGACTTTTAAAGATGCCTCAAGGCTCTGCCGAAGGCGGTGTAATCAGAACCTACCTTGATTGGATATTTGATTTGCCTTGGAGTAAATCAACACAAGAGCATATAGATTTGAAGAGTGCAGAAGAAATTCTGGAGAAAGACCATTACGGTCTCACAAAGGTCAAGGAAAGAATAATAGAATATTTGGCGGTTCAAAAGCTTAAGAACAGCCTGAAAGGCCCTATACTTTGTCTGGTAGGACCTCCAGGAGTCGGTAAGACATCCATCGCAAAGTCTATTGCAAAAGCTCTGAACAGGAACTATGTGCGTATTTCTTTAGGTGGTGTTAAGGATGAGTCTGAGATTAGAGGACACAGAAGGACCTATGTTGGTTCAATGCCCGGAAGAATTATTTCAGCCTTAAAACAGGCGGGCTCCAACAATCCTTTGATACTTCTGGATGAAATAGACAAAATGAGCAGCGATTTCAGGGGCGACCCTGCTTCTGCAATGCTGGAAGTACTGGATTCAGAACAAAACTTTGCTTTCAGAGACCACTATATGGAATTGCCGTTTAATCTGTCAAATGCATTGTTTCTGACTACTGCCAATACTTTGGATACAATACCGAGACCACTCCTTGACAGAATGGAGATAATAAATCTTTCAAGCTATACGGAAGAGGACAAGGCAAATATAGCTATGAAATATCTGCTTCCAAAGCAAATCAAGCTCCACGGTCTAACTACGAAAAATATAAGATTAGATGAAGGAACAGTTAGAGATATTATCAATTACTATACTCGTGAAGCAGGGGTAAGAAACCTCGAAAGAGAGATAGGTTCTGTTTGCAGAAAGGTTGCGAAGGTTATTGTATCTGAATCAAAAAAATCTGTAACCGTAAACAGAAATAATCTGGAGAAATTTCTTGGAGTTAAGAGATTCAGGTTTGATTATGCGGGGGAAAAGGATGAAATCGGTATTGCTACCGGTCTTGCATGGACCCCGGTGGGCGGAGATACACTTTCAATCGAAGTAAACCTTATGCAGGGTAACGGCAAGTTAGAGCTTACGGGGCATTTAGGTGACGTTATGAAAGAATCAGCGAAGGCTGCTATGAGTTTCATAAGGTCAAGATGCACTGAATTGAAGATAGATGAGAAATTTCACGAAAAGAATGATATACACATACATGTTCCCGAAGGTGCGATTCCCAAAGACGGACCTTCAGCCGGAATTACATTGGCAACGGCAATGGTATCAGCTTTGTCAGGATTACCGGTAAACAGAAAAGTAGCTATGACAGGCGAAATTACGTTAAGAGGCAGAGTTCTTCCAATAGGAGGGCTTAAAGAAAAGGTTCTGGCGGCACATAGAGCCGGGATTGAGACAATAATTCTTCCGGTGGACAATGAGAAAGATATTGAAGAAATACCTCAAAATGTAAGGCAGTCTCTGAATTTTATATGTGCGTCTGAAATGAATACAGTATTGGAAAATGCTCTTGTTCATAAAAAGGAGCAGTAAAAACTGATAGTGGTTACAGGGGAATATATAAAACCGGTTGCAGCTAAAGCTGCAACCGGTTTTAATGATTTTTATCAGAAATAAACGTTTAAAGTTTCTAAAGCGTTCTCATGTATAATTCTTTCACCGTATTCATTGAGATAGCCTTCAATAAAGTTGGCATTTCCCACATGATCAGAATACTCCTCCAGAATTACCTCCAGTTGAGGAGAGGATGAAGATCCGGCAAGCAAAAGGTAATAGCTGCTTTTAAACCTGTAAACAGCACTTTCGCCGTTGTACAGAGGATAAATCCTTTTTGCCAGCTGGCATAAGTCTTCAATTGAATCAAAACAGTATATGTTCAAAGTAGAGCAAACCTTGCTTTTTTTCTTTTTCTGCCTCAAATCAGAATTCTTATACTTGCTTTTAATATACTTTTGGATGGATTCAAATTCGCCATCCGAGTCTATCTTGGTTATTGTTACAACAAATCCGTCCTCGTTTTCGGGAGAGGCTTCGAATACCAACTGAGAATCTCCTGATGCGAACCCGTACTCTTCTTCGGCACGTTCCATCATATCCCAGAATAATTCCTGGGCGGCAGGTGAATTATAATTCAGAGAAGAAATATCAATATTTCTTTCTTCCAGGTCATTTAATGTGATTGTGACCCTCAGTACATTTTCATTAACTTTTTCTATTCTCATTCAATCACCAACTTACTTTTATTAATTTAATCTGGAAAACCTGCTGAACACTAATTTTTAATAGTTTACTATATTATACTTCGAAAATAAATAGTTGAGAAGTAAATTTATTAATAATATACTTTGTAAAGACATGTAATATCTATAAATACAACCATATAATACAATTACTAATATTATACTGCAAAGTAAATAATACATTAAAGGTTCGTTACAAAGACCACAATACATTTGAAATAATGCCCATAAAAATATATAATATTTAAAAAAATATGCAATCATAAGAGGAAGAATAAATGAGAAGTATAGTACTGGCGTCATCGTCACCAAGAAGAAAAGATTTACTTAATCAGATAAAATTACCATTTGAAATTATTCCAAGTGAACTTGATGAGAATATAAGCAGTTTGATTGGTACTCCGGCCCAAAAAGCGGAACAGCTGGCATATCAAAAAGCGAAAGATGTGTCTGGCAGAGTGAAAACCGGTTTGGTTTTAGGTGCAGATACAATTGTAGTAATTGACCAAGAGATTTTGGGAAAGCCTAAAGACCCCGAAGATGCTTTTTTGATGCTCAAAAAACTTAGCGGCAGGGAACATGAGGTTGTTACGGGGATATGCTTACTAGACTTGGATAACAACATTGAGCTTGTACAACACGAAACCACCATTGTGCAATTTATAGAGCTGGATGATGAAAAAATCACAGCATATATTAAAAGCGGTGAGGCGTTTGATAAGGCAGGGTCTTATGCAGCTCAAGGAATAGGCGCAATATTTGTAAAGGGAATAAAAGGATGTTATTCAAATGTTGTAGGACTTCCCTTAACCAGATTGAGCAATATGCTGGAAAAGCTTCAGGAAAGTGTAATATAATAAATTCTATAGCATCAGATTATTAAAATTAAGATTCTAAACACATAAATGACGATGTAATTGGAATAAAAGCATGGTATAATAAAAGACGTGTGAGTTAATTAGAACGTTAGAAAATTAACGAGGGTTACAATGGATAGGTTAAAGATTAAAGAGCTTCCAATATGTGAGAGGCCTTACGAAAAAATGTCGGAAGTGGGGGCAGAGTGCCTGTCAAATGCCGAATTGCTTGCTATAGTAATTAAGACAGGAACCAGAGCCTACACGGCTGTAGAGCTTGCACAGAAGGTTTTAAAGCTTTCTCAGGACGGAAGACTTTCTTCCCTTAACAACCTCTCTATTGAACAGCTTATGAAAGTAAAGGGAATTGGTCGAGTAAAGGCGATTCAGATAAAAGCTGTACTTGAGTTTTCAAAAAGAATAGCAACGAGCAACGGAGTTGTACGACATTTTGTTAAAAGTGCCGATGATGTAAGTAATCTTATGATGGAAGAAATGCGATACTTGAAAAAGGAAATGTTCAAAGCTATTCTACTGGATACAAAAAATAAGGTGTTAAAAATAGTGAGTATTTCAACAGGCAGTTTGAATGCTTCCATTGTGCATCCCAGAGAGGTTTTCAGCGAAGCTGTGAAATGCGGCTGCAACAGTATTATATTTGTACATAATCATCCCAGTGGGGATCCTACACCCAGTAACGAAGATGTACGGACTACGGACAGACTTGTAAATGCAGGAGACATATTGGGTATAAAGGTATTGGACCATATTATACTGGGTGATGGAAGATATGTGAGTTTAAAAGAAAAAGGCTTTATTTAGCCAAAATACACAGGAGGTACTTTTTAAATGAGTTTTTTTGCAAGAGATATTGGTATAGATTTGGGAACTGCGAATACATTGGTACATGTAAAAGGAAAGGGAATCGTTGTCAGAGAGCCGTCTGTTGTAGCAGTTAACATTAAAAATAACGAAGTGTTGGCGGTAGGAGAAGCCGCAAAGGAAATGATTGGTCGTACGCCGGGTAATATTGTAGCAATCAGACCAATGAAAGATGGTGTTATAGCTGATTTTGACATAACTCAGAATATGATAAAGTACTTTATAAAAAAGGCTATGACTCAAGGCAAATTCAGTAAGCCAAGAGTTGTAATATGTGTTCCGTCAGGTGTTACAGAGGTTGAAAAGAGAGCTGTTGAAGATGCGACACTACAGGCTGGTGCAAAAGAGGCCTACCTTATTGAGGAACCCATGGCTGCTGCCATAGGAGCAGAGCTGCCCGTAGAAGAACCATACGGAAGCATGGTTGTTGATATCGGCGGAGGTACTTCGGAGGTTGCGGTAATATCTCTTGGTGGAATAGTTACAAGTAAATCACTGAGAATTGCCGGGGACGAATTGGACGAATCAATCGCCCACTACATTAAAAAAGAATACAGCCTTATGATAGGTGAGCGTTCGGCGGAGCAAATCAAAGTTACAATAGGAAGTGCTTTTCCGAAAGCAAAGGAAGAAAAAATGATGATAAGAGGAAGAGACCTGATTACAGGCTTGCCAAAAAACATTGAAATAACTTCCACAGAAATAAATGAAGCATTGAAGGAGCCTGTCAATGCCATAATAGATTCAATAAAATATACCCTTGAGAAAACACCACCTGAGTTGGCTTCGGATATAATGGACAGGGGAATAATGCTCACAGGCGGAGGGGCACTTTTAGACGGTTTGGATAAGCTGATAAAGCAAGAGACAGGTATGCCGGTTTCAATAGCTGAAAATCCTCTGGATTGCGTTGCTTTGGGAACAGGCAAAGTTCTGGAGGAAATAGAGACACTGAAAAAGGTTCTTTTATCGCCACAGAGATTAAAATAATTAAAAGCATTAAGTGGGTGGGTTAAGAGAGGAGAAGTAATTCCTTGAAGTATTTTAAAAGCAGGGCATTGGTAATTACAATAATAATATTAATTCTTATTGTGTGTATAGGCTTGACCATGAATCCGGCAAGTAACATAAACTGGATTGGGAACTTGATTTCAGTACCCTTTACATCTGTTGAAAAAGCATTTTCGTATACGGGACAGAAGATTGAAGATGGGATAAATCTTTTTGACAATGTTCATAAGTTACAGGCTGAAAACAAGGAATTAAGAGAAAAAGTTGACACGTTAAATAATGAAAGAACCGAGTTTTTAAGGCTGAAAAGGGAAAATGAAGATTTGCGTAAGGTTTTTGATTTAAAAGATCAGCTTGCAGAATCTGAATTTGTTGGTGCCAATATAATAGCTCGGGACGGCGGAAATCTCTTTAATATTTTTTTAACGGATAAAGGGTCTGCCAACGGAATTGATTATAATATGCCGGTTATTACCAGCAAGGGTTTGGTTGGAAAAGTAGTGTCTGCACAGCCTTTCTCATCCAAAATCATAAGTATTTTAGAAGACGGCAGTTCTGTAAGTGCCATAGTTGCCAAAAGTGGTGATTATGTTGTTGTAAAAGGAGACATTAAGCTGGAAAAGGAAGGTCTGTGCAAGCTGGAATATATTCCTGCGGAGCTGGACCTGATTCAGGGAGATATAATAGAAACATCCGGAATCGGAGGTATTTACCCAAAGGGTATTACCATAGGAACCGTTAAGGAAATAAGATCCGGAGAAAGTGACCGTGACAAGTATGCTATTATTCAACCGGCGGTTGATTTAAAAAGAATAAATCAGGTGGTAATACTCAAAAATAAGAAAGCACAATCAAAGTCAGAAATGGAAAATGCAGACAAATGAGAAAAAAAGTAATTTTGTATGCTATACTTATATTCATAGTTGTAACTGCACAGGTTACTTTACTGAATAACATTGCAATTTTCGGGGTATCTCCTAATCTTGTGATTATTTTAATAGTTAGCATTTCACTGCTGGAAGGCAAGACGGACGGTGCTGTTGTCGGCTTTTCTGCCGGGTTGTGCATGGATGCCGTAATAGGTGTGGCCTTGGGATATCATGCTCTTGTAGGTATGCTTCTGGGGTTTTTATTGGGTAATATAAACAAAAGGCTTTTCAAGGAAAATATACTTGTAATGGCTTTTTGTACTTTTTTATCTACATATATTTTTGAGTCAGCCATTTTATTTGCATCATTTTTGCTGGGTCTTAAAATCGAATTTATTGCAACCTTGAAAACTGTTATTTTACCTGAATCACTGGTAAACTGTGTATTAGGTATCGTTATATTTGTAGTTATAATATTGTTGGATAGGAAATTTTTAGAGATTGAAGAAAAGAACAGGTACTAAATGAGGTTTAGAGATTAATGAAACAGTTTTTTAAAGACAGATACACTATTGTGGGAATAGTAATTGTTCTGATATTCTCTGTAATGGTTTACCAGTTGGCAAACATGCAGCTGGTTCAGGGGGAAAATTACTATACACAGTCCCAAAATAAAATAATGAGATCAACAACCATTC
The DNA here is from genome assembly GCF_029318685.1 of Ruminiclostridium papyrosolvens DSM 2782. Lineage (NCBI taxonomy): Bacteria > Bacillati > Bacillota > Clostridia > Eubacteriales > Oscillospiraceae > Ruminiclostridium > Ruminiclostridium papyrosolvens. The sequence goes on from NZ_CP119677.1 coordinate 863,618, forward strand.
TGGCGGAACGTGGGAATATACTTGACAGGTTTGGTGTTCCTGTAGCTGTTAATTCTACCAGCTATTCCGTTTTATTAATGGATACAGGGCTTGGCTCAAAAAAGCTCAATGAAATGATGCTTAAAATTATAAAAGTTCTTGAAAAGAATGGCGACTCATACAACAAAACTTTCTCAAAGTATTTCACCTACCCGGTGGGGTTTGGAACTATGCTGAAGAATAATCAAAACCGAAGAAAAACCCTTAAAACTATGACAGGATATGAGTTCAAGGACTTTGATCAGAAATCTACACCGGAAGAAGTGTATGAATATGTCAAGGATATGGTGTTCAAAGTTGACGACAAGTACTCCGAAAAGGATGCTTATGATATTATGACTCTCAGGTTCCAAGGAATATCAATGGTTCCGGTCCTTGCTGATTCAATCAGTACCAACACAATTGCAGAGTTGGAAGAACGGAGTGACGAATTTCCCGGGATAGTTATACAGAGTGTACCCAGCAGGAAGTACGTTGATGCGAAGTATGCAGGACAGTTAATAGGTCATGTAGGGCCGATAGATGCTGATGAACTGGCTAAAAACAGTGACGCAGGCTATAAAATGACGGATACAATAGGTAAGTCGGGAGTAGAACTGACTACCGAAGGTTACCTGAGAGGCACTAACGGCTTCAGGCGTGTTGAGATAGACGATAACGGGAAGCCTAGAATTGTCAGTGAAGAAGCGGTAAAGCCGGGCAGTAACGTTGTTTTAACTATTGACATGGGACTCCAAAAGGTAGCGATGGATTCTCTTGCAAAAAATATAAAACTTATACGAGAGTCCAATAACAACAAAAAAAATCGCCACGATGCATTTGCAGGGGCAGCAGTTGCCATAGATGTAAATACGGGGGAAGTACTTGCATTGGCAAATTATCCCAGTTACGACCCCTCCATATTTATTGCAGACCCTGATGATAAGGTTGCAAGAAAAGCAAAAGCGGACTTGGGAGACCCTAAAAATACAACAACTTCGGAGTATAACAGAGCCATTGCCGGAATCTATACACCGGGTTCAACCTTTAAGCCCCTGATTGGAATTGCAGCACTAGAGGAAGGAAAAACAACTCCATACGAAACATATTTTGATAAAGGCTACGAAACATATGATGGTATGGCGCTAAAGTCAATTGAGTACAACCAATATGGCGTAGGTCTTGGAACGGTTAATCTCATAACTGCAATACAAAAGTCATCAAATCCTTATTTTTATAATCGTGGCAACAGAGTGGGAATTGATAATATAGTAAAATGGGCTAAAAGATTCGGCTTGGGACAAAAGACAGGAATAGACCTTTTGGGTGAAAGTAAGGGGATTATCTCCTCAAGAGAGTATAAAAAGAAAGTTGAGCCATATCCCTGGACTGCTGCCGACACCGCACAAACATCAATCGGACAGATGTATAACAGCTTTACCCCAATACAGCTTGCAAACTATGCTGCCACCATTGCAAACGGAGGCAAGCATTTAAAACCTCACGTTATAAAGAGAGTTGTAAAGTTTGACGGCTCTATCGTAACTGAAACAAAGCCGGAATATGAAATAATTCCGGTTAAGAATGAAAATATGAAAGCAATTCAGCAGGGCATGATAGCGGTTGCCAATGCTACAGACGGAACTGCGGCAAATACTTTCACTGACTTAAAGCCTATAAAGGTTGCAGGAAAAACAGGTACTGCCGAAACAGGAAGGGAAGCAACTCAGTCCTCAAATGCATTATTTATATGCTACGCTCCTGCCGACAAGCCTCAGATAGCTGTCGCCGTAGTAGTTGAAAGAGGTGTATTCGGTGCTTATACAGCACCTATTGCAAAGGATATACTTAAATATTACTTTGATTCAAACGGAACAAACAATAAAGATTATACTGTTAAAGCAGATATAGTCCAATTGACCAAGTAAAGTATATATGCCGCAGGGTCAGGCAGGTGGAGGTTAAAAGTATGGATGAAAGTTCAGTAACTTTTAAAGGGACTGTAAACGGATTGACAATTATTTTAAAGAATGAGACGGAATTTAGTGAGATTGTACAGTGTATGAGGGACAAAGTGAATTCCGCAGGTAAATTCTTCAGAGGTGCAAAACTTGCAGTAAAGTATAAAGGAAGAAGCATTACTGAAGAAGAAAAATCCCAACTGTTGGAAATACTTGTAAGAGAAAGCGGAGCCAGAATAGAATCATTTGAAGAAGATAAGGAACAGGTTCAAGCGGCAGCTAATAAGGTTTCAGCGGACAAGCCTGTTGAAAGAAAGAATCAGATAAAAAAGTATATGTTCTTTAAGGGAATAGAAGAAGGACAGACAAAGTTTTACAGAGGAACTGTCCGTTCCGGGCAATTGATAAATTTTGACGGAAATCTGGTAATTTTAGGAGATGTCAATCCCGGAGCAGTAATCGAGGCTACCGGAAATATAATTGTAATGGGATTACTCAGAGGAGTTGTACATGCAGGCAGTGACGGAAACAAGGAAGCTATAGTGGCGGCCTTGGGTCTGAACCCCACACAGTTGAGAATAGCAGACATTATAACACGTCCTCCCGATGAAAAAGGAGGAGCTGGAAATTCTTTGCCCGAACTGGCGTATATAAAGGATGAAACCCTTTATGTAGAAAGGTTTTTACCTGCAAGATAGCCCCATTCAAAAAGGCAGCAATATTGACAAATGGAAAAAACAAATATATAGTTTAATGTGTATAAGTTTGAAATAATTTCTCTTTTAATATATTTTCTTCTTAGAATTGGAGGCAATGCTGTATGGGCGAGGTAATTGTAATTACATCCGGAAAGGGTGGAGTAGGTAAGACTACAACAACTGCCAATATTGGTACTGGCCTGGCACTGGCAGGTAAAAAAGTAGTACTTATAGATACTGATATAGGACTAAGAAATCTGGATGTTGTCATGGGACTGGAAAACAGAATCGTATACGATTTGGTTGACGTTATTGAAGGAGTTTGCAGAGTTAAGCAGGCCCTGATAAAGGATAAAAGATATGAAGGCTTGTATCTTCTGCCCGCAGCACAGACAAGAGATAAGTCATCAGTAACACCGGAACAGATGATTAATCTTGTAAATGAATTAAAAAATGAATTTGATTACATAATAATAGATTGTCCGGCAGGAATAGAGCAAGGCTTTAAAAATGCAATTGCCGGAGCAAACAGAGCAATAGTAGTAACTACTCCAGAGGTTTCAGCAGTAAGGGATGCTGACCGTATTGTAGGGTTACTTGAAGCAAATGAACTGAGGAATCCAAAGCTTTTGATAAACAGGGTAAGAATTGATATGGTTAAGCGCGGAGATATGATGACCATTGACGATATCATTGATATACTTGCTATTGACTTAATAGGTGTTGTACCTGATGATGAAAAGATTGTTGTGTCTACTAACAAAGGTGAGCCTGCGGTAACTGATGATAAATCACTTGCAGGACAAGCATACAGGAACGTAACAAGAAGAATACAAGGCGAAGATGTACCCATTATGAACCTTGATACTGATGAAGGGTTTTTGAATAAGTTTAGAAAATTGCTGGGATTTAAAAATACATAAGGAGGGTTAGTAGTATGCTGATAGATTTCTCTAAAATCTTTGGCAGATCCAAGCCGTCTAAGGATGTAGCCAAAGAAAGGCTTCAGTTGGTGCTGATTCATGACAGAGCTAACGTTTCTCCTGAATTTTTAGAAATGGTTAAGGGTGAAATAATTAAGGTAATACAACATTATATGGAAATTGACGAGAGTGCACTTGATATACAATTAACCAGAACCAAGAGTGAAGAAGGCGACAGAGTGGTTCCTGCTCTGATTGCAAATATTCCAATAAAAAGTGTAAAAAATGCAGGCAAATAAACTCAAAGGCAAGTGATTGGTTAGATGAATATAGCATTTATAGCTCATGATAACAAAAAAGAATTAATGGCAAGCTTTTGTATAGCTTACAAGTCAATTCTTCATGAACATCATATAATAGCGACACGATCTACAGGTATTATGATCAATAAAGCCACAGGGTTGAATGTTAATCTTCTTGCGTACGGCAGTCTGGGTGCACAGCAGTTATCAGCCAGGATTGCTTGCGATGAAATTGATTTACTGATTTATTTCAGGGATGCAAATATTGAAGAGGACCATAATAATTACCTGTTATTCAAGCATTGTGATGTAAACAACATTCCTTTTGCTACAAATATAGCATCTGCCGAGGTTCTTATAAAGGGTCTTGAGCGTGGAGACCTTGCGTGGAGGGAACTACTTAGGCAGGATTAAAAAATTTGAAACGAGTTTTCATAGAAAAGATACCCTATATATTTAAGGGTATCTTTTTTGTTGACAATAAAACTCTATTTGGAATATTCCTTCGTATTGATAAATATAATTTATATAATTATTAATAAGCCAAAGAAAGGGTGGAAGGAATGGACGAAATTATTGAAAGACCGAAATATTCCCGACCGACCGGTAATCCCCGGAGAAACAGAAGAAATCCAAACAGCGATCTTATTTCAACAATTGCAGCCGCACGAATGCTGATTGCAGTAGTTTTTTTATCTGCAATTGCCTTGTGCAAGGCAGCAAATACGCCTGCAACAGATGCCTTTGTATCAAAGGTTAAAGTAGTTACAACTGTAAACTATGATGTAAATAAATATATTATGAGTGCGGCTGATACATTAGGGATAAAACTGCCGGAAGATGGAGGTAAGCTTCAAAAACTGGTAAAAGGCGGAGATGTTGCCGAGGGTAGTGATACTCAGGCTTCAGCAGTTATAAATAAGACTGATTCAAGTAATACAGCTAATCCTGCATCCGGTACAAGCAGCAGTTCTGCGACTACTGACAGCAAATCGGTGGCGGGAAGTGATATGCAGGTTCTGGACGATATTGAAATAAAGAGCATTGCAGATAAATATTCTTTTATAGTTCCTATTAAAGGTGAGATAATTTCACCCTTTGGAACAAGGACGGACCCTTTAAGCGGTAATCCTCAATTTCATTCAGGCATTGATATAGAGGCAAATATGGGAACATCTATTAAAGCAGCACTGGCAGGAGAGGTTACTGAGGTAGGCTCAAATCCTGAATATGACAAATATGTTAAAATAAAGCATAATGGGGGTATAACCACTCTTTACGGGCATTGCTCAATTCTGGTTGCAAAGGTAGGACAAAAGGTCAATCAAGGAGATGTAATTGCAAAGGTTGGTAATTCCGAGGATGAGTCAAGTTCAAATCTGCATTTTGAAGTATGGAAGGACAACAAGCTGATTAATCCGGGAAAGCTCTTTGACCTTATTAACGGAGGTAACTAAAGTATTGCCACATATTGATTTCCGTCTCAAAGGAACAAGGCTCCAGATAGATTTATTGATTATTCCTGTATTTCTGGCGGCAATCATAGGAAAAATTTTTGTTGCATATTCTATGACTCTGGGTTTTATTATTTGTCATGAACTTGGGCATATTGCTGCAGGGGTAATGTGTGGAGCCGGACTCAGTAGCTTCCGTCTTTTACCTGTAGGCGTTAATGCTGCTATTGATGATTTTTTGTGCAGAAAGTCTCAGAAAATTCTGATTTATATCTCAGGCCCTTTGGTAAATGTGGTTTTTGCAATAATTATATACTGTGTACATAGGTGGAAGACTCCGGCAGGGGGACTTGTAAGTGTAAATATTATGCTGGCCATAACAATAAATTTATGGCTGGCTATTTTTAATTTGATTCCGATCCCTCCCCTTGACGGCGGCAGAATAGCAATAGAACTTCTGGCGGATAAGATGGGCTTATTTCGAGCCAACAGACTTATGAATACATTTTCACTGTTTTTTTCAATTGTGATTATTTGTATCGGAACGGTGGTATTAATTAAGAGTAGATACAATGGGAGTCTTGTTTTGATTGGAGTTTATATTATTTTCCTTTTAAAGAAAAGCAAAAAGGAGGCTGCCATATTGAATATGAAGAACTTCATTTTAAAACGTTCGGCTATTATTAGAAAAGGTATTTTTCCCGTGAGAGAAGTTGCGGTTATGGAAGATGTAAAGATACTGGATTTAGTAAAAAAGATGGATTATTCCAATGTATTTCATATAGTTAAGGTATTGGATAATGACTTGAATGTTATAGCATCCATAACAGAACAGGATATTCTGAATTCACTTATGAAAGGTGTTTCAGACATTACAGTAGGTGAAATTATAGCAAAAAAAATATAATATTCAAAAGACTAAGTTTACGGTAATGGTATTATTTAAACCTATCGTATGTGTTGACTTTTAGTACATCATAATTATACAATTACAATTAGAATGTCTTATAGAATGTTATAAAACCATAATATCAAATGGGGGGGAATTAGGATGTTTAAAATAGTTAAAAAACAAGTGTTGAATCCTCAAGTAGTTTTAATGTCAATAGACGCACCATTAATAGCGAAGAAGGCTGAGCCGGGACAATTTATCATTTTTAGAATAGCTGAAGGGGGAGAAAGAATACCCCTTACTATAGCTGATTATGACAGGGAAGTCGGTACTGTTACGATTATATATCAGATAGTCGGTAAGACCACAAGAGAACTGTCTGAAATGAACGAGGGAGATAGTCTTTTGGATTTTGTAGGGCCTCTGGGAGTTGCATCACATCTTGACGGCTATAAAAAGGTTGCTGTTATCGGAGGAGGTCTTGGAAGTGCCATAGCCTATCCGCAAGCCAAAAAGCTTCACAGCCTTGGGGCAGAAGTTCATGCAATTACAGGTTTTAGAAATAAAGACCTTATTATTCTTGAAGAAGAAATGGAAAAGGTTAGCAACAAGCTGATTGTAGCAACAGATGACGGGTCAAATGGAAATAAAGGTTTTGTTACTAATGTTTTAAAACAACTCATTGATGAAGGAAACAAATATGATTTGGTTATTGCTATAGGGCCACTTGTAATGATGAAGGCTGTCAGCAACCTCACCAGAGAATATGGTATTAAGACATTGGTAAGCATGAACCCGGTAATGATAGACGGAACAGGCATGTGCGGAGGCTGCAGGCTCACGGTCGGCGGGAAGACAAAATTTGCTTGTGTAGACGGTCCTGATTTTGACGGACATGAAGTGGATTTTGATGAAGCAATGAGAAGACAGAATATGTACAAAAAACAGGAGAAAGAATCCACTGATATTCATGTATGCAGACTTGGGGGTGCAAAAAATGCCTAATATGTCATTAGCTAAGGTAAAAATGCCTGAGCAGGAGCCAGACATAAGAAACAAAAACTTTAAAGAGGTTGCACTGGGTTATGATGAGAAGATGGCTATTGAAGAAGCACAGAGATGCCTCAACTGCAAACACAAGCCATGTGTATCAGGCTGTCCGGTTAATGTAAAGATACCTGAGTTTATACAGCTTGTAGCAGAAGGAAAATTTGAAGATGCTTATAATAAAATAAGAGAAACAAACAGCCTGCCTGCTGTCTGCGGAAGAGTTTGTCCACAGGAGTCCCAATGTGAAATGTTGTGTGTAAGAACTAAAAAGGGTGAATCTGTTGGAATAGGCAGACTTGAAAGGTTTGTAGCAGATTGGTATATGCAGAATGTAAAGGCTTCCGTTAACAAGCCTGAAAGTAATGGTATAAAGGTGGCTGTTGTTGGTTCCGGTCCTGCTGGACTTACCTGTGCAGGAGACCTTGCAAAAATGGGATACGAAGTAACTATTTTTGAGGCATTCCACGTTCCCGGAGGAGTTCTTATGTATGGAATACCTGAGTTCCGTCTTCCGAAGACTTTGGTTCAGCAGGAAATCCAGACAGTTAAAGACCTGGGAGTTGATGTACAGACAAATATGGTAATAGGTAGGGTACTTTCAGTTGATGATTTGAAAGCAGAAGGCTATAAGGCAATATTTATTGGTTCCGGTGCCGGTCTGCCAAGCTTTATGGGGATTCCCGGAGAAAATTACAACGGAGTGTACTCCGCTAATGAGTTTTTAACAAGAATAAACCTTATGGGTGCATATAAATTCCCAAGTACAGATACCCCGGTATTTGTGGGAAAAAATGTTGCGGTAGTAGGCGGAGGTAATGTTGCTATGGATGCTGCCAGAAGCGCAAAGCGTCTGGGCGCGGAGAATGTTTACATTATATACAGACGTTCAGAAGCTGAAATGCCTGCAAGACTTGAAGAGGTACACCATGCAAAAGAAGAAGGAATAATTTTCAAGGTATTGACCAATCCCAAACAGGTTCTTGGAACAGAGGACGGCTGGGTTAAAGGTATGGAATGTGTGGAAATGGAGCTTGGAGAACCTGACAAGTCAGGAAGAAGACGTCCTGTAGAAAAGAAAGGCTCAGAGCATGTGGTTGACCTTGAAACAGTAATCATTGCCATAGGACAATCTCCGAATCCACTTATATCATCTACTACTCCCGGACTTGACATACAATCTTGGGGCGGTATAATAGTTGAAGAAGAGACTGGTGCAACAAGTAAGAGTGGAGTTTATGCCGGTGGTGATGCTGTTACCGGTGCAGCTACTGTTATATTGGCAATGGGTGCCGGAAAAAAGGCAGCAGAGGCTATAGACAAATTTATCCGGCAGAACCAATAAGTCTTTTACAAACATTACAATATTTGTAGAGGAGATTGCAATGAAGACATGGGTTTTGTATCACAGTAAGGGTGGAAATACCAAGAAGATTGCAGATGTAATTGCAAACGAGTTGGAGGATGTATTGAAGTCAGAACAGATTCCTCCTGCATATCCGCCTGAAAACGTTGCCTTACTGTTTCTCGGTACAGGTGAATACGCAGGAAAGCCTGATTCAAAATTACTGGAATTTGTCAGAACTTTAAACAAAGACAGAGTTAAAAATGTAGCTGTATTCGGAACTAACGGTAAGGGTGTAGCAGGTTCAGCGATTGCTACAGTTAAATCCCTTTTAAATGAAAAGGGTATAAATGTAGTTGACGAATCCTTCTGCTGCAAAGGAAAGTTTTTTATATTTGCAAACAGAAAGAGTCCTGACTCAAATGACATAAATGCTGCAAAAGAATATGCAAAAAGAGTTTACAATAGCATTAAAGCATAGCAACCAAAGGCATAACAACTGTTAATTACAGCTGTTATGCCTTATCTTTTTTTCATTTTTTCAAGACACTTGTTAACATCAATGTTAACGGGAACCCAGGCACCGTCTTTTTGAATAAGTGTATTTATTAAGAAATCTGTACCATTGGCCAATTTTGCAAACTTGAACATGTATTTGTCTCCATTTACTCCGTCAACGACAATCTCCTTAGTAAAATCATTTTGCTGGGGCTGATACTGTTTTTTAATCAAACCGCACCAATTACCATATACAATTTCAACGTAAGACTCTGCATTATGTGACCAGCCGTGATATGGAGCACAGAAAAAATCCTCAGGAGTCAGTACGAAGGAATCAATATAATATCTGTTATTTGCGTTTACAAGTGAAATTTCAGCAAAATAATAGTTAAAACTGGTTCCCCCGGTATTTGTCCCTTCAAGAATCTCCAACTCCAGAAAATACTTGATTTCCTTTGGGTTTTCGGTTATTGCCGGAATTACTTTAATGAGGTTTATATGTCCTATACCCTGAAAGGAATCCAGATATTCATTGTAGGGCATTGATTTCTTATTATTTTCGGAAAGAAACCGGTAAGCTATGGGGTAGGGTTCTTTTGCAAAACCCACAGTGCCGCAACCTCCTGTTTTTTCATCTGTAAGGTTTGCAGCCTGTTGAAGGACACTGAAATAATTGACTATAGTTTTAACCGGAGTATCCATTATTTTCACGGGAACCGTTCCGTCCTTAAAGGTTTCTGAAAAGGTGCTAAAGTCAATAAAATTGTTATTAAGTGACTTTAATGAAGACGGTCTGAAATAAGTTTCATTGAAATTATTTCGTTTTTCTTTCATAATGGAAACTGTTTGTCTGGACAAAACCTCGTCAGTTTCTTTAATTTGAGCTAATTCCTTTACAGACCCTCCGATTATATTTGTTTTATGATTCTGATTATCCACTCTTATACAAATTGTAGTTATGGCAAGAATTATTAAGAACAATGACACTATAATTCCTGATTTGTATATATATTTCATAAAAACCCCCAAATGATTATTATTATAAATATATTCATAATACGTTTATACATTCTTTAAATTTACTTGTAACATCCTGTTCAAATTTTGTTAACAAAAATCTCACAGTAACTACACAGAGAATGGCTATTCTATAACCATGGATATAATATCCGAAAAAAACAATTGAAGGAGTGATTTTTGTTGAGTAATGCAAAAAAATTAATCGGACTGAGTTTAGGTCTGGCGGTTTTAATCAGTTCTGTGGGTTTTACTTTTGCTGCTAATTCCGAAAAATCATCAGATACAGCAAAGCCAAGACACCAGAATTCACAAATGTTTAAGGGAAAGGGATTTAAACAGACGACTGTTTTGGATAGTCTTGTAACGGCAGGAACAATAACTGCTGACCAACAAAAGGCAATTTGCGAGGCTCTCAGGCCTTCAAAAGACAATAAAAATACAATTAAAGAGAGCCTTGACACTCTGGTGAAGGCAGGAACCATAACACAGGCTCAGGAGGATGCAGTAATTAAAGTATTTGAAAATGCGAAGGCACAGTTACCTTCTGATAAAAAAGGTGATTTCAAGGGAAGAAATCAAAAGCATATCAGCGTACTGGATAAACTTGTAACGGCAGGTACAATAACCTCGGACCAACAAAAGGCAATTTGTGAGGCTCTCAGGCCTTCAAAAGACACTAAGAATACAATTAAAGAAAGCCTTGATAGTCTGGTGAAGGCAGGAACCATTACACAGGCACAGGAGGACGCAGTAGTAAAGGCATTTGATGATGCAAAAGCCAAAATGGAAGCAGAAAGAGAAAAGAGGCAAGAAGAACTTGCTGCAAAAAAAGGAATTACAGTAGATGAACTCAAATCGCAAATGGAGCAAGGAAGAAAAGCTTTCAAAAAGCAAATCTGATTACTTGTGTATAAAAAACCCTGTTTCTTTTTAAAGGAGCAGGGTTTTTTGTGCTTGAAAATATGTATTATATATGTAAAAATTACTATTAATAATTAAAGTAACGGTATTGATTTTATAAATAAAGGTAATTATTCTAATAAACATATTAAACAGAGAGGATAAAAAAATGAGACTGATAACTGCAGGTTTTGCACTACTTACATATGCTTTTCTGAATTACTACATCGGTCTGAGAGGACTAAAATCCATAAATACAAAGGTTCCGGTAAATAAGTATGCATATTGGGTTATTATTGCCGTTCTTGCATCTGCGTATTTTGTGGGTATGATAGGAGGCAAGTATTTTCCGGACAGCTTAGTACGTACAATTAATGCGGTGGGAGGCTATTGGCTGGCTGCATTTGTGTATCTTGTAGGGATTGTTGTCTTAATGGATGTTTTCAGAATTCTTGGGAAAAAGCTGAATATTCTTCCGGCTTTCCTAAAAGACAGAACCTGGCTTGTGGCAGCAGCGGTAGTTTTATTTGTAGGAACTGTACTTGCAGTTGGAACGTATAATGCAGTTGTACCGAGGATTGTTTCATATAGTGTTAATATTAATAAAAAAGCAGGGGATATGGAAAAGCTGAAATGTGCCATGATTTCAGACGTACATCTGGGAGATACTATAGGCAGAGAAAGACTTCGTACGGCGGTTGAGAAGATTAATTCACTGAACCCTGATATAGCTGTTATAACAGGTGATTTAATTGACAGAGAAATAGAGCCTGTGAAAAGGGCAAACATGCTGGAGGAACTAAAAGGTATAAAGACCAGATTCGGTGCTTATGTCATAATGGGAAATCATGAATACTATTCAAATGATGTTGAAGAGATAAACAAAATGTATGAGGACAGTGGTCTGGTTGTCCTAAGAGATAAATACGTTAAGATTAACAACAGCTTTTATCTGGTAGGACGTGAGGATTATATGGCTGATAAAAGCGGTTCACATAGAGAGAAACTTAGCAACCTTTTGGAAGGTGTAGATAAAAGCCTGCCTGTTATAGTTCTTGACCATCAGCCCAAATCCCTGTCGGAAGCAAGGACGGAAGGTGTGGATTTACAGCTTTCAGGCCATACACATGGAGGACAGTTCTTTCCCATTAGCCTTGTAACGGGCAGCATTTTTGAAGAGGATAACGGCTACCTTAAAGATGGTAAATTCAATCTTATAGTATCCTGCGGATACGGAACGTGGGGCCCCACAGTCCGTATCGGAAGCAGGTCAGAAGTTCTGGATATAACTATTAATTTTCCTTATTCTTCTTGAAACTGAATTTTGCTGGTTTTTGAGGTTTTTCAGGTTCATCAGGCATGTCGCTGTTGAGAGCTTCTGCATATTTTGGGTAGTACATTTCAATTATATTTTTAATTGTAATCTTGATTGCTGAATACAGAGGGATAACTATTATTAAACCTACAAATCCAAATATAGGCAGTATACCCATTAACAGGAGAATGACTGTAAGTGGATGGATATCCATACTTTTTTTCATAACCTGAGGTGAAATAAGATTATTATCTATCTGCTGAACTATAGTCATTACTAAAAATATTTTTACTGCCATGAAAGGGTTATCTGCCAGTGACAGAAGTATGGCAGGGACAATTCCAATCCATGGTCCGAAGAAGGGAATAATACACGTTATCATAGCAAATATTGCCAGTAACAGGGAGTATTTCAAACCTATAATCAGATAGCCGATGTACATGAGAAGCCCTATAAAGAAAGCTACCAGAAGCTGGCCTGCAATATAATTTGAAAGAACAAAATCTATATCAGTTAAAATCTTTCTCATATTGTCTTTTTGGGAAGCAGGTAAAAATCTGACTACACTTGGCATGAACTTGTTTCCGTCTTTTAAGAAATAAAACAGAATAATCGGCAAAATAATAATTACTGAACCGATATTTGTAATCGCCCCTATAAAGCTTAGTGTATTCTTTCCTACGCTCTTGGCAAGACTTTGCAGAAAATTGGAGACTTTGTCTGCTATGTCAGAGGTCTGAAAATTTGAATCATTAAAATAACTCAACAAATTGCTTGAAAGAAGATTATTTACAGTATTTTCAGCCTGTTTATACAAGACCGGCAGACTCTTTGCAAAGTCGTCAAACTGAGATTTAATAATTGACCCGGTATAAGAACTTAACAATATCAAAGCAGAGAGAACAATAACAAAAGCAAGGACTATTGCTAATATGTGAGGAACCCTGGCTTTTTCAAGCATTGAAACTATTGGGCGAAGGATATAGTATAGCAAGCCTCCGAAAAGTATTGGGAAGATTATTGAGTAAACAAAGCTCCTGAAGGGTGATAAAAAGAAATTTATCTTCCCGAACATATATATAATTACTAAAGTAAGGAGCAGATAACAACCGTATCTGAAAATCTTGCTCTTTAATAAACTGCCGTTATTGTTCAAATCCATAAATTGTACCTCATAAAATATAGTTTTATAGCCTGTCACAGCTACATAAATTATAAAATTAAATATATTATTATTCAACTAAAATATATTATTATACGGACTTAATTTTGGATATCTCCTCCAAAGCACATTATGGTATCACAGATTAAATATGAAAATATGTGATTAAACAAATTTTTACCAGTTTATAATCAAACATATTATTAAACAATAACTATGGGAAGTAATTATTTTGGAGGTTACTAAATGGCGTTCTCAGGCAGAACCGCAAGGTATCTGAAGTACATTCTTATAGGCATAGCCGCAGGAGTGGCAAACGGTCTTTTCGGCTCGGGAGGTGGAACGATAGCCGTTCCTGCAATGGTGTTTCTGTTGGAGGAGGATGAACACAAGGCACATGCTACCGCATTGCTTATTATTCTGCCATTAACCCTAGTGAGCACTTATTTTTACTTGTCTCATAATTATGTAAACTGGAATATAACATGGAAGGCAATGACGGGAGGTGTTATGGGAGGAGCGATAGGGGCTTTTCTTCTGAACAAATGTCCTTCAAAAATTCTTCGTAAGATATTCGGAATATTTATGATACTTGCAGCTATAAGAATGATTTTTTAGGGAAATAAGAAAATCGGAGGGTGCGTATGATAGTTGTTTTAATAGGTCTGGCAGCAGGAATAATAAGCGGTATGGGAATTGGCGGAGGAGCAATCCTTATACCTGCACTTGTAATTTTCGTTAAACCTGAGCAGCACGTAGCGCAAAGTGTAAACCTGCTTTTTTTCATTCCTACAGCTATTGTTGCACTGGTAATACATATTAAAAATAAAAATGTCAACTTCAGAATGGGAATACCGATAGTGATTTCAGGACTTGGGGGAGCAGTGCTGGGCTCTAAGCTTGCACTTGCCATGAACGGAGGGACTTTAAAGCATATATTTGGAATTTTTTTACTTCTGATGGGGTTATATGAGATATTTGGAAAGGGTAAAGTTAAAAAGTTGAACAAGGCTTGATTATATGTAAACGCCTTATAAGATATGATATAATTATGTGAAAATCTAGAAAAGGTGGGTAAAATATATGGAGCTTGGAGATATTGGACTAATCGTACATAAAATAAAAGAAAACGTTTCAAAAGTAATCGTAGGTAAAGAAGACATAATAGATTTGTCATTAATTTGCATAATTACTGGTGGGCATATGCTTTTAGAGGATGTTCCCGGAACAGGGAAAACGGTTTTTGCAAGAGCATTGGCCGCCTCTCTCGATTGCAGCTTCAGACGTATTCAGTTCACACCTGACCTTTTGCCGTCAGATGTTACAGGTATAAATTTTTATAGCCAGAAGGAAAGTAATTTTACTTTCAGACCCGGTCCGGTATTTTCAAATATTGTGCTTGCCGATGAAATAAATCGCGCCACTCCCCGTACTCAGTCCTCAATGCTGGAATGTATGGAGGAAAAACAGGTGACAATCGACGGTGAGACCAGAAAACTTGCTGCTCCGTTTTTCGTTATAGCTACACAGAATCCCGTAGAAATTCAAGGAACATTTCCTTTGCCGGAAGCCCAGTTGGACAGGTTTTTGATTAAAACCTCAATGGGGTATCCCGATACCAAGTCTTCAATAGATATTCTCAAAAGGTTTAAGGAAAGCAACCCTCTTGGGGAACTGATGTCAGTTGTCACCGCTGCCGAAATATGCGGGGCATCTGAAATATACTCAAAAGTAAAGGTTTCAGAGGATATAATGGAGTACATAATTAATATTGCAGAGGCTACAAGAAAGCATTCAGGGGTTCATCTGGGGGTCAGTCCAAGAGGTACACTGTCTCTTATGAAAGCCTCGCAGGTTCATGCTCTGCTTAAAAACCGTACATATGTTATACCCGACGATATTAAGGCAATGGCAGTTCCTGTTCTTGCTCACAGAATAATACCAAAAGGCCTTTCAGCTGATAATAGTAATCCCGGCGAGAAAATTATCAATAATATTTTAGAGCAGACAGCGGTTCCGCTTGAATAGGAGGAAGTATGTTATTTTTGCAGATTGCACTTGCTCTGCCGCTGCTGATTCTCATTGAAACTATTCTTTTCAGGCGTTTTTTGCTTAAAGGAGTTGTTTACCGTAGAACTATATCAAAGACCTCAGTTTTTGAGGGTGAAAAAATATCAATGATTGAGGACATAGAAAACAATAGCTTCCTGCCAATAGCATGGATGAAAGCGGAGTCCCGCATAAGCCCAAACCTTGAGTTCAGTGCTATTAAAAATATGCAGGTCTCTCAGGGCGGCTATCATAGAAGTGTTTTTTCCATAATGCCTTTTTATCGGCTGAAAAGAACACATACGGTTACCTGTCTGAAAAGAGGGGAATACAATGTTGGAAATGTGACGTTAACAGCCGGTGACGTTCTTGGCTTTGTTACAAAGATATTATCATATGACAATGAGGTCAGACTTCTTGTCTATCCAAGTCCTCTTTCTGAAAACAGAATGGTTCAGTGTTACCGCTCGCTACAAGGAGATGCGGTTGTACGGAGGTTCATAAACCCGGACCCCTTTCTGGTAGCAGGAGTGAGGGAGTATCAGGCGGGAGACCCTGTTTCATCCATCAGTTGGAAGTCAACGGCAAGAACTAATTCGCTTCAGGTATATAAGTATGACTATTCGGCAGATACAAAGCTCTTGATTCTGTTTAATATTGACTCCAGCAGCAGTCAGGATAGTTATCCAAATGAAAGAGAATGTGAAAAAATAGAGCTGGGTATTCACTTCTGCGCTTCAATAGTAGATAAGACAATTAAACAGGGTATAGCTACAGGATTTTGCTGTAACGGACACTTCAGAGACCAGAAAGAAATTGTCAATATTCCTTCGCGTTGCAGCCAGATTCAGCTATTTACTATTTTTGAAGCTATGGCGAAACTGCAACTTCACAGAGTGCTATCCTTTTATACAATGATAAAAAACATAAAAAACAGTATTCCTAAGGATACAGATATACTTATTGTTTCTCTTTACAATGACGAAAAGATTCAGGAACAGGTTCATGAACTTAAGCGTTCAGGACACGACGTTGAGACCTGGATTATTTCTGAAAGCGAGGTGGAATAATGTCGAAATTGTTTTTGCTCTCTAATATATTACAAGGTTTTGCCTTGATGCCCTTTAATTTTTTTATTATGCAGCTTGTACTTCCGGCGGACACCGCCCTTATTTTATCAGTTCTCCTGGTGGTTATTACCTTTGTGGCAACACTGATATGCAGCTTGAATATAAAAGCCTATTTGTATAACCCTGTATCCTTGGCTGTATCAATTCTCATAGCAGTTGTCGGTACAGGGACTGACCTTGGCAGACTAATTGTGACCATAATGTGCATGTTTGTTTTTCTCAGTACATGGTACAGTATAAAAAATGAAAACGATTTCTCTATGCAGACCGCCGTATTTGCACTTATCATAAATGTGGTGTATGGGGTAATAAACAAGGTTGCAGCTATGAGTGACAGTGTACTATATGGAAATGCAGCTATATGCATTTCGGTTATCTCTGCCGTTATACTTCTGATAGTAAGACAGGTAGATGACTCCAGAAGCTTTGGAAGAGCAGCCATGGATATAAGCAGAACCCAACGAAAGAATAACAGGATATTCGGCGGAGTAATACTTTTGGTACTTATCTTAATGGGTACGTTGGGACGGGTATCTGAAATTTACAAATTCGTACTAAGCTTAATAGCAAAAATATTTAGTTTTTTAGGTATGCTCCTAAGTCCCGGAGCAACACATGCCGAAGAAAGGCAAATGCAGCAATTTCCCGAGGCAAAAGCATCCTCAAGCCTCTTTGAGCAAATACTAAAGATAGTACTTGACGTATTGGCGATAATTCTCATAGTAGTGTTTACAGTCTACCTTTTGTACACAATAACTAAATTGATAACAAAGTTAATACGCAGTATCGCCGGATGGCTTGCAAACAGAGAAGCGACAGCCATAATAATAAATGAAAACGGACTCATTGATGAAAAGCAGAGTCTTTACGGTAAAAATCTAAAGAAAATCACTAACAGATTTCTTGACAGGGCGAAAGGATTATTCAGCAGAGAAGTACCTTATAACAAATTACCTGATGGGAAAGCTAAAATAAGAAGACTGTTCAGAAACTTTGTTGATAAATCAATAGGGATTGGGGTTGCCGTAAAAAAATCTTCAACTGCAGAGGAGATTTCAAAAGGTGCTTCGGATACAGTGCCAACTGAAACAGGGATTAACAGTTTAATGTCTAAAAACTATAATGCAGTACGTTATGGTGAGATGGAGCCATCTCCAAAAGATTTGGAGACTTTGGAAAAAAAGTTTAATATATAGGTATTCGTTGACAAAAAACTATAAATAATATATAGTGGTTTTATATAGAACCACTATTTTTTATGAAGAGAGATGTTGCAGGTGGATATTATAGACGCTTTAATGCAGGCGGGTTTCACCAGACACGAGTCTGTTTTGTATGTTACTCTCTGCAGGGAAGGTGAGCTTACCGGATATGAAGCCTCCAAGCTCACAGGAATTCCACGGTCAAATGCGTATCTTGGCCTTGCCGGCTTGTGCGACAAGGGCGGTGCTTACAAAATAAGCAGTGAAACGGCTCAATATGGTGCGTTGCCTGTAAATGAGCTTGTGGAAAATCTCAAGAGAAGGTTTTCGCAAATCATACAGGTAATAGAAGAGATTCCAAAGGTCAATATACCAAAGGATACCTTTGTAACAATTAACGGTGCCCAGCAGATAGTTAATAAGATGAAGAACCTGATAAATGAAGCCCAATACAGGATATATATATCCATAGCCAGAAACCAACTGGAGCTTGTTCACAAGGAACTTATCTATGCTAAGGAGAGGGGACTCAAAGTAGTTCTGATAACCTCTGATTGTAACGGTATGGAAGGTTTTACCTGTTACAGGTCTCAAAAGAAACCCGGAAGCGTCAGGCTTATTACGGATTCCTCCAATGTTCTGACGGGACATATAAGTGAGTTTGATGCTACAGGATTATTTTCAATGAATAAAAATATGGTTGATGTTATAAAAGATTCTTTAACAAACGAAATCAAACTGATAAATATAAAAAATAATCAGAATTGAAATATAACCTATATAACAAAAGAGGTTTATTAATATTCAAACTAAATTAAGAGAGGTGTACATTATGACAGAATACTATTCAACAAAAACGAACTTTTTCGGTAATTCAAATCCGGAAAAGTTAATAAAGGAATATGGGAGTCCCTTATATGTCTACAATGAAAAAATATTAAGACAAAAATGCAGAGATATGAAGAATCTTGTGGATTACAAAAACTTCATTCCCAACTACTCCATAAAAGCAAATTCAAACCTTACTGTTCTGAAAATCGTGAAGGAAGAAGGACTCAGAGCTGATGCAATGTCTGCAGGAGAAATCCAGCTTTTGCTTCACGCAGGGTTTAAGCCTGAAAATCTGTTTTTTGTTCCAAACAACGTATCGGAAGCAGAACTAAAGTATGCAGTTGAAAATGGTGTACTGGTAAGTGTGGATTCACTTTCACAGCTTGAAATTCTGGGTAAAATCAATCAGGGAGGAAAGGCTGCTGTAAGGTTTAATCCGGGAGTTGGAGCAGGACACCATGAAAAGGTTGTAACAGCCGGAAAGAAAACAAAATTTGGAGTAAACATTGATTGTGTGAATGAAGTTAAGGCAATTGCTAAAAAGTATAATATGAAAATATGCGGTGTAAACCAACACATAGGCTCATTGTTTATGGAAGGTGATTCATATATCGAAGGTGTAAAATCCTTACTTGCAGTAGCAGAACAATTTGAAGATATAGATTTCGTAGATATGGGCGGCGGTTTCGGAATACCTTATAAAAAGCAGGAAGGCCAAGAACCCCTTGATTTGGCAAGCTTCAAGGAAAAGCTTACACAGGTTCTGGAACAGTGGACTGACAAATATGGAAAGAAGATTCTGTTCAAAACTGAGCCCGGCCGCTATATAGTTGCAGAAAGCGGAGTATTACTGGGTAATGTTTATGCCACTAAGGCCAACTACGGGAACAAATATGTTGGAACCGACATAGGCTTCAATGTGTTGGCAAGACCTGTTATGTACGATTCACACCATGATATTGAAGTATACAGAAACGGAAATCCTTTAAATGACAGTGAAGTGGAGGAAGTAACTGTAGTAGGTAATATCTGCGAAAGCGGTGATATTATTGCAAAAAACAGAGAACTCCCTGTTATAAATCAAGGAGATATTCTTGGGATAATGGATGCGGGTGCCTACGGTTTTGCAATGAGTTCAAACTACAATATGAGACTAAGACCTGCAGAAGTTCTTATCAAGGAAGACGGCGAGCCTGTGCTGATAAGACGCAGGGATACTTTTGAGGACTTGATAGCAAACTTCAATATATAATGAGAATTGCAAGCTATGATAGAAAAGAGGATTAATGATGAATAAGGTAAAAATAGGCATTATAGGATACGGTAATATCGGTAAGGGCGTTGAAGCGGCAATAAGACAGAGCAGTGATACAGAATTGGTTGCCGTATTTACCAGAAGAAATCCTGAAAGTGTAGTTTTGAAGACTCCCGGAGTAAAAGTTGTAGAGATTAAAGATGCTGAAAAATATAAAAATGATATAGATGTAATGATTCTTTGCGGGGGTTCAGCAACGGACCTTCCTGAACAAGGGCCTGAATTTGCGGCTATGTTCAATATTGTTGACAGCTTTGATACACATGCAAAGATTCCTGAGTATTTCGCAACGGTAAATAAGGCTGCCATGGCTGCAAATAAAACCTCTGTTATATCAGTTGGATGGGACCCAGGATTATTCTCAATGATAAGAATGTTATCAGGTGCAATTCTGCCCGAAGGCAACGATTATACATTTTGGGGTAAAGGGGTAAGCCAGGGACATTCTGATGCAATCAGAAGAGTAACAGGAGTAAAGAATGCCATTCAGTATACTATTCCTATAGATGATGCCGTTGAAAGTGTAAGAAACGGTAAAAACCCTGAACTGTCCACTAGGCAGAAGCATTTGAGAGAGTGTTTTGTCGTAGCAGAAGAAGGTGCAGATAAGGCTAAAATTGAAGCTGACATAAAGAATATGCCTAATTATTTTGCAGACTATGACACAATAGTACATTTTGTAAGTGAAGATGAGCTTAAAAGCAATCATTCCAGAATGCCACATGGTGGATTTGTATTCAGAAGCGGTAAGACAGGTATAGATACGGTTAACAACCACATTATAGAATTTTCACTCAAACTGGACAGCAATCCTGAATTTACTGCAAATGTATTGGTTGCCTATGCAAGGGCGGCTGTACGCATGAATAGAGAAGGCTGCCATGGAGCAAAGACGGTATTTGACGTACCACTGTCATACTTGTCTGCAAAGAGCCATGCTGAACTTATAAAGGGACTTTTATAATCGAATTTAGAACCAAAACTCATTATTTGCCATAGTATGTAGTATTATTTTTATGTCTGCAGCTATGCGGGTAGGAGGTATTAATGAGTGGTTCGGCATTAGACAATGTGACTTGGAAAGGCAACAGCAGAAAGATGTATAAAGCAGTAATGTCTGCAGTTCCTTCAATTTTCAGGTCCACTATAAAGCGTGAGATTGAGAGTTGGGTTGTGGAGCACAAAGTTAAAGTTGTTACTGAAGATTTGCTTTTAAAAATGTTTCACGAAAAAGCTCCAAAGGGCTATAAACAAAAGCTTGGCCCGAAACTTGAAGCAATGAAAACAACCCGTGAAGAAACACGGGGCGAATCAGAAGAAGAAGTTATTGATTCAGAAGAATAATAATTTAATTAAAAAATGGCAGGTACAACACACTCGTGAGTGTAAGTTGTATCTGCCATTTTTTGTCGTATAATGGAAAAATTAGCCACCATATACAACATAAAGGAGGTATATAGCTACATAATTTATAGATTTTAGTGAGATTATTGATTAACTATTAAAAGCTTGATATTATACCAGTAATAGACAATAGAGGAGGTGACATTTTAGTAAAAAAGGGTTTTATTGTTGTTCTTGTAATACTAATGACAGTGGTATTCAATTCAGGTATTTCATCAGTTGACGTAATTGTATTGGTCACAATGACGGTGACACTGGTGCGAAAACAGATAACGGAAGTACGTGTCAAAATTGGAGATTAGTTAATATGGACGGAGGATATTGTTAAATAGTTAACACGGGAAGAGAATAAGCTTCTGGCGTTAAGTGTATCAACAGCAAACGGGGTGATGTTACCCAATGGACTGATAATGGAGGTAAAAATCAGGAGTGGTCTCTTGTTGCTCAAGCAACAGGAAATATAACATATACACTGGTCAGAGAAAAAAATCCTAAAACTGTATATTACAACACATCAGTCTCCATATACTATGTAAACACAACATGGTGACAAACAGCATTTTTGGCCCTTTGGACTGAACTATTACAGCGAGGTAAAGACTGACGTAGATTACATAAATCATTGCAGAATTGTAAACCAGTTTAAAAAAGATGGAGTATAATTTATTATTTATGGGAGGTACTACAATTGATAAAAAATATTAATTTGGTAAAACGTATTTGTCTTATGGTTCTAGTTGCAGCAATTCTAAGCTTGAGCTTTCAGGTAAATCTATATGCAGCAGATGAGAAAGCACCGCAGATGGGAAGCTATCCTATTGAAGGCCAAATACAAGCCGCAGGTACAAATAAAGCTGAGGTAATCGTTAAGGCTGACAAATCGGGTATGGTATACTACATAGTTAGCAAATTCGTTAAAAATCCTACTGTGGAACAGATAATGGCAGGAAAGGACGGCAACGGCGCTAAGGCTTGTGCTTCAGGAACTACTGCGATAACAGCTAACGAAGAAAAGAGTATTTTAGTAGACTATCTTCCCGATTACTCTACTACATATGATTTATGGTTAGTAGCAGTGGATTCAATCGGCAATATATCTGCTCCACGCAGGACAGATATAAAAACACCGGGTGCAATTGCCGGTAATGAAGCGAAATTAGTCTACATGTCTACTATAAAGGGTAAAACAATAGGTTACTATAATATTGGAACTCCGTCTACAAAAATAGCAGGTGTAACTGCCGGCTCTATAGATTTAACACTGGCTCAGGCAATTGATGAGACCAATGCATGGCCTTACACTACATCTATTAGAGCAACATATGCAAAAGCTCCTGTTAAAGTGGTAAAGTATGCTGAAGGAGCATCAACGGCAAATTTTGAGACCGACACTGCATATGCAAATGAACCCATAATAAACAATGACTTTTTTATAATTAAGGTTACCTCAGAGGATGGCTCAAAAGTAAGCTACTACAAAATTATGGTAAAGTCACCGTTATTAACTTACAAACTGCCACAGGTGACCAATGTGACATTGGATGAGACAGGTACAGCTAAGTGGGATGATTTGGAGAACGAGTCAGGCTATGTTGTACAGTTATACAGTGAATGCGGAGATTTAGGTTCACCTGTAAGTTTACCTGCAGGCACAACCTCTTACAACTTTTTACAGGATATGAGAGCCAGAGGTGAAGGCAGCTATAACGTAATTGTAATGGGAAAAGGAGACGGCGTATTTTATACAGATGGACCTTGGTCTGTTCATTCAGCAGAACAGTCTGTAATTCGTCTCTCAACAGTAACTGAAGGTCTCAAGTGGGACGGAGATGTAGCGAAGTGGAACCAAGTACCAAATGCCGTTAGTTATACCGTACAGGCATACAAGGATGGAAAGGCATGGATAGTGCCTGTAACAGTCTCTGCTGAAAAAGCATCAGCAGGAATTGATTTCGCTGCATCTATAGCTAATGCCGGAGTAGGTAAATATACATATACAGTAAAGGCAAATGGAAACAGCACACTTATTCTGGATGCAACGGCTGAATCACAGTTATCCAATGAAAACATAAAGTCAGCACCTGTAAGCAGCACAGTATTAAGTACTACATCAACAATAAAAGGTACTGCAATCAGCGACGTTGGAACTCCAAATGCTGATAAAAATCTGGTAACACCGGGTAGAGTAACCATAAGTGCAACCAAGGCACAAGATACTTCTAATGCAGGAGCATATATAACCTCCTTTAAGCTCAATGATCCAAAATCAAAAGTTAGAGTTGTAAAATATGCAAATGGAGCTTCAACTGCAAACTTTGCAAAGGATTATGCATATACTAACGCGACTATAAATAATAATGATTTCTTCCTGATTCAAGTAACAGCAAACGATAATTCAACATGTTACTACAAAATTATGGTGACTGTAGAAGGAACAATACCAAGCTTGGGCTACTATCCTATGGCCGGGCCTATACAGGCAGCGGGTACTAGGAACGCTGAGATGACAGTAAAATCAAATCAATCGGGAAAAGTGTACTATGTAGTTACCGGAAAAGCTGATTCATATGACCCGAATCCTACAAAGGAACAGGTATTGGCCGGTAAAAACGGAAAAGGCGTGAATGGATTTGCTTCAGGAAATGTTTCCGTAACCGCTAATGTAGAGGAGAGTATTATAATAAATAATCTTCCTTACTATTCCACAAGGTATAATGTATGGGCAGTAGCTGTTAATGAAGAAGGAAACATGTCAGCACCATACAGAGCAGAAGTAATAACACCCGGACAGACAGCAGGCAGTGAGGCCAAATTAGACTATATGTCCAAAATAAAAGGCAAAGCCATAGGTTACAGCAATGTTGGTACACCTGCGTCTACAATAGAAGGTGCAAAAGCTGGAACAATGTCCTTGGCTATCACGGCAGCACAAGATGAATCAAATATCGGAGCATATATTACA
Source organism: Ruminiclostridium papyrosolvens DSM 2782 (assembly GCF_029318685.1). Lineage (NCBI taxonomy): Bacteria > Bacillati > Bacillota > Clostridia > Eubacteriales > Oscillospiraceae > Ruminiclostridium > Ruminiclostridium papyrosolvens. Next base: position 888,049 of record NZ_CP119677.1, read on the forward strand.
TTGCTCAGAGGAACTTATTCAGAAGCAAACATAAGAGCTGTCAAGTATTCCGCAGGAGCTTCTACAAAAAACTTTGAAACAGATGAGGCATACACTAACACTACTATAGCAAACAATGACTTTTTTATTATAAAAGTTACCTCAGAGAATAAGAAAACAGTCAGCTACTACAAAATCATAGTAAAAGTAAATCCTTAATTAGTTTGGCAATGGGGTTGCAGTAAAACAGCTAGTTTTTTGATTTTGCTACAACCCCTGCTACTTTATTGAGATACCGGTTTCTTTTTGTTTTTTAGCAGAAGGGCTGCAACCAGTCCTATAACAGCAATAACACCTGCTGTTATGAACATATTTCTGTAGCCTGCACTTATTGCAGTCTGAAAAGTATTTTCAATAGTCGCTCTTGCGCTCTCAATTTTATTAAGATAATCCAGCTTCCAATCGCTGAAAATTTTGTCCAGATTAATTTGAGAAGCAGCTCCTTTTGGTGCGGCTGACATTGCTCCAAGTATTTTATCCTTGATTGTCGGTATTACTTTATCAAGCATGTTTGAAGAAAAATCTTTCAGAACATCTACAACATTGGTAACATCAGCTGATTTGAGCTTTTCTATGGCAGTACTTGAAATACCTCCGCCGTTTGTCATTTTTGACATATCAAAGTAGCCGGACACATATTGAGAACCGGGGAACGTAGGTGCGGAAGGTTCAGGCATTACTGCCATTACTTTACCCTGTACACTCTTACCTGCTTCTGCTATAAAGTTAATCATAATATTCGGTGAAACAGCTACTCCGATTGACCTTATTAAAGATAAGGTAGACAAGGCTGAAGCTGATTCTCTTTCACCCACAAATGACAGCATGAGGTAATTCAGTGGAGTACCCATGGTAAAGCCCATACCAAAACCCACAAAAATCAGTCCAATCATTATTGAAGCAAAGCTTGGGTGAGCAGTTGTAAAAAACGCCAGGAAGAAAGTTCCAAAAGCCGTACAAAGCATACCCAGAACGGTTACCAGTTTTGCAGAGTATTTATCAATGAATTTGCCTCCAAGAGGTGCACTGATTCCTGCAAAAACCGACATCAAGGTAACCAGATATCCTCCGTTTCCGGTTTTTATCTTTAGAATGTTTTCAGCAAATTGAGGGATGAAAACAACTGCCATAAGGCCAACCCCTGTTATAAAGCCCAAAATAAGAGTCAAAAGTATCTGACGCTCTTTAAAATATCTCAGGTTTAAAATGGGGTCGTCTGCTTTTGATTCTATAAGAATAAATAAAGGCAAACAAATAACAAATAAAATCAGGAAAGGATAAACATGTAAATCCTTTATACTCTCAGAAAAATTGAAGTAGTTCAGGTTAGTAAGAGCATACATAAGGCTTAAAATCATAATACTCAGTACCAGACTACCCTTTAAATCCATTCTCTTGTTATTTTCCCCAAGGTTCTCTTTAAGAGTGTAGCTTAATGCCAGAATCAACAAACATATAGGAAGGTTAATAAAGAATATCCATCCCCAATGGTCGACTCCTGCAATATCCAGAATGGAAGAACCCATAGTAGGGCCCAAAATTGTGGCGATGCCGTAAACTCCTCCTACAAAACCCAGTGCAGTTCCTCTTTTTTCGGGAGGGAAGCTGTTTCCTATAAAAGCATTTGCTATAGGCATGATTCCGCCTCCGCCAATAGCCTGAATAACTCTTGCTATAAGGAAGAATGTGAAATTGCCGTAAAAATTGGATATACCGCAGAGAAAGGAACCAACCGCAAAAATAACTATGCTGGTCAGATATACCTTCTTACGTCCGTATCTGTCAGATAACTTGCTGACAATGGGCATAGCAACTGCATATGCCAAAGTGTAAATAGTAACCATCCAGACACTTAAAGACTCACTGATGCCAAAGCTGTTTTTAATTACAGTTCTTGCCGGGGAGACAATACCGCTGTCTATAGCCCCCATAAAAATACCCAACAGAAAAATTGCCAATACAATAAATCTTTTTTTATTGTCATTATTAGTATTCATTTTTTTCTCCTTTTTTGAACAATGTTCATTTAATAATAAAAAATTTTTAAATATTCATATGACTATACAATTCATCAAATGAAATATACTTGGTTTTGCTCAGGTACATCAGGTTTGAGACAATAAATTGAGACAAACTGTGTGGTGTCAGCATTGATTTTATTGTCCCGTTATCTTTTTCAATATTTAAAATACCTTCAACTGAGATATAAAGGTCTTTCATATCATTGTTTCTTTCAGGACTGTAGCCTTTTTGCATTGAAATCTCGTAAAAAATGGAAAGGTACTTATCTACAAAGCTGTCAAGATAAATGTAAATCTCTCTGATTTTTTCCTTTAGAGGTAACTTTGAAAATTTAAGGCTTTCCGACAGTCCTATAATCTTTCTCCAGTCGTCCATAAAAATTTCATGAACAAACTTTTCTTTGTTTTCAAAGTAGTTGTAAAAAGTACCTATACCGATACCGCAGTTTTTGGCAATATCCCGTATGTTCAGTTCCTTGTAGCTCTTGTCAATAAGAGTTTCTCTGCCTTCTAATATTAAGTTTTCCTTTATATTTTCAATTATCTTTGGCACATAATCACCTTTATATGAACGATGTTCATATTATAACACCCTGCATAAAAAAATAAAAGTTTAAAATTGCACAAAAAAATGTTTATTAGTCCGGGTATAAATATTCTATTGCAGGAAAATCTTTTAATACATAGAATATGTGTAGTAGCAGAAAGGGGATGAGAACATAAGTGGAGCAAATAAATGAAATATACCCGGAAAAGCCCTGGGAGCTTAAACCCTGTAAATTAGAAGATTTGGAGAGTAAAACAAGGCTAAGAATGGGTAATGAATACTGGGAGAAAAACAAGGAAGATTTAATACAAAAGTGGAAGGAATCCGTAAGCATTGAAAGCAAAAGGATAAAACTGCTGCGTTTTCTCTCTGAGAAGGATAAAGTTACCTTAAATGAAATTTATGAGGCTATGGGAGAAAAAGATAAAAACGAAGTTCTTAAAATATTGGCAGTCATGAAATTTCAAAAACTTATAGAAGGTATTGATAACAGGTTAATTATGATTAATGACCTGGGAAAAGAATACCTGAAGAATTCTTAAAGAAGAGCCTAATGGTTCTTCTTTATTTTTTATGGTTAACGATAAATTTAGTTTATATAGTTGAATAACTTGATTTTAATTTTAAAATCATTTACAATATAAACATTAAATGGCAAATAATTCATTAGTTTGGCAAAAAAATAAAATATTATAAGATTTTCTAAAAAATGTAATTAAAAATGTCGAATAAATACTTTTTTTATTTTATTATAGTACAAAGCCAAATGTCTTTAGTTTTAGACATACCTTATAAGCATAAAAAAACTAGTACAAGCTAAGATATCATAGCTTTCAAAGCACAATAACAATAACTTTATATTAATTGCAATATGATGTATTAAAAATTATAAAGTTTCAAAAGAACACCAAAGATGGGAGGTTTGAAATAGTCTATTTAGGTTCGGTTTTTTGTACAGTATTTTAAACTTAATAAGGGGGGCGTATACTAAAAAATGAAAATGAAGTCAAAAATACATTTTATTTTTTCTGCACTAATTATATCTTATTTGATTGGGGCTATGGTGTTTCTTTACGTTTCAAATGGCATAGTGAACGATAACTTCAGCAGTCTCACGGATACTTTAAATAAAGATGCAAATCAAAAAGTAAGAGGTCAATTAGAAAATGTTACAAGTCAAATTAGTTTAAGTATAGAATCAATAGAAAATCAGGTTGATGAATCGATGCTCAATGCTGCGTATGCACTTCAAGAAATTGATTCTCAAAAAACACTTACCGACGGCGAGCTTGAAGTAATTTGCAAGAAACTGGGAATGAACGATTTGTACTTAACAGACCAAAATGGCATATTTATAGCTTCAACGGAAAAAGCCGCAAAAGGGTTATCGTTGTTTTCCATATGGGAAGGATATAAAGACCTTCTAAACGGGAAAGCGCAGGTATTACCATCTACTTTGAAAATTAAAGCAGAAACAGGACAAATTTTCAAATTTACTGCAATACCCAGAAGCGGAAATAAAGGCATTATTGAAACTGCATGTGATTCCAGTGTTGTAGAAAAGGCATTAAGTATGTATGTAGATAATAGCAACACCCACGGAATTAATTCGATTCAGGTAGTTGACAGTACCGGGATTGCTCTGACACAGAACCTTAAACAGGGAGTCAAGGCACAATGGACAAAAGGTGAAAAAGTAGAGAATAGTTATGTAAAGCGAGTATTCAAAGACGGAAAAGCCATAATTATCATTAACGACAAAAACGGTGATATTTATGCTCCTGTCAAATTCGGAAGCGAAATCAGATATGTAATGCATGTCAGACTGGACACCACAATCTATTATAGCAGTGTAAGCCTTGCAGAGAAAAGTCTGAAGTCAGCAGAAAAAAGTATAAACTCAAATCTTATACTTTATACAATTATTGCCTTCTGTGTACTTCTATTCTTCCTGTTAATAATTTTACAATACCTGAGATTTGTGATAAAATCCTTGAATAAATTTGCAAGTGTTTTAAAATCCATGGGTAAAAACAGAACAGATACACTTGAAACAGTGAATGTAAAAGAGGCTGAACTCAATGAAATTCAGGATGGCATAAATATTGTTACAAAGAGCTATGAAGAAATTATTAAAACCATTAAGACAAGTATCGGTAATATAGCAGGCTTACAGCAAGAATACAGTAAAAATATGAACCATGCATTTAATACGATAAAACAGATTTCTCAGTCTTCAGGAGAAATGGCAGCCAATAACGAAAAGGAAATGAAGCATGTAGACGAAATAACAAAGGTTATGGGAATCATGATTAATACCTTGAATAACGTAAATGCTGCTACACATTCTCTTAGAGATGTGTTCAACAAGACTCATAAGTATGTAAAGACCAGTGATGAGGGTCTTAGTAAAATAACGAATGCTATGGAAAGAGTTGAAACCGAGGTTATAAACGGTCACTCCAGTATAAAACAGCTGATTAACAGTTCAAACGAAATAAGCGGAATTCTTGGGTTCATTAACAGCGTGACCTCACAAACAAATCTGTTGGCTCTTAATGCAGCCATAGAGGCAGCAAGGGCAGGGGAGGCAGGAAGGGGCTTTGCGGTAGTTGCCGAGCAAATAAGAAAGCTGGCAAATGACAGCTCCGAAGCGACCAGCAGGATAGAGGAAATATTAGGGAACATTAAAAAGGACATACAATGCACTACCGAGGGTAATGATAAACAGATTATTGTTATAACAGACAGCAAGTCTGAGATTGACTCGGCAAAGATTGCACTAAAAGGACTGATTGATTTCACTATTAAGTCAGGAGAACAGGTTGAAGAGGTTACAAACAATGTTGAACTTCTCAGACAAAATGAGAAAACGGTGGAAGAAGTTATAGCAGTAGTTAATCAGGCTATTGAGTCTAATGCTGCAAACAGCGAAGAATTGCAGGCTACAATAGAAAGTCTTCTTGATTCTATGGAATATCTGTCAACCGCTCAAAAAAGTATAACAACTGAGTTGAAAACATTGGACAGGCTATAAAATAATAAAAACGTATCCGAAAAGGCTGTGAGTGAACCGAGGTTCGTCACAGCCTTTTTCGGCCTCTTCAATGCAGGTATGTATTTCAAATAAAGAAGGTTTGATGTAAAATAGATATAAAATGTAAATTAAATTTAGGAGGATATTCATTTTGGATAAATCAATATTAGCAGATTATCTGGATTCACTGGAAGCAAAAGGCATACCCGGCTGCGACTGCGTTATTTTCCAGAATCACAAGCCGGTTTTTCGGCATACCACAGGTTACTCCAATGCAAGCAAAACAAAGCCTCTGACTTCTGCAAATACATACTGGTTATTCTCGGCAACAAAGCTTATAACATGCACTGCAGTTATGCAGCTTGTGGAAAAGGGAAAGATATCACTGGACGCTCCCGTAGCTGATTACCTGCCGGAATACAAACATCTGAATGTAAAATGCGGCTCTGACGTAGTGCCTGCTAAAAATACACTTACAATAAGGCATCTTCTTTCCATGCAAAGCGGGTTAAACTATAATCTTCAGGCCCCATCCATACTGAAGGTACTTTTGGACACTAAAAATGAGGCCACTACCAGGGAGGTTATACGGGAATTGGCAAAAGAGCCTCTGGAATTTGAACCCGGTACCCATTTTCTGTACAGCCTTAGCCATGATGTACTGGGGGCGGTTATAGAAGAAGCCTCCGGACAAAAGTTCGGAGAATATCTTTATGAGCATATACTAAAACCTCTTGGAATGAAAAATACCGGCTTTGAATTAACTGCTGACAGAGAGGCAAATATGTCTGAACAGTTTGAATTCAATATGGAAACAATGACATCAAAACCCATTTCCATAGTCAACTGCTATAAGCTTTCCAATAAATACGAGAGTGGAGGAGCCGGACTGATATCCACAGCAGATGATTATATTCTGTTTTTAGATGCAATGTGTAACGACGGGGTGAGCGCAGAAGGATACAGAGTCCTCACGAGAGAGTCTATAGATATGATGCGTATGGACCAGATGAATGATATTTCCAAAAAGGATTTTGATGAATTCGGAAGAATAGGATACAGTTATGGCCTTGGTGTACGCACTCTTATTGATAAGGAAAAATCAGGAGTTAAAAGCCCTCTTGGAGAATTCGGCTGGGATGGTGCGGCAGGAGCTTATGCAGTAATAGATGTTGAGAATCATGTTGCTATTTTTTATGTACAGCATGTACGCAACTGCGGTTATGCATACTCGGATATTCATCCTAAGATAAGAGACATTTCCTATGAAATGTTAGGCTTATAAACAGTTTAGGTTGTTAAAGATAAGCATATCAGTCGTAAAAACACATAAAAAAGTGTTGTGGCTGATATGCTTTTTATTAATCATAAATTCATGTATTATGTTAACTATTAAGCTTAATTTAATTGAGATTTCCAATAAACTGGTAAACATAAGTATTATCACCTTTTGCATTGCAGGTATGGTAATATTAGTATATTACATTTAAGTATTTGCCTACGATTTAAAAACTAAATACAGGGGGGATATATGTATGAGATTACAACCAGTAGAAGAAATACTAACGTCTTGGAGGCGATGTATTAATTCTGGTTTGAATAATTCAGCTACTGCTGCGAGTACGTATATTAGTAATGATGCTTTACAAACTGCATTAAGCGAAGGCAAGCAGGTAATATCGTTATTTGATGAAATATGGAGGGAGTTGGAAAATCTTACGGTAAACAAGAATATAGTCTTCTTATTAACCAGTCCTGAAGGAGTCCTTTTAAAAAAAAGTGTTGCAGAGAATTGAACAGAAAAATTGAAAGAAACGGAATTAAAATTGGGATGTCTTTTGCTGAAAGGGCATTGGGTACCAATGCAATAGCTTTATCCATAAAATTGAAAAAACCGGTTTATACCACACCGCTGCATCATTATTGTGATTTACTCAGAGAAGTTTATTTTTACTCAGTACCATTAGAAGTAAAAAAAAGAGAAATTGGATATTTGGCAGTATGCAGTATGAAAGAGCCTGTTAAGGCCGAACTTGGAGTTATCGCTGACCTTACAGCCTACAGAATTATCAACGAATTGAAATCAAGTAACATAAGTTCAATTCTGCCCGATAATAAAGATTGTTTGTTAAACAAAAAGCAGTTGGCGATTCTGAGATTAATCGCTATGGGCGTACCTGATAAAACTATAGCACTTGAAGAAGGCATAACCATAAATACTGTTAAGTACCACAAAAAAAGCATTTATAAGAAGCTTGAAGTGGAATGTTCAGCACAAGCCGTAATAAAATGCTTAAAGCTTAATCTTATGTCTATAGACGATATTGATTGTTGAAAAAAAATTCAAAAGGGATTGACTACCTTTTAAGGTAGTTTGTCCCTTTTTTTATATTTTACTACACTAAGACACAATAGTAAAATCACAAAATATTATATAAAATGACAATTAATACATCATATTGAATAATTATCTGATTTTAGTTTAATTTGCTAGTACGGTTCTAATATGTTTCTTTTTGCATTTTTTAGAAAAAAACGAGAGAAGGATGCCAAGAATGCCATTTATTGAAGTAAACAATCTGGTTAAGGATTACAAGCTCAATGTAAGGAAAAAAGGGTTAATAGGTTCACTTCAAAGTCTGCTTGTTCCAGAGTATAAAATGAAGCGTGCTGTCGATGATATCAGTTTTTCCATAAACAAAGGAGAAATGGTAGGTTTTATAGGCCCTAACGGTGCCGGCAAATCTACTACTGTAAAAATGTTAACGGGGATACTGGTACCTACTTCAGGCTCAATAACAATTGACGGTCTATGCCCATACAAGGAAAGAAAAAGAAACGCTATGCGCCTTGGAGTAGTTTTTGGTCAAAGGACGCAGCTGTGGTGGGATTTGCCCGTAATTGATACCTTTGAACTTCTGAAATATATTTACAAAATACCAGAATCCAGATATAAAAAAAATATGGACTTATTTAATGAATTATTAGATATCGATTCATTTATAAGCCAACCGGTAAGACAGCTAAGTCTTGGGCAAAGGATGAGAGCTGATATTGCAGCAGCTTTGCTCCATGATCCAGAAATCATATTTTTTGATGAACCGACCATAGGACTGGATGTTATCGCAAAAGAAAAGGTGCGGGAGTTTATCAGGTACATAAACCAAGAAAAAGGTACAACCATGCTCTTTACTACTCATGACATGCAAGATATTGAAAAGACCTGCCAGAGAATGATAATTATTGATCAGGGTGTGACAATATACGATGGCACGGTAGAAGAAATAAAAGAAAAGTACGGCACCAACAGAACCCTGCAGGTAGATTTTTCTGAGAATGTTGAAAAAATAGATATACCCGGAATACAGGTAATTGAAGATAAGGGAAGCAAAAAGAGATTTAAATTCCATAAAGATGAAATCCAAATATCCAGTCTAATAAATGAATTAACTCAAAAATATTCTATTGTGGATCTGACAGTTCAAGAACCTGAAATTGAAGGGATAATCAGAGAAATCTATCAAGGGGGGATCAAGTTCGATGAGAGCCTACTTGGAGTTCGCTAAAAAAGCATTCCAGAATAATATTGCATATAGGGCAGATTGTGTAGCAGGTATTATTAATGCCATAGTTATGATATTTGTCAATATATGCGTCTGGAAGGCAATCTATGAGGATGAACAGGCTGTAGACGGTGTACAGTTTAAAATGTTGATAACCTATGTGGTTCTTGCTTTCCTGATGCAGTGTATTTATGCAATGGATGAGTACCGCATTGAAAACAAGGTGCGCTCAGGCTCAATAGGCTTGGATTTACTCAAGCCTATTAATTTCAGCGGCTATATTTTTTCATATAATGTAGGTATCCTGATTTTCAGGGTTGTCATGCAGCTCACACCGGCATTAATCATATCAGTAATTCTTTTCAAAATGCTTCCGCCTTTTTCATTAACAATGTTTGTGCTTTTTCTGGTCAGTATGATTCTGGGTTATCTTGTATTGTACTGCTTGAATTTCATTGTATGGATAAGCTCATTCTGGTTTTATTGGACCTTCAGTCTTGTAACAATCAAGGATGCAGCTGTAATGATATTGTCAGGTGCGCTGCTTCCGCTGTGGTTTATGCCTCAGGCAATGGTAGATTTTATAAATCTTACTCCCTTTGCTTCCATATATTACGTACCCATAACTATCTATCTGGGGCAAATGCCAATGGAGGAAATCGCTTTTGCATTATTAAAGCAGCTTATATGGGTTTTTGGTCTGTTTGTAATTGGCAGGCTCTTATGGAGATCAGCATTAAAAAAATTGGTTGTTCAGGGGGGATAGTCAGTGAAAAAGAAACCGTTATACAGTCCTGGTGAAATATTTATTTTGCTACTGAAGTATGCAAAACTCAGTATTAAATCAATTCTTGAATATAAATTTGACAGAATCTTTATTACAATAGCAATTTTTTGCAGAGAAATGATTTCCGTTGTAGTTATGTTTCTCATACTGGCAAGATTCGTACGGATAAATGGATGGGAATATAACCAGATGTTCTTCCTGTACAGTTTTTTGTTTTTATCCTATAGCGTGTTTGTGTTATTTTTTGCAGGAATGCGAGATTTCGACAATATGATTTATTCAGGAGAATTTGACAGGTTCCTGACCAGACCCCTTGGGCTTATGTACCAGATAGTTGCGTCAAGGATAGATTTGAGTGCGGCTCTGGGTCATGGGATAGTGGGAATAATCCTGTTTGTAAACACTGCGTTTTCAGTGGGAATAGAGTGGAATGCTAAAAATATTATTTATTACATAGTGGCTTTATTGACAGGGGCAGTTATACAGGCCTCAATATTCTTGTTTTCGGCCTGTTTTAGCTTCTGGACATACAAGGTTGACAATCTTAGGAACATGATATTCTTTAATGCAAGAAGAATTTCCGGCTACCCCTTAAGCTTTTATCCGGGTATCATACAAAAGCTTCTCATGTTTGTAGTTCCTTTTGCTTTTGTAAACTTTTTTCCGGCACAATATTTCTTAAGAAAAAGCGATATGTCTTCATACTGGAACGGTTTTCTCTATATGACACCAGTGGTTGCCGTAATAATGTTTTTACTTGTGTATGCATTTTGGAAAAAAGGAGTAAGCCGATATTCAAGTACAGGTACGGCCATGTAATGACATATACAAAAGGGGGATTATTAATTTGAAAAGTTATAAAAATTTAATTGCTTTAGGAGTACTTGTAGTTGGGATAGCCGCATTTCTTACGGTGAAATATGTTAACTTTAATGATTTGCTCAAAAGCTTAGGCTATTACGATGAAAAAATAAGCGTAGTAAGTACAGCAGATATACACGGACATATTATCTTCGATGAGGAAGCAGGGGGATATTACTCTCTGGATGACGTAAGCGTAATGATGGGTATGCCGCTTATGAAACATTTGATAGACGGTGTAAAGGAGAAAAATAAAAATACCTTGGTTCTGGATTCAGGAGACTTGTTTCACGGAACCAATGAAGCAAACATAGATAAAGGTGAGGGAGTCGTACAAGTAGCCAATTTAATGGGCTATGATGCAATGACACCCGGAAACCATGATTTTAACTTTGGTTATGACAGGCTGATTCAAATCAAAGACGAACTCAAATTTCCAATTCTTTCGGCTAATATTTACAAGGATGGAAAGCCTGCGTTTCAAGAGTACAAAATTGTAGATGTTGGGGGTAAAAAAATAGGCTTATTCGGAATGACTGAGCAAAATGCCCTTATAAATACAAATTCAAGGGATACAGAGGGTGTAACTCTGGAAGACCCTGTAAGAATTGCGAGAAATATGGTAGCAACACTAAAGGGTAAGGTGGATGCCATAGTACTTATATCACATCTTGGGGATGACATAGACAGAAAAGTAGTAAAGCAGGTTGATGGCATAGACTTAATCCTGTGCGGTCACCACCACTTTTTATATGAAAAGGCTGTAAAGGTCAACAATACATATCTGGTTGAAGCGGGAGGCTATAGCACACACATAGGATTGGCAGATATGTACTTTAAAGACGGTAAGCTTGCAAAGTTAGCATGGAGCGTTAAGAAAACTAAGGACAAGGATAAAGCTGACCCGGCTTTAAATAAGGTGGCAGAGAAATACCATGCAATAGCTCTTGAAGCTACAAAAGAGGTTGTAGGAAAAACAACAGAAAAGCTTGACGGCTTCAGAAATAATGTGAGAAGTAAAGAAACAACTTTGGCGAATTTGCTTTGCGATGCAATGCGTGAAACTTCCGATGCGGATTTAACCCTAATGAATGGAGGAGGAATACGAGAGAGTATTCCGGCAGGAAATATAAATCTGTATTCTATTGGGAAAGCCCTGCCATTTGTTAATTCACTTGTCACAATACAGGTAAGGGGAGAAAACATATACACCGCAGTTGAAAGAGGTATAAGGCTGTATCCTGATGGAGGTTCTAATGGAGGCTTCCTGCAGGTTTCAGGTATAAAGTATACGTTTGATGCATCAAAGCCTGCCGGTAAAAGGCTGGTAAGTATTACACTGAATGGAGAACCGCTGGATAGAGAAAAGTACTACAAAGTTGCAACAAATGACTATATATATAACGGCGGAGACGGATACGATGAATTGAAAGAAGGAAAGCTGCTGAAAAAGGGAGAGCTTCTTAAAGATGTTCTTGCTAAATACATAAAAGAAAAGGGTGATGTATCAGCAAAGGTTGAAGGCAGAATACAGGTAGTAAATGAGAGGTACAAGTAAAATATTTTAAAGGAGTGTAAGACTTATGCAGAAACAGGAAATAGAAAGCAAGGTTTGTGAGGTTGTAAGCAGAGTTGCACAGTTTAATAATGAAAATGTGGTGGCAGACAGTGATTTGAGAGACAACTATGGAGTTGACTCAATAGTTCTTGTTGAGCTGCTGGTTGAAATCGAAGATATTTTTGGAATAACCTTTGATAGCAGCTCCCTAACCTACGAAACCTTCTCAACAGTGAATTCTATAACTGATTATGTTGACAATATATTGAATTCCTGAATACACAGTGATAGGACAGGTGACTATGATAAAACAAATGGGTAATGTACCCAGATACTTTGAGCCCTATGTAAATGATTGTTTCCATAATGCTTATTCCGCAGCACTTTTACATATGGGATTGAATCCCGACATTATTCTTGCTGATTATCTATCGTTTATGTATGACTGTAAAAATGGATATGTTGGAGTCAACTATTTTTACAGGCCAAATACAACGGTTGAGTTTACAGAAGATGAACTGAATACATCCCTTGAATTCGTATACCTGGCACCAACAACCTTATACAGTCAATCCACAGAGAAAGCTGCTGATATCAGGTACAAGGACAGGGTTAACATCAATATGTACATAGAGGACAAGCCTGAGGTGGCATATCAAAGACTTAAGGAATTGCTTGATAACGGAATGCCCGTAGTTGCTGCTGTGGATTTGTACTATATGAATTATCACAGGGCATACGGAAAGGAACATGGTTTGCACTGTGTGGTATTCACCGGATATGACGAAGAAGAAGGATATTTTCATCTGTTTGATAAGTATAAACTGTCAAGCAGTGATTTTGACGGAATATTGCCTATAGATGAAGTCAATATGGGAAGAAGGTCGGATAATCCCTTACCGGGAGTAAATGTGACACAAAAAAGACCGGTTCGCAATCTCTGGATGGAAATTGGCCTAGATAAGGATTTTAAGGTCACAGAAGAAAAAATGCTGAATTTATTAAGTGAAAGCTGCCGGAGAATGAAAGGTCGAAAAGAAGTTCTCGGATATACGTGTGGGTTGGATGCAATTGAGTTATTTTCAAAAAGTTTATTGGAAAAGAAAAATGAAAAGCTTGATGATGAAAAAGTGTACTGGTACAGGGTTTATCTGAACGGCAGCTTGAAAAATATTTCAAGAAGCAGAAAGCGTTTCAGTGTATTTATTAAACAAATCAAATCTCTGTTACCGGAACAGCTGATAACCGGACTGTGTGTATCATTGGAAGAAGCTTCAAAACATTGGGATATCTGTTCCAGTATCGCTTTAAAGCTCGGCATAAGGAAGTCACTGGATATGATTGACGATTTGGTAAGTCAACTTGATATTATACGTGAGTTGGAGAGCAGTATTGTGGAAAGGCTGGAAGGCTATCTGCAAAGCAGAAGCTTAAATAAATAGAAGGGAAGCGACTTTTGTGAAAGAAATTGAATACTCACCATGGAATCTGTTTAAGGAGAGCTGTGAGAAGTATAAAGATAACATATTGCTTATATATAATGACAATAAATTTACTTATGGCCAGATATACGACAAGGTTTTGGATTTTTGTGCAATCATTCAGGGTTTTGATTTCAAAATTGGTGGAATCTACCTTCCGAATTGTACAGAATTCATTACAAGTATGTTTGGCTTAAATCGACAGAAAAAGGTTTTTGTATCACTTTCGTATCAATTCAAAGGAGATACACTTACAGACCTTATAAATTTCACGGATGTTGAACTTCTGATAACTGACCCTAAAGGGTATGACTCTGTTAAAGATGGCATTGACAAGATGAACATAAGAATAGTACTCGTTTTACAGGAAAACGGTACATTTGAAATACATGAGTTCAAAAAGGCCAAACGTGCGCTTACGGATGTAAATGAAGATACTTTCGGTATATGCTTTACGTCAGGCTCTACTTCGAGGCCAAAGGGAATTGTACTCTCAAACCAAGCAATTGTAGGAAATGCACTCGCAGTTGCAGAACATCTGGGTTTCACCAGTGATGAACGGACTATACTGCCAAGATCACTTGCACAGGCAAGCCCTATATCAGGGGATGTGCTTATGGCAATAAGCCGGGGTGGAGGAATTATCCTTCTCAATAATGTGTTTCATCCCGCAATATTCTTAAAGGCAGTTCAAGAGTATAAAGCAACTAATTTTTACATCGTAAGAACAATGCTTTTACAAATTCTTGAGTATTCTCAACTTAAAAATTATGATATCAGCTCAGTAAAAAGAGTTCTCATCGGTGGAATGGTAAATCCAATGACTATCTATCGCCGCGCAGCAGAAGCATTCCCGGGGGCACGAGTTTTCAATGCCTATGGTACCTCCGAAGCGTCAGCCAGAGTAACCTTCGGAGAACATGAAGACGTAACAACTCTGCCTTGTGTAATCGGTAAACCTATGAGAGGCTGTGGCGTAAAAGTATACAGAGAAGACGGAAGTGAAGCTCAAGTTGGCGAAATAGGAGAACTATATATAACCAGTGATTACATGATGGACGGTTATTACAATTCACCTGAGCTCACAGCAGAAGTTCTTGGTGAAAAGGGCTTCCGTGTAAGAGATTTAGGCTATAAGGATGAAGAAGGACGTTTCTTTGTACTCAGCAGAAATGATGACATGATTATGCAGGGTGGAAGCAGAGCATATCCAATAGATATAGAAGAAGTTATGCTCAAAAATCCGTCAGTCAAGGAAAGTGCCGTAATAGGTGTTGATGACGAAAAACTGGGACAGAAAATTGTTGCCATGGTAGTTCTAAAAGAGGGCTGTACGGCAGAAGTAAAGGATATATACAAATGGTGCAACATACAGCTCGAAGACAGAAAAGTACCAAAGGAAATATATATAATACCGGAAATACCGAGAAATGCAATAGGGAAAATAAGCAAAAAGGATGTTAAAGAATTATATCAAAGCTTGAAAAAATAACAGGGGGATATGTGAATGAAAAGAGAAGAAATATCAAAGGAAAGACAGCTTGTATTACTTACTGCAGTGGAAATGAATGATTCACAGGGTGATGAGCTGAAAAAAATGCTGGATGGCGGTGTTGACTGGTCCGAAGCAATATACCAGATGATTACACATAGAACCTTGCCAATGTTCCGGTTCAATCTCAAGAAGTTTAATCTTTACGATTCGATGGAAAAAGAACTTCAAAGACTTATGGATACTCAGTGGGCTGTGTTTGGTGAAAGAAACACCTGCTATCTGGAAAAGCTTTCAGAAATACTCAAGGAGTTTGAAAAGCATAATCTTGTAGTTCCTGTGCTCAAAGGCAACCTCCTTGCAAGTACAGTATATCCTTCAATAGAATCAAGAATATTCAATGACTTGGATATGCTTATGAGTCTCGATGATGTAACCACTGTAGTAAAGGCTCTTGAAGACCTTGGCTATATACAGGGCAATTACGATGAGGAGAAAGATGTAATTGTAGAAGTACCGAGAAAACAAAAAGTTCTTCACCAGATGGCAACACATGAAATACACCAGTTCCTCAAGCTCAGCGATAATAAGTTCGCAAAGCTTGTTGAAGTTGACGTAAACCATGACATTCTGTGGAAAGGTAACTGTCCTTACAAGGTACTGACAAAAGACCTGATACAAAGAGCAGTACCAATTGAGATAAATAACACAAAGGGCTATATGCTGGACTACATAGATAATATAATCCAACTTAGCTGTCATCTGTACAAAGAAGCATGTCTTATGATATGGATAGCCAGCCTCAAAGACCTGAAGATTTACAAGTTTGCAGATTTATTTATGTACATACGCAAATTCTTTGACAAGATTGACTGGAATATACTTGTTGAAAGAGTTACAGAGTACAAATTGGAGAAAATTGTATATTATAACTTCTATTATATAGAGCTTATGTTCGGAGAAATAATACCTCAGTTTGTAAAGGACAGCTTCAAACCTGAGGACCTTTCTTATCTGGATGAGTATGCAATCGAAAATAAAGAACCGTCAAAATGGCCGTACGATTTCTTTACAAGGCTTTTTGATGTTAACAGAATTCTGAATATAGACCAGAGCAAAGCTACGGGTATGAACAGGTTCTTAGATGCAAAGTTTGGTGAAGGCCAGTCTTAAAATCATTAAAGGCACAACTATATGCCAAGGAGTTGAATCCTATGGAAAAAAGAACAGTGACAATACTCTGCTCAGGTTTCGGACTTGGGCTGTATATTCCGGGACTTCTTATAGACCGCAGATTACGTGAAAAGGGAGTTTCTACTAAAATAGAAGTGTTCGAGAACCTTATTTCACAAGATAAAAGGGACGGCATACAAAAGAGCCGGAAGGCATATCACAGTAATTTTGCCGTTGCTCTAATGTCTGCAAGAATGCCCATGGATATTCGTCAGAGTATTGACAATGAGCTGGCTGATGAGCTGCTAAAAAGCTGGGCGAAAGAAAACAGAAGGGACTTCATAGTACTGTCAGGGCACTGGCTTCATGTAATGGACGAATACAGAGCACGGATAGCCCCGCAAACTGTTAATGCAGAAATACTGTATGTTGACTGCGACCTCCCTCCGTCATGGAAAAGCCTTCAGCAGTATAAGCCTGATTACAGTGTTAATTATAAAGAAGTCTGGCTGTATGATTGTGAAAACAGTAAAATTCAGTTCCAGATACCAATTGTAAACGAAGACCCCATTCCCTTCCATAAAAGACCGGAAAGATTTATTATCCATGGAGGAGGCTGGGGAATGGGAACCTATCAGGGGAAGATTCCCGAACTGCAGGACAAAGGTTTTCAGTTGGATATTGTTCTGTATGAAATTCAGGAGGCTTCAAGGAAAAAGGAAGAGGACAGATGTTTTATGGTTGATCCTTCGTGGAGAGCCTGGAACAAAAATGAAAAAGGCATTTATGAGTTTCCGCCTTTAGCGCAGATAATACCTGATATAGAGCCATTATTTGAAAATAAAGAAGAGTATCATGAGCTTTTTGATATTACTAAGAATTCAAGGGCTATTATTGGAAAACCGGGAGCCGGAACTCTTATGGATTCAATATCTTCCGCAACACCTATGATAATGCTGGAACCCTTTGGAGAGCACGAAAAAAAGAACACTCGGCTTTGGGAACAACTTGGCTACGGAATTACTTACAATGCTTGGAAAGAGACGGATTTCTCTACGGCAATATTGCGAGAGCTCCATGAAAACCTTGTAAAAGGCAGAAAAGCTGCTCTTGACTACACAGAGAGCTATAAGCTCAGAAACAGCTTGTAGAATGGCAGAAATGCGTTACATGAGGTTCTTCACTTAAAGCAATATTATTTAAGTTTACATAAATAAATTTATGGATGTGAAGGCTTATGCAACAAGAAAAAAGTACATCAAGCGTAAACGGTATGTTGATAGTATTCGAAGGGATAAGCGGCTGCGGGAAAAGTGAGAGTGTAAGGGTTCTCAGAAAGTACCTGACCGATAATGGATATAAAACAAGTGTATTGGAATGGAATTCGAATAGGGTAATAAGAAATATAATCAAAAGGATTGACTCTAAAAAATTACTGACACCTGGAATTTACAGCTTTTTTCAATGGGTTAGTTTTCTTATAGATTACCTTTTTAAAGTCCTTCCGCTTTTAAAGAAGAATTATGTATTAATTGCTGACAGATACATATATACAGGTTTAACCCGGGATAGTGTAAACGGGGCAGGGGGTAAAATCGGAAGACTTCTGCACAGGTTTGTTATAAAACCCACCATGGTCTTCTTTTTGGATGTAAGTCCTGAAGAGTGTGATAGAAGAATCAAAAAAAGAGGAAAGGACTTGTTTCACACAAATAAGCTTATCAGGGAAAACAAGCTTTTGAAAAACAAGGAGCTATATTATCTGAATAAGCTAAGGGACGAATATTTGCTTTTGATTAACAGCAAAGCAATCCAAAATGAAACCAATATTATTACTGTCAATGAAGATTCAGACATTGTTGTAAAATGCGTGAATGATTATATTTCAGGCAGAAGGGAGATATATGAATACTTTAAACCGCTCAATTGACGGAGTACCGCGATACTTCGTCCCTTACGTAAATGACTGTTTCCAGAATGCCTACGGAGCAATTGTAGCATACTTTGGGTTGAAGCCAGAGTTGATTTTGGCTGATTACCTGTCATTTATGTATGACGATAATACCGGATATATAGGTTTAAACTATTTGCATAAACCCTCACGCTCTTTCGAGTTTTCGGAGGAGCAGCTGAATACTTCCCTTGAATACGTTTACTTTCCGACAGTTACACATTATAGCAAACGTGACGAAAGTGAAGTGAAAAAGTTAACAGACAGCAAAATAAAAATTTCATTATATATTGAAGACAACCCCCAAATAGCTTATGAGAGGCTTATTGAACTGATAGATTTAGGAGTTCCTGTGGTAACAGTTGTAGACATGTACCATATGAGTTATCACAGTGCCTACCATAAAAATCATGGGGCACATGCTGTGGTTGTAACAGGATATAACAAGGCAGAAGGATATGTTGAAATATTCGACAAGTACAGTCTTTCCAAAAGTGATTTTGACGGAAGGATGTCTATAGAAGCTTTAATATGTGCAAGAAATTCTGATAACGATCAAGGCACTTACACTAAGCCCATTAGAAATATGTGGATGGAAGTGAGCAAAAAAGAAGGTTTCAAACCGAAGTGTGACGGCTGTAAAAATATTATAGCTGAAAGTTCAAGCCGGATGAAGGGCGAAAAAGACATTTTAGGCTGTAAATGCGGATTGCCGGTAATGAAGATATTCACAAGGGATTTAATATTTAAGAGGGACACTATGCCCGACGAGGAATTATTCTCTCTTCTGAGGTATTACAATGCTGCATTTAAGCTTATGTCCAGAAGCAGGATAAGGTTTGTGGTATTTCTCCGGGAGGTATCTACAATGATTTGTGATTCAGAGGAAATCTGCATTTGTCTTAAGGATTCTTCAGAGAAATGGGAAATCTTATCCAATTTGTCCCTTCGTTTGGCCTTAACAAAAAACAAGGACATTATGACTAATATATGCAGGCAACTGGAACTCATAATAGTAACAGAAAGCCATGCAGTTGATAAGCTTCTTGAATTAAGCTATAAACAGGAGGCATAAAATGAAAGAAATTAAACTGTTTTGTTTACCGTATGCAGGCGGTTCTGCAGATATATATGCAAGATGGAGGAATTATCTGAACAGCTCTATAGAGCTTTGCCCCATAGAACTGCCGGGAAGGTCTAAAAGAGCTAAAGACCCATATTACAAAAGTATGGGGGAGGCTGTGGAGGATATAGCAAGTTTTGTTAAAAATGAAACACGCAATAGTGACTATGCTATTTTCGGACACAGTATGGGAAGTATTATAACCTATGAATTGATATGCAAACTCTATCAAATGGGTTTGAAATTACCTATACACGTATTCTTTTCTGGCAGATACCCTCCCTGTATTGAAAAGCAGGATAAGAATATGCACCTGCTTTCTGATGATGAGTTGATTCATGAAGCAGTAAGTATGGGCGGAATACCTGAAAAGCTTTTAAAGTATACCAAATTGGTGGAAAATGCTGCTAATACTCTTCGGGCAGATTACACAATTCTGGAAACATACGGACATAGTCCTCATATACAGAAATTTGATATTGATATATCTGTGCTTTCGGGTACAAATGATGAACTTGCAACCGTGGAGGATATGAAATACTGGGAGCTGTATACAAATAAAAGCTGTACCTTTTACACCTTTGAAAAGGGGCATTTTTACCTGCACAATAATGCCGAAACAATAGTGAAAATTATAAATAATACTTTGCTGGCTACAGAATAGGAGGGACATATGAACGATAATATACTAAATGATATCGCAACCGAATATGGAACGCCTGTCTATGTTTATGACACTGAGAAAATCATATCTCAGTATACATTGCTAAAGAACAGTCTGCCCCAAGAATTTGGGATATTTTATTCTATGAAGGCAAACCCCCTTGTGGGGATATGCCAGTTGTTCAAGAAGCTTGGGAGTTGCATTGAAACGGCATCTTCCGGAGAACTGCATGCCGCGCTTTCGGCAGGTTTTTCACCTGATAAAATCATATTTACAAGTCCCGGAAAAACATATGACGAATTGGAATACGCCGTGGAAACAGACATTTACAGTATCAATATTGAAAGTCTGGATGAAGCGGAAGCAATTAATAAAATAGCAGCTAAAATAGGCAGGGTGGTGGACATCTCTATAAGAATAAACCCTGACTTTGACATTGCAGGCTCGGGTATTAAAATGTCAGGGGTTGCATCTCAATTCGGTATAGATCAGATTCATATGGAGAGCGTATTCAAAGAATTAAAAACACTGACAAATCTGAAGGTAATAGGTATACATATATATACGGGTACACAGGCGTTAAATGCCCACAGTATTGTTCAGAGTATGGAGCAAATTATACAGCTGGCATTGGAAACCTCGGAAAAGTACTGTTTTAATCTCAGATTTCTGAACCTTGGCGGGGGCTTTGGTGTTCCTTATTTCAAGGACGACAGTACTCTGGATATGGATATACTTCGCAACGAATTTGGTCAAGTATGGGATAAATACAAAGACAGACTTTCTGATACACAGGTTTTTGTTGAAAGCGGAAGATTTCTTATGGCTGAATCGGGAACATACCTTACAAAAGTTCTATACAGAAAAGAATGTAAGGGAAGAAAATATCTGGTCTGTGACGGTGGTTCAAACCAGCATGCGTCATCTGCTTTCCTCGGAAGACACATTAGAAATAATTTTCCAATGCATATTCTGAATAAATCAGGCTATGAAGAACCTGTAAATGTAGTAGGCCCTTTATGCACGCCAACAGACGTTATAGGTCAGAATGTTACGTTGCCGGAAGCTGTTGCGGGAGACGTAGTTGCAATTGAAAAGTCAGGAGCTTATGGAATAACACAGAGCCCCGGACTTTTCCTGAGTCATCCTCTACCGGCTGAGGTTCAGTACTATAAAGGTAAAACATATATTCTCAGAGAAAGGTGGGAAAAAGAAGATTTTATGCTAAGACAAAGGCCTCTGGATATAAATCTTCTTAAATAGTATGGAAAACGGTTTTAACTTAATAAGCCTTATTACAACAGAAAGAAGCAAAGGAACCATTGTGTGGCTTTGCAATATAGGTGCGGAAAAATACTGGAGTAACTTGAGTGCAGGGGTTGTTAACAGGCAGGAGGACATTGCCGTAAACCGTATGGAAGAAATGAATCTTCTCATATGCAGAGAACAGGATATTATTATCCTTCGTGAAATGCCTGATGAAGATTATCTGAGCAATTTAAGAAAAATGGGTTTTTCCATACCAACTATACTATCCCCTGAAAATGCTGATTTATTAACTCCAATATCAGAGTTGGTACTTAGAGATGAAGGCCTACTCAATAAATTAAAAGAGGCAGCTGAAAAAAATAATGATTTGTATTTCAATCCGTATGGAGTTACTCATCTTGAAGAGGAAATTGCGCAAAAGACGGGTATGAGGATAATGGGTGCACCTTCTCATATTAATGCAAAAATCAATGACAAGATATTTAACAGAGAAATATCAGAAAAGCTTGGGTTAACTGTATGTGAAGGCAGAGTGTGCAATTCTGCCGACGAAATCCGAGAAGAATATGACAAACTGACAAATAGTAAACCGTTCTTTAGTAAAGTGATTATAAAAGAGCCAAAGGGTGCGTCAGGCAAGGGTTTATACATAGTAGACAGCAAGGAAAAGTTGGAATCAAGTCTGAGGATGATAGCTCGGTTCTCCAGAGGCAGGACAGACAGTAAGTGGCTTGTTGAAGGCTGGTATAACAAAAAAGGGGATATTAATTACCAGATATATGTTTCACCTGACGGAGAAGTAGATGTATTTTCGATAAAAGAACAGTTACTGAGGGATACAGTTTACATTGGCTCAAAAATGCCCCCTGAGCTGGAGCAAAGAGTTTTGGACAGCTATATGGAATACGGGCAAAAAATAGGAAGATATCTGTATGAAACAGGCTTTACCGGAGTAGCCGGAATTGACTCGATTATAACAGAACAGGATGTATGTATCCCTATAATTGAAATAAATGGTCGCTTTACCTTGTCAACGTATATTTCATTTGTAAATCAGATTCTGAAGGACAAAAAAATACTGTCAAGATACTTCAGACTGACTCCGGAAAAAACTGTGAACTATACGGATATATGCAGCAAACTGGAGAATGAGGGTTTGTTGATAAATTCAGACAATAAGGAAGGAATATTTGTGTACACCTCGGGGACCCTTCCTTACAAGCTTCATGAGGGTACTGACGGCAGCGTTGGAAGAGTTTTTACCTTAATAGTCTCTGATTCATGGGAGAATGTAAATGTACTAAATTCTAAGCTTGAGAAGATAATGGAAGCTTATTCTAAATAATATAATTCATTAAAGGAGATATGTTTTATGGAAATAAAAGAACAGATTATAGCTGTAATTGCTTCAGCTTTAAATATTGATACTGAACAAGTAAACGGCATATCAGCAGATGAAAACCTTAATAGGTTAGGTGTCGATTCAGTTAATTTCATCGAAATTATTGTTAGTCTGGAAGATAAATTACATATTGTCTTTGATGACGAAGAACTCTTGCTTGATAATCTGAATACGCTGAATAAGTTGGAGAAGGTAGTAAGTCAAAAACTTGGAATTTAGTACTATATATATACCAAAGAAGGTGGGGGTACAATGGGGAAGGCCCTGGATATTGACCTGTATAAAAACGGGTTTGATTACAAGAATGTTGATTGCATACAATCACCGATTGCAGCAGCAACAGGTTATTTTAACAATGAAAACTATTTTTATTACTGCTTTTTACATAGTATTGCAGGCGCTTATGAAAATTACTCTCAGTATGATCCATCAGATTATTCCAATAAAATCCTATGCAAAATGGGTTTGGAGCTTAAAAAAATTGATTGCAGAGAATGTACAACTGATGATGTAATTTCAATGGCAGCCGAGGAAATTTTGTTTGGCAGGCCTGTTATTATGGTTGTAAAGTATAATTCTCTATTTTACAACATGTATTACAAAAATGAGGATTTTAAGCTTAATCACGGATTACTTATAAATGAGTTTAATGAGTCCAACAGAACATTTTGTATCAGAGACCAGCTTCACAAGGACATTCTGGATACCTATAAAAATGCTTACTTTCCTCTTCATATTACTTTTGATATGTTAAAAGAAATATGGGAGCACTCAAACAATCAATTACGAAAGGAATTGGCTTCGTGTGCGGACAGCATTTACAGTATATATCAGAAGGAAGAAGTTATTCTTAATACAAACAAAGCCATTAGTATTGCCTTGACCATGATGGACAATAAAAATGAATTGATAAATATAATAGAGAATTTTGACGGAAGCAAGGAATTTGACAACAATATTGTATTTAACAGGTTACGTTTTCACGGGTGTATGGAACCTATATTTCATATACTTTATGAGCAGTGCATAAATAAAAGTCTCGAACTTGCCCAACTTCAGGAAACCCAAAAAAAGGTTGAAAATATCAGAAGCAAAGCAATAAGTACCGTTGGAAAGGCCAGCCGCCGCCGTGAGACAATAAGTAAAGAGAGAAAAGATGATTTGTGTAAGATGGTTGTCGAAGGAGATAAAATACTTCTGAACCTTATGAAGACTTTGGTTGTATGTGAATCAAAAAAGAAGTTTAGTAATTATTTTATTGATATAACGGAACATTATAACAATCAGGCTTTTGAAGATACCTTGAGAGATGATTCCAGAGCTGATATTACAGGAGAGGGAACACATTATATATTCCAGGACTTAGTGGTAAATGAGGAATGGAAAAAAGGTGATTTCTGTTTTAATTACAGCTATTTATCTGCTCAGCCTGATAACATAAGCTGTAACGCTGAGGTAATATGCATACCGGAAATAAACGCACAATACATAAGTATACTTGGATGTTCAGAGTTCGGAAGCTATAATGAGAAACTGGTAATAGAGTATTCTGATGGGTCAAAAAGAGTAATAACCGCAGATTTTTCTGATTTCTTTCAGCCTCCTGTTTTCGGAGAAAAGGTTTACTGGACCGGGGCAGCAGCGGAAAGAAGAAATGGCAGGACAAGGTATCACAGCTTTAATGCAAGACTATTTGCAAAGAGATACCGTATAGAATCCGGATGCGTTGTGAAAATACATTTGCCAAAAAAAAGAAATGTTCATATATTTGCATTGACCCTTACCGATGAGGTGTTTTTATAAAGAGTAAAAGACAGTGGGTATGACCTCTGAAAGGAAAATTTATACTCATCGGGGTAAGAGAAAGCTGGATGAGGACAGCATTTATTACATGAAGATGTAGTATATTCCGACAAATAGTTGGTGTAAATAACTTGAATCAATTCAAAAATATTCATATAATTAATTTATGAATGTTAACCCTATGACTTTGAATACCTTCTTCGCTGCCAAAGGGGAAAGGGGGAGGTAGAGTGAGAAAAACTCTTGATATTGATTTGTACAAGAATGGTTTTGATTTTCAGAAAATTGATTGCATACACGGACCAATTGCTGCCGCTGCAGGGTACTTTAATTATAATAATTATTTTTATTTTTGTTATTTACATGCGATTATGAGTAATACTCCAAAGTATCTTGATTCAGGCTTTGAGAGCAAAGAAAACAAGATATTGAATTGCATGGGTTTGGAGCTGCAACGGATAGATTGTACCGGGAAAACTCCTGAAGAAACCATGCACAGGATTGCCCAAGAGCTTATTGAGGGATGTCCTGTTGTTATGGTGGTAAAATATAACTCGCTGTTCTACAACAAATACTATAAAGATAGCACATATATTCTTGATCATGCCATTATTGTAAATGAATATGGAGAAAATAACAGGACATTTGGTATTAAAGAAGCGTCTTTAGTGAGGGATATAGTTAATAACTGTGAGAATTCGGATATATTTTTTTCACTTCAAGTGACCTTTGATATGTTGAAAGATATATTTGATGAATCAAATAAGCAGTATATTAAGGAAAATCAAACATTTGCAAACAGTATATATTCTATACATAGGATTGAGGACGTCAGTATTGATACAAATGATGTTATCAAGGAGTCATTGTTACTGTTTCAGGACTATAAAAATGACTTTATTAATATCATAAATTCGTATAATGAACAAATTGAGAAATTCAAATATTCCATAGAACTGATAAGACGTCGGTTTTATGGTTGCATAAAGCCTATCTTCCACTTATTGTATGACCATTGCAATCAAAATAACTTAGATACAGCTTTGACAGAAATCACTGAAAAAATTATTGAAGACGTTAGAAAAGATACACTAAATTTTTTATATAGGGCATGTATCACAGGTACAAAAATCACCAATGAGAAACAGAATGACTTATGCAGTAAGATTCTGAACAGTGATGAAAAGCTTATTAGTTTAGTTAAGAATATATTTGTAAATAAAGAAAAGAAAAATTATATAAACTATTATGTGGATTTGACAGAAGCCTATAATAATCAGGCTTTTGAAGAAAACCTGAGGGATGATTCCGTAGCTGATATTACAGGAGAAGGAACACACTATATATTTCAGGACTTGGTGATAAATGAGGAATGGAAGAAGGGTGATTTTTGTTTTAAATATAGCTATTTTCCTTCTCAGCCTGATAACATAAGCTGTGACGGGCAGATAATTTGCGTACCTGAAATAAATGCTCAGTACATTAACATACTGGGCTGTTCTGAGTTTGGAAGCTATAGGGAAGACATTGAAATTGAGTATTCAGACGGAACTGTACAAAGGATTACAACAGATTTCACTGATTTCTATCAGGCTGCCATTTATGGAGAAACAATTTATTGGATTGGAGCAGCAGCAGATAGGAAAAACGGCAAAACAAATTATCATAACTTTAATGCAAGGCTATTTGCAAAGAGATATCGTATAGAACCGGGACGTGTTTTAAAAATACATTTACCAAAAAGAAAAAATGTTCATATATTTGCATTAACACTTACCGAAGAGGTGATTTTATGAAAAAGGATAAAAATATAGAAGTAGAAAAGAAATATGTAATTGATGCACAGAATGGTCCTCTATTTGATAAAGTACGGACTGAGTTTTCTGACTTTATGAAAAATTACAGTTCGAGTTCCGTAAAAGCAAAAGACAGTACAGATGATTATTACGATACAGACGGGGGAGACTTGTACAGGCAGAATATAATACTTAGAATGAGATCAGATAATAAAACAAAACGTATAACAATAAAAAAAGATATTCCTGAGGAAACCCTTTGCGGTAGCGACGGACAATTGACAAGATTTGAATACGAAAAAGAGATTGATTCTGAGGATATAGAAGATAATTGGGAATTAATAAAATTATACTGCACGGAGCTTACTCAAAAATTCCAGCCAAAGGATTTTCATAAAGTTATAAGGGTTGAAAAAACCCGTGAGAAAATACTGTGTTCACAAGACGAATTTTCAGTAGAAGTTGCTTTTGACAGTGTTAATTATGTAAACATAAAAAATAATACATCAAAAAAAGAATACCAGATAGAACTTGAGTTGAAATCAGATTACTCGCATAGAGACAGATTAAAGACTGTGACGGATGAAATGGAAAAGAGGTATGAGTTCCTAAAGCCCAACTATGAATCAAAGTATATAAGGGCAGTGAATATGACTTGCATTTAAAAAAGATCTATTGTAAAGGGAATTTGTTCACCGAACAATTCGTTGAAGGTTTTAATGGCTTTATTGTCCACACTAAGCATAAGGGCTTCATTTGTTGACATTATCACTTCGGCATAACCAATGAAAATATCATTTTTTGTTAATGCAATTATGCTTCCTTCTTCCATGTTTGCATTTGGGGGAATTTTAAGTATCATGCTTTTCACCGCTCCGGTACCATCTAATATAATATATTTTAATTTTTCTCAAATTATGTAAAAAATATACCCATTATATGCAAAAAGGAACTTGGAGTCCCCTTACTCCAAGTTCCTTTTTGTTTGTGTGTGATATAATATTATCCTTGAATTAATGTTAACATATATGTAATTATTTGTAAATGCATTTTATTATTAATTTTGATAATTTATTTTAAAATAAGACTAATTCCCCCTTATTAAACCCCTAAATTAAGACGATATAAATATAGTGGGAAAAATTAGTTTACAAAAAAATATGAGTTTTGGAAAGGTTTTATATGTACGAGGATAATGCTAAGTTTAATGTGGCTTCTTCAATAGAGCAAAGTATTGAACTCCTGATGAATTTAAACGAAGAGTACGCAAACCTTACTTCAAAGGTCAAAAATCTTGAAAACAGACTTGCTGCGGTATCAGTATTGATAGATATTAATGAGTATATGGGTAACATCCTTCAATTTCAGGATCTTGTAAGCTATCTCAAAGATGTTATTGCAGGAGTGCTTGGTCTGGATTGCAAGATTTTAACTCCTGATGATATTACAAAGATGAATATAGACAGTTCATATCTGCCCGGTACTGATTTGTATATACAGGATTTGGAGGCTTAGGATAAGGTACTCTTTGGATATGATTCAGGTTCTATTGGGGTACTGAGTATTTCAAAACGTGATTTATACGGGTATCTCGTTATTCATCATGAATTGGCTGATATGATTGATGAAGAAAAAAAGGTATTGCTTCAGTTGATTAAAAGTCAGATATGTATATACTTTGAAAATGCAATCCTATTTTCAAAGCTCAGGGATTCAGCGGAGCATGATGGATTGACAGGTCTTTATAACAGACTGTATCTTTCTCAGTTGCTGGATAACTGGGAAGATAAGATGATAGACATAAATGGCGCGATTATACTTGATTTGGATAATTTTAAGAATATTAATGACAATTACGGACATCTGGCAGGGGATAATGTTATTAGGATGTTGGTGGGTGTCATTAAAAATGCTATAAAAAACCTCCCTGTTTATGCCATACGTTATGGGGGAGAGGAATTTCTTTTACTTACCAGAGGAATTGATTCCAAGAATATTGTGGAAATAGCTGAAACAATTCGCAAAGAGTTTAATGCCTTGAAATATGAGAAAAGCAGTCTCAGTGTGAGTCTGGGGGTATCAATTTTGGGTGAGTCCTGTGGGGTAGTAGACTATTTGGAGCTTATAAGAAGTGCTGATGAAGCACTGTATACAGCAAAGAGAATCGGCAAAAACGTGGTGGTTACCTCCGATGAAGACCTACAGCTATTTGACTCCGTATCCTTCAACATTGCAAAGAACCTGTCAAGATACAACAGATTCAATGTTATAGGAGAAATCTACAGGGTTAATTTTAAATCACCACATTTATTATCTATAGAAGAATACAACAAGCTGAAATATTGTATTACATCTTGTTTCAGAGAATATGACGGAATATACGGGTCTGTTTCATTATCATTTGTAGTTTTAACAGACAATCAGATACCTCAGGAGCTTATAGAGAATAAAATTAATAAGGCTCTGGTAAGCAATGAGCTTGATTATATTAGCTTTGAGGTATACTCAAATACTGATGCCTACAGAGAGGTTATGCTCCACAGTGAGAGAGTTGCTTCCATCAGCATTGCCCTTGCAGAGGCTTATGGCCTTCCGGCAGAGGAAGGTGAAAAGGTTAAGCTTGCAGCTGCGAACCATGATATAGGAAAACTTTATATTAATCCAAAGATTCTCAATAAACCCGGAAGGCTTACGCCTGAGGAATATGAGAAAATCAAAATGCACGCCTTTTATAGCTATCAGTATGCTAAAAGCCGTGAAAACCTTAAATTTGTTGCGGATTATATATTTTATCATCATGAATATGTTGATGGGTCAGGATATTTTAAGAAAAAAGATATTCCGCTCCATTCTCAAATAATAGTACTGGCAGATATTTTTGATGCCTTATGCGAAAACAGATGCTATCGGGCTGCTTTTAGCAGAGATGAAGCTATCAGAATAATGGAGGGTGAAAAGCACAAATTTAACCCGGAACTGTTTGAATTAATGAAAAAAATTGCAGATTATATTTAAATAGTAAATACTGTAAAATGAGTTTAGGAAATGATATAATTGATGCATTAACTACAGTCGTCAAGGAGGATAAATGGATGCAGTACCGCGAATTAGGTAATACCGGGATAAAGATATCAGCTTTGGGATTTGGTGCAATGAGATTACCGCAAACGAATGTAGGCGGTAAAATGGTTTTTGATACCGAAGAGAGTATTAGAATGATACATAAGTCTTTCGAGTTGGGTGTGAACTATATAGACACAGCCCCTTACTATTGTGAAAAACAGAGTGAGGAGATTGTGGGAAAAGCCATAAAAGGCTGGAGAGACAAAGTTTATCTTTCAACCAAAAACCCCATTGAAGACGATTCCGGTGACCATTATAGAGAAAGACTTGAAAATTCGTTAAAGAAACTTGATACTGACTACATAGACTTTTATCACATGTGGGGAATAGACCTTGAGAGCTATGAGAAGAAAATAAATGTAAAAAACGGCCCACTATCAGCTGCATTAAAAGCGAAAGAAGAGGGTTTGATAAAGCACTTATCCTTTTCTTTTCATGACAAGGCTGAAAATATGATAAAGCTAATTGATACCGGATACTTTGAGACAGTGCTATGCCAGTATAATATGCTGGACAGAAGCAATGAAGCCGGCATAGCTCATGCCCGTGAAAAAGGTCTTGGAGTCATGATTATGGGCCCAATTGGGGGAGGAAGACTGGGAGCACCTTCTGAAATAATCAAAAAATTAATACCCGGTGGAGCAAAAAGCAGTGCCGAGCTTGCTATGAGATTCGTAGTTTCTAATCCAAATGTAACATGTGCATTGTCGGGGATGAGCAGCATGGCTATGGTTGAGGAAAATGTACGGGTTGTGTCAAAGGAGGAACAGCTTACAGATGCCGAAATCTTTGCAATTAACGAGGCAATGGAGCAAAATAAAAAACTGTCTGACTTGTACTGTACGGGATGCAATTACTGTATGCCATGTCCAAAGGAAGTTAATATTCCTAAAATATTTGAATATATGAATTATCATCGTGTTTATAAATTGACTGATTATGCAAAGGCAGAATATAAAAGTATCGGGACAAATGAATGGGTTAAAGGGAACAGAGCTGACGCGTGCGTAGATTGCGGTATTTGTGAGCAAAAATGTCCTCAGAAAATACAAATACGCAAGCAGCTAAAAGAGTCACATAAAGCACTGGCTTAGAAATATAAGTATTACTCAGGGTTGGCGGAGAAACTTTCGCTGACCCTTTTTCACAATCAGTCCAATTGAATTATATGATAATACTATTAAAATAGGGCATAACCCGAACAGATATCTTGATTTCACTTCCCAGAAAAAATAAAACCCCAGATAAAATAATATGGTATAAACCAAAAGCTCAGCTTTGAAATCCTTATACCTTATACAGTACCAAAGATAATATGCCACAAGGGCCAGAGTTATCCAGTTGCAGGTGTGTAAATACCAGTCAAGAGCCCCTCTGAATATAGCGTCATCAGGTTCAGCATATTTTATGAGGGGAGTATCATAAAGCTTGAAATTCTCAGGTTTTAGTGTTTGGCTTAAACCGTAAAAATTAACATTGTAGGTGCCTTCTGTCCACGTCCAGAAGGTTTTTTTAGCATATCCTTTCAATGTGTTTTTTATGCCTAGGGTCTGATACTTATCAATTACATCGTGTATAAAATATCTTGAGGCTTTTTTGGGGTCGCACTTGTAGCGTGAAACAAATATAGTTGTATTACGTCCCCCGTCCCAATAGCCCAGCTTACTGTCAGAGGGGAAACCTATGTTAATCCACCTCCATACTGGATTTGCATGAGTACCAACAGGTTCGGCTATAATACCGCTTTTAAAACCTATAAAACTGAATAATCTCAAAGGTAGTGAAAATACCAGTATTGCTAAAATAATTCCTGCAATGACTTTTTTTGAATTTAGTGTACTCCTTAAAAACTTGCTGTTTAGTGTCCAGTAAACCAAAACTGCCAGCAAAAACAACAGAGCAACACTTCTTGTAAAGTTTCCCAGCATAAGAAGTAATGCAGTGTATATCATGTATTTCGTGTGAGAAGTTTTTACAAATTTTACTGAGTTGAGAAGTCCTGCCGTACAAAGAGAAGTACTCATAGTATCGCCGTATGTAAGATTGTTCAAAATAATTGCCGGCAGAAAACATACAGCCATTAATAGTACACCACAGGAAGAATTTCTTTCATCGGGGAAAAGCTCTTTATACAGTTTGTAAGTCAGCCAGGCAGTCAAGGTTGAAAATATTACATTGCAAAACCTCAGAGTAAGTAGGTTATCTGGAAAAAGTAAATAAAGAAAAGAAAAAAGCAATGTAATACCTATGTTGTTGGGATAATATCCAAGATAGTTACCTACTTCCAGAGAAGAAAACTTGCCATGGAGAAATTCCCTTGCAAAGCCTTCTACAATAGCAGCATCTTCATAGGCATTTACTGGAAACAATAAAATATATAAGACCTGTACAGTAAAGTAAATTGATAGGATGGTTAATATAGTTTTTTTCTCATTAAATTGAGTCAATATATGCCCTACACTAAAAAATATAAATAGAAGCAAAAATACAGGTATTGAAAGGACAATTAATATTAATGGCTTTTGAGGTAATATTATTGGAAGAGGATTTGACTTTGCCCTGAGAAGTAGAGTCAACAGCCACAGGAATGAAAAAAACAGCAACAAAAAGGTAAAGACAAGATATCTCATTTTGTCAGCTATCTTTTTCAAGTTCTATCCCTCCAAGTGAATATATGTAAATGATTTTTCCTGCTGTTTTATTATGACCTGTAGAGCTTTTTAAATACGTGTTAAAATTTTGATATATTGAAATCATTGACTTTGCTTACAGCATACTGCTACAATTACAATAAATTCATAAGGACAGTTCGTAACCATCCTGTCTGTAAACAAAACTACGGGCCTGCTATCGTAAGGATAGCTTATTTTGTTTACACATGGGCATATGCCCTTTTTTATGTTTGGAGGATATTTGTATGAGAAAAATTGGAATTACTACTACAGTTCCTGTAGAAATACTGCTTGCAGCTAACTGCAAGGTAATTGATTTGAATAATGTGTTTATATCCGGAGACAGCTATTCAGAGGATATCGAAAGAGCCGAAAGAGACGGCTTTCCCAAAAGCTCCTGTGCATGGATAAAAGGGATTTACGGAGCCTGCCTTCGCTGTGGCATAAGTGAAATTGTGGGAGTTCAGGAGGGGGACTGTTCCAACACGGGAGCACTGCTTGAGGTTCTAAAGACAAGGGGAATAAAAGTGTATCACTTCTCTTATCCTGCATCTCACAACGTTAGTGATATAACCATAGAAATGAATAAATTTATGAAAGCTTTTAATGTCAGTCTAGAGCAGACGGAAGCCGTCAGAACGTCTTTAAGCACCATAAGAAAATACGCCAAAGCTATTGATGAGCTTACCTACATAGACAATAAAGCCACAGGCTTTGAAAATCATATATCACAGGTAACTTTAAGCGATTTTGACGGCAACCCTCAAAAATGTGGACAATTGCTTGAAGCAAAAATAAGTGAAATATCAAAAAGGCAACCGAGAAAACAGTTGTTGAGACTTGGTTATATAGGTGTACCGCCAATGATTTGTGATGTATTTGAGTATGCCGAAAGGTTTAATGCCTGTTTTGTATATAATGAAGTGCAAAGAGAATTTTCCTTTCCAAGGGCAGCACAAGCCAAAGATATATATGAGCAGTATTATGATTATACATATCCCTATGATTTGAACTTCAGACTTTTGGAAATAAAAAAACAGATAAGACAAAGAAGGCTTGACGGTATTATTCATTATACTCAGTCCTTCTGTCACAGAGCCATACAGGATATAGTAATAAAACAGGAGCTTGATATTCCTGTATTCACAATAGAGGGAGACAAGTCCAATTGTCTGGATTCCCGGACAAAACTGAGACTTGAAGCTTTTCTGGATATGCTTGTAGATTTAAGGGGGCTAAAGCAATGAAAATACTTGGAATTGACTTGGGCAGCAGGGAAGTAAAAATAGTTCTCATGGATAAAAATTCAATTATACATAAACAAAAAATAAGTACAATGACTTTTTATAAAAACTACTGTCTATATAAGAATGGAAAACTTGAGGTAGACATAAAAAACCTTGGATTTAGTGAAGACGTGGTTGCAGTATCAACGGGTTATGGAAGAAATAACACGGACATAAGTAAGTTCAGACAAATAACGGAAATAAAGGCTCATGTGTACGGAGCAATTTATCAGACAGACTTGAAGGAATTTATCCTGTTGGATGTAGGCGGACAGGATGTGAAGGTGATAAAGGTTGAAAAAGGTCTTATAACTGATTTGGAGATGAATGACAAGTGTGCTGCCTCCTGTGGAAGATATCTTGAAAATATGTCCATGGTTCTGGAAATTCCGCTTGAAAAATTGACAGAATACTTTGAAGCGCCTGTGGAACTGAACTCTACTTGTTCTGTTTTTTCAGAATCGGAACTAATCGGTAAAATAGCCGAAGGGGTTTCAATGGAGAGATTATGCGCCGGGGTAAATTATTCGCTTTACAGAAAACTTAGACCCTTACTTTTTAAATTTAAAGGAAAAAGGCTGGTAATGTCGGGAGGTGTGGCAAAAAGCAAATCACTTGCTTACTACCTTACAAAGGATTTTGATGAAGTAATAATGCTTAAAGAACCGCAGTTTAACGGTGCAATCGGATGTTGCAGTTATGGTTCGCTTTTTTGATTTTTTTACCTTTTTACAAAAAAAATTTTTGGACACAATATAAAAGAATGAATCTATTTTAATTAGTTCTCTTACCACGGCACAGCAAGCAGGGAGGGATTTATTATTAAAATTATAGGTAGATTTTTGGAGCCGGGTCAGGTAGGCGGTGTAGTTGATTCTCTTAAAAACAGCGGAATCAACAGGCATGATATGATAATCAGCAGTTTCGATGAAGCCAAGTTTAAGAGCATGAATGCTGATGCAATAGATAATCATATAAGTGCCACTGTGAAAACAGAGCAGGATGACCCAGGAAGGTTAAAGTCTTTTTTAGAAAGTTTAAATGAATTGAATCATGACAGCGGGATTGTAGTGTTTGTAAAAGCTGCAAGGCACAAAGCTCAGGAAGTAAAGTCGGTAATGGAACAATCAGGAGCAATAGAAATTAAGATTGATGATGACAAAGACTAAAAATATTGTTAATCAAAAGGGAGGATATTTTATATGAATAAGCCTAAACCGGATGACAGAAGCGATAATGTAAAGAGAATACAAGCAAACATCAATTATACAATTAAGAATATTGAATTAGCTGATGAACTTATTGAAAAAACTGATGACAGTAAAATGGCAAAAACCCTTGAAGAGAAAAATGACAGAAGACGTGACGCACTTGAAGGCTTCAGGGCAGAAATAAGAGATGAAGCCCTAGACCAGAAGCGCAGGGGTAAATAAAAAAGGGGCTGTTGCACAATGAATAAATTTTATTCGCTGTGCAGCAGTCCCCTTTTTGTACCTAAAATAGTAAAATGCGGGTCCCGTAGGGCCCGCAAGTGTTGTATAATTTAATTTGTGAAAAAACTTATCCAACATAAAAATTATACCGGATTTAACGGATACTATCAATTAGTTTTGCCTTTAAATTTGGAGATGTTAATACCTGAAGATGATTCTGTCAGACTGCTAAGCCAAATATTGGAGGGATTGAATTACACAAAGTTGTATAAGGCTTACTCTTCTACGGGAAGAAAACCGGCAGTTGACCCAAAGACTATGTTCAAGATAATAACATATGCAAACTCAAATAACATATACTCAAGCAGAAAAATTGAAACTGCATGTAAAAGAGATATTAATTACATGTGGCTGCTCCAAGGGGAATCAAAGCCTGACCACTCAACTATAGCCAGATTTCGCAAGGATTATCTTCCAGAAGCAATAGAAGACCTATTCTATCAAATGGTTCAGCACCTGCATTCTATAGGAGAAGTCAAATTCGAAAACCTGTTTGTGGATGGTACTAAAATTGAAGCAAATGCAAACCGCTATACCTTTGTATGGAAGAAAGTAGTCAATAAAAACGAAGCAAAGATGTTTGAGAAAATCAAAGCTTGCTTAGTGGATATAAACCAGTCATATTTAACTAACTTTTCAGTATCAAAAGATAGTATACTGGCGGATTTAGAGCAAGTCCTTAAATATTTAAAGGATAAGCAAAAAGAAGACAATATAGAATTCGTTCATGGAATCGGTAAACGTAAAACTCAAGTACAGAAATTCACAGAGCAGCTTAAGGAATTTAAAGAACGTCAGGAAAAATACAATGCTCATAACCGGCTGTTCGAGGGGAGAAACAGTTATTCTAAAACGGATACTGATGCAACATTCATGCACATGAAAGATGATCACATGCGTAACGCTCAGCTAAAACCTGCTTACAATGTACAGATTGGTGTAGAAAGCGAATATGTTACCGGCGTTGGAGTCTTTCAGGATAGGAATGACATTGCTACACTGATCCCGTTTCTAAAAAGTATGGAATCAAACTTAGGAAGGTGTTATGAAAATATAATTGCAGACTCTGGCTATGAGAGCGAAGAAAACTATCTGTACTTGGAAGAAAAGCAACAGCAAAGCTACATAAAACCTCAAACATACAAGATATGGAAGAAGAAAAGTTTCAAGAAAGATATCAGCAAACGTGAAAATATGAAATATGATGAAGATAAAGATGAGTATACGTGCCATAATGGAAAACAATTAAAAATGTCAGGAACAACTCATAGAAAATCTGCAACAGGATATCGTTCCGAGATTAGCATATATGAATGTGAAGATTGTAGTAATTGCCCCTATAAGTCTAAGTGTACAAAAGCCCAAGGAAATCGCAAAATGCAGGTATCTAAAACATTTGTAAAAAAGAGACAAAAATCTTATGAAAACATCTTGACGGAAAAAGGCATTCTTCTAAGAGTAAATCGTTCCATCCAAGTTGAAGGAGCCTTTGGGGTTCTAAAAAGTGACTATAATTTTAAACGATTTTTAACTAGAGGGAGAACCAGTGTCAAAACGGAATTTATGCTGTTGTGTTTTGGCTATAACATAAACAAGCTACACTCCAAAATTCAAAATGACCGATGTGGAAAAGAACTTCATGAAATAAAAGCCTGCTAAAATTCCAACGAAATCTAATAGGCCTATTAAAGTGCGCTCAAATTCAATAAAATCAGGAATATCCTACAGGATAATCAACAATTTAGCAATAATATATATTGGAGCAAAAGAAAGGAGCATCACTGACTACTTTCTAAGTAGTTTTGCGACACTCCCTTTTTTATTTACTTTTTAGTTTCATTTTTAACTGCAATGGTGATTGTTACAGCGAGTCCTCCCCAGAGGAAAATAGCACCAAATAGAAAGAAAGCTATGGACGTAGCAGTCATCTACTTCACCTCCTCAGGATTATAAGAGGTAATACTTCTGTCCTTCCAAGGTCTTTGACACAATATCAAAGATAGAGCAATTCCGATAATTATTACACTCCAACCGAAGGCAATCAGTGCTTTTTGAGAATATCCTCCGTATGGTTTTATTACTTCATTTATGATGTTAGAAACAATCATGAAGGTCAAAATTGATGGAGTTACAAATTTTACCATAACATTCCACCACTTCCCTATAGAAAAATAGGAAATAGGATTGGTATGTTCTCTTATCTTGGAAGCTCCGAACAACCATCCTATAGTAATTGCCTCAAGTAAGCCAACTGTTACGATTCCGTATGAATTAATAAAGTTGTCTATAATATCAAGGAAGTATAGTCCTGCCCCTGTAGAATAAACTATACTTATGGAATACCCAACAAGGCAAACTAAAGAAACAACTTTTTTTCTTCCGGCTCCAGTTTTATCAATCATTGCGGAGGAAGAGGCTTCAACCAGAGATATGGAAGAGGTTATTCCGGCAAAAACAAGACATAGAAAGAATAATATACCAAATAGCTTACCTATACCTCCCATAACCGTAAATACTTTAGGGAAAACTACAAATGCAAGTCCGATACCCTGTGAAGCAACCTTATCTACCCCTACACCCTGAGTAGAAGCCATGTATCCTAATATTCCGAAAACACCGATTGCAGACAAGAATTCAAATCCGCAGTTGGCAAAAGCTGTCATAAATGCACTGTTGTTGATATCTGTCTTTTTTGGAAGATAACTGGAGTAAGTTACCATAATTCCCATTGCAAGGCTTAATGAAAAGAAAACTTGTCCATATGCAGCTATCCAGACTTTTGGCTCAAGTACTTTTGACCAATCCGGTGTAAAAAGTTTGTTCAGTCCAAGACTTGCCCCCGGAAGAGTTACTCCTCTGATAACAATAATTATTATTGCAATTACCAGGGTAGGAAGCAAAATCTTATTTATCTTTTCTATTCCGCTTGCAACTCCTTTAAAACATACAAGCCAGTTTATCAGCCATATAATAGTAATACCCACAAATACAGGCCATACAAAGCCTCCAAGCTTGAAAGGACTATCTGTCATTTTTAAAAAGTTCTTGAAGAAAAATGAATTTGTATCAGAGCCCCAAGCCTGATTAAAACTGAAAAACAGATAATTGACGGCCCAACTAAGTATCAAGGTATAGTATGTTAATATAATAAATGAATTAATGCTAGGCCACCAGCCCAGCCACTCCCATTTTTTGTTTGCTCTGGCAAATGCTAAGGGCGGAGAACCTTTAAATTTGTGTCCTAACCCATATTCCATAATCATTAGCGGTATTCCGGCAGTTAGTATGGCGAAGAAATATGGAATTAGAAAAGCACCTCCGCCGTTGGAATAGAGTACATACGGATATCTCCATATATTGCCCAGCCCCACAGCAGAGCCAACAGCAGCAAGGATAAATCCGGCTTTAGACCCCCACTGATCCCTCTTTTGTGTCATTTTGATACACTCCTTATTAATATATTTTTTCCCTAAATAAATAAAAATGATTATAGTCACTTTTGTCTTCTAACAGTTTACTACCCTAAATATCGTGACTAGATAATAATAGCAAGGATGAAAAAATATTTCAATTAGAAATTAATAATTGCTATTAGGAAATAATTAACAAAATACATTAATTGGAGTATTATTATTTGTTATACAAAAAAATAACTGGAGCTGTTGCAAAAAGGATAGAATTTAATTTTGCGACAACTCCAAGAATCAGTCTTATACTAAACTTATGCTAAAGTTGGTCGGCGAATTTGACTAATTCCATATTAAACTTATCTTTTTCCTCAAAAAACAGACTATGTCCGCTATACTCAAAGGGTACGAGCCTTGAGTTTCTTATTGCCTTGTTCATGGCTTCCGCCAGTGGAAACAGACAAACACGGTCATGTATGCCGTGAAGTATCAGGGTGGGAACCTGAATTTGGGGAAGGTCATTAAAAAGGCTTTCATCACGGAAGGTTTTGGCGCACTCTGCCGTTGCCCAGCTAGCGGCCTCAAAGCCAAGCTGGAAAAACCAGTCGGATAGAGCCTTGGTTACAGGTTTATAAAAAAACATCGGTGCAGTATCCAGAAGCATTTGGGGGCGATTGTCGTATATACTCTGAATTATTTTTGTTATATCTTCTTTAGGAAGACCGTAAGGAAAGTCAGGGCGCATAGTCAGACTTGGTGCAGCTGCAGCGAACAGTGCCAGTTTTGAAACGCCATATCCTTTAAACAGCGACATATAGCGTATAACAGTAGCACCTCCCATTGAGTGGCCTCCCAGAACGAAGTTTCTAAGCTTCAATGCATCAACTACACAACGTACATCTTCAGCCAATCTGTTATAGTCATAACCCCAAAAAGGCTTACTTGAATTGCCGAAGCCTCTCGTATCTATACCAATACATCTGTAGCCCATTTTAGGAAGCACATTGAATTGATACTCAAATGCCCGGTGGCTTAAAGGCCAACCGTGTACAAAAAGAATTGTTTTTTTACCATAAGGATTGATGTCGTTTACATAAATATTTACATCCTGTTCTGTCTTAACAGTGTACTCCATAATTTTTCCTTTCAATAAAGTACAAGAAATTCTATAATATAATATTCAAAATGTATTAATTGAGTGTGTTAAATAAAAATCAGCACTTGAGAACAAAATAACTAATAGAAAATAAATATAAAATTTAACGGAGGAAAATATGAGTCTATTTCTTGGTAAGATACATTACTGGCTTTATAACAAGATTATTTGGTATGAAAAAATCGAGTTGGATATTATTAAATGGGCTCAGGAAGAGGAGCTGCCCATAGGCACATGGGTTCAGGATATAAATGAAAAGTATGGCCCTCCTTTGGGGGCTGAGCCATTGGAGCAGTTGATTGATACCTCAAACATACACGCGTGGCTTCAGGAAAGGATAGAAAGTGCTGAACTAAGGCAGGCAGCTATTATAACTCAGGTATTAAACAGAAATGTTGATTATATGAAGGCTTTGACCGGGATTTACAAAAATCAGGGAAAAGCTGCCGCTGAGGATTATCAAGGAGAAACATCTGTACCGGAGGACGTATTTAACGCATTGAATGACTATATCCTAGAGGGAATGCCTTGTGACCGTGTAAATGAAATATTATCTTCCGATGACAATGAATTTGTATGGAAATCAACAATATGCCTTCATGCTCCATATTGGAAAAAGGTTGAGGGAGATGTGAATATTTTTTATGAACTCAGAGAGACTTGGGTAAAAGCCTTCGTAGAAGAGCTGAACCATGATTTTACTTATGTAAGGTCAGTTGATAATACACACAGTATATCCCGTAAGCAGAAAGGAAGATAATATGGATTGTATTGATTTAATGGTTGATGAACATAAAAATATAAAGCGTATGCTGAAAGTCATTCGTGCATATTGTTACAAGATTTTAAAGGGTGAAGAGGTTAGGTATGAGGATTTTTTCACAATGATTGATTTTGTGAGAAATTATGCAGATGCTCACCACCACGGAAAGGAGGAAAAACTACTTTTTGACAGGATGGAAAAAGAAATGGGGCCGGCTGCACAAAAGCTTGTAAGACATGGTATGCTTGTTGAACATGATCTAGGACGGCTTCATATGCAGGAACTTGAAGCTGCTGTAAAAAGAGTTATGGAAGGTGATGATGAATCAAGGCTTGATATAATTGCCAATGCCGTTTCATATACACACCTGCTTTACAGGCATATTGAAAAAGAAGACGGAGTAGTATACACATTTGCAAGAAACAACCTTGTTAAAGAAACAATGGACAAACTGAACTATGAATGTGAAAAGGCAGAAAACAAAGCGCAGGAACAACATTTACAGGAGAAATACCTCAAAATGATAGAAGAATTTGAGCAAAAGATATTATAAAAAAAACCGGCAATAGCCGGTTTTTTTATTTGAAAACTTTAAATCTTGATTCAATTGGCTGAAATTGCTTTTCATCAGGCGATGCAGTTGGTTTTCCAAAAGGCATTTGGGCAACAAGCCTCCAGTTCAGCGGGATTTTCCATTCAGTTCTGACCGCATCATTTATCAATGGGTTATAATGCTGAAGAGAAACTCCTATGCCCTCAATTTCTAAAGAAGTCCAAACTACATACTGCAACATTCCGCTTGACTGCTCTGACCAAATGGGAAAATTATCCTTGTACGCTGCAAATTGCTGTTGTAGTGATTCGACAACTGAGTTATCCTCAAAAAACAAAACAGTACCATAGCCACTTTTGAAAGA
This sequence comes from Ruminiclostridium papyrosolvens DSM 2782, assembly GCF_029318685.1. Classification (NCBI taxonomy): domain Bacteria; kingdom Bacillati; phylum Bacillota; class Clostridia; order Eubacteriales; family Oscillospiraceae; genus Ruminiclostridium; species Ruminiclostridium papyrosolvens. Next base: position 929,433 of record NZ_CP119677.1, read on the forward strand.
GTTGATTTTTTGCTCTGTTGCTGAAAAGTTTTCAGGCGGCACCACTTTACTGAGGGTATCTTTAGTTATGTCCCATAGCTTATCATGGTTCGCTCCCAATAATAATACAACTCTTGCACTTTGACTGTTAAAGGCTGAAGGCGTGTGGAGAACCGCGTCTTTAATAATCTCCTGAATCCTTTCATCGGAAACAGGAATCTGCTTATCAATTCCATAGTATGTGCGCCTGTCTTTTACTGCTGTATAAAAATTTTTAGACAATATAACTTCCTCCCTTATTATTAAATCTGTTATTAACATATTAATGTGTTTAATTTACCAACATTAACATATCAATAAACATATTTTTTACAATAATAAGGTAACTATCCATAAAAACTGTTTTTATTGTCTTTCAGGATATAATCCTTCAGTTGCAATGCAGAAGGCAGTATTTGAATCTGGTTCCGCACCTCTTAAATCAGGCAGTCCAAACGTAGTACTGCCATTGCCTCCAAACTGAACTCCCAGCAGTGAATATAAGGCAGTATTTGATTGAATGTTTAAAATTGCACCGTTACAAATGGCCCACCCACGAGGGACATAGGAAAACGGAAAGAGTTTTATCATACCCATAATAGGACAATCCATTATAATAACCTCCATAAATAAATTTTCATTTTTAACTTCTTTGGGGATATAAACCTTCTATCGCAATGAAGTAAGCCATAGGACGCGGTGACTTAGACTGATAAGCACTCGCCTTTAGCATATTTGGAACTACAAAAGTTGAATTTGGGACTCCTCCGAATTTATTACCGATTAATGAATATAATGCCTGATTTTGACTTACTGGTAATGTTGCACCATTGCATAATTGCCAACCTAGTGGTTGAAATCCAAGGGCGAAAAGTTGAATCTGACCTAGAAAAGGACAATCCATTATAATAACCTCCCTGAAAATATAACTACTTAATTAGGTGTAGGAAATAAGCCTGTCATAGCAATATAATACGCCATGGGGCGAGATGCTTGATACGCACTGGCTTTTAGCAGATTCGGAACGGCGAAGGTCTGACCGGTTATACCGCCAAATTTGTTTCCTATTAATGCATATAATGCCTGATTCTGTGCAATTGGATACACCGTTCCATCACATAACTTCCAATCCATTGGAGCGAAGCCTAAGGCAAAAAGCTGAATCTGACCTATAAAAGGAAAATCCATAATAATAGCCTCCTGAGCCGCAGAACGGCTAAAATAAATTTTTTTAAAGCTTAAATTTTATTAACAAGCAACCTAACCCTGTGTAGGATAAAAACCTTGTATTGCTATATAAAACTTTGTATTCGGTATAGGCTCTGTGCCTAATAAATTAGGCAGGGCAAAGGTTGTTCTTCCGTCGCCGCCATAAGAATTTCGCAGTAACGAATACAGTGCTTGATTTTGTGCGATGCTTAATAACTGGCCATTGCACAGAAGCCAACCTCGCGGTACAAAGGTAAACGGGAAAAGTTCTATTTCACCTAACATCGTCTCCATATAAACACCTCTCGCTGATTTAGTATATTGTATATTATATATTATCGTGTAAAAATATGTCAATAGAATGTCATAAATAATGACAATTAGAAAAGTTTTGATTGTAATTTGGATTAAGTTACAATATAATAATAGTATCACATAATGTAAAAAAATACAAATTTTAAAATATACAGGGAGGAAGTACATATGGGGAATATCGCATTAGCCGGCCTTGTTTCAGCATCCAGTTATATAGCTCCTTTTGAGGCCAAAAGAGCAGTTGATGGAATAGCAAAGCCTGTCAACAGATGGGTTGGAGAAGTACCTTGTTCACTTAATTTTATACCGGGCAGCTTGTATTGTGTAAATCGGTGGGTTGTAAGTGGCATGGCATCAGTGGGGTGGGACTCTCAGCAATACTATTTGCTGACTTATTCTTTACAGGGTAGCAATAACAATACTTCATGGGTAACCCTTGATACAGTTGATAACACAAATACCAGCACAATAGCGTATAGTTCGGACAGAACCTTTGTCCCTACTGCCGCATATACATATTATAGGGTTCTTGTATCAAAAGGATTAAAATGTAATCCAAATATTGCGTCAATTTCCAATTTTCAATTGTTCTCTGTTGACCCATCAAGCCCATATCTGTCAAAACTGACAATAAACAGCGGTACACTTACACCGACTTTTAATAAAAGTACATTTGCATATACTGCCACAGTTGATTATGGAGTTACCAGTATTGTAGTAACACCTACTGCAGAAACTCCGGCTGCCTACGGACAAAATGCAGTTATAAAGGTAAATGGAGTTCCAACTAATAGTGGAGCAGGAGCAACTGTAAACCTTGCAGTCGGTGCTAATAACATAGCTATTGATGTTACTTCGGCGGTTGGGTATGTTACTCAGAGGTACACACTGATTGTCACCAGACTAAACAGTAATAAACTCACCAGTCTTTCTGTACTTAACGGAACCACAGTACTTCCTATGGCGCCGACTTTTGATAAAAATACTTACGGGTACACGGTAGAAGTTGATAGCACGGTTCAAAGCGTAATGTTAAATGCGACATGTGAAAACCCTGCATCTACCATGACTATAAACGGAGGAGCTGCTGTCAGCGGTACACCATACGGGCCGATTGCATTGCAGGCAACTGGAGATACAACAGTAAATGTCATAGTATCTACAGCAACGATGTCACCGCAGACGTATACGGTAACAATTAAGAGGAAAGAGGATTTGACGTTGACAGCGTTGGTATTGCAAACCACGTCACAGCTTATACTTGATCCAACTTTTAGCCCGCAATCGTTTTATCCGGGGACTACATATAATGCAAGTTGTGCATATACTACTTTTATAGGTGTAAAAGCAACAGCTTCAAACCCATTGGGAGTAACACTCACTGTAAATGGTACTACTTTAACAAGCGGAGTCAGAAAATCTGTAAATGTTACACCGGGTGCAAATGATATTAGCATTACTGTTACATCAAATACAACGGGTAATTTCATTGTATATAAATGTAGTATAAATGTTGCAAAACAATAAGAGTGCCAACAAAAATCACATCTCGATATTATATATTCGGGATGTGATTTTCATGCTATTTAAGGAGGTTAACTATGAAAAGGGTAAGCAGGAGTCTGTTACTAGTATTTTGTATTGCTTTGATTTTTATTTTTGTAAGCTCTCAGGTGGGTGTGGTATATGCGGTGGCACCACAGGATCAGAATTTTGATACAGATAATGTTTCTGGAGATATAGAAGGAACATTACGTATCGGTGATTTGACTTTTGAGTCTAAAAACACAGTTGTTTCCGTAGTAGGCTGCGATGGAGTCAGTGCGGGTTATCCCGCAAATAAGTTAGAAAATATTTTTGAAAAAAAAGCTATAATTAATGACTACTATGGGGATTTAGTAGCCAAAGAATTTAAAATCACTTCAAATCAGGGAACATTCAAGCTAAATTCTTTTTTTGTATTGACACATGATTTAGAGGAGACGCTAGGTACAGCTACAGCTAAAGTTATAGACATTAAGGGCTATCGTGGTTCAGATGTTATAGCTACAGCTACAGGTATTGACTTAACTATAGATGGAGAAAAAACATACGATGGAGGTGTTACATATACGAGGAAATGTACCTTTACAAATGGTACATTTGGTAACGAATATGGAGGAATTCTTCAGTTTAGTGATGACTGGTATAACATAGATACAGTGGTTATATCAACCTCAGATACGAATAAGCCCCTTCGTATTGCTTTAGATTCCCTCGACTTCTCAAACCTGACAGACCTTTCAATAGATAATACAACTGCCAATGAAGGAGAAGATGCAGTTTTTAAGGTAAATTTGACAAAGCCTTATACCCAAGATATAACTGTTAACTACTCAATAATTGTCGGTGATTCTGCAACAGCCAATGCCGACACTGCAACAGCAGATGATTTGGGCACCACTGTACTAAATGATAAAATTACTATTTCTGCAGGGAAGCCTTATGTGGATATAAAAGTACCGATAAAAACTGATACTGACTTTGAAAAAGACGAAGTCTTTAAAGTCACTATTTCGAACCCCAGTGTAGGCGGTATTATAAAAGGAGAGGCTACCTGTACCATAAACGCCAATGGTACTCCTCCAAAAGTTAAATTAAGCATTGATAAAAGCAGTATAAGTGAGAAGGATGGTTCTGCAAAAATAACGGCTACTCTATCAAATAAGACCTATGAAAATGTCACAGTTAATCTTGGCTTTTCAGGTGCAGAACCCGGAACTGATTTTAACGCTCCTGCTTCAATTACCATACCAGCTGGAAAAACCTCTGATTCGGTTGACATAACCCCAGTATATGATGATATCTTTTCAGGTGAAAGTAAAAATGTAACCGTTGACATAAGTGGTGTAACGGGTGACATAAACGGTGCGGATGGAGGAGATAAAGACGACAGCTTTATTCCACCTAAACTTACTATAACGGATAACGAAACCGAGCCAAAAGTAAATTTAAGAATAACACCGGGCTCAATATCAGAAAGCGGTACTAATACAGCAACAGTAACAGCCAAGCTTACAAATAAATCAAGCAAGGACGTAACTGTAAAACTTTCTTATGCAAATGCTGTGAAAGATAAGGATTTTACAGTTTCAAATGATACTATTACAATACAGAGTACCAAGACTGAAGCTTCAGTAGAAATTAAAGGAATACCAAATAGTAAATTCAACAAAGACAAGACTCTTAACATTAGCACCTCCGATGCTGATGTTACAAACGCAATTCTGGGAACCGATAAATCAGTAGATTTAACAATAACCAACGTAGACCCGAAACCCAAGGTAACTATAGCGCCTGTTACACCTGAATTTAATGAAAAGGATTCAGCTAACCAAAAGGCCATTTTTGAAGTTTCATTGTCACAAACAAGCGACGAAGCTGTCACTGTTGACTATGAAACCTCGGACGGGACTGCAAAGAGTAATGAAGACTATACAGGTAAATCAGGACAGTTAACCATACCCAAAGGCGAAACAAGCGGCAGAATTGAAGTAGATATAATAAATGACACCATGGATGAATATGACGAAGATTTTTCACTTACCCTAAAAAATCCTATAGGTGCAGATTTGGGTGCTTCACCTTCTGCAACATGTACTATACAAGACGATGATGCTGCTCCCGACTTACTTGTAACCAATCCGGAGGTAGAAGAAAGTGATTCCAGCAATACTACCAAGCTTGTATTTGAAGTAAAACTTTCAGCAAAAAGCGGAAAAACCGTAACGGTAACTTACTCAACTGCTGACGGAACTGAAATTCAAGATAAAAAACCCGCTACGCAAGGAGAAGACTATACCGCTATTACTGGTATAACTCTGAATATTGCTCCGGGTGACACAAGCCCACATCAAATTGAAGTGACTGTTTTAGGAGACGATTTACAGGAGCCGGATGAGACAGTTACATTGATTTTGACAGCTGACAATGCGAACGGTTGTACTGCAACAGGTACAATTAAGGATAACGATAAACCAACAATCTCTATAAGCGATGCCACTGTTACAGAAGGAGCCGCTCCAAAGATAGAATTTAAGGTGTCACTAAGCAAGCCATGCTCTGAAGGCGTAAGTGTTGAGTTCAGAACAAAAGACGGTACTGCTTTAAAGGGACAGGATTATGTACAAAAGGAAGATAGTGTTACTTTTGATAAAGGTGAATACGGGGATAAGATTATAGACATTGACATAAAAGACGATGAAATATATGAGGGAACCGAATCCGAATTCTTTAATGTTGAACTGTTTGGTTTAACAAATACATCTGTAAAAATGGATAAAGCCACAGGAAAAGGAACTATAAATGACAATGAATCCAAGCCTTTAATATCAGTTGAAAATATTGCCGTAGAAGAAGGTGATTCAGATAAGACTACCGCTTCCTTTACAGTATCTCTTTCAACAGCCAGTGCAAGTGAGGTATCTGTAGATTATGCTACATCAGATGTAAATGCGAAAGCAGGAAGAGACTATACAGCTGCAACAGGCACCCTAAAAATACCTGCCGGACAAAAAAGCGGAATAATCAATGTAGATGTGTTAGGAGACAAAGTGTATGAAGATGACGAAACCTTTAAAATAATTCTTTCTAATTCACAAGGTGCAGATATAGACGCTTCAAAAGGAACTGCAATATGCACAATTAAGGACAACGATCCCATACCTGCCTTGAAATTTGAAGGTGAGGTACCTGTAGAGGTATCTGTAAAAGAAGGAGATTCAGGAACTACACAGCAGGAGTTGAAAGTAGAGCTTGATGCGGCGCGCGAAAAAGAAGTTGTTATTGATTACGTAACAGAAGACGGAACAGCAACAACTGCTGATAACGACTACATTCCGTTGTCCGATAAGTTGAAATTTGCTCCGGGTGAAACAACCAAGAAAATAACAGTAAGTGTCGTAGGAGATAAAACAGGAGAGCCTGACGAAAGCTTCTATGTCACTTTGAAAACCAAAACCGGAGATATTAAAGCTGAGGTAATTATTAAAGACGACGATAAGGCTTCTATTAAGATGGTGGAAAATGAAGGCAATACTGAGATTGCAAACGGTGGTACTGTTAAATTTAAAGATACAAAGGCAGGGGAGAAAAACGAGTTGGCGTTCACAATTTCAAATACCGGTAACAGTGAACTTGACTTGGAAAAACCTTATATAACCATAAACGGTGATAAATCGGATTTTTCGGTTAAATCAGAGCCGGTTAGTCCTATTGACGGAAAAGATTCAACCACCTTCAGCATACAATTTAACCCGTCTTCTTCTGGAACAAAAACAGCTGAAATAACCATAGCGGGCAAAGATGCAGAAAACAGTCCGTTTACGTTTAAGGTTTCAGGAACTGTACCAAGTAGCCAGACAGACAGCCCTTCCGGCGGAGGTACAACACCTGAACCCAAAAAAGAAACAATAGACATAAATGTAGGAGATCAATCTCTTAAAAATATAGCTGTTGATGTAAAAAATGAAAACAATACTAAAACTACCACGGTAAATCTGGATGAAACAGAAGTACAAAAAACCCTTAATGAAATGGAAAAAACTAAGCCTGACAAGGAAAAGAAGGTAGTAATTCCTGTTACTAATAATTCAGATAAAGTAGTGGGAGAGTTAAAGGCCAGTACATTAAAGGCTATGGCAGATATGGACACCATACTTGAGGTTAAAACGGAAACTGCATCCTATACCTTGCCTGCCAACGATATCAATATAGATGAAGTCGTGAAAAAATTGGGCGGCAACCCCGAACTTAAAGACATTTTGGTTAAGGTCACAGTTACTAAAGCTACTGGAGATAAATCGGATAAAATAAATGCTGCGGCAGCTCAAAAAGGCTTTGAAGTTAAGGGCAAACCTGTTGAGTTTGAAATATCATTTACAAATGCAGGCAGAGAAGTTACAGTTTCTTCTTTTAACAAGTACGTTGCAAGGACTGTAGCAATACCTGCGGGAATGGACCCAAATAAAATAACAACAGGTGTTGTGTATAATACTGACGGTTCCTTCTCTCATGTACCAACAGCTGTTACTGTAATCGACAAAACTTACTACGCACAGATAAACAGTCTTACTAACAGCACATATGCACTCATATATAATCCGCTGACGTTCAAGGATGTTGAAAAACACTGGTCAAAGGATTACGTAAATGATGCAGGTTCAAGACTTATAGTCAGCGGGACAGGAAATGGAAACTTTACTCCTGACAAAGCAGTTACAAGGGCTGAATTTGCAGTAATGATAGTAAAGGCATTGGGGCTGAAGGGTTCCCAGTTTGCTGATAACTTCTCTGATGTGGGCAAGGATAATCCATATTACTCATATATCTATACTGCATACAAATATGGAATTATTACAGGCTATACTAACGGTAAATTCGGGCCAAATGATTTGATTACAAGAGAACAGTCTATGACAATGATTTCAAAAGCCATGAAAATTGCCGGAATTAATACTCAACTTATAGATACTGATAATCTTAACAAATACTTTGCTGATTCCGGAAATATCTCAAAATGGGCAAGAGAGGGAGCGGCTATCAGTGTAAACGGTGGATTGTTTGTAGGAAACAAGGGAATGCTTAATCCAAAAAATAATGTTACAAGAGCTGAAAGTGCTACAGTAATTATAAAGCTTCTCAAGAATGCACATTTAATATAGGACACTTACTAAAAAAAGGGCATCTGCAAAACCCATTGTTTTGCAGATGCCCTTTAATGTTGAAAAATATTTCATTTAGTTTTATGTATTAAGAATTTACAGTCACAGGTTGACTCAAAAATGATATTCTGTTTCCTGCTTCATCTATCTGTGCAACATAGAAATTATAACTGCCGATTAATGTATACACTGTTGCAGTTGTACTTGTGGTTTCTATACATTTTTCCGGTAATTCGGTTGAGTCGGCAGCCACTTTATATATTGCATACCTTGCACCCGAGGTACCCTCCCAGGAGAAGTTTATCTGTAAGCCTGAGCGGTTTGTAATATGAAAGTTTGACGGAGCAGGGTATTCAGTATTAACAAGAACAGAATTGCTAAGGAAAGATGATATTTCTCCATTCTCGTCAATCTGTGCTACATAATAATTGTAGTTTCCGTATATTGTACTCAAGGATACTGTTGTGCTTGTGGTTTCAGCGCATTTTTCAAGGGGAGCAGTTGAACCTTGGGCTTGTCTGTATATGGCGTATTTTGTACCGGAGGTACCAGTCCAACCGAAGCCTATAATAAGACCAGAGCGGTTTGTAATATGAAAGTTTTGAGGAGCAGGATATTGAGTACTTACAGTAACTAATAGGCTTGAAGTAGAAACAATATTTCCATTTTCGTCAATCTGAGCTACATAATAATCATAGTTTCCGTATAAGGCAGTTACTGATACTGTGGTATTTGTGGTCTCGGCACATTTTTCAAAGAGAGTTTCTGAACCTTGCAGCTTTCTGAATACACCATATCTTGTACCAATAGTACCCTCCCAACCAAAGCCTACCTCCAGACCTGTTCTGTTTGTAATATGGAAATTTTGGGGAGCGGCGAAGGGAAGTGTATAAGTAAGAGGACTGCTAAATTCTGAAACTCTGTTTCCGTTTGCATCTATTGCTGCAATAAAATAATCATAACTTCCCGGTATTGCCTGAACGGACTCTTTGGTGTTAGTAGTTTCAAGAATTTTTACAGGTTCGGCTGTAGAGTTTTTTTCTCTTCTATATATTCCGTAATGTGAACCTGATAGAGGAAGCCATGTTAATGACAATGATGGCCCTGATGCATAAACTATTCTCAAGTCAAGACCAACAGCACCTAAAGCCTTCCTTACAGAATTAACTTCAGCACTGTCCGCTCCATATAATGCTTCTGAGGACTCAACAAGGGCTGCCGCAAATTGAGAGAATTTCATGTCATAAACCATATTTCCGTCATTAATGGCATGATAGAATATTTCTGCAAGTTTTTCCATTCCAATTGGATTTACGGTAACATTTTTAAAAGTTCCGCCCATTGCCATAAGACTTGCGGCTTTTGTAATAACACCACCGCCTTCGTGTGGTTTGGGATATTTGAGAGAACGGTCATTTTCACATTCTAAAATGCGTCTGTTATATTCATTATAAGTATCAATTACGGGATTAGCACAATCCCTGAGAATAGTTCCGGTATCTTCTGCTATTGTCCAATCAGGTGTTCCTTCACTTGGAAGAAAGTATTCACATATTGTACCAAACACGTCAGATATACCCTCGTGTAAGGACAAGCGCTCTGTTAAAGGAGGATTAAATTCGAAGTGACCGTCACTGGAATCTCCTAAGCCTTCCGATTTAAGTATTCCATGAGTAAATTCATGTGCCATGGCATCTACCGCGAAGGCAACGGATTTACCTGCCAAACCTTTACCTGCACCGATTCTTACCTCATTTGTGTCTGCAAAGGCATTAAAGACGTTACCGCTGTCTTTTATAATTTCAATGGTATACTCTGAGCCGTTGTCATCGTTTCCATTACGGTAAAAAGGAGCACCTTTAAAGAAATTAATAACATTTGTCATATTATAATGAGCATCTACGGCATCTTTTTGAAAGTTTAATCCGGTGTCCGTGTCAAAATTATTATCATTTTCACTATATATTCCGTCTAATTCGTGGATAGTTTTTAGATTTTCAACGGTGTTTTTAAGATAGTATACATCATTATCCTTTACCATTTTTAATGGCTGCTTTACCGCTCCGGATTGCCCTATACCGGAACCTACTGCCGGCTCTTCAAGACTTAATTCCTGATTGTTTTTTCCAAATACCGACAGATTACTTGCATAAAGATAATATATATAACTCTTAAATGCAGGATTTTTGAATTTGATACTTACTTTGTATATGTAGTTATATTTTCCATAAACAGGATATAGAAGCAACTGGCTTTTAGGGCTCTCAGTGTATACCGGCTTAAATCCCAAATCTCTCTCGATTGCAGAGAGGATTGAGTCTTGGGACATTTCAGCGGGTTTAACAGCTAAGGAAACTCTATCTGCTATATCATATACATAGCTTCCAACAATATATACAATAACACCGTCAGAATTGATAAAATAGTTTCTGTCACTGTTTTGAACAGGTACGCCGTTATAGGTTTGAACTGTTTTTACTACCGTTCTGTTAAGGGAATTTACAAACTGCTCAGTAACCTTAAACTGTATTGCCGGCAATTGATATTTTTGAGCTTCTTGAAGAATATATTGCTCAACTATTTGCTTTGGCGTTTTGTCAGACGCTGCCGTTAGGTTTCCTGATATAAACGAAGGAATAACTTCTTGAGCTTGAATTGCTTCGGATTTTACATTATTGCCGGTGTTTTCAGTATTAGCATAAACCCATGGAAAACTACTGGTAACAAGTGAAACAGATAGCAAAACAGCACTTAAAATTTTTTTTGCTGATTTCATTTAATTCTCCTTTTACAATTCATAAATTTCTATCTGCCTGTCGTCACAGACAAATAACATTTTATCTTGCAAGATTGAAAACAATAATATCACTGTTTACTGTTTGTGTCAAAAAAACAATTATTTACCATGGAATAAATTTAATTTGCTATTTGTACAGATTAGGTATATACTTACAGAGTAGTTGAAAGAAGGTGGTAAATTGAATAAGGAAACATTTTTGGTAACACCGAGTGTTATCGAGGAATGCCTGGGTGAGTCCTTTGATGCTTCTGAAAAGAAACATCCTGAGAAGGTCAAAACCCAAAAAACGTTGAAATAGCCTATTGCAAGAGGCTTTTTTTATTTTCCAAAAATAAAAATGAGCTGTGCACTAGCGGAAAATTCCTACTAATGCGACAGCCCGGTCTTGCTTTTATGTTTTATTTAGATTTTTTAGGACTACGTCTGTTAGGCGGTGTCGAACGATTAAATGATGAGCCGCGTCCACTTTTCTTTCTTGCATTTGATTTTTCTATATTGATACGTTTTCCCTTTATAGTATAGTTCTTCATTGATTTCAGAACTTCCGGAGCAATATCCTTTGGAACCTCTACAAAGGAATATCTGTCAAATATGTCTATTGCACCTACCAGCTTACCCGGAAGCCCGGTTGATGCAACAAGACTTTCGATAATGTGCTTTGGCTGTATTTTGCTCTCACTGCCTATATTAATGAATAGTCTGACCATATCCTTGTTGCTGCCAGGTTCTACAGCATTGTCAATCTCATTAACCTCATTTGGAAGATTACCGCTTTGTTCACCGTACATTTTCAATAATGCAGCTGCAACATCAAGAGAAGTTACGAAGTTTTCTCCCTGTTCTTCCGATTCATTATTGATTGTGTCAATGAAGCGTTCAATGTGGCTGACGAACTTTGAGATGCTGTCATCCTTTAGGTTATCTTTCAAAGTTTTAAGGATGTTTAACATTTTCTTTTCTTCAACTTCATTAAGACTTGGTGGCTTCATTGCAACAATAGTAGATTTCGTATACCTCTGTATATCCCTTAGCTTGTACATTTCTCTTCCGGAGATAAACGTAAAGGCTTTTCCTGTTCTTCCGGCCCTTCCGGTTCGTCCGATTCTGTGTACATAGTATTCTTCGTCATTTGGAAGATCATAGTTAAATACTGCTTCAACGTCGTCAACGTCGATACCTCTTGCAGCTACATCTGTTGCAATGAGTATATCAAAGTTACCTTTTCTGAAAAGGGACATGACTTTGTCACGGTGTTCCTGACGCATGTCACCATGCAGTGCTTCAGCAGAAAAACCTCTGGACTGGAGGCTGGCTGTAAGTTCATCAACCCTCTTTTTAGTATTACAGAATACAAGAGACAGCTTGATATCGTTGGTATCTATCAATCTTGATAAAACCTCGAGCTTTGCAGATTCCTTTACTTCAAGATAATACTGCTCGATACTTGGAACGGTAAGTTCCTTGTGTGCTATCTTTATATGAACGGGATCTTTCTGATATTTCTTTGTAAGCTCCAGAATCTCTTTTGGCATTGTAGCGGAGAACAATATAGTCTGTCTGTCCTCAGGGACTTTCTCCAATATTGTATCAATATCTTCTCTAAAGCCCATGTTCAGCATTTCATCGGCTTCATCAAGAACAATCATTTTAAGGGATTCCAGTTTTAGAGTTTTACGTCTCATATGGTCCATAACACGACCGGGAGTTCCTATAATAATTTGAGGGCGTTTCTTTAAAGCCATAATCTGTCTGTCAATTGGCTGTCCGCCATACACAGGTAGAATTCTTATACCATCCTTATATTTTAATACATTTCTTAATTCTTCACAGGACTGTATAGCAAGCTCTCTGGTGGGGCAAAGGACCAAAACCTGAATTGAATCAATGTGTGAATCTATTTTTTCCACTGCCGGGATTCCAAATGCACAGGTTTTTCCTGTTCCGGTCTGAGCTTGACCAATCAGATCATTGCCTTCCAAAATATATGGGATTGACTGGGACTGAATAGGGGTCGCCTCTTCAAAGCCCATATCCGCAATTGCATGTTGTACCTCATCAGAGAGAGTTAAATCTTTAAAACTTAAATTTTCCATTTTTATTCCTTTACTTTAATAAATTTATATACTATTCAATAATAATTACTATTGCCAAGTTTTGCAATGATTATTTATCAATAAAAAGTAAAACTAAAATTATATTATAATAATGCTATAGGGAATTATGGTATTATATGAAAGAAAAAACTAATGACATGGTATGTTATATGCCGGAACGGAGCAATGGATGACGAAAAAATTTGCATTTGTATCTGATTTTGACGGAACACTCACAGATAGAGATTTTTATCACATAGTTATGGACAAATACCTAAAGGACTGGTCATGGAATTATTATGATGAATGGAAGAAATCCAAAAAGATAAATGTTGATTTTCTTAATAAAATGTTCGGAGCAATGGACAGAAGCGAAGAGGAAATATTTCAGGATATATTGGAGTTACCCCTTGATCCGTATGCTGTTAAATTCATTCAAATGGTTCAAAACAACGGGGGAGATTTCTTTATACTAAGTGCGGGAACATCATATTATATCAATAAACTACTTGAGTATTTTAAAATAAAGAATGTTACTGTTATCTCAATGAACGGAAGATATCACAACAGAGGAATTGAGATAATGCCTGATCCCAAAAGCGAATTTTATTCAGAAATGTGGGGAATAGACAAGCAAAGAGTTATCCTCTCATTGAAAGAAAAATATGAAAAGGTGTACTTTGCAGGTGACAGCGAGCCGGATATTGGTGCTGCAAAAACCGCAGATTGTGCATTTGCCACAGGTTCCCTTAAAGATTGGCTCACAAAAGAAAAGGCTCCATATATAGCCTTTGAGCATTTTGAGGAAGTTGCAAAATATCTGGTCAGGGAAAAAGTATTTACAGATTTCTAAGTAAAGATTATTTGTGGATGGAGGTACTTGAGTTATGAATGCTGTACACAGAATTGAAATTCCTTCAATACTTGAAGTTAATAATAATATACTGGGTAGCGTGGGGGCGTACATTGAAAGGGCAGGAATAAATAATGTTGTAGTGCTGTTTGGAGAAGGAATCCGTGACTTGTTTGGTGAAAAGATTATGGAATCCATCTTGTCGAGAAAATCACTTAACCTTCTTGAAACATATGACTATGATGATATAAAGCTTGAAAATCTCATGCCCAAGGCCTTTACAATACCATACAAAACTGATGCAGTTGTGGGAGTGGGTGGGGGAAAAGTACTTGACGCAGCCAAATATATAGCTTTTTTAAACAAACTCCCATTTATAAGTATACCCACATCAACTTCAAACGACGGTTTTTCCAGTTCCGGCTGTTCTCTGATAATAAATGGCAGACGTACCTCAGTACATGCTTCAATGCCCTTTGGAATAATTGTTGATTTAGATGTTTTAAAAAATGCACCTATGAAATTTATATATTCAGGGCTGGGAGACATTATTTCTAAAATAACCGCTGTCTATGACTGGTATTTTGAAGAAAGCAACAATGCTGCAAAAGTTGATGACTTTGCTGCAATGCTGGCCAAAAAGTCTGTAAACAGTATTGTCAGAATGCCGTATACTCAGATAACAGAAAACTTCTTTTTAAAGGAAATGGTGGATTCACTGACAATGAGCGGAATTGCAATGCAGATAGCAGATAGCAGCGCACCTGCCAGCGGCAGCGAACATCTTATATCTCATGCATTGGACAAGCTTCTGGAAAATCCTCAACTCCATGGAATACAGGTGGGGATTGCAACCTATCTTATGAGCAGGGTTCAGGAACACAGATATGAGCGGGTAGAAAAATTCCTGACTGATACGGGTTTCTTTGCTTTTGTTGAAACTTTAAAAATGAAAGTGGAAGACTTCCAAAAAGCAATTGACCTTGCTCCTTCCATTAAACCAAACAGATACACCTATCTACATGTGCCGGAAAACAGAGAAAAAGCAAAAGTGTTGCTTAAAAGCGATAACATACTTAAAAGAATACTTGTTTAAAGGAGCTTATCGGATGCCTATATCTAAAGGCATCCGAATTAAAGTACATTTTACAGATTCAGTCCGCTGATAACCTCTTTCAAGGCCTGAGCAGATTTATTAAGTAACCCTGTTTCCTCATCGTTTAGAGGAACATTTAAAATCCTTGAAACACCTTCCGAATTTACCTGACTGGGAATACTCAGGCATATGTCATTTAGACCGTATTCCCCTTCAAATAGGCTGGATACCGTCAATATGGAGTTTTCATTACGGACAATAGCTTCTACAATTCTTCTTACAGCCAGAGCAACTGCATAGTAGGTTGCATTTTTTCTGTCGATAATTTCATAAGCTGCGTTTTTTACTTTGTCAAAGGTATCACGCTTGAAGCTTTCATCATCACAGGATTTACATTCTTTGCAATAAGAATCCATGGGTATTCCGGCTATGGATGCAAGACTCCAGGTAGGAACTTCCGTGTCTCCGTGTTCGCCGATTATATATGCATGTACGTTTCTTGGGTCAACTCCCATATGTTCTCCAAGCATATATTTGAAACGTGCAGTGTCAAGAACTGTTCCTGAGCCTATAACTCTGTTTTTAGGGAAGCCGGACAGCTTGTAAGTTACATAGGTTAAAATATCCACCGGGTTTGTAACAACAAGGAGAATGCAGTCTGTATTATATTTAACAATATTTCCAACAATATCTTTGAAAATTTCTGTGTTTTTATTAACAAGGTCAATTCTTGTCTCACCGGGTTTCTGGTTCGCGCCTCCTGTGATTACAACAATATCTGCACCCCTGCAATCTGAATAATCTCCATTATATATTCTTACAGGTCTCACAAATGGCATACCGTGATTCATATCCATTGCTTCGCCTTCAGCTTTTTTTGAATTTTGGTCTATAAGCACAATTTCTGAAACCAGGCCGCTTACCATTAACGTATAGGCAGTAGTTGAGCCCACAAAGCCTGTACCCACAATAACTATTTTATTTATTGATTTATTTTTCATAATAAAATAACCTTCACTTTCTTAGAGTAATTTGCTTAGTATAAATATACCCTTAATTTGTAAGATATAACAAAACAATATAAATGTAAAAAAATATACTATTTTGTTGTAAAATCTCCCATAATATTGTAAAATATTATTATAATATAACAGAAAGTGGAATAAAAAAAGAAAAAGGAGATAGTGCTTATGCAAACATTAATTAATCATCAATTGACGATTATCTCTTTTGGAATCTTATTTCTTTTCTTGATTTACGCTAATTGTGTTTTGGAAAAGAAATCTGTTATGAGAAGCTTGTACCTTTCAGCTGCGATTTTGAATTTATTTCTTACATTATCGAATTTGCTGCTAAAAATATTATTGGAAAATTACACCCTTCCCTTGGTAATACCAAGAATAATACGTGGTATCAACTTTATAGCATCGCCTCTTCTGGCTTACACATTTTTATTGTTTGTAAGTAATTATTTCGCTAACCCATTCAGGATAAAGAAACAGACAGGACTGGTTATAAATTTACTTTTCTTCGTAAATACAATTGCGGCAATTATTTTTTTTAGAACTGATATTTTTTCGGAAAAACTCGCTACGAGAGTATATATTATCCCCTTTTCAATAAGTTTGATTCTGTTATCATACAGCATTTATGTAATATTCAAAAGACGGAAGTTGCTCTTAAAGATTGAGTACATTTATATTATGTCGGTAAGTACAATGATTGCAACTGTAACAGCCTTTGAGGTTATTTTAAATAAAACAGGGTATATTTGGTGTTTTAATTCACTTGCCCTTATACTGATGTTTGTCATTATTCAGCAGGGGGAGCTGTACAAGGATTCACTTACAGGGGCCAGAAACAGACAGGCTTTGAAAAAATGTCTGGATTGCTTTGAAAGACGCAATTTAAGGAGACTGTCAGCGGTAATGCTGGACCTTGACTATTTTAAAAGTATCAATGATTTGTATGGTCACTCCGAGGGGGATTTTGCACTTAAAGCATTTGTAAAAGTGCTGCAAAGAGTATATCTGAATTCAGGAATTGTTTTCCGCACCGGCGGTGATGAATTTCTTGTTCTTATTGATAATAAATCAGAACCCCAGATTCACGACCTTATGAAGAAGGTTTCAGGGGCAATAGAAAAATTTAATGCAGGTGGCAATAAGCCTTACAGTATAAAGTTCAGTTATGCCTTTGGAACATATAATAGAACCGATAAGGGAGTAAATCAGTTTTTACATGAAATAGACCTGCAGATGTACAACAATAAAAACGGCAAAAAAAGAATTTTTGGTGAAGGCCTTCAATCCGGTATTTACGCAGGAATATTATAACATTTTTAAGTTAAAATTCATTCCTTTGTATTGTTTATATTTCGGGAAGTAGGTATAATCTTGATATACACTACATTTAAGGAGGGTCCATATGATAGAATGGAGGGACGAGTTCATTCTTGGAATCGAGAAAATCGATGAACAGCATAAAAAGTTATTTCAGATTGCCTCAGAAATTTATGCTGTTATGAAAAATCAGCTAATTACTGACAAATATGACGAAATTGTACACCTTATTACAGAACTCAAAGATTACACAATCTTTCACTTTACTTACGAAGAAGAATATATGCATAGCATAGGATACCGAAAGCTGCTCTCCCATAAAGTTGAACATCATGACTTTATTGAAAAAATCAGTAATACGGACTATAGCAGAATAGATAAGGATCAGGATCAGTACTTAATGGAATTACTTGATTTTACGGTTGAGTGGATTGCAAATCATATTATGAAAACAGATAGAGCATATATAATGAAATAGAAATTGTTTAAGGTACATTCTAAGGTGGATGTACTTTTTATTTGCAAAAAAAGAAATGTTATATCGATTCTGTTTATAAAATATATCACGTGGTATATATGGGATATATTTACATGCAAACAGAGGAGGATATAGTATGAAGATAGTAGTAATCGGATGTACTCATGCAGGTACGGCAGCAATAACCAACATGGTAAAGCTTTACCCCGGGTCGGAAATAACGGTTTATGAAAAGAACGATAATATTTCTTTTCTTTCCTGTGGTATAGCCCTATATGTAGGCGGTGTGGTAAAGGAGCCGGAGAGCTTGTTCTATTCGTCACCTGAAAAATTAAGTGATATGGGCATTACAACCCATATGCGTCATGAGGTTACGGATATAGATATGGATAAAAAAATCTTGTGGGTAAAGAATATTGAAACGGGCAGCAGTTTTACAGATAATTATGACAAACTGGTGATTTCTTCGGGTTCATGGCCCATTATTCCTAAAATTGAGGGTATTGAGCTGGAGGGGGTGCTTCCGGCAAAAAATTATAACCACTCAAAAGAAATAGTCAGTAAGGAAAAAACTGCTCAGAGTATTGTAGTGGTTGGGGCAGGATATATCGGTGTGGAACTGGCAGAAGCCTTTGCGGTGAATGGTAAAAAGGTTACATTGATAGACACTGAAAAAAGAATACTAAGCAAGTATTTTGACAAAGAGTTTACGGATATTGCTGAAGAAAAGATGAAAGCCAAAGGTATTACGCTTGCCTTGGGTGAGACTGTAACGAATTTCATGGGAAGCCGGAATAAAATTCAAAAGGTTAAAACAGATAAAGCAGAGTATGATGCTGACCTTGCCATTCTTTGCATTGGTTTTCGGCCAAGCACCGGATTATTTAAAGACAAGCTGGAGATGCTGCCTAATGGGGCCATAATTGTAGATGAGTATATGCAGACAAGCAGAAAAGATGTATTTGCAGCAGGAGACTGTTGTGCATCTATATATAATCCTCTGGGAACAAGTAAATATATTCCTCTTGCAACAAATGCTGTCAGGATGGGAACTCTCGCAGCTTTAAATCTTGAAAAGCCTACAGTAAAGTATTTGGGTACACAAGGAACGTCAGCAATAAAAATATATAACCTTAACTATGCATCAACAGGCTTGACCCAAAGCGCAGCAGAATTTGAAAAATTAGATGTAAAATACATTACAATCAGAGAGAACTACCGCCCGGAATTTATGCCGGACTATGAAGAGGTATTATTGAAAGTAGTATTTGATACCAGAAAAAGAGAGATTCTAGGAGCCCAGATTCTATCCAAGGCAGATTTAACCCAGTCTGCTAATACATTGTCTTTAGCAATTCAGAAGAAATTGACTATTGATGAACTTGCATTTACAGACTTTTTCTTCCAACCTCATTACAACAAGCCATGGAATTATCTTAATACTGCAGGGCTTCAAGCCAAGGACATTTAGACATTGTTTTGCTAAAGCTCCATTT
Source organism: Ruminiclostridium papyrosolvens DSM 2782 (assembly GCF_029318685.1). Lineage (NCBI taxonomy): Bacteria > Bacillati > Bacillota > Clostridia > Eubacteriales > Oscillospiraceae > Ruminiclostridium > Ruminiclostridium papyrosolvens. The sequence continues at coordinate 948,834 of NZ_CP119677.1, forward strand.
GACTTCAATTAAAGTTGATATGAAAAAATATTTATGTTATTCTAAAATGAATTTGTTTTATTATTTTTTTAATGGAGTTAAATATGGAAAACGCAGATAAACAATATAAAAACAAGGGCTTAGTACTTGTAAACATTGTACTATTGACTTTTATGGCATGCCTTGACAGCAGCATTGTAAATGTTGCACTGCCTGTAATGGCAAATAAATTTTCCGTTGGAATGAGTTCTATTTCAGCAATAGTGTCAACGTATTTGATTGCTATTTCTGCAACTGTGCTGATTTTTGGAAGGCTGGGAGACATTAAGGGAAAAGTAAAAATATTTAAAACAGGTATTGTTGTATTTACACTAGGCTCGTTATTGTGTGCCGTTTCACCTTCCCTGAATACGCTGGTGTTATCTCGAATTGTTCAGGCTATAGGTGCAGCTGCTTTTATGGCAACAAATCAGGGTATAGTTACAAGGGCGTTCCCGGCTAACGAAAGAGGCAGGGCACTTGGTATTACAGGTTCGTTTGTTGCACTTGGCACGCTTGTTGGACCTCCTCTGGGCGGATTTATTGTTGACGTAGCAAGCTGGCAATACATATTCCTGATAAATATACCTATTGGTATTTTCGCATTCATAATGGGCTTGAGGGTGCTTCCTAAAGACGAGCAGAGCAGTGAATCAAAGTTTGACATTAAAGGTGCCATTCTTTTTCTTATAAGTATAATATCACTCTTTACCGCATTGCTGTCGGGTGAGCAGATTGGTTTCCTTAAACCTGTTATTTTGGCAAGTTTTGCAGTGGCAATTATATCATTTGCTTTATTTGTTAAAATGGAGGGAAGAGTAGACAGCCCTCTTTTGCAGCTGAATATTTTTAAGAATAAGCTTTTTTCGCTAAGTATTTTTTGCGGATTTTTGCTCTTTGTATGTATGAGCTGCTCAAACATTATATTGCCATTCTATTTTCAGGATATTATTAAAATGACACCTTGGTTAACGGGAGTATACCTTATGTCGTATCCACTGATACTTCTGGTGGTATCACCCATAAGCGGATTTCTGTCAGATAAAATTGGCTCAGAAATGCTTACCTTTGTAGGACTGGCAATTTTTAGTACAGGCTGTTTCCTGATGGCTACTATTAATCATACTTTTAGTCCTGTAAAAATTATATTGTTTATTTCCTTGATGGCTGTGGGTAACGGTATGTTCCAGTCACCTAACAACTCACTTATTATGTCAACTGTACCGAGAAGTCGTCTGGGAATTGCAGGCAGCATTAATGCGCTTGTAAGAAATCTTGGTCTGGTAGTTGGTGTATCTGTATCTACATTAGTGCTTTATGGCATGATGAGTTTCAAGCTGGGCTATAAGGTAACGAATTTTGTTAAGGGGAAAGAAACAGAATTTATTTTTGGTATGAGCTCTGCGTATATATTCATTGGAGCACTTTCCTTGGTTGCAGCAACTCTGACAGCAGTCAGATTATACAGAATCAAGAAAAATGCTAATTCCAATGACGGTTATACTGATGCTCAGGATTATCAATAATAATTTACAGCTTTAATATATCAAGCAAATCTGAAGGCTTTTTGAAAAAGAAGTCTGCATTTATATTTTCTGCGTTATTTGAGCCCCATATAGCTAATGCAAACTTTACTCCGGCATTTTTTGCACATTCTCTGTCAAATACCGTATCACCGATATACAGAGTTTCGGAAGGAACAGCCTTCAACTTGTCCATTGCAAATAGCAAAGGCGCCGGATTTGGCTTGTGTTCAGAAGTGTCATCTGATGATACTATAGTTTTAAAGTATTCAGTAAATTGCTCCAAACAGCTGTCAGCTTGTATTTCATAACGGCACCTTGAGGTTACAACACCCATTGGGATATTTAACGCTTTAAGGTTTTCCATTACTTCAGGTATGCCATCAAAGGCAGTACATTTTTTAAAGCCTTCAATCAAATAATGGTAATATTCTTTCAAAGCGGCCTCAATATCAGTAAACCCATATCTTTCAAGAGAAAGAGGCGTAGGAACGCCATAGCCCTTTAATAGTTCTTCATTGGTAAAATATCTGCCGTGTTTTTTATAAATAATACTCTGGTATGCATGGTATACGGCTGCTTCTGTATCAATCATTGTTCCGTCAATATCAAAAATTATGTACTTAAACATTATTGCCTCCTTGTTATATGCCTCGATTATACAAGGTATTATAACACCAAAGGAGACATTCTCACCAGTTATGTTTACAATTATAAAATTTTGTTAAATAGAATATAACAAAAAAACATATACCAACAGACATAATTACATCAAATACCATAAAATTATCCGGTATAATGATACTGACTATTCTCATTGAAGCAAAACCGGCAAGTCCGCATATTGCAAGGACAACCCCACTTGGCAGTGAAAATCTGATTTCGCAGGACTTGCGTATTTCAATTAAATTCAGAACCAGAGCTGTCAATGAGGTAACGGCAAGTGAGATTCCTACGCCGTAAATGTTGATTGAGGGAATACCGGTTAATATGAAGACCAACACAAGATTTTCAACGGAAACAATAATAGAGTTTTTAAGATTAACATTTTGTTTTCCAAGTCCGTTAAGTATCCCGAAAGAGGTTGAAGCCACGTAGCTTACAAAATTACATACACCGGCTACCATAACCATTTTACCTAAATCATTTCTTCCGTAAAAGAACAAGCCCAGTTTTCCGGGAATACATATTGAGACAATCAATGTTCCCAACCCTATCATACAGGAAATTCTGAGAACCTGTGAAATCCTTTTTCCTGTACTCCACATGTCTTTTTTACTAAGGCTCAGAGACATATCGGGAATCAGTACAGTCATCATGGAGCCAACAATTATAAACGGAAGGTTCACTGTTGTAAGAGCCATACCCATGAATTTGCCTATTTGCTGTAAAGCAACATCATAGCTTACTCCTGAACTCATTAATCTCCCGGGAAGAATCAGGGTTGAAGCTGTGGTCAGGATGGAGGAAATAAAACCGTTCAGGCACAGGGGACAGGATATTACGAGGACATCTGCCAGCAATTGCAAAGGGTTCTGTACCTTAACTCCGGAGGGTTTCAGCTTCCGTGATACAAGCTTAAATCCTGTTAGAAGAAACAACATGCTGATGAGTTCTCCTATTGCCAGAGCAAAATAAGCAATTGTAACGGTATTTTTTATATCGTTTAGCTGTAGCAGAGCAATTGTTGCGAGAAGTATTGAAATTCTGATACATTTTTCAATAATATCAATTCCGGCGGGAATAGTGAACTTTTCAAATCCGTAAAAAAAGCCTTTGAATATAGCGGACATGGGGACAAAAATCAATGCCGGGCATATGATTCTCACAGCACTTAAAGCCCGGATATCCTTTATGATATATTTGCTTATAAACGGTGCATTGAAAAATACCAGTACGGCTACGGCGATACTCCACAGCCCCAGAAAACATATGGCTACTTTTACGCTTCTGTGAAGATTTCTGTAATCCTTCTTACTGTTAAATACTGCACAGGTTTTTGAAATTGCGGTTATGAGCCCATCTGTAGTAAGACAAAGCAGCAGGGAATAGACCGGCATAATAAGCCCATATAGCCCAAGTCCTTCAGCTCCGAGTTTTTTTGAAAGAACTATTGAAAATGTAAAACCGATAAAGCCTGTTACCAAATTTGAAAGAGTAAGTATTGCTGAGTTTTTATAAAATTTATCAAGTCCCATTAAAATAAACCTCGTATTTGCTGTGTTAATTAAAGGTTATTCAAATGGCGACATCATTATTCCATCATAAGCAGGCATAAAAAAGAGGCTTCACACTTCAAAACCTCATTTTTTAGTAAGAAAATATATAAAAACAAATTGAGCAACGATTATTAGTGGAATGATTGTCATGAAGTACCAACGGCGTGTTTTATGCTTGAAAGTAAGTAATCCTATATATACGCCAATGCTTCCTCCTAATATGGAGAGAAGAAAAAATGACCTTTCAGGTATTCTCCATAACCTGTTTTTTGCTTTATATTTATCAAGTGAAACTAATCCAAAACCGATTATATTTAAAATAATTACTATTGCAATAAAGTATTTATGCATATAAGCACCTCGTAATTTTTTAACTGCACTAAGAGAGTATTATATTTTATATCATACATTATTATACAATTAAAGTGTAGATTTTGTTCTATAAAATCTTAAAAATAAGTCAACCTTCCTACTCTATATCTAAGGTTAATAAGCTAAGCGGATAGAAATGCTCTCATATATAAGATATAATAAATGGAAGCAAATGTATATTTTTTCTATGAGATTTGAAAAAAGTGGCTAGTTTATATATAATAAAGAAAAACTTATTGACTGGAGCATGAGCTTATGGACTTTAGTTCGCTTTCGGTAGTATTTAGAATAGTATTGGTTGTATTAATTTTTATTATAATTTTATATGCATTAAAAATAATGTCCAAAGATTTAAAAAGGGGCAAACCCGGGAAAAACCTTGGATGGAAGCTGAGAATAGAGTATTCCGGTGATAAAAGCAGTTTAGAAGACGGAGATATTGTCCCAATCGGCAGTAAGCTTACCATCGGGAGAAACAAAAACAATCAGATGGTTTTGCCATCCAGAGCTGTTTCTAACTTCCATGTAAAAATTTATTTTGAGGACGGCAGGTACATGCTTGAGGATATGGACTCCACAAACGGTACTTTTGTAAACGGTAACAGGGTTGATAAGAAAAGTTTGCAGCCGGGTGACGAAATCAGAATTTCGGAGACGGTTTTTACCGTAACTGATGATGATTAAAACATTCTGTTATATTAGGAGAGCCAAATGACTAAAAAGTTAAGGATGTTTCAATTTTTAATATATGTGTTTCTATTTTTCGGATTTCTGAACCTTGGTGTGTTAAAGAAGCCCTTTGACCCAAAGGCAGGAATATTTTTCGGTATATTGGTTGTAATTATCGCATTGACTACATGGATTCTTAAAAGATTTTATCCCATGGGAGACAGAATAATATTCCTTTTGGCAATGTTGCTATGTTCAATAGGAATAATTATGCTTTACAGGCTCAATATCAAGCTTGCTACAAAGCAGCTGGCATGGCTGTTATTAGGGATTTTAGCTTTTCTTTTTGTAGTACTTTTCCTTAAAAGAGGACTTGCTCAATTTTCCCGGTTGAAATACGTGTTTCTGGCAGGAACCATTATGTTCATGTCTATGGCAACCTTTATAGGCTATGAAATACTGGGTGCCAAAAACTGGGTAAAGCTTGGGCCTGTGAGCTTTCAGCCTTCTGAATTCGGTAAAATATTTTTGATACTATACCTTGCAAGTGCTCTTTCAGATATGAATACCAGAAAAAAACTTATAGAACCCGGCATAGTTATTTCAATATCACTGGGCTTCATGGTAATTCAGAGAGACTTGGGAACCGCACTTATTATATTTGCAGTATCTGTCACAATGGTGTATCTTGCAACCTCTAAGAAACTGTATGTATTAGTTTCGCTGGGACTGTTTGCGGCAGGTGGTGCAGCAAGTTATGCAATGTTTGACCATATAAAAAGAAGGATAATGATATGGCATAATCCTTGGCCATATGTCTATAACGAGAGCTACCAACTTGTGCAGTCCATGTACGCTATTGCTACGGGAGGACTGTTGGGAAGGGGCTTGGGAATGGGACATCCGGGGTATGTTGCAGTTAATGAATCGGACTTTATTTTCTCGGTAATATGCGAAGAAATGGGTCTGTTAATGGGTTTTGCCATATTGATTCTGCATTTCCTGCTTTTTTATCGCTCCATAAGAAGCGCAATACATGCAGAAAATAATTTTTCAAAGCTTCTTACCGCAGGACTCAGTGTAATGATTGCAACCCAAACGTTGGTTATTGTTGGGGGAGTAACTGGGTTTATACCTTTGACGGGAATAACACTTCCTTTTGTCAGCAGCGGTGGAACTTCCTTATTAATCAGTTTTCTTTCCCTGAGTATCATTCAAAAGGTTTCGGAAGGTGAAGACTGAATGGCAATGGAGGCTTAATTAACATATGGATAATTTAACTAATAATATAAAGAGAATAATGATAATTTTTCTGGTTGTATTTTTTGTCCTCATAAGTTATCTGGCTTACTTTACTCTTGTAAAAGGCCCTGAAATAGTAACAAGGCCTGATAACAGAAGAATGTGGGATATAAGAAACAAGGTTGTACGCGGAACCATATATGACAGAACCGGAAAGGAACTTTCCTTAAGTGAGAAGAAGTCCGGCAGCGGGGACTATAAAAGGGTGTATAAGGGCGGTGCAGCCACAGCTCATTCCTTGGGGTATTATGACCCTAAGTACGGGATAACAGGCTTGGAAAACCTGTATGACAGCTATTTGTCCAGTAATATATCAGCATCTCTGATGGCGTGGATTGGAAACGGCTTCAAAGAGGTTAATAAAAAAGGCGATGACGTATACAGTACTCTTGACTACCAGCTTCAAAAAACAGCCTATGATGCCCTTGGTTCATCAAAAGGCTCTGTAGTTGTACTCAAGGTTGATACAGGAGAAATACTTGCCATGGTGTCTAAACCTTCATACGACCCCAACAGTCTTAACAAGAATTGGGAAGCACTTGTGAAAAGTAAAGACGTTCCATTACTAAACAGGTCAGTTTCAGGGCTTTACCCACCGGGTTCAACCTTTAAGGTGGTAACGGCAGTAAGTGCTTTAGAGAATATAAAAGGTATAAAAAATGAGACCTTTAGCGACAAGGGAAAACTGAATTTGGGGGGAGGATATACTCTCAGCAATGACCATGGTGAAGTTCTGGGTAAAATAAATCTTGAAAAGGCTTTAGTAAAATCAAGTAATGTCTTTTTCGGAAGCTTGGGTATAAGGCTGGAAAATGATTTATTTAAGACGGCACAGGAGTTTCGATTCAATAAAGAGATACCTTCTGATGGTATTATAATTGATAAAAGCAGATTTCCAAAGTATAAGACTTATGAAAAGGGTAATATGGCCCAAAGTGGAATAGGGCAGGCGGAAGTACTGGCTACACCAATACAAATGGCTCTTATTTCTCAAACAATTGCCAATGACGGAGTTATGATGAAGCCTACCTTAGTTAACAAAATTACCGATTATAACGGCAATGCAATACAGAGCCTTAAAGCGTCAGAGGTAGAACGTGTTACATCAGCGGAATATGCAGGTGAGATAAGAAAGTATATGAGAGAGGTTGTGTCAAAGGGAACAGGCACAAGAGCACAGGTCAGCGGAATTGAGGTTTGCGGAAAAACCGGAACCGCTCAGCACATAGAAAGTAAAACTCCTCACAGTTGGTTTATCGGTTTTGCACCCTATAAAAATCCCCAGATTGCTATAGCAGTAATAGTTGAAGAAGGGGGTTACGGAGGAGTTGCTGCGGCCGGAATTTCACAGAAGGTTATGAACAGGTATTTCCATAAATAGGGTGCCTTTTATACATTTTCATTAAGCAAAACCATGTGTATATGGTCTTCCCATTTACCGTTTATTTTTAGGTAGCTATTTGAAACACCTTCATAATTAAAGCCAAGATTTGAGACTACTTTTAATGAACGAAGATTTCTGGGCATGATATTGGCTTCAATCCTGTGGAGACCATATTCACTAAATATTATATCAATTCCCTTTTTTAGGGCTTCAGTTATGTAGCCTTTATTTATTTCATCCTTATCCAGACCATAGCCAAGGAAACAGGATAGAAAAGCTCCTTTTATAATATTACTGAAGCCTATGTTGCCTATAGTCCTGCTAGGGTCGTCTATTTTATATATCCATAGCCTAAGGGACTTATTCTGATTTATTTGCTCATATTCGTTTTTCAGGTTTTCTTCATGATGTGAAATAGTATAAAATTCTTCCTCTCTTTTTGGTTCCCACTCCAGTAAAAAATCCCTGTTACGGAGGTAATAATCTAAAACCTGATTGGCGTATGTTTCATCAAGTACTTTTAGTATAAGTCTGTCAGTGAAGTATATAGTTTGCATTGTATAAAAATCTCCTTGATTAAATAAAAAACAGTATAAGAGGCAGGCTTAATCAAAAGTCTGCCTCTTGTTGATAAAATTTGCACAATTGTTTAAATACTAACATCAAATTTACTGCCCAAACCCGGATTTACGCTAAGCTCCATCATTTTAGTTAAATTGGCACCTGTCTGGCTCATACTATCCATTGCCAGCTTAGTAACGGCAATATTAACATTTTGGGCCAATGAAGCCTGGGACATTGATATTGAAACAGCTGCAACATCCATTTCAAAACACTCCTCTCGTAAACAGTCTTGCATAGTTTATCCATATAATTATATTTTACATCTTTAATGTTAAAAGTTCAAATTTTCTGTGTTTGTATAGAAGAACGGTATCCTTGACTGCCTTAATAACAAAAAGTATAATAATTTCCATGAAGGGTGGCTTATATACCCGGCTATTATAAAAAACAAAAGGTAAGGAAGACATGAATATATTCAGCGACAGAGATTATTTCCTTTTTGATGGTGCCATGGGTACCTATTATTCAGCAAAGAATAAAATCAATACTCCCTGTGAATTTGCCAATATCAGTGAAAGAGAAAATATTTTAAATATTCATTTGGAGTACATAGAAGCCGGTGCAAATGCAATTAAAACAAATACCTTTGGCGCAAACCGTTATTCACTGGGTTGTCAACAGTCAGAGGTTGACAGAATTATAAAATCGGGATATGACATTGCCGTACAAGCTTGCTTGGGACAAGATGTGGCGGTCTTTGCAGATATTGGCCCTATACCCGACGGAAAAGGAGCCAATGTAGAAGAAGAATATAAAAAAATCGTTGATGTTTTTCTTGAATGCGGTGCAAAAAACTTTCTGTTTGAAACCTTTGCGGGTACTGATATATTGACGGGGATTGCCGCCTATATAAGGTTACGTTTGCCTGAGACGGTGATTATTACTTCTTTCGCAGTTTATCCTGACGGCTATTCAAAAGAAGGTTTTTTTTATATTGATATAATGGAAAAAATGTATGCCAGCGGTCTTGTTGATGCGGTTGGTTTTAACTGTATCAGTGGCCCTGCCCATATGTACCGTTTGATTAAAAAAGCAGATATCAGAGGCAAAAACATTATTATAATGCCTAATTCGGGATATCCGGGCTCAGAGAGAGGCAGAACCGTTTATTATGACAATTCTGAGTACTATGCTGAAAAGCTTGTGGAAATAAAGAATCTGGGAGTTAAAATTCTGGGTGGCTGTTGCGGAACAACACCACGGCATATAGCAGCGGCTGCTAAGTTATTAACCAGCCCGCAATCTACTGAAGCCAATACAGCTATAAGTACTCATATAGAGACTTGTGAGCTTGCAAATGAGAGTATTATCGACAAACTGATTAAGAATAAAAAGCCTATACTTGTAGAAATAGACCCTCCCTTTGATACTAATTGGGAGTACATGCTGAGGGATGCGCTTATTCTTAAACAAGCAGGGGCAGATATAATTACTATTGCTGATTCACCTCTGGCAAAAGCAAGGGCTGAGAGTACCATTATGGCTGCAAAAATACAGAGAGAAGTTGCCATACCCGTTATGCCTCATATAACCTGCAGGGATAAAAATCTTCTGGGAATAAAGGCGTCCCTTTTGGGGGTGCATATAGAAGGAATACGAAACGTGCTTGTTATTACAGGTGACCCTATTGCCGATATTGAACGAAGCAGGATAAAAGGAGTTTTCAGTTTTAATTCTTCCAATCTTGCAAACTATATTAAAAGCTTAAATAGCAATGTTTTTTGCGGACAGGACATTAAAATAGCCGGAGCGTTAAATGTAAATGCAGTAAATTTTGGTGCTGAGTTAAAAAAGGCTTTCACTAAAATCGAAAACGGCATCAGTTGTTTCCTCACTCAGGCAATTTACACAAAAAGTGCCGTTGAAAATTTACTAAAAGCGGTTGAAACCCTGAATATACCTATATTTGCCGGATTTATGCCAATTGTGAGCTACAAAAATGCTCAATTTATAAATAATGAGGTTCCCGGAATAGATATAGATGCAGAAATCATAGAAAAATTCCGGGACAAAAGCCGTGAAGAATCAGAAAAGTTAGGAATGGAGATTACGATGGATATTGTTGAGAAAATTTATCCTCATGTTTCCGGCTTTTATCTTATGACTCCACTTAAAAGAACAGGTGTAATATGTGAATTGATTAAAAAGATTAAGGAGTTATAAATGATTATAGTTGGAGAGAAGTTAAACAGTTTCACACCCAAAATCTTTGATGCAATGAAAGCAAAGGACACCGAAGCTATCAGACAAATAACCATAAGTCAGCAGGAGGCAGGAGCAAGATATCTTGATATTAACACAGCTATATTCAGAGAAGATGAGTTTGAAATGCTAAAATATATTCTGGATATAGTTATGGAAAATACAACTTGCGGAATCATGCTCGATTCAACCTCGCCTGTTGTAATAGAAAAGGCTCTGCCACTTTTAGCCGGTAGGGATGTAATAATAAACTCGGTAACTCTAAAGGACAGAATAAATGATTTGCTTCCTTTGGCTAAAAGCTACAAGACAGGGATTGTAGGGCTGCCTATCGATGCAGAAGGTATTCCTCGAACAGTGGAAAAAAGAGTGGAAAACTCACTGAAATTAATTGAAATAATGAACAAGGAAGGGATTAAAAATACCGACATATACATTGACGCTCTTGCAGAAGCTATAGTTACGGAAAGTGGGGTGTCAGTAATTACCATAAAAACAATAGAAGAGGTCAAGAAAGCTAATCCCGAAGTCCATCTTATTTGTGGAGTTTCAAATGTCTCCTTCAGACTACCTAAAAGGGCAGATGTCAATTCTGTTTTCCTCTCAGCTGCAATTTTTGCAGGACTTGACAGCGGTATTTTGGATATTACCAATGAACAGATTAGAAGCACTGTTTATACTGCCGAAATGATAGCAGGACATGACGAGCAATGTAGGAACTATTTGGGCTATATCGGAAATAAGTAACATAAAAAAATAGTTGCAGAATATACACAGCATATATGATAAAATATTTTATAACATTCATAAAAATCCGGGAGAGGGTATCAAAGTGAATAGTAAACCATTATATGAAGTAAGAAAAATTTCAAATCTTAAAGACATGATAGAGCAAAGTGCGAAGCTATATGGCTCCAAGCCTGCTTTTCTGGTTAAGCAAAAAGGAAATTCTGCTTATATTCCTAAAACTTTCAAAGAGTACAAGAACGATATTGATGCAATTGGAACAGCACTTGTCAGTCTCGGACTGAAAGGCAAAAAGATTGCTTTGATTGGCGAAAACAGGTACGAATGGGCTACGACTTATTTAGGTGTGTGTAACGGAACAGGCATTATTGTGCCTTTGGATAAGGAGCTACCCCAAAACGAGATTGAAAACTGTCTTCTAAGAAGTCATGCTGATGCTATAATTTTTTCAGGTTCAGTGTCAAAAAATATTTCCAGTATTCTTAAAAATATTACTACCTGTAAATATTATATAAACATGGACATTGCTGAGGATTCGGACGGTCAGATGTCCTACGACAGGTTGCTTAAAAAAGGATATGACCTTATAAAAAGCGGAAACAGAGAGTTTTTGGATGCAGTTATAGACAATGAGATAATGAACATGTTATTGTTCACATCAGGTACCACTGACAAGTCAAAGGCGGTTATGCTGTCTCACAGGAATATTGCAGAAAATCTGATGGCTATGTGTTCTATGCTTTATATAGATGAAAAGGATGTTTTTCTTTCTGTTTTGCCTGCACATCATACATACGAATGCACCTGCGGCTTCCTGTGTCAGATGTACAGAGGGTGTACGATTGCGTTTTGTGAAGGGCTCCGTCATATTGTCAAAAATCTCAGCGAATCAAAGTGTACCATGATGAATGGTGTACCGTTAGTTTTTGAATCAATATACAAACAATTAATGCATCAGGTTTCCAAAAAGCCGGGAGGAGCAAAAAAATTAAAGTTTGGAATAAAGCTGTGTAATGCTCTGGATAAACTGGGAATTGATGCAAGGAAGAAGCTTTTTGCGGAAATTCATCAGGCCTTAGGAGGACATTTGAGACTGTTTATCAGCGGTGCTGCTGCTATTGACCCGGAAGTAGCAAAGGGTTTCAGAAATATTGGTATAAAGCTTGTTCAGGGTTATGGCCTTACAGAGTGTGCTCCTATTGTAGGATTAAACAGGGATTGCTGGTTTAAGGATGATGCTGCAGGCTTACCTTTGCCCGGGCTGAAGGTGGTAATACATAATCCCAATGCCGAGGGAGTAGGAGAGATAAAGGTGTCTGGGCCAAGCGTAATGATGGGCTATTACGAAAACAAAGAGGCCACGGATGAAGTAATCAGAGACGGCTGGTTTTATACGGGAGATATGGGATATCTGGATTCAGACGGATTTATCCATATTACAGGCAGAATGAAAAATGTAATCATTACAAAGAACGGTAAAAACGTTTATCCGGAAGAAATTGAAACCCTTCTTAACAGAAGTGACTATATAAAGGAATCTTTGGTATTTGGAAAAAATGATAATGGTGATGTAGTTGTTTGGGCCCAGATTGTGCCTGACAGAGAGAAGATTGAAGAAGATTTTAAAAATGCTATTCTTGGCACCGGCGATGTGCAAGCTGTTATAAACCAAGAGGTTAAAAGGATTAACAAGGAACTGGTAACATATAAATACGTAAAAGAGTTTACTCTCAGAGATACTGAGTTTGAGAAAACTACAACTAAAAAAATAAAGAGGTATCAGGAGCTGAATAAAGGTGAGTAATATATTAGAAACTGCAATAAACGATGCAGTAGAAATGGTTCGGGAAGCAGGAGAACTTTTGCTGCAAAGTATGGATGACAAGAAAGTCATCACAAAGAATGGTACTGCTAATTTTGTAACAGAAATAGATTTGAAGGTTCAGGAGATATTATTCGGTAAGTTAATTAATTTACTTCCTGATAGTAATATAATTGCTGAGGAAACGGCAGATAATAATTTTGCCTTGGGAAAATATACATGGATACTTGACCCTGTTGACGGAACTACTAACCTGATGTACGGGTACAAATGTTCTGCCATAGCCCTTGGATTGGTGGTAGAGGGTGTTCCTTATGCAGGAATAGTATACAATCCCTTTTTAAACGAAATGTATACTGCAAAAAAGGGTCAGGGAGCATTCATAAATGGTAATCCAATCGGGGTAACTTCAAACGAGAGTTTATCTAGCAGCCTTTTGGCTTTCGGTACTTCACCCTACGACAGAGGGAAGGCCGATGAGACCTTCAGAATAACCAAGAATGTCTTTGGAAAATGCAGAGATATAAGAAGAAGCGGTTCAGCTGCTCTTGACATATGTAATGTAGCTGCCGGACGAACTGACGGGTATTTTGAAATGGAATTACAGCCTTGGGATTATGCAGGAGCATCCATAATTCTGAAAGAGGCAGGCGGCAGAATAACCGATTGGCAAGGCAAGGATTTAACCTACATTTTAAAAAGCCCCGCAATTGCTACAAATGGGCTTATACATGAGGAATTAATAGAAGCAATGAAATAGATAACAAAAACATAAAACTTAAGGGATTAGTAAGAGTCGAAAAAGGATAATAACCACAAAATTTGTATTATATGGATTTTGTAGGTGTTGTCCTTTTTTTACTAAAAAAAGAATTTTAAATGCATTTCATACCAAAAAAGCAGCATTTCAGGAAGCAAAGGGATTTTAAAATGACTTTTTAAGATATACTTACAGGCATACTTATTAAATAAATACAATAGGTATTTCTTTAAAAATAACATTCGGAGGAAACAAAAAAATGAAAAAGATTATGGCAAGTATATCAGCACTACTTATTTGCATTACAGTATTAGCAGGTTGTGGAGCAGATCCGGTACAAGATGACCTGATTAATTACATTAACAATCAATTGCCAACTATTGCGACATTAGAAAAGAAAGTAACCAGTGAATATCAAGCTGTTAAGTCAGACAGTAAAGCAGACGACGCAACGTTTGGGGCTAAACTAAAGGATGTGATAATTCCTGCAGCTGCCGAATTAATCGCAAAAGCAAAAGCAACCGTTCCGGCAACAGAAGAAGTGAAAAAAGTACACGATAAGTATATTGCATCAGTGACAGCACAATCGGAAGCTTTTGCAATACTGCTTGATGCGGCTGGAAAGAATGATGCAGAACTAGCAAAAACTGCAAATGATAAACTAACAAAGGCTGAAAAGCTGTCCAAAGAATATTTAGCAGACTTAGAAACTTTGAAAAAGGATCATAATGTAGAGAATAAAGAGAGCAAGTAGCATTGATATACCATGCACATATTTCCAATTATACTGAGGGGGAATTAACTATGCGTAAGTTTATGAGTGCAGCTTTGGTTCTGGCTATATGTGTCTTTACAGTACTATTTAGTGGTTCCAACGTTGAGGCGGCAGTAAAGGTTGCACCCTACACCGTTTTAGTGTATATGGTTGGGTCTGACCTTGAGAGCAATGGTGGGGCTGCAACAGATGATTTAATTGAAATGGCAGCAGTTGGCTCAACAAAGAATGTAAACATTTTGGTTGAAACCGGAGGAACGAAAAAGTGGAATTTGCCTATGATAAGTAACAAGGTAAACCAGCGCTGGTTGGTTCAGAAGGAAAATATCAAACTATTAAAAAATGATTTAGGAAACCGTAGCATGGGTAAACAGAGCACTCTTCAGGACTTCCTTGTATGGGGAATAAAGAATTATCCTGCAAAGAAATATGCCGTAGTATTTTGGGATCATGGTGCTGGTGCTAAAGGCTTCGGATATGATGAAAACAATAGCGGTAATGATCCAACTCTGTCTATAAAAGAAATAAATGGTGCTTTAAAGGCTGCAACAGCTGCCAGTAAACAAAAATTTGAACTGGTTGGATTTGATGCTTGTTTGATGGGAAACATTGAGACGGCTACAGGAATAATGGATTATGCTTCATATATGGTAGCTTCCGAGGAGCTTGAGCCGGGCCATGGTTGGGAATATACTTCGGCTTTGCAGGCCTTGAACAAGAAACCTACAGCAACAGGTGCTGAATTCGGAAAGGCAATAGCTGACGGCTATAAAAAGCAAGCAACTTCACAGGGCACTGTAAACCAAATTACACTATCGGTAGTTAACCTTGCAAAAGTTAGTGCAGTTAACACTGCATTTGAGAATTTTATAAAGAAAGCCAGCAATGATATTAAGGATCCTCAAAGGATTACTGCAGTGTCAAAAGCAAGAGTTAAAGCCGAGGACTATGGAGATGCGGGCGCTCATGGTGGTACTACCGACATGGCTGATATCTATGACATAGCATATAATCTAAAGAGTATTTATCAGACTGAAGCAAATCAGTTAATGAAAAGTATAAAGGCATGTATTACATACAAGGTTACCAGTGATACTAAGCCAAATGCAAATGGGTTATCCGTATATTTCCCATGCAAGGACAAGGAAAGCTTTAAGGATAACTTAAAGGAATATCAAAATACAGGCTATTCCAAAAACTATCAGAAGTTTCTTGCCACATATGTGGATGGGATTTTAAAAGACACAACCCCGATTCAGTTAATACAGGCTGACCCCAAAGCAGGCGGTGGAGATTCGAATAGCCTGTTTTCAGTACAGATAGCCCCGGAAGATATTGCGGATATAAATGAGCTTTATTCAGTACTGGCAATGCCCTGTGACGAAGAAGGCAATACAATAATGTATCTGGGTATGAATAAGGATGTCGAGCTGGATCCTATTACCGGTATAGTAAAGGAAAATTTTACAGGTACCTGGACTACTCTTGGAGGGCAAATTGTGTCAATGTATATTGACGAAATAATTGATGATAATTATGTAACCTATTCCATTCCTGCCAAGCTTAACGGAGAATCTGTAGATATAAAGGTTTTATATAGTGAAGAATATCCTGAGGGAATAGTATTGGGTGCATGGAAAGGCATTGACGAGAAGACCGGTATGCCTGACAAGGATATCATTAAGATATGCACCGGGGATGAGATTATTCCGCAATACTATTATTATGGAGTAACAGATGATTTAGGTGGCTACGTTAACGGCTATGTTGACGGAGAAGCTATTAAGGTAGGAGATGAACTCAAGCTGGAGGTAGTTGAATTGCCAGAAGCAGATTACCTGTACGGATTCTATATGACAGATACTGCACAAAACTCAAGTACCTCTGAATTTGTAACCTTTAACATTAAGGACGGCTATATTACTGTCAAGAATTAAACATGAATAAGTGTCAGAATAAAAAACCCCCTTAGGTGATACCGAGAATAGTATCACCTAAGGGGGTTTTTAACAGTAACTCATTCAAATATTGTGAAGTTACAATTTAAGAAGAAAAACTATTGAGTAAAATATTTACAAATGATTTATGGTATTTTTCAGTTAGGATTGGTATCATATTGTCTTTTATTGTTGGGTTAGCATAAAAGATCCTTTATTCGTATTTATACCAAAAGTTGACATATAATAAAAATAATGCTAAATTATAGCAGTGGAATTCTGAGGATTATATCTCATATTCTATTTATACACATGTGTATTAGGCACATATGACATTCTGGTTTAATACTAAAATATTGAGGGGGACTTTAAAAGTGAAAAAAACAAGACTGACTATTTTATTAGCTATAGCCTTAGTTATAGCTTCAAGCATTTCTACTTTTGCGTGTACATATAGTGTATCAGTATATCATGATAATACAGCAACAAGCTATTATTACAAAGATGGTACAATTTCTACTACATTTAGTTGGGACAATTCAAACTATCATCCAAATCTTTATTATCAGGAAAGTCGTTACGGGTATACACATAGTGGAACACTAACAAGTTACGCAACTAGTACTGGGAACACACAAACATTTGTGTCTAGTGATCCAAGTACAGATTGGTATCAATATACTACAAAAACCTACACTACACTTTATGAAGGAGATATTACTAATTCTCAGTGCGGTTGGATATAAAAGTGACATTATTAATTCTGTTCACATTATAGAAAGATAACGAAACACAATTACAATGTTGGTATACCTAATGCGCATGTGTAGACTATTCCTAGAGGAGTGTTAAAAAAATGAAAAAACATATATTCATCATTCTTTTTGCC
This sequence comes from Ruminiclostridium papyrosolvens DSM 2782, assembly GCF_029318685.1. NCBI lineage: Bacteria > Bacillati > Bacillota > Clostridia > Eubacteriales > Oscillospiraceae > Ruminiclostridium > Ruminiclostridium papyrosolvens. Next base: position 966,077 of record NZ_CP119677.1, read on the forward strand.
ATGGTTCTGTTTCTCATCAGTGGATGTAATGGGACTTCAAAGGAAACATTACCGAATTCTCAATCTAATAACTCTATAAAGAAATTTACCGAAATCCAGCTGAAAAACAAAATCCCAGAGGGCTATGCAATTACAAAAGTTCTTAAAGAAACCCCTGACGGCTTATATGTACTGTGCTTAAATTTTAGTAAACCGGATGAGCAACATACTCATAAAGATGAAACGCAACATAAGGATGAAGTTTATAATCAGAACAGGATATTTTTTATAAATCAAGATATAAATAAGAGCATATGGACTGGAAATTGTGAAGCAGCAGCTATGGATTCCAATAATCAGCTTTACATATTAAGTGAGGTAGGAAATGGGTCTTCTAAAAAATTTGTTTTAAATAAATACGATGATAAGCTTAACTTATCCGGTAAGTGGACACTGAAGTCACCTCCCAAAGAACATTCTATACTTGTTAACGATATTATTTTATATAATGACCGAATTGCCGTTATTAGGACAGGTGGAGTGCAAATTTTTGATTTATACGGGAAGGTTCTTTGGGAAAAGAGTTATAAAAGTATAAATAACTATGCTTCGGATAATCAAAATCTTTACCTGACTGAGTTTCCCGTTTATGGAGGGGACACTAACAGGCTTTTTAAGCTTAACGTTTTTGGATTTAGGGAGGAATGGTCAGCTAATATCCAGTTAATTCAGGACCAAATCAAAAACCTGTCATATAATAAATATGACTCAAAACTGTATCTCATTTTAAACAATCGCTTGATGAGCTGTGATAAAGGCAAACTATCGGAGGTTTGTAATTTTTTAGATTTCAAGAGCGGAAAGCTTGTATCAAATGCTGCCGTTTCAAATGATGAAGCTCGTTTTACAAACTATCTGCAATTGATGTTTAATAATAATAGTTTCACACTTCTTTTATATGCTATAGAAAACAATCCAATGTTTTCATATTCACCTTCTAATCAAGCTGTAAAATCACCAAGTACTTCTGTAAATTTGCTTCTGCCTACACATAATAATACACTTGAGATGACAGCGGCTAGGTTTGAAGAAAAAAATCCTGATACCAAAATTAACTTTACCTATTATAAAGAGACTGGTGATGTCAGCCAACCGGATTTTATACAATTTATGAATCTGAAGGTCTTATCAGGAGAACAAAACTGGGATATAGTTCCCATCATTTATTTACCTTACTGGCAATATATTCAAAAGGGTATTCTGGCAGACTTGGATTCGCTTGATAAGAAACACGATCTTAGTAACTCGGCTGTTTATTATACAAATCTGATTGATGGGTGTAGAATAGATAAAAAACTTTATTATTTACCGATATGTATAACATTTCCGACATTTATAATAGACATAATGAATAAAGAAGCAGACAGCTTTATTCGGGACTCAAAAACTTGGACATGGACTGAATTGGAAAAAAATATAGCTTCTTGGAAGAAAGAAAGCAAACCATTTAAAAAAAATCCTTTGGCTGGTGCTTCAGTAATTTCAGTAATGATTTATCAACCATACATATCCGGATTTTTCACTGGGGAAAAAAAGGAGCAAGATGTGAAGCTGTTTGAGGAATGTATGACACTCTTATCCAGTTTTGAAAAAAAGGGTTTGTATGCCGATAAAGATCAGGTTGGAGTTTTAATGCCTTCGATGGATACTAATTGGTCAATATTTAGCAATGGCATTATTCCACTCTCTGAGAATGATAGAGTAATTTCGGTTCCTACTCTTAATGGAAGTAACCGACGTTCATTTACTATTCAGGAGGCGTATGCCATTAATTCTCAAAGCTCTAATCCTACCTTAGCCTTTGACTTTCTGAAATTTTTAGCGAAAGATAGCTCAATGAGTCACCCGGAGGCTATTTGTAGATCAGACAGAGAGTATATCATTAATAATTTGGCTAACCAATTGCAAGCCTCATCGGAGAAAGTCATCCCATTCGTAGATTCATTACTGGCTGCTAAATCATCTTTGAATCATGCCGATTACTTTGACCCGCAAGTAGGCAGAATAGTTTTTGAAATTGTTGACCAGTTTAGAAAGGGCTTAATTTCAAAAGAAGAAGCTGCCAGAGACATTTCAAAAAGGGTTTGGCTCTACGCAAATGAATAACGATGTCTGCTGCATGTTCAAAAAACTATGGGAGGAAAACTTATGATTCATAGCCGCAAGTGGTTGGTTTTACTTCTCCTACCAGGATTGACAGGGTTTATCTTTTTTTGGGTATACCCTGTTTTGTCAGGAGTTTATATAAGTATGACTAATTATTTAGATGGGGGAAAGTTTGTTTTTCTCCATAACTATATACAGCTATTTCAAAACAAAGTATTTTTAAAAGCACTCCTGAACACTTTTTGTATTACTACTGTGGGAGTTTCTTTGATAATGGTAATTTCATTTATAATTGCATATTATATTTGGAAAACGTTAACCGTGCACCGATTACTAAAGGTTGTACTTTTACCGCTTGCGGTTGCTACAGTAGCAATTTCATTTGTATGGGAAACACTATTCAATTCAAACGGTGATATTAATAAACTTTTTACTGAAATCCTTGGGTTGTCATCAATAAATTGGCAATCGGGTGCTTTGTCGTATATTCCGATATTACTTCTGTACATATGGAGATATATTGGGATTGACATAATTGTATTTGTTGCAGCTCTCAACACAATTTCTACAGAAATAATACAGGCTTTTTTACTGGACAGTAAAAGCAAATTGAAACAAATGTACTATGTATTTATACCCGGTATCGTCCCTCAAACAATTTTTGTTTTTTTTATATCCCTCATGTATTGTTTGTGGCTATCCCAAGATATTTTTACGCTATGGAAGGACTATCCGCCTGAACAGCTATATTTGCTGCAACACTTTATTACAAACAGTTTTCGAAAACTAAATTATGAAAATGCTGCCGCAGCTTCCACGGTGCTTATTATTATTATAGGTGTTATATTAGTATTTTTGAGGAAGCTGGAGAGGAGGTATGATATTCAGTGAAGAAGATTTATAAACGTATTCCGACTTATACATTATGTATTATATTATGTTTAATAATAATGTATCCTATAGTTTTCATTGTGTCATGTTCCTTTTTTGGTAGCCGAGAACTAGCTGATAATTTTATAAATTTATTCTATTTGATTCGAAAAGATTTTTCACTCTCTGGATATCAAATAATATTATATAGCTTTCGCTTTCAATCCGGATTGATATTCTCATTAATATACGCTATATGCATAACATTCTTGCAATATGTATTTGGAATTTCAAGTGGTTTTGTTCTAGCAAAATTCCGGTTTAAGTTTAATGAAGCACTTTATTTTGCATATCTTTTGTGCATGATTATGCCATTTAGCGTAATTGTTTTGCCTCAATATATGCTTTTTAAAAGTATAGGGATATACGATAGCGTGTTTGCAATCATCTTGCCGGGCGGCTTTGGGGCTATGGGAGTTTTTTTCTATCGACAATTTATAAAGCAAATTCCAAACAATATACTTGAGGCGGCGCAGGTTGACGGGGCTTCTCCATTTGTACTTCTTAAAAAGATACTGGCTCCAATGTTAAAAGATTGCACATTCGCCTATATGGTTATTTGTTTCTGTACAAATTGGAATTCAATAGACCCTTCAATTGCATTTATTCGTTCAGTTAGTATTCAACCTCTTTCTGTGGCTCTTAAAGAAGCTTTTAATAATGCCCCGGAAGTATTTTTCGCTCCGGCAGTATTGTATATGGTACCTCCTATTTTAGTTTATTTTTTCTTTTCAGAGGAGCTTATTAGAGGGTTATCATTTAATAAATCTTCAACGAAAGGACCTTCGCATGAAATATAAAAAAGTAATTTTTCTTACAATATCAGCACTGCTTGTATTAACCATTTTAATTATGCCAACAGTAATATGGCAATTTATGCCGAACGTAGAAACCCATACTGTTATTTCTTTGACAAAAGAAGGGTCTTTATTACCAATATCGGTAGTCAAATTGAAAGATAATCCCTGTGTTTATCAGTTGGTTTCCAATAAAAGCTTTTGGTATAATGGGTTTGTTGCTAAATGTATTCCGGTTAAAGTAATAAAAAGCGATGAGGATTCAGTAATGGTTGCTAATATATTTCATCCTTCAGAAGAATTGATTGTATTGGATAGGCATAATTTGCACGATGGTATTCATGTTAGAAGGAAAAACACCGAGTAAATTATTTACAAATGATTTATGGTATTTTTCAGTTAGGATTGGTATCATATTCAGTAAAGGCTATTTTATTAACCGCAGACAATGGAGGCTGAAGATGAGAACACCGGAAGAAAAGTACAAAAAAAGAGTAGATGTTTATAAAAGAAAGCTTGAATTATACACCGGAAAAAGCAGTACTACAGGTAATTACAAGCTGTTAGTATTTTTTACGGGTTTGATTGGGGCGGCTGTTTTATTTTTCTTTAAATTATATATACTAATGGCTGCAGTAATACTGCTTTTTGGGGGATTGTTCGCTTATCTTTCCATTATTCACAACACATATATAAAAAATAAGAACTACTATCACGCAATGTTTCAGATAAATCAAATGTGCCTTAAAAGAGCTTTAGGTGAATGGAATGAATTCTCAGACATAGGGGAAGAATTCTTGAATCCGCAACACAACTACACATATGACCTTGATATATTTGGGAAAGGTTCCATTTTTCAGATGCTTAATATGACAGCAACATATTCAGGTAGACATAAACTTGCAGAATTGCTTTTAAATCCTATGGAGAATAAAGAAGAAATATATAAAAGGCAGGAAGCATTACAGGAGTTATCCAAAAAGCTTATATTCAGACACAGGCTATTTTCAAACGGCTTAACCCTTAACAAGAACACAATACTAACTGACAATAACGAGAGTGATAAAAAAAGAAAGAAAACTCTTCTGGATACTATGAACAAGTTGGATGATGTATACACATGGGCAAAGGAAGAAAAAAGCCTGTACACATCGCCTAAATATAAGCTGTTGATATTCGGACTTCCTAGTCTGTCATTCTGTATGCTGATACTGGGAATAATAAGTCTTGTACCAGTTTATGTACCCATAGCCCTTTATCTGGTACAGTTCATAATGATTGGTTTCAGGGCTCAAAACAGAAACAAGAGTTTTGAGTTAGTAGAAAAGCACTCAGACACCCTGAAAGTATATAAAAGCTTATTAAGAATATTTGAAACGGAGAAATTCTCAAGCAATTATATAAATAGCTTAAAGAATAAGTTAAAGGATGATTACGGAAATCCTGCTTGGAAGCAAATTGAAAAATTATCAAAGATATGGGAGCTTATTGCAAACAGGTACAACCTGATGCATATCTTTATAAATACAGCCGTGTTATGGGATTTCCATTGCCTTGCAGCACTTGAAAACTGGAAAAAAAGCGGAGGCAAACATGTTGAGAGGTGGTTTGACACAATAGGAGAGGTTGAAGCCTTATGCAGTCTGTCCCTGATGTGCCACGATAATCCCGAATACATAATGCCACGTATTTGTGAAGAAAATACTCCTCAAATAGAAGCATTGAGATTAGGACACCCGTTACTGACAAAAGCCAGAGAATGCAATGATATAACAATAAATTCAAAAGAGCCGATACTGCTTATAACTGGTTCTAATATGTCAGGTAAAAGTACATTTTTAAGGACTGTAGGAATGAGTCTTATATTATCGTATCTTGGACTGCCAATCTGTGCGGAAGCTTTTAGCTGCCCTGTACTGAAGGTATATGCATGTATGAGAACCAGTGATAATTTAGGACAAAGTGTATCCTCCTTTTATGCCGAGCTGCTGAGAGTTAAAATGATTGTAGAGGCAGTAGATAGGGGAGAAAAAGTATTCTTCCTTCTGGATGAAATCTTTAAGGGAACAAATTCGGCAGACAGACACACAGGTGCTAAAATGCTGATAAACCAGTTAGATAAAAAAGGTGCATGGGGACTTGTTTCTACCCACGACTTAGAACTTGCAGATATGGAAAATGAGAGTCAGGGCCGCATCAGGAATTACCATTTCAAGGAGTATTACAAAGATAATCAGATATACTTCGATTATCAGCTGAGAAAAGGTGTATCAGATACAAGAAACGCTATTTTTCTAATGAAAATGGCAGGAGTTAATATAGAATAATAAAAAACCAAGTAACATAAAAGGACTGTTTCAAAACTTAATTTTTATCTTTTCTAGCCGTACGTGAGTATAAATTGTATCAATGGAAGCTTGGAAGCAATCATTGATACAATTTTATACGGGAGTACAGGTGTTAAAACAGGAAAGCTTTATAGTTTTGCAACATCCCCTAATACTCTTCTTCCTGAATGTCAAAAACAAAATTACAATTGTCACATCTGAAAACCAGCAGTGAGCCAAAATTATCACTTTCGGTTTTTTCCACGTGAATCAAACCCCCGCAATCACATTTCTTAGGATAACCTTCCATGCAGGTACAGCATTGGCAATGGTGTGAATTAGATTTCTCATAGCCCGTGGATTTAAAGTCAGACATTTCCATCACCCCCGTTATATTATGTATTTATTTTAATACATAATAGATTATATGTAAAGAAATCTTCCGATAATAAAAGAATATTTTCAATATATCAAAAATTCTGTGAAAAAAATATCAAACTTTGATTGACAATACAAATCACAGTAATTACAATATTAATGGATATATTATAACGTGTATTACAGATACGGTAAAAGTTTTTTAAATTGTATACAATGTACTTTAAGGGTTGGTACTTTGTTCCTTATTTGTCATTAGGGCAAGGGGAGAATTAATTTTATATGAGGGGTCGTTATGGCCCGCGGGAGGGCAAAAATGGAGAAGGTTAAGGAGATATTGAATCGCTACGGCAATTCAAAAGACAATCTTATTCAAGTGATGTTGGAACTGCAAAATATTTCGGGGACTAATTCCCTGCCCCATGATTGGGTTGTATTTGTAGCAGAAGCACTGGATATGCCTGTTAGTAGGGTATATAGTGTAATTACTTTTTATTCTATGTTTGGCAATGAGCCTAGAGGCAAGTATTTGGTTGAAGTCTGTAAAAGCGGGCCTTGCCATGTTTCAGGTGCAAAAACTGTATTGCAGCTTATTGAAGAGAAACTTGGCTTAAAGCCCGGTGAGACCACTGAAGATGGAGTTTTTACATTGATTCAGTCAAGCTGTTTTGGTGCATGTGATATAGCTCCTGCTATCAAAATAGGTGAAAAAGTTTATGGTAATCTCACAGCTGAGAAGTTGACTGAGATAGTAGACTCTTACAGGGAGGGCCAACATAATGGATAAGGTACTGAGCGCAAGATTTGGAAAAATTAAACCTGACAGTGTTGAAGAATATATTCAGGCCGGAGGTTACGAAGGCTTGAAAAAAACAATGTCAATGGAACACCTTGATGCAATAGAAGAAATAAAGAAAGCAAACCTTTTTGGAAGAGGCGGAGCTGCTTATCCTACCGGAATTAAGTGGGAGCAGGCTTATGCTATTCAAAGAGGACCTAAATACATGGTCTGTAATGCAGATGAAGGTGAACCCGGTACATTTAAGGATAAACATATATTGGCCGAAGACCCTTTTGAACTCATTGAAGGTATGACCATAGGTGCATATATAATGGGTGCTAAGGAAGGCTATATTTATATCAGAGGCGAATATGCAGCTATTCAGAGAATCGTGAAAAGTGCTATTGAAAATGCAAAAAAAGCGGGATATTTGGGTAAGAATATTCTAGGCAGAGAAGGCTTTGATTTTGAATTAAAGGTTGTTTCAGGTGCAGGCGCATATGTTTGCGGTGAAAATACAGCTTTGGTTGAATCAATTGAAGGAAAGACAGGAAGACCAAGACAAAAGCCGCCTTATATAAAGAACTGCGGTTTGTATCAAATGCCTACAATACTGAACAACGTTGAGACATATTCATGTATTCCATGGATAATAAAGGACGGCGGAGATAAATTCAGCTCAATGGGAACTGAGTTCAGCGGCGGAACTAAATTGATGTGCTTATCAGGTAATGTTAACAACAGAGGTGTTTACGAAATACCTTTCGGATTAACTTTGAGAGAACTTATATTCAACTTGGGCGGAGGAATGAAAGACGGACGTAAGTTGAAATTTGTTCATCTTGGCGGTTCATCAGGAAGCTGTTTCCCTGAAAGCATGATTGACACAAAAATATGCTATTATGATTTAAAAAAAGCAGGTTTTTCATTGGGGTCAGGTGCAGTGCTTGTAGTAGACGACACACATTGTGCAGTAGATTACCTGAAAACCGTTATGGAGTTCTTTGAAGAAGAATCCTGCGGAAAATGTACACCTTGCAGAGAAGGTAACCTCAGACTGGTTGAAATTCTTGACAAGATGACAGAAGGAACTGCAACTATGGCTGATTTTAATAAAATGAAGAGTCTTGCGCAAACTATGAAGACAACAAGTTTCTGCGGATTGGGACAAAGTGCTCCAATGCCATTGATAACTCTGGTTAAATATTTTGAAGAAGAATTTTTGGAGCATATTAACGGAAAATGTAGAGCCGGAGTGTGCAGCATGTCTGGAAAGGCAGGTAAATAATTATGGATATGATTAATTTAAAAATAGACGGGTTTGATGTTTCTGTTCCAAAGAATACTACAATTCTTGAAGCTGCAAAACAGCTCAATATAGATATTCCGACTTTGTGCTTCATGAAGGGCATAAATGAGCCCGGTTCATGCAGAGTTTGTGTTGTTGAGGTTGAAGGTTGGAGAGGTCTTCACCCTGCATGTGTAACTAAGGTATCTGAGGGTATCGTTGTAAAGACTGCTACAAGCACAGTAAGAGAAGCAAGAAAGAACATACTTGAGCTTATTATGGCAAACCATAACAGAGAATGTCTTTCATGTCCAAGAAACCTGAAGTGCGAGCTGCAGACACTTTGCAATGACAACGGAATAGATACAATTCCTTATGAAGGAAAGGTTGACAAGGGATGTCTTGATACTTCCGGCCCTATCGTAAGAGATCCTAACAAGTGTGTTCTTTGCGGAAGATGTGTTAGTGTCTGTTCAAAGATACAGGACGTAAGCGCCATCGACTTTGCTTTCCGTGGAGCCCATATGACAGTTACAACTGCATATGAAGAAGGTCTTGTTGGTCAGGATTGTATAAACTGCGGTCAGTGTATCAAGATATGTCCTGTTGGAGCTTTACAGGAGAGAGATGATACTGACAAGGTATGGAAGGCTCTCGAAAACCCTGAATTACATGTTGTTGTTCAGACTGCTCCTGCTGTAAGAGTTGCTCTCGGTGAAGAATTCGGATTTGCGCCGGGAACAAATGTTGAAGGTAAAATGGTTACTGCACTTAGAAGATTGGGCTTCAACAAGGTATTTGATACAAACTTCAGTGCTGACCTGACAATTATAGAAGAAGGCAACGAACTTATAGAAAGAATTCAAAACGGTGGTAAACTCCCAATGATTACTTCCTGCTCACCGGGATGGATTAAATTTTGTGAGCATAACTACCATGATTTTATAGAAAATCTTTCATCCTGCAAATCACCGCAACAGATGTTTGGTGCAATTGCAAAATCCTATTATCCTGTTAAGGCTGATGTTGATCCTAAGAGCATGTTTGTGGTATCAGTAATGCCATGTACTGCAAAGAAGTATGAAGCGGACAGGGAAGAGATGAGTGTTGACGGACTAAAGGACATTGATGCGGTTATTACTACAAGAGAACTTGCAAAGATGATAAGACAGGCGGGAATCAAATTTGCTGAACTGGAAGACAGCAAGCAGGACAGTATACTTGGAACTTACTCCGGTGCAGGAACAATATTCGGTAATACCGGAGGAGTTATGGAAGCTGCTCTTCGTACCGTAGCTGACAAGCTTACAGGAAAATCACTTGATTGCATTGATTACACTGCTGTAAGAGGTTTGGAGGGTATTAGAGAAGCTACAGTAAATATCGCCGATATGGAGATAAAAGTTGCTGTTGCAAATGGTACAGGAAATGCGTCAAAGCTTCTTGATAAAATAAGAGCAGGTGAAGCAAACTATCACTTCATTGAAGTAATGGGTTGTGAAGGTGGATGTATCAACGGTGGCGGACAGCCAATCATTAAGGATAAATCTACTACAGAGGCTGTTAAAACTGCAAGAATCAAGGGTCTGTATAATATAGATGCATCATGCGAAAAGAGAAAGTCACATGAAAACCCTGAGATACAGAAATTGTACTCAGAGTACCTTGGAGAAGCAGGGGGACACAAGGCTCATAAGCTGCTTCACACACATTATACAGCAAGATAATTTAATTGAATGCTAATAAAAAAAAAGACGCTGCGGGTTAAACCCACAGCGTTTTTTTAAGTGCAAATTACTTATTTAGTCTTAGTCTCCAAAACTGACTTTTTAATGTTTCCTTTTGAAATACGTTTCTGATTTTCCAAGTTTTGAGTATCAGCAAAATATTCTACACCATCTGATTTAGTACTTTTATTCTTTCCCATATAGAAATAACCTCCCTGACTGATATTAATATACAGCCTTATTGTTTGGTCATTTTACTATTACTATTCATACCCGTTCTTATAGCTTTGTATATTTGAATAACAACCAGTGGAACTAATGCCAGAAGAACAATTATTCCCAGATTTTCCAAGACGGCGGGATTGACTGTGAAAAGGCTTTGGAGTAAAGGAATCCATAGTACCAATGCCAGTAATGCAACTCCTATAAGCAAGGCACCCCAGAGGAATATATTTGAAAAAATTCCGACTTTATATATGGGGTACTTTGAGCGGCAGTTGAAGCCATGAATCATTCGTGATAAGGCGAGAACTGCAAAAGCCATAGTGCTTGCAAGGGTGGCATCGCCTTTGCTTAACCCATAGTAAAAGGCTGCAAGAGTACTGGCGGCAATAACTGCACCTTCAAAAAGAACGTGGAACAAAAAGCCTTTGTTTAGCAGTGGTTCATTAATATCACGAGGCTTGGAATTCAGCGCATCTTTTCTGTAAGGCTCTAACCCAAGGGCTATAGCCGGCATGGAATCAGTAAGAAGATTTATAAACAATAAATGCATTGCTGTAAAAGGAAGAGGAAGTGCCAGAATGGAAGTGTACAGAACAGCAAGTATTCCGGCTGTATTTCCTGAAAGCAGAAACTTTATGGAATTTTTAATATTTGTATAAATACTTCGGCCGTTTGACACCGCCTTAACAATAGTAGCGAAATTGTCGTCCACAAGAATCATGGATGCGGCATCCTTTGCTACCTCAGTGCCTACTTTCCCCATAGCTACGCCTATGTCTGCCTGTTTCAGGGCGGGTGCATCGTTTACTCCGTCTCCTGTCATTGCAACAACATTTCCTTTGTCCTGCCATGCTTTAACTATTCTTATTTTATGCTCAGGGGATACACGTGCATAAACTGAAATGTCTTCAACATTATTTCTTAATTCTTCATCGGACATTTTTTCAACGTCGGTACCTTCTACGGCTCTTCCGTTTTCTGTCATGATGCCGATTTGACGAGCTATTGCAGAGGCAGTAATCTTGTGGTCTCCTGTTATCATTACAGGCTTAATTCCGGCTTTAATACAGTCTGCAACTGCAAGCTTTGATTCCTCACGAGGCGGATCAATCATAGCAATTAATCCTACAAATGTAAGAGACTTTTCGTCTTCAACAGAAATATTTGCCTGGGAGTCAAACTTTTTATATGCAAATGCAAGAACTCTTAAACCGTCATTGGAAAAGTCCCTGTTTATCCCTTCCAACATTTCTATGTCACTTTGGGATATGGGCCTTTCTCCGTTTTCTTGTGCAATATTACTTACTCTGCTGAGAATAATATCGGGAGCACCCTTTGTAAACATCATGTACTGGCCTTCAATGTTATGAAAAGTACTCATAAGCTTTCTGTCTGAGTCAAAAGGGACTTCGGAAAGTCTTGGGTATTCCTTGCGAAGGTCTTCTTCTTCATAGCCGTAATTATTTGCAAGCTTTATAAAAGCCAGCTCAGTGGGGTCGCCCACGCCTTTGTCACCTGTTATGGTAGCATCACTTGCCAAAGCACTCATTTTTACAACTGTTCTTTGGAGAGTATCTTCCATTGAAAGGCCGCGGGATTCCAGAACCTTTGAACCAACGAATACTTTTTCTGCCACCATTTTATTTTGTGTGAGTGTACCGGTTTTGTCGGAGCAAATTACAGAAACACTTCCAAGGCTTTCTACAGAGTGAAGTTTTCTTATAATAGCATTTTCCTTGGCCATTTTCTGAGTACCTATTGCAAGTACAATGGTAACAATGGAGCTAAGTGCTTCAGGAATGGCAGCAACAGCCAGTGCTATTGCGAACATAAATGAATCTATAAGGGAGTAGCCTCTTAAAACATTTGCAGCAAATATTATTCCGCACAGTACAAGTATGGCAACAGCCAGCTTTTTTCCGAACTTATCAAGACTGACTTGCAGGGGAGTTTCCTTACTTTTAGCCGAGTCCATTAAATGAGCGATTTTTCCAAGCTCGGTAGACATTCCTATATCTGTAACTGCCACAACGGCTCTACCGTAAGTAATAAGGCTGCCTGTAAACACCATATTCTTTCTGTCGCCTATAGCGATTTCAGTATCTTTGATTACTTCTGTTTCTTTAAGTACGCTTTCAGATTCTCCGGTAAGTGAGCTTTCATTTACCTGAAGACTGTAATTTTCAAGGATTCTTCCGTCTGCGCTTACAAAGTCGCCTGCTTCAAGAAGAAGTATATCACCTACCAAAACTTCACGGGACGGTATTTCAATTTTTTCATTATTCCTTATAACCTTAGCAATTGGAGATGAAAGTGTTTTTAAGCTGTCAAGGGATTTTTCTGCCTTAAAATGCTGAACCGTGCCTAAAATTGAGTTAAGTATAGTAACTGCAAAGATTACTATTGCACTTTCATAATCTTTTAGAAACAGAGAAATAACACCTGCAATGAGAAGGATTATTACCAGAAAATCTTTAAACTGACTGAAGAAAACTTTAAAGAAACCTGCCTTATTCTCGGCTTTCAGTTCATTAAATCCGTATTGGCCTCTAAGACGGTCTATTTCTTTACCGGATATACCTTCCATACTGGTGTTGAGTTTTTTTAGAACTTCATCAGTGGACAGGTTGTAGTTATTATTCATAAGCTCCCCCTTTGATATTTTTACTAATTATAAGTTAGATTAAGCAAAATTGTCCATATATATAATTAATTTCTGCTAATTAAAAGGATTGTATTCAAAAGAAATTGGCAAAATTAAGATATATAGGATATGCAAATTTTAACAAAAGTATGTTAGAAAGGTTACAACATTTTCAACAAAAAGAAATATAATTATTTTTATCAGTCTGATATAATGAGTAGGATATACTGAATTGCCAAATGTGGCCAAAATAGTGATTAAAAATGGAGATAGAAAATGAGCAGAAGAAGAAAAAATGTTAATAAGCTGCTTCCCGCACTAGTTGTTGCTTTGCTTGCTATATTAGTAGCTATGATAGCAATATACTTGGTTTATACCGGGAAGCTTCCACCAAAGGTATCAAATAAAACACCGCAGACTTCTACGCAGACGACTGCAAACGCTACCTCGTCGGTTTCAACGGGTACTGTTGCAGAGAATACTCCAACTGATGATACGGATAAGGAACAGAAACCCACTGAAAGTACTAACCCAAGTGATCTTTTGATTTCGTGGAAGAACCCATCAAGTTTTATATCAAAGGCTGCAATGGGGGACGGTTCATTTAAGAAAACATTTAAAGATGGAAACATAAGGTACTGGAGACTTGTAAGCAATCAGGTAACATCAGGCTACAATCCGCCTTACAACCTTGCTTTTGGTTCTTCCGAAATGTACTCGGAACTTGAAGGTGTTACTACCTTCAGAGGAAATAACTATAGGACGGCTCCTTCATGGGGAAAAGCTGATGTTAAGGAGAAAAAGCTTGAAATAGTGTGGACACATGACATTGGGGCTGTTTCAGGGGTAGGAAGCTACTGGCCCGGTGCAGGTTGGACGGGGCAGCCGCTTTTGGCTCACTGGTCACCGGATGTCAGAAAAATAATGAACATAAATAATAATTTAAAGGACAAGGATCTTGTGGAAGTAATATATCCTGTATTTGACGGACATATTTATTTCCTTGACATGGAGACGGGAAAAGAGTCCAGACCCCGCATAAATCTAAGGTTTACCGTTAAAGGAACAGGTATGGTTGACCCAAGGGGGTATCCTCTATTTTATACTGGACAAGGCCTTAACGAGAATGATGGCAGAAAAGGTGCTTTCAAATACAGGATATATGATTTGATTCACCAAAAGGAGATTTTTTCAATGCCGGGAAATGACCCCGTTGCATTCAGACCATGGGGAGCAAATGATTCCTCCGCATTGCTGAACAGATACACCGATACGCTATTGGATTGCGGTGAAAACGGTCTTGTTTACAAGACAAAGCTAAATACAAAGTTTGATAAGAAAGCAGGAACAATATCAATTAATCCTTCAATAACAAAATACCGTTACAAGAGCAGTTACAGTCCAGAACAAGGAATTGAAAATTCACCTGCTGTATACAGGAACCTGATGTATTTTGCCGATAACGGAGGAACTATACAGTGCTTGGACATCAACAAACTTGAACCTGTTTGGATTTTTAAATCAGGTGACGATACTGATAGTTCCATAACTATAGAAGAAACTGACGAAGGAGTATTCCTCTACACAGCAAATGAGGTTGATAAACGAGGAAAATCAGGAGCCAGGGCAAACTGCAACGTAAGAAAGCTTAATGCACTGACTGGAGAGCTTGTATGGCAGAAGGATTATTCCTGTGTTTACCAGAATTATATAAATGGAGGGGCGTTGGCAACTCCTGTAATCGGAAAAAATGATATAAGTGATATTGTTATATTCAATGTAGCACTTACAGGCTCTACAAGTGATGGAACACTTGTGGCACTGGATAAGAAGACAGGTAAAGAGGTTTGGAAGAGGCAGTTGGACGCATACAGTTGGAGTTCTCCTGTAGATTTTATGTCCAAAGACGGAAAGACCTATATGCTGCTTTGTGACTTTAAAGGATATATGCATTTGGTAGACCCTAAAACAGGTGAGGATTTGGATAAAATCTCAGTTGGTGGGAATGTAGAAGCATCACCTTCAGTATACAATGATATGGCGGTAGTAGGTACTTATGCAAAAAAAATATACGGAGTAAAAATCAAGTAAAATAACCGGGGAGTAAATTGAGAATGACTAGATATAGAAGAAGAAGGGCAACCAACAGATTTAAAGTAATACTGACTATTTTAATACTATCGTTGATAACAACAGGTATCATGATTGTATTAAGCAAAACAGGTAATTTAGGGAAATTAGGAAACAGTAAAAATTCCTCTGCTGTAAATACTACTGCGAGAGACAGTCAGAATGAGGTTGATGAAACAGAACCTGAGCCGGTAGCAGACCCAATGCCCGCAGAAATAACAGACCAGAGTAAGTTGAAGGCCTCATGGACTACAAATTCAAATTTTGACGGTGCAAAGGCTTTTACGGAATTTGCATTCCAGAATACATTGAAAAACGGAACTAAAATGCAAAGCTGGATATTTAGAAACAATACTCCTTTGAAGGAATATACGGTAAAAAACAAGAACAAAATCAGCTTTGGTGCATCTGATACTTATTCAGACCTGGAAGGTATAACAACGTTCAGAGGAAACAATTATAGAGATAATGCATCATTTGGTACACGTACCGTGAATCAGAAAAAGCTGGAGATAGTGTGGAAAAAAACCGGACTGGGGGCTATTTCAGGAGAAGGCAGCTTTTGGCCGGGAACAGGCTGGACAGGGCAGCCCCTCATTGTTCATTGGTCTGAAGACGTAAGAAAGCTGATGAACATTAACAGTGATATGAAGTCAAAAGATCTTGTTGAGATCATATATCCTACTCTTGACGGAAATATATATTTCCTTGACCTTGAAACGGGAAAACCCACCAGAAATCCAATCAAAATCGGTTATCCGATTAAGGGAACAGGTATGATTGACCCGAGAGGCTATCCGATACTCTACACTGGAATGGGAATAAATGATAACGGCGGAAAATACAGCGAATACAAATACAGAATTTTTAATCTCCTGAACCAGAAGGAGATGTACTCAATATTCGGCAGAGATCAGGTTGCATTCAGAGGTTGGGGAGCCAATGATTCATCTGCAATTCTGGATAAAAATACAGATACACTCCTTAACTGCGGTGAAAACGGACTTGTATACAAGGTGAAAATGAATACAAAATTCGATAAGGCAGCGGGAACCCTTTCAGTAGCACCTCAAATTACCAAATACCGTTACAGAAGTCCATACAATGACGAACAGGGTATAGAAAATTCACCTGCAGTATATAAAAACTATATGTATTTCTGTGATAACGGAGGTACACTGCAATGTCTGGACCTGAATACTATGAAACCTGTGTGGATATATGAAACAGGGGATGATACCGACAGTTCTATTGTAATAGAAGAAACAAAGGACGGAGTGTTCTTGTATACTGCAAACCAAGTTGATAAGCGTGGTGAAAATGGTAAAAAGAAATTTGATAATTGCAATATTCGAAAAATAAACGCAAAAACAGGTGAGCTTGTATGGCAAAAGGATTACAAGTGTATCTACAACTATTATATAAACGGCGGTTCACTGGGAACTCCGGTACTTGGTAAAGACGATATAAGTAATATGGTTATATTCAACATTTGCTTTACAGGTTCAAATACAGACGGAAACATGATTGCTTTGGATAAAAACACCGGGGAAGAAATATGGAATAAGAAACTCTCAGCGTATAGCTGGTGTTCTCCCGTTGACTTCAAAAGCTCTGATGGGAAAACTTATTTAGTGTATACAGACTACGCAGGGTACATGCGTCTGGTAGACCCTAAAGACGGAAAAACCCTTGATTCGGTATCCTTGGAGGGAAATGTAGAATCCTCTCCTGCTATTTACAACGATACTCTGGTAGTAGGAAGCTATGCTAAGAAGATATTTGGAATAAAGGTAAAATAATAATGTACTAAAATAATTGCTTGGATTTATAGCATCTCCTTGTAAAATGCTTATCCAGGCAATTATATTAAATTGGGGTAATTAATGATACACTGCTGTTTCAGACTTATAGGACTTAAAATCGTATAATTATTAGTACTAAAAATAATTAAGGAAAAGTTAATAAATTACGTCTATAAAATGTTACATAAATATATTATAATTAGGTAAATTTAGTAAGTCAGAGACGTAAACGCAAAAGAAAACACAAACGAGGGAGATATTTTGGAGATGAAAATTTTAAGAGAATTATTAGGCTGGGTAGGAACAATACTGGGGTCTGTGGTTTTGGCATTGATAGTTATAATATTTATATTTCAGCCAACCAGCGTAGACGGACATTCAATGGATAATACTTTGCACGATAAAGAAAAAATAATAATTAATAAGACTCAGAATATATTTCACGGTAAACCAAAATACGGAGACATTGTTATAATTGACAGCAGGGTAGACAGAAAAAGAACCTTTTGGGACAACGTTATAGATCCTCTCAAATACAATATTCTTGTATCAAAGTTTACCGAAAATACTCAGCAGATATTCTGGGTTAAGAGAGTAATAGGCAAAGCCGGAGACGAATTGCAGTTCAAGGACGGAAAAGTTATACGCAACGGTATAACGTTAGAAGAAAAATACATAAAAGAGCCAATGCGTTATCAATCAGAAAACATAATAAAGGTTCCGGAGGATTGCGTATTTGTTATGGGAGACAACAGAAATGAAAGCAAGGACAGCAGAGTGATAGGCCCTGTACCAAATGACCATGTAGTGGGTAAGTATTTATTCAAACTTGGTTAATACATAACAAAACTTGGAGGACATATGAACCCGCTTTCGATATACAAAAAGAACTATCATGTTGATTATGGCGATGCTGATTATTTTAAAAGACTAAAACTCAGTTATCTTTTTAACTTTTTTCAGAATATCGCAGGCCTCCACTCAGAGAGTACAGACCTTGGTATAGGAAAATTGCAGAACGAATATGGTGTGGCGTGGGTAATGGTTCGAATGATGGTGGATATTAACAGGATGCCCGGTATTAATGAAGATATTTCAATTGAGACATGGCCGGTATCACCCAAGAAAATGACAATAGAAAGAAATTTTATTGTCAGGGATATGAAGGGGAATATTCTTGTTAATGCAATCTCAAGCTGGGTTATACTGGACTTACAGAAACGTCAGATGGTTAAAATAGATTCAATGCTTCCAAAGCAGCATCCTGAATTTATAGAATCAAAAGCAATAGACAGGAAATTTGAAAAGCTGAAGCCAACAGGCGAGTTGCATTCCGTGTACAAAAAGCTTGTAGGCTTTAGTGACCTTGATATTAACGGTCATGTAAATAATGCAAAATATATAGACTATATATTAGACTGTTTTTCCTTAGATAAGCATGAAAAGTATAGTGCTGAATCAATTCAAATAAATTATGTAAATGAAGCAGTTGCCGGAGATATTATTTCTTTGTACAGGAATACTGAGGAGATAGAAGGAAACCACAAAAGAGTGTATATTCAAGGGGTAAGTGAAACTGACAAAAAGGTATATTTTGAAGCAGACATCAAGGTACAGTAGTATATTACTATTTTAATGGGTGGAGGGAGTTTATATGAATACTTCAAAAAAACTTAAAACTATATTGGGTGTTCTTTTTTGCTTTATGGTAATTCTGGTTATTTTGCTTGTGTATGTTGTAGGTCAGTCAAAGGAGCCAACTGAATCTTCTTCAACAGCATCTGATTCGTCAGCAAGTACATCACAAACCACTGCATCACAAACCACTCCGGTTACTGAAAAAATGGAACTCAAACTTTATTATTATGATGCTGATAATTATGATAAACCAAAGGAAATCCGTAATATTACTGTTGATAAAAAATTGTATGACAATGATTTAACAGCTGCAATAAACAATGTTTTGTCTTCTACAGACATAAAAATAAACAAGGCTGTTTTGGATGGAAAGAATATTACTATTGATTTACCTAAGGAGACTGTAAAAAAGTTTAATTCAGGGAGTGCAGGAGGTATCAACCATACCAACATTCTTGCAATGACAGTACTGAATCTTCCGGGAGTTGAACAAATGCAGGTAACTATGGACGGGGAAGCAGGTATTGAGTCAGACCATTTCAGCTTTAACGGTACATTTATCAAACCTGAGGAAGGCAAAAAGTATACTTTCAACCCGTCAGATAAGCCTGGAAAGACTTTGGAATTTTAAATATGAAAAATAAATATTTACAGATATTTTTGTACATATTGGCTGTCGCTGGAATAATAGACACTATACTTATTGCTAAAAGAGGCGGCGGTATGAATCTGGGGGTTTTGCTTCCAGCTGTTGGAGGGACTTGTATAATACTTTGGGCATTATTTAAAAAGACCCCATCATACAGGAGAAGACCAAACCTTTATAGGAAGCTTATAAAAGTATTTACAGGACTTTTCCTTATATGGTTGGTTTCTTTTGCTATTATAACTGCTGTTATAATAACCTCTGCCATGTCAGATAAGGAGCAAAAGGTAGACAGCGTAATAGTACTGGGTGCAGGGCTTAAAGGTGAAACACCTACTCTGGTTTTGAAGAAGCGTCTTGACTATACTCTGGATTACTACAAAAGCAATCCGGATGTAAAGATAATAGTATCAGGGGGGCAGGGTATCGGCGAAACCATAACGGAAGCCGAGGCAATGAAAAGATATCTGGTTAAACATGATATTCCCGAAAATATTATTTTGAAAGAAGAAAGTTCTACCAGTACCTATGAAAACATGCTGTATTCTAAAAAAGCCTATGAAAATACTATTGGAAAGCCTCTTGATAAGGTAATGATTATAACTAATGATTTTCATATGTTCAGAGCAAAAATACTTGCAAAAAGAGCCGGACTTAAAGCATATGGAATCAGTTCCGGCACTCCTTGGTACATATATCCGAATGTTTGTTTAAGAGAGTACTTCGCTTTATTCAAGTCTCTTATTTTAGACAGATAAGTTAAAATTAACACTTTCATTTTCAGATAAATAAACAAAAACTAAGTTGCCTGTCTTTTCAAAATATTTGTCTGCCGTAAAGGATTCATTTATCCTAATACGGCAGACATTACTATTTCCAGCTGTTATACGCACCTTCAAAAGATTGTGATTGCGCCACAAAATATCTACAGTGTAGTTTCCTCTGGCTTTTAAACCCGTTGCACTTCCATCTTTCCAGCTATTGGGCAAGGCAGGCAGCAGGTGTAGCTCGCCGTTATGGCTTTGTAAAAGCATTTCAATAATACCAGTCGTAAAACCGAAATTACCATCAATTTGGAATGGAGGATGTGCATCAAAAAGATTGGGATAAACGGAACGGGTTAAAAGTTGATTGACAAAACGGTAGGCATTATCTCCGTCCCCCAGTCTGGCATAAAGACATATTAGCCAAGCACAGCTCCAACCTGTATGGCCTCCTCCGTTTGCAAGTCGTTGTTCCAGAGATTTACGGCAGGCTTCGGCAAGTTCCGGGGTGTGCCATGGACTTATAACACTGCCGGGGAAAAGTCCAAACAGGTGGGAGATATGCCGATGCCCCGGCTCTTCTTCAACATATTCATCAGGCCACTCCAATAACTGTCCCTTTTTACCTATCCGAAATGGAGGCAGCTTGCAAAGCCTTTGGACAAGTAAGCCGGAAAGCTCTGAATCAATTTTAAGAATAGACTGTGCTTCCACACAGCTTTCAAAAAGCTCTCGGATAATAAACAGGTCCATGGTTGAACCTTTTGTAATTGAACATATTCGACCTTCTTTATCTATAAAGGCGTTTTCAGGTGAAGTGGAGGGGTTGGTTATATAATACCCTTTTTTGTCAGGCTTCATATAATCAAGGAAAAACAAAACTGCTTCTCGCATAATATAATAGTGATTTTGTAAAAAAACTACATCACAGCTGAATCTGTAATGCTCCATTATATGTAGAGAGAGCCACGCCCCACCCATAGGCCAGAACCCCCATCTTGCCTGACCTGACACGGCAGATGCCATCCGCCATAAATCCGTGTTATGATGCAACACAAAGCCCCTGCATCCGTAATTTTCACGTGATATCTCAGAACCAGCCTTTGAAACGTCTTTCAGCAGATCAAACAGAGGCTTGTGACATTCCGAAAGGTTAGCAGTCTCAGCAGGCCAATAATTCATTTCAAGATTAATATTAGTAGTGTAATTAGAAGACCATGGTGCTGCCAAATCTTTATTCCAAATACCTTGAAGATTGGCTGCTTGTGTGCCGGGGCGGGAACATGCTATAAGCAGATATCTGCCATAGGCAAACATCAGTGAATCAAGAGAAGGGTCGTACTGTCCTTTGGCATATGCAGCAAGTCTTTCATCTGTGGGCAGCTGCGACTGTGTGCCAAGGTCAAGACATACACGTTTAAATAAAGAAGAGTGGTCATCTTTATGACGGGACAAAAGTTCATTCCAACTATAACCTGCTGCCTTATCCAAAGTCCGTATACATTTGCTTAACGGGTCTACGCCCGAACTTCCTGGCATTATATCAAATCCCTCAAAATTTGTAGATGAAGAGAGGACTAAGAGAACTTCATCAGCAGCATTGATTGAAATACCGTTTTCTTCTACAATTACGGAGCCACCCTTTATATATGCCCTCATTCCAACTGAAAATCCAATACTGCGACTGTGTTCTTCAGAGTCATAGACTATATGTTTACCTGCTTCCACGTAGTCAGGAATCATACATGAAGGACAGTCTCCGGTCATTATTAAGGTACGGCCTTTTTTATTAACCTGATAACGCAGTTGAGAATCAAGAGTTGCGGTTAATGTAAATGATTCTGATTTATCTGCAGTCATATGAACTGCCATTACGTTGTCAGGATAAGAACATATAACCTCACGGCAATGATTAACGCCGCCACAGGTATAGCGGGTTTCACATACTGCTGTATTAAGGGAGAGTGAACGACTGTAGTTATTAATTTCTCCTGACAGCTCACAGGTCAGTAATAACCTGCCAAGAGGGAGATAAGACTGTGAGTAGCCAGTTAGTATATTTTCTTCTATAAGCTTTTGTGCATCATAATTATTGCCTTCATCCACTAGACACTGAACTTCAGGTAATAAAGGCAGTATGTTTTTGTTAATAAGCTGCCCCGGTAATCCTGACCATAAAGTATCGTTATTTAAATCAATACATTCATGTGAAATCCCGCCGTGAACCATTCCACCAAGACCACCGTTACCGACAGGCAGTGCCTCTTCCCAAATACGAGCGGGAGATTTGTACCATAAAATATACTCCACCAGATTCCCTCCTAAAAATTGGTTATAAAATATAAAAACGTCCTGTTAAATGGAAAAAGGATGCTTCTCGGGTATTACCCAAGGCTGCATCCTTTTTCCGGAGGAGAGGACTATAAAATGTCCAATTTTGCAAATCTATTTTTTGCTGTCCGCTGCCTGTTTCCTAGCTGCAGCAACCTCACTTAACTGCTGTTTATCCCATTCTACAACGGTATCAAAACCTTCGCCCTTGACCTTCTCGGTCATTTGTTTTAAAAGAGAATTGAACTCACTGTCACTCTTTGCATATACCATCTTCCAGGAATAGTCACGGATATCCATCTTTACCACGTCCTGAGTTGACTGAATGTCAGAAGGAAGTGTAGGAGCAACATAATCGGTACCCGGAGCAACTGAAATGTGGTTGTTCTTTACAAGCCAGTCTTTGGTACACATAGCGCCGTCCATGGCTTCACTCCAGTTTTTCTGAAGGAGACTTGTATTAGAGGACAGAGTTGAGGACCAAAGTTTATAATAATATGGTTCCTTGGTATTAGGATTAACGGCGTTAGCTGCCAAGCCGTCAAAGCCGAGTCTGCACTCTCCTGTTTGCCAATCGCTGCCGCCAAACTCGCTGGATACTTCAACTGCAAGAGATGGTCTGCATTTCTTGCCAAAATCAGTAAGTACAGCTTTGCCGTTTTCCATTTTCCATGCAAGACCTTCAGGGCCGTTCTTTACAATCATTTGTCCTTCAGGTGAATAGTACCAGTTTAGGAAATCCATAGCACGTTCAGGGTCTTTGCAGGATTTGCCTAATGCAACAACATAAGTGCTGCCGTTTGGAGTAAATCCATTTGACCATATTTTCTCATCAGCAATAGGAACAAGTGCAAAGCCTGCACCCTTTGCTATGTTATCAGCATTGTTAAAATAGTTAGGTCCAAGCCAACTGAACTGTGAGTAAAGAACCTGACCATTTGTATACTTTTTGGTAATATCATCCCAGGTCTGATTGATTGAGTCTGGGTCCAGAAGACCGTCACGGTATGCCTGATTGTAAACCTTCAGAGCTTTTACATAGTAACCGTTGGGGTCAATAATGCTTTGATACTCGGTAGCCATATTATTTGTCAGAAGGAAACCGCCAAAAGGAGCTTCCTCATAACCGTAAAGCTCTGCAATCATTTTACCGAACATCATCATACAGCCGTCCCAATCCTTAAACAGTGAAAAAGCATACTGCTTCTGACCATTTGCGTTGGTGGGGTGCTTTTTTGCCATAGCTTTTAACATGGGATATACATCATCAAAGGTATTAAGCTTAGGAGAGCCGATTTCCTTGTAGTAATCATAGCGTGTATATACTCCAAAAGTAAGGTCGGAATCTTCACAAGGAGTATTAGGTGACTCAGTTGAAACATTATTAGGTATAGCATAATTACCATACTTATCGGAGATACGTTTGATTGCACCCGGATAATTCTTAACAATATTACTTCCGTGCTTTGAAAGCAAATCGTTGTCAGACAGTTTCATTAGAAGCCCGGCTTTAAGTGAATCAGTGAATTTAGTGTCCATTGCACCATATACCACAATATCACCAAGGTCTCCGGAAGCAGAACGGGTCTGAAAAGACTGGTCAGCATTTCCGTCTGTCTGGGCTGAAATAATGTTCAGCTTGAGATTGAATTTGTCTTTTACCACTTTTCCGAACCATCCTATCTGTTCGCCTTGGAAATTTCCGGTGAGAGTGTAAACATCAAGTGTTACAGTATCCTTATAAGGAGTGTTGCCGGAACCGGATGCGGAACTGCTGGAATTGGATGAGGAATTACTGTCGCCGCCCGGTTTAGTGCAGGCCGCCATACTTACGGTAACACCGAGGATAATGGCAGCGGTTAGGGATTTAATAAGCCACTTTTTCATACATAAACCTCCATTAAATTATTGTATTAGTAAAGCAGTGTTTCTTTATGTGCCGTTACACTGCAGTGTAGGGCACTAATAAACTATATAACGGAATTAACCCTTAACGGCACCTATAATTATGCCGCCCACAAAAAACCGCTGGAAAAAGGGGTATACAAATAAAATAGGAAGTATAACCACAACCGAAACAGTCATTCTCACAGACTGTGCTGTTTGAGAGCTTGCAATACTTGATACTGATTGACCAATTCCTGAACCGCTGTTTCTCATAATACTAGCAAGAGAACTTGCCTGATTAAGGTAGCGATACAGGATAAACTGCAAGGTATACAAATGGCTGTCCGTCATCAACAACAGAGTGTCAGTAAAAGAATTCCATTGACCTACCGCGGCAAAAATGGCAACCGTTGCGAGGATAGGAACGCAGAGAGGCCAGACAACTTTAGTAAATATTGTAAAGTATCCTGCCCCATCTATCTGTGCCGCTTCTTGAAGAGCTTGGGGGGTGCTCTCTATATAAGTTTTTACAAGGATGACATTAAAGGGAGCCACAATAGCCGGAAGAATATATGCAAGAAAATTATTACGAAGGCCAAGGTTAAGCATTGTTATAAACCAGGGTATCAGTCCGGCATTAAAATACATTGTAACAATAACAAAACGGTACCAGAATTTGCGACCCCACATTTCTTTTTTTGTAAACAGATATCCTAAAAATGCTGAGGCAAAAACTGTTAGTGTCGTGCCGATTATTGTACGGGCTACAGATATAAATAAAGCATCAGTAAGACCGTTGAGTTTCAAAATTTTTACGTAATTATCAAAATGAATTTTTTGGGGAAGTACTAATACCGCCATCTTTGAGCTGATTTCATTGGCTGTAAGTGTATTTATAATCAAAAAATAAAAAGGATATATGCAAGCGATAGTTAAGACACCAAATACCAAATATGTAATTATATAAAACACAATGTCTCCAAATGTGTAATGTTCTTTCTTTTTTATTATGGATAACATGTTTGTTTTCCTCCTTTATTAACCTGTCAGACAATAGTTTCGCCACGCAGAAGTTTGGATACGCCGTTAACCGAAAACAACAGTGCTATACTGACGATAGACTTGAGCATACTGACGGCAGTTGCAAGAGGGAAATTCATACTGCCAACACCTATGTTGTAAACATAAAGGTCAAGAACCTGAATATGTGCTTTGTTCATTGCATTCTGGAATACATAATACTGGTCAAGGCCGTTATTAAGAAAATTGGCAACTGACAGCATCAACAGAACAAAAAAGGTTGGCAACAGTGAAGGAATAGTTATATGCCAAATCATTCTGAAACGCCCTGCTCCGTCAACTTTGGCAGCTTCGTAAAGTTCCTGATCAATACCTGCTATAGCGGCAAGGTACATAATGGCACTCCAACCGAGAGTTTTCCACAAACTCCATAAAGTCATTGTAAGCCATGTATGGTTATCGTTTGCAAGAAAGTTTATGGGAGATGAAATAATATTCATATTCATCAGTACCTTGTTTACCACACCGTCTCCCGTTGAAAAGAACACATAGGCAACAGAGTAAACAAGTACCCAGCTGATAAAGTTGGGCAGAGTAGTCAACACTTGTACCGTTCGTTTGAACCAGCCTCGTTTAACCTCATTTAGAAATACAGCAAAGGCAAGAGGCAGAACGGAGGTTAACAGGTTTAGCCCGCTAATCGCAAAGGTATTACGAAGAACGTCACCGATTGCATTTCTGTAAGCAGGATTTGTAACTATAGAAGTAATCCATTTTAGCCCCACAAAATCACACTGATACAACTTAAATGGAGGACGGTAATCGAACATTGAGTAAATCCATCCGTATAAAGGTAAGTAGGAAAATGTAAAACAAAGAATCAGAAAAGGTAATGCCATGAAAAACAGTTTGAATCTATCCCGGTGCTTGTTCTTTTTAAACTTGACGTAGGTGATGCCATTCGACGGATTGGACATTAAGCTTCCCTCCAAATATTTTGGGTTTAGTAATTTTTTACAAAAATATTGTATCTTACCCATTAAAATTTGTATATCCTAAAAAAATAGTCAAAAACACTGTAAAATTTATAGGTGAGTATCTGTTTTCAAAAAGTTCTATAATTATTACAGTGATTTTAATGTGATTTTTTACGTTTTAAATATACTCATGAGACTGTATAATTGAAAATATGGAAAAATAAAATAGCCGGATAAACTTTTCAGGAGGTCTTAATACCATGAAATTTCTAAATGGATATTGGTTGAGCAAGGAAGGATATTCACTGCATTACCCGTCCAAGGCATACCGTATTGAGAAATGCGGGGACAGATTACGCATTTTTGCACCATGTAACCAGATTAATCACAGAGGAGATACTTTAGCCGGCCCTGCACTGACTATTGAATTGAGTTCACCGGCGGCTGATATAATTCACGTAAGAGCATATCACTATAAAGGAGTAAAAAAAGACGGACCTTATTTTGAACTTAATTCTGCCGGAAGTTCTCCAACAATCAGTGAAGATAGTGATGCAGTGTGGTTTGAAAGCGGAAATATTAAGGCTCGTATTGATAAAAACAACTTTAGTATTGACTATTATCGGGGCAGTGAACTTCTGACAGGGAGTGGTTGGAGGCATCTTGCATACATTAAAGATGAAAACGGTCATACCTATATGAGGGAACAACTTGATTTGGATGTGGGAGAGTGTGTGTATGGTTTGGGTGAGAGGTTTACACCCTTCGTAAAGAATGGTCAGACAGTTGATATTTGGAATCAGGACGGAGGTACTTGTACCGAGCAGTCCTATAAGAATATCCCATTTTACATGACAAACCGAGGGTATGGAGTTTTTGTAAACGACCCCGGACTTGTGTCATTTGAAGTTTGCAGTGAAGTAGTATCCCGGGTGCAATTTTCTGTTGAAGGTGAAGCCTTGGACTATTTTGTGATTGGAGGTTCAGACTGTAAGGAAGTGATTTCAAATTATACTGCGCTTACAGGACGTCCTTCAATGCCTCCTGCATGGTCCTTCGGACTATGGCTTTCCACTTCCTTTACGACGAACTATGATGAAGAAACCGTCACCGGATTTATTAATGGAATGAGTCAGCGGCGTATTCCCCTATCCGTTTTCCACTTTGATTGCTTTTGGATGAAAGAATTTAACTGGTGCGATTTTATTTGGGACAAGGATGTTTTTCCAGACCCCAAAAAGATGTTGTCCAATTTAAAGGAAAGTGGCCTGCATATCTGTGTCTGGATTAATTCATATGTCTCACAGGAGTCTGTTCTGTTTGATGAAGGAATGGAAAAGGGCTATTTCATACACAAAAAAGATGGCAGCGTCTGGCAATGGGATATGTGGCAGCCGGGAATGGCAATAGTTGATTTTACAAATCCTGAGGCGTGTAAGTGGTTTTCTCAGCAGCTTCTTAACCTTGTGGATATGGGTGTGGATTGTTTTAAAACCGATTTCGGAGAACGTATTCCAACAGAGGATGTTGTATACTACGATGGTTCAGACCCTAAAAAGATGCATAACTTTTATACTTACCTTTATAACAGGACAGTGTTTGATACATTGAAATCAGCGGGAAAAGACGCGGTACTATTTGTACGGTCGGCTACAGCAGGCAGCCAGAAGTTCCCTGTTCACTGGGGAGGAGATTGTACTGCTGACTTTTCCTCTATGGCTGAAAGTTTGAGAGGTGGTCTGTCTTTAGGACTGTGCGGATTCGGTTTCTGGAGTCATGACATCGGAGGCTTCGAGCAAACTGCTACAGCTGATGTTTATAAACGATGGGTGGCCTTTGGTATGCTGTCATCTCATTCACGTCTTCACGGAAGTACCAGCTACCGTGTACCTTGGCTATATGACGAAGAGGCAGTGGAGGTATTACGTTTTTTTGCAAATCTCAAATGCCGACTAATGCCTTATATATACAAAACGGCGGTTCAGGCCTCGCAAAAGGGGTTGCCATCGTTACGTGCAATGTTTGTTGAGTTTCAGGAAGATTCTGCTTGTGCAACCCTTGACCGTCAATATATGCTGGGTGACTCCCTGCTGGTAGCGCCTGTATTTACGGCTTCCGGCCTGGTAGACTATTATTTGTCTAAAGGTGAGTGGTATAACCTTCTGACGGGTGAAATTGTTGCAGGAGGAAGTTATCGCAAGGAAAAGCACGATTACATGAGTCTGCCCTTGTATGTACGTCCGGGCAGCCTTCTGGCAATGGGCTGCAGCGAAGATGAAACTGTCTATGAATATGCACAGGATGTTCGATTGCTGTTGACACCTCTTTGCGACGGTGCTTGTACAAATACTTCTGTATACGAAAAGGATGGAAAAGAAGCACTTAATGTTACTGCGACCCGTAAAGGAAGTGAAATCACTGTGCTAGCAGAGGGAGACGGAAAACCTTGGAGCTTAAAACTGTGCGGTATTAAAGCAGACAGATGTACCGGAGGTACTATTGTAAGGGAGCAGGATGGTGATATATTTGTACCAAAAGCCTTTGGTGGCAGATACACCCTTGAAATTATGGAGTAACTGTATTAACTAAATTATAATATTTTGGAGTGAATATTATGCAAATTAATCCTATAGATAAAAAAATAGAAGAACTACTGTCCATGATGACTTTAGAGGAAAAGGCGGGCATGTGTCACGGCAATGGGTTATTCCGCACAGGTGGAGTAGAAAGACTGGGAATTCATCCCATTGTATTTTCCGACGGGCCTTTGGGCATACGCAATGAGTTTGCAGATAATCGGTGGGAAACGGTAGGCGGCAATACAGATTTTGTTACATATCTGCCTGCCTGCACTGCCCTTGCCGCAACCTTCAACAGAACCCTTGCAGAGAGGGTGGGAGAAGTACTGGGCTGCGAAGCAAGAGGCCGTGGTAAGGACGTTATCCTTGCTCCGGGCGTAAATATTATACGTACACCTTTATGCGGCAGAAATTATGAGTATTTCAGTGAAGACCCCATGCTCACAGCAGAACTTGCATCAGCATTAATAAAAGGTGTACAGCGCTTTGATGTGGCAGCCTGCGTGAAGCATTTTGCCGCAAATAATCAGGAGACAGAACGTCTTACTGTCAGTGCCCAAGTGGATGAACGGACACTTAGGGAGCTGTATTATCCTGCATTTGAAGCAACTGTAAAGGCTGGAGTTCTTACAGTTATGACTGCGTATAACAGGCTAAATGGTACATTTTGCAGTCACAGCTCTGAGCTGATTACGGAAATTCTTCGTGAGGAATGGGGCTTTGAAGGTGTTGTGGTTTCGGATTGGGGAGCAGTACACGATACAGTGGTACCTGCAGAAGCCGGACTCGATATCGAAATGAGCGTAACTTCTGATTTTGATGACTACTTTTTTGCAAAACCCCTTATAAATGCTGTTCAAAACGGGAAAATCTCTGAAAGTATTCTTGATGATAAGGTACGACGAATACTTAAATTGATGTTCAGACTGAATATGTTCTCCAAAGACCGAAAGCGAGGCGGCTTCAATCTGCCTCAACACCAACAGACAGTACTTGAAGCAGCTAAGGAGAGTTTTGTTTTATTAAAAAATGACAATAGTGTACTCCCTCTTAATGCAGACAAAATTAGAACTGTTGCCGTTATCGGCAATAATGCAGACAAAAAACATTCCACAGGGGGAGATAGTGCGGCAGTCAAGGCACTATTTGAGGTTACGCCTTTATCCGGCATAGTTATGAGATTGGCAGGAGGAGCAAAGGTATCATATTATCCGGGGTGCCTGGATGAAACATATTCTAAGCATGAATTTCACATACCTTCTAATGCTGATGAAAAAACCCGTACTGAGATAGAAGAAAAGGCAAGAGCTGCTCAAGAGGAATATAAAAATGTTAAAATACGTCTTGAGAATGAGGCAATTCAGGCGGCACAAACTGCCGATGCAGTTATTTTCGTTGGAGGTACAGGTCACGAGCAGGAATCGGAGGGCCGAGACAGGGCGGATATGACTTTGCCTTACCAACAGGATAAACTTCTGGAAAGTATTTTAGCAGTAAACCCCAACACAGTGGTAGTCATATTAAGTGGTTCTCAGGTTGATATGAGCTCATGGATAAACAATGCACCTGCGGTTTTGCAGGGATTTTTTTCAGGCATGCACACTGGAACTGCGTTAGCAGAAGTTTTATTCGGTGATGAAAACCCAAGCGGACATCTCCCATTCACAATTCCGGCGAAAGAGGAGGATACAGGAGTTAAGGCACTGGGCGAATACCCAGGAGGGGAGAAGGTCTTTTATAAAGATGGCCTTTTTGTAGGATACCGTTATCACGATGCATATAAGGTACCACCGCTTTTTCCCTTTGGACACGGCTTGTCCTATACGGATTTTTCGTTGGGGAAGGGTGTAGTCAGACAGATTTCCGGCTCCTGTAAGGAGTATGAAATAAACGCAGATGTAACCAATACAGGGGATAGGAAAGGTGCGCAGTCAGTACAGCTATATGTGGAGCCACCAAGAAAAGCAGACTCCCCTATACGTACTTTAAAAGGTTTTGAAAAGGTATGTCTTAATCCCGGCGAAACCAAAACCATTACATTTAAACTTGATGAAAGAACTTTCTCGGAATTCCGCACTAATACAGGGTGGGTCTTTGTTCCGGGCGAATATACCATACACATTGGTACTTCATCCCGTGAGCTTCCCATAGCTATGACTCTTACACTTTGATATTTGTACAAATAGGTTTGTATGTGGTTTACAATATTGTTATAATAAGCCTATAATACAAGAAATATCAGTGTCGGCGAGGGTGGAATAAATATCGTGTTCATCAAGCGTTTGAAAGAAGGTTGGAACAATATTCGGATACGCAAAAAAATGATCGGTATCTACATAATCTCCGTGCTGCTGCCGGTATTTTTCGTGAGCCTTTATTTAACCTACAGCATGTCAAATCTGGTTTACTCACGTATGGTTACCGAGGCTAAAACTGATACCCTTAGAGTGCGGGACCGTGTCAACGAGCTGTTATATCTTATGACTAACATTTCTGACAAAATTTATTTTGATAAACAGCTCAAAAAACTTATTTCAACTAAATACGATAGTTTTTTGGAGTCTATTGATGCTTGGAATAGTTACCCTGCACTTAAGGAGTATACAAAGTACTACAGCC
Source organism: Ruminiclostridium papyrosolvens DSM 2782 (assembly GCF_029318685.1). Lineage (NCBI taxonomy): Bacteria > Bacillati > Bacillota > Clostridia > Eubacteriales > Oscillospiraceae > Ruminiclostridium > Ruminiclostridium papyrosolvens. Next base: position 997,715 of record NZ_CP119677.1, read on the forward strand.
AAATAGAAGCTATTACCTTGTATGTAGATAATAGCACCATATGTGAAAATGGCTTTTTTATTAAAACCACAGAAGATATTAGAAAAGAAGCATGGTATAAGGCGGCGGTTCGAAGCGGTGGGAATATGATATGGCAGTGTTTTTATAATAGTGATAACAATTCCTATTACCTTGCCTTGGTTCGTCGTATTCCAATTGACAATAATGGGAATTACGCCGTTATGGTAATGAGAGTAAGCTACAGCTATCTCACCTCTGTTATTCAGAACGAAAGAACAACCATGCTTATGACTGTGGATAATGACCGCATTGTACTGGCAGATAATCGCAAAAAGCTGGGTACAAAAATGGATATAAAGGGTTTAACTGCTGTATCCGGTGACAGAGAGCAAATTCTAAAGGATGTAACCTATGAAAACCGAAAGGTATTTATTGTCTGTGACTCCTTTCTTCCTCAGAAAACCCGCAGTACAATAAAGATTATTAATATAACACCTACCAGTGACATTACAAGTCAAGTTTTCTCTACATATATAACAGGGATTGCAATTGCACTCATCAGTCTTGTAGTACCTGTATTGCTTATGGTGCTATTTACCGGAAGCTTTTCAGAGCGTATTTTATTTATCAGAACTCAGATTCACAGGGCGGCCTCCGGGGATTTGGATATTCCGCAGGATATCAGCGGCAGTGATGAGATTGCCGACCTTTATACAGATTTGATTAAGATGATTGGCGATATGAAAAAGCTTTTACAGGAAAACTATGAGCACAAGCTCCAGCAGCAAAAGCTTCTGACAAAGCAAAATGAGGCACAGTTCAAGATGCTGGCCAGTCAGATTAATCCTCATTTTCTGTTTAATACTCTTGAAAGTATACGAATGAAGGCTTATGTCTGCGGTCAACGTGAAATTGCCACTGTTATAAAGCTTTTAGGGAAGTCTATGCGTAGTTTGCTGGAACTTGACGACAATGCTCAGCCATTGAAGAGTGAGCTGGATTTTGTTCGTAATTATTTGGAAATTCAGAAGTTCCGTTTTGCTGACAGGGTGGATTATACAATTGATGTTCAGGATGGTATTGATGAGAAAATTCTCAAGGTACTTCCTTTGTTGATACAGCCAATTGTTGAAAATGCCTTTGTGCACGGCTTGGAGCAAAAAGAGGGAAGTGGAAAAATAGACATTATCGTAAAAAGGCAGCAGGAAAATATACTGGTGACTGTAAAGGATAATGGGCTTGGAATGGAAACCCGTAAGCTGGAGGAGGTTCAACGCAAGATTAAGGAAGCAGGAGGGAATACAGGCAAAAGTATTGGACTATCAAATGTCAATCAGCGTATAAAGCTATATTACGGTGAAGCCTATGGAATCAGGGTGGACAGCAGTCCCGGAACAGGAACAACGGTATGGATTTCTTTTCCGGAACAGCCTGTAAAAAAACAAAATATCTTAGGAAAGGAATGGTAAGCCAAATGCTCAAGGTTTTAATCATTGATGACGAGCCGGCAGTAAGGGCTGGACTAAAGGCTATTATTGATTGGGACAGCCTTGGTTATGAGATAGCCGGAGAAGCAGCAGATGGGCATGAGGGTCTTCGTATGCTGCTTGGGCTTAACCCGGACCTATGTATTACCGATATCAGGATGCCGGGGTTGTATGGAACTGAGATGCTTGAAAAGGCAAGAGAAGGAGGCTTTGACGGCAAGGTTATAATCCTGACAGGTTATTCCGATTTTGAATATGCCCGCAGTGCCATTAGATCCGGTGTATCCTCCTTTCAGCTAAAACCTATAGAGGAAGACGATTTGCAGGAGGCAATTGTAAAGGTACGCAAAACGATTATGGCTGAAAAGGAAAAGCTTAAAAGTATTCAATCCAGTATGAATCTTATATATGAAAAGCAGCTTACAGACCTTATTTGCGGGAAGGTGACGACTGAAGCAGTAAATCTCAATGAGCTTAAACTAAATGATAATATTTACCGTGTTGCTGTTATAAAAGCTGGGCAGTCTGATGCAGATATCCCGACGCTTTTTGACTATGAAAAAGAGATGCGATGTATCTGTATGGACGATTTGTGGGTGGTTTTGCTGCAAGGAGGAGGTATTACACGCTTCTTTGTACATATGAGGGATATATTCCATAAGACGCCTGATTTGTTTGTTTCTTTGGGAAGACTGTGCAGCAAGGCTGAAGAACTTCACCTTTCCTATGCAGATGCCAAAAAGATACAACAGCACAGTTTCTATTATCAGCAATCGGGAAATCTCGTATTATGGGATGACGTATGTGAAGATTTTTCAAACGGAGTAAACCTTGATTCTATTGACATAAAAGAATATATTGAGGCTTTTTACGATTATATTGAAATAGGGCAGGAGGAGTTGCTGCAAAATAAAATGAGGAGCTTCGAGTCGGAATACCATAGACTCAATCTCCATCCCGACCGATTTGCAGGAGTTCTATCAAATATCTTTATACGAGTTCGGGATATGCTGTCTCAAAACTACCAGAATCTCATAATTCCCGATGACGGAAGAATAATTCATGATATATACAGAAAACAGAGTTTGCATGAAATTACAGATTACATATTAAGTGAATTTTTATGTTTTATGAAGCAGATAGGGAATAATTCACGGGACAATATAGTAAAGAGACTTTGTATGTATATTGAAGCCAATTATGCCAAGGACTTGAAGCTGGAATCCCTTGCTAAGATTTTTTGTTATAACAGCTCCTATCTGGGAAGAATTTTCAGAAGCGGAACAGGTGAGAGCTTCAATTCCTATCTTGACCATGTCCGAATTCGCAAAGCTAAAGAAATGCTTGCGGAAGGAAAATACAAGGTTTATGAAATTTCTTATATGGTAGGGTACAAAAATATAGACTATTTTTACAGGAAGTTTAAATACTATGTGGGACGAAAACCCAGAGACTATTGGGGCGAAATGCCGGACTTGACTACATGTATCAAAAAGGAGAGTTAAGGAATGAACAAATACATGCCTATTGGAAACAAGTTTCCCCACATCCTCCACGGCGGAGATTATAATCCTGAACAGTGGTTGGAGACTCCAAATATAATAAATGAAGATTTTCGTCTTATGAAGCTAGCCCATTGTAATACAATGACAGTTGGCATTTTTTCATGGGTGGCACTGGAGCCGGAAGAGGGCAAGTATAGGCTTGATTGGCTGGACGATATTATGGATAGGCTTGCCCAAAATGGAATGAAGGCAGTCCTTGCTACTCCAAGCGGTGCAAAACCGCCCTGGATGTCACAAAAATACCCTGAGATACTGCGTACTCAAGCAGACAGGCTAAAGGATTTACACGGCGGGCGTCATAACCACTGTTTTACTTCCCCGATTTACCGCAAAAAGGTGAGCCGTATAAATCGTATGTTAGCAGAACGTTATGGAAACCATCCGGCGCTGATTTTGTGGCATATCTCAAATGAGTTCAGTGGTGAATGTCATTGTCCCCTGTGTCAGAATGAGTTTCGTAAATTTCTTCAGAATAAGTATGACAATGACCTTGAAAGGCTCAACCATGAGTGGTGGACGGGCTTCTGGTCACACAGGTATACTGATTGGTCTCAAATCGAATCCCCTTCTCCACGAGGGGAGCATGAGACTCATGGACTTATTCTGGATTGGAAAAGATTTGTTTCACACCAGACAATTGACTTTTTTAAAAATGAAATAAAACCCTTACGGGAATTAACACCGGAGGTTCCTGTTACTACAAATCTTATGGGAACTTTTCCCGGCATAGAATACAGGGAACTGGCAAAAGAACTGGATGTGGTTTCCTGGGACAATTACCCAACCTGGCATACCACGGAACAGACTGATTGGAAAATTGGTTTACGAACCTCTTTTGTCCATGACCTTAACAGGTCTCTAAAGCAGGGTAAACCATTTATGATGATGGAAAGTACCCCCAGTACCGTTAACTGGCAAAAGACAAACAAGCTAAAGCGCCCCGGTATGCATATGCTGTCGTCCTTGCAGGCAGTGGCTCATGGAAGTGATACTGTTCAGTACTTCCAGTGGCGAAAGTCACGGGGAAGCTTTGAAAAATTCCATGGTGCGGTGGTAGACCATTCAGGCCATGAGAATACCCGTGTTTTCAGAGATGTTGCACAGTTGGGGCAGGCACTTGAAAAACTTGACGAAGTTGTGGGAACTACAGCTCATTCACAGGTTGCTATAATATTTGACTGGGAAAACCGATGGGCTTTAGAAGAAGCACAGGCTCTTGCCCGTGAAAGGCTGCAATATGAGGAAACCTGTATCTCACATTATGCTGCCTTCTGGAAACAAGGAGTAACAGTAGATATTATAGGTGCCAGAGAGGATTTATCACAGTACAAGCTTGTTATTGCGCCTATGCTTTATATGACACATCCCGGTGTGGGAGAGCGCATCGAGGCTTTTGTCAGAGAGGGTGGAACCTTTGTTACCACCTATTGGAGCGGAATTGTAAATGAGAATGATTTATGTCATCTGGGGGGATTCCCGGGGCCCCTGCTAGGAGTTACGGGTATTTGGAGCGAGGAAATAGATACTTTGCACGCTGATGAAAACAATAGTCTTTTAATGAGTGAAAATTTTTTAGGTCTTTCTGGCTCTTATAGAGTGATGGACTTCTGTGAGTTGATTCGCCCTGAGGCTGCACAGGTTCTGGCTGTGTATGGTGACGATTTTTATCAAGGACGTCCGGCTCTAACGGTTAACCGTTTTGGCAAAGGAGATGCCTACTATATGGCAGCCCGGACAGGAGAAGAGTTTCTTGATGATTTTTACATGGCTCTTATGGAGAAATTGTCACTTACACGTACAATTGAAACCAAGCTGCCAATAGGAGTAACTGCCCAACAGCGCACCGATGGACAATATCGCTATATATTTATAATGAATTTTAATTCAAAGAAGGAGCAAATCTCTCTTAACGGGATTTACACTGATATGTTTACTCAAGTAGACAAGCAAGGAGTTTTGGAACTTGACCCCTTTGACGTAAAAGTTCTGAAAGCTAAAGCAAAATAAAAAGGCGCTGTGGTAATTAAGATATTCTATTTTAGCATGTACTCAGAGTATGAATTGTATCAATGGAAGCTTAGTTAAAGATATTTGCAGATGTTTATCGGCGAAGATGGATATTTTACCGGAAAACCTATACGATATAGGTTTTAGCGACACAATGAATCACGGACGATGAATGTGAGCGACGGTAAAATATCCTAAGATGAGCCGCTGGAAACTCTTGCAAATATCTTGGAAGCAATCATTGATACAATTTTATACGGGAGTACCAGTGTTAAAACAAAAAGCTTTATGTTTTTTAACAGCGCCTTCTTTATATTTGATATTAAGCGGAATACTACTTTATATTCGGTAAGTTTTGCAAACTTTTTTCAGCAGATTCCGGTGAAAACTCTATATCATCAATAAGCCCGTTAAAATAGTTTTCATATGCCGTAAAATCAAAGTATCCGTGTCCGCTGAGACAGAAGAGAATAACCTTTTCCTCGCCGGATTCCTTTGCCAGAATAGCTTCATCCATTGCAGCCCTTATGGCATGTGCCGATTCGGGAGCAGGAACTATTCCTTCTGCCCTTGCAAAGGCTACTGCCGCATCAAAGACTGATTTCTGACCGTAGGCTTTTGCTTCAATGATTCCATCATGGTATAACTGGCTGACAATGGCGGAATCACCGTGATATCTCAATCCACCGGCATGTATACCGGATGGAATAAAGTCATGCCCTAAAGTATACATTTTTGTTATTGGAGCTGCTTTTGCTGTATCGCCGTAATCAAATGCAAATACACCTTTTGTCAAAGTGGGACATGCTGAAGGTTCAACAGCTACAGCCCTGAGGTTGTTCCCTTTTAGCTTATCCTGCAAAAATGGGAAAGTCAGACCGGCAAAATTGCTTCCGCCTCCGCAGCATGCAAATATTACATCAGGATATTCATCCAGATACTCCATTTGTTTTTTTGCTTCGATTCCGATTATGGTCTGATGCAGGCATACGTGGTTTAAAACACTTCCAAGGGCATAGTTGGTATCAGCATGTGTCGCAGCATCTTCAACTGCTTCACTTATTGCTATTCCAAGACTGCCTGAACACTTCGGGTCTCTTTCCAAAATACTTCTTCCGCTGTTGGTAAGTGTGCTGGGGCTTGCTACAACATTTGCACCGAAGGTTTTCATAAATGAACGTCTGTATGGTTTTTGCTGATAGCTGACATTAACCATGTAAACCGAACATTCTAATCCAAATTGGCTTGTTGCAAGGCTCAAGGCACTACCCCATTGTCCTGCACCTGTTTCCGTTGCAAGTCTTTTTATACCCGCCAGTTTGTTGTAATATACCTGTGGTATTGCGGTATTAAGCTTGTGGCTTCCTGTGGCATTTGTTCCTTCATATTTATAATAAATTCTGGCAGGAGTATCCAACAGTTTTTCAAGAGCCTTTGCCCTGTATAGAGGACTTGGCCTGAACTGGCAGTACCTTTGACGAACTTCGTCAGGGATATCTATATATCGTTCGGAAGACATTTCCTGCCTGATTACCTCATCCGGGAAAATAGCCTTCATATCATCGGGCTTAATAACATCAAGTGTTGCTGGATTGTGATAGGGTGCAGGCTTATTTGGCATGTCTGCAACTATGTTGTACCATTGTTTGGGAATATCGCTTTCAGACAGAATTACCTTACTGATCTCATCTCTTCTCATCTTAACCTCCATATCCTTTATAATCAAAGGACTTCTTAACTAGTCTATATAATATTTTACTTGAATTAAATTATAAGTCAATAAAATAATTTGAACACACATGGATTAAACCTCTGTTTAAAAGAATATAAATTTAATATACTTAAAAGCAGGACAAGGGGGCTTATAAATGTTCAGATATTTTTTTACTTACATAGACAATATACCAAGAAGAAATCACAACTCCATGTTCTCTGTACAGCATCTTCTTGCTATTGGTATGGTGATTTGTATGTGGTGTATTCTTACTATACTGTTCAAGGACAAGAGTGACGAAAAAAAGTGGAGGATGCTTATACTGACCAGCTTGCTGCTGCCCCTGACAGAAGGCGCACAAATGTTATGGTACAACGCTGTAGGACAGTTTTCCTGGGGCTATACACTTCCACTTCACTTGTGCAGCCTTATGTGTATTGTACTCCCTGTAATGACTATTACCAGAAGCAAACTACTGATGGAGTATTCGTATGCTATGGGACTGGCGCCTGCTTTTATGACACTCCTGACACCTGATGTTTACTATTATCCGTCCATTTCATTTATATATATACAAAGTATGCTGGTTCACGGAATTATTTGCTTTATACCCATATTCATGGTTTTTGGTATGGGGTTTAAGCCGGATATACGGAGCCTTCCGAAGACAGTTGCTATGTTGATAGCTTTTGCCCTGTTAGTTACTCCCGTAAATATAGCTACTAACGGGAATTACTTTTTTTTAAGGTTTCCGGCACCCGGCTCACCTATGGAGTTTTTTGCAAAGCAGGTAGGAAGCCCCTGGTATCTCATTCCTACGTTTCTTCTGGGGTGCTTCCTTTGGGTTATATTATATATGCCCTTTGTTTTATTAAAAAGACACAAAAGGTATTCACAGAACTCTGCTGACAGAGAAAAAATCCGGATTTTATTTTAACCTGTCAAGAGGCTTTAGGGCAGGGCCTTCAATTACTGTTCCGTCATAGCTGTATCTGGAAGCGTGACAGGGACAATCCCAGCTTTTTTCCGCTGAGTTCCAATGTACTTCACAGCCCAGATGTTTGCAGGTTGTATCTATTATATAAACGTTACCGTCATTGTCCATATAGGCTCCGGCTTTTTTGCCTTGGTACTTTACTGCCTTGCCTTCTCCCGGTTGAATTGTAAACTCTTCCGGTGGTGATGCCAGCTTTCCTGAAACAAGGTTGTCAACAACATCAGCATTTTCTTTTATAAAATTCTTTGCAGAACTTGCCGGAGTAAATCTTGAGGGAGTAAAAATATTTTCGGCTTCACTTTTTCCGTCGGCAATTATATCACGTATTATCATAGCTGATACATGACTGGTAGTCATACCCCATTTCTGGAAGCCTGTGGCTACAAATATATTCATTTTATTACTGGTGATGTGTCCTATAAAAGGTATTTCATTCATTACGGTATAATCCTGAGCTGACCAGCGATAAGGAACATCTGTAGCCTGAAAACTGTCTTTTGCAAAATTTATAAGATTTGTATAGTTTTCTTTCTCATTTACATCTTGCCCTGTTTTGTGGTGTTCTCCACCCAAAATAAGCAGCTGATTTCCGTCTTCTCCGGGTTGGGTTCTGATAGACCTTGTAGGTTCTTCATAGGAGATATACATTCCATACGGAACATTGACAGGTGATTTTACTGCAAGTGAATAGGAGCGTTCTGCATACATTCTGGCAGAATAGAAGCCCCACCCGTCGTAAAAGGGAAAGTGACTGGCAATTATTACTTTGGCTGATTTTATACTGAAGCCGCTTCGGGTAGAAGTTGTACATTCACGGTCTTCATGGATGTCGAGAGCTACCGTGTTCTCAAAAATGTGCCCGCCATTTTTTACAAATGTATCTGCCAGGGACAGAAGATATTTACGGGGATGAAACTGAGCCTGATTATCAAAGCATACTGCACCCTGAACAGCAAAGGGCAGAGGAAGAGAAGCTTCAAATCTTGCAGGAAGACCAATGGATTTTGCTGCATTTACCTCTTCCTCAATAACGTTTATATATTGTTCTTCCTTTGTATACACAAAGTTTGGCTGACGGCTGAAATCACATTGTATACTGTTTTCTTTTATTATGTCTTCAATCATTGAGATGGCTTTTTCGTTAATTTCTCCGTACTTGCCGGCACCTTCTTCTCCCAACTGCTTTATCAGTTTTGCATATTTTACGTCATGGAGAGAAGTAATTTTCGCTGTGGTGTGTCCCGAAGTGGAATAAGCGATTCTGTTGGCATCTATTATAACAACATCCAAGCCTTCCTTCTGAAGCAGATACGCTGTTGCTATTCCGGTTATTCCGCCTCCCACAACAAGAATGTCTGCTTTGATATTTTCATTCAATTCGGGATAGTCAGTTTTGGGCGTTGACCCAATCCAATATGATTCTACCGGCCTTGAAAATGCTTTTTCTATTAAATTCTGTGGCATATGCTTTCTCCTTGATTCAACTGGTTTTCGTTTAATAATATTGTTAGAATATCCAGATTTTTTAAAGAAATTCACCTGTTAAGGTTATATTCTGTTTAATTTAACCTTGACAAGTCAATATTTTCATAAGACTTGATTTTTTATAGAAAGGGGAATTTATGGCATATTCAGACCTCCATGAATTTATCGGTAAACTGGAAGAGAAAGCACTTATTAAAAGAATAAAGTCAGAAACCGATGCGGAGCTTGAAATTACGGAAATAGCAGATAGAGTGGTAAAAAGTGGCGGGCCTGCTCTTCTTTTCGAAAGGGTAAAAAACTCAAAATTTCCGTTGCTTATTAATACTTTTGGCAGTTATGAAAGGTTGAATCTTGCATTGGGTGTTAAAAATATTGAGGAGGCTGCCGTGAAAATAGGAGATTTTATTGATGCGGCAAATTATGCGGGGTTTATTAAAACCGTAAAAGCAGTTCCGTCTTTAATCCAGTTAACATCTGTTTTCCCATTAAAACTTCCAACTAAAGGAAAGTGCCAGCAGATAATTGATTACAGTCCTGATTTGGGAAAGCTCCCAATACTTAAATGCTGGCCCGGGGATGGAGGCAGGTTTATTACATTGCCTGTGGTTATAACTAAAGACCCTGAGACAGGCATTCAAAATATGGGTATGTACCGTATGCAGGTATATGATGCACAAACTACGGGGATGCACTGGCACCTCCACAAGGACGGAAGAAGCATTTACGACAAGTGTCGCAATACAGGAGGGATAATGCCCGTCTCTGTGGCTATAGGCTGTGACCCGGTGGTTATTTATTCTGCAACTGCTCCTCTTCCGCAATATATAGATGAAATATTATTCGCAGGGTTTCTAAGAAAAAAGCCCGTAGCCTTGGTTAAATCTATAACAAATGATATTTACGTTCCGGCTAATGCTGATTTTATTCTGGAAGGGTATGTGGACACAAAGGAGGACCTTCGTATGGAAGGCCCTTTTGGAGATCATACCGGGTATTATTCTCTTGCTGATATGTATCCGGTTTTTCATCTGACCTGTATGACTTACAGAGAGGATGCTGTTTATCCTGCCACTGTTGTGGGCAAACCGCCCATGGAGGACTGTTATCTGGGTAAGGCAACTGAAAAACTCTTTCTTCCTTTATTAAGAATTCAGTTCCCTGAGATTATTGATATGAATTTTCCTTTGGAGGGTGTATTTCACAATTGTGTTATTGTTTCGATAAAAAAGAGGTTTCCGGGACATGCTAAAAAAGTAATGAACTCCATATGGGGTTCGGGGCAGATGATGTACACAAAAATGATTGTAGTTGTGGATGAATCTGTAAATCCTCATGATTTATCAACAGTTGCATGGAAGGTTTTTAACAATATTGACGGCAGGCGGGATATAGTACTGTCTGACGGCCCACTTGACGCACTGGACCATGCCTCTGACCAAAGACATTATGGATGCAGGCTAGGTATTGACGCTACCGTAAAACTTCCCGAAGAAGGCTATAGCCGTACATGGCCTGATGAAATAACCATGTCAGAGGACATAAAGACATTGGTTACAAGGAGATGGAAGGAATACGGTTTTTAAATAAAAGGAGGAAATATGCTCGCTTCAAAAGTAATAAGAAAAATATCTGACTATGGAACTCTTGTAATGTTTTCACACTCCATATTTTCTTTATCCTTTGCCGTTATTTCAATGCTGCTGGCTTCAAATGGGTTTCCAAGTCTGTGGAAGGTACTGTGGATACTGCTTGCATTTATGGGTGCAAGAACAGGTGCCAATGCCATTAACAGGGCTATAGATGGGGAAATTGATAAACTTAACCCCAGAACTTCTGTAAGACAGATTCCACAGGGACAGGTCAGCAAGGCTGAAGCCTATGGGCTGGCGGCGGTTTGTTTTGCACTAATGTTTGTTTCGGCGACCATGTTGAACATGCTCTGCCTTATTCTGGCACCTGCTGCTCTTTTATTTATGACAGGCTACTCCTATACAAAAAGGTTTACATGGCTCTGTCATATAGTTTTGGGAATTACGACAGCGGCAGCTCCTGTAGGAGCATGGATTGCCGTAACCGGAAGTTTATCCTTAACTCCGTTGATAATGGGTGCTGCAAACACTTTCTGGGTAGCCGGCTTTGATATAATCTACGGTATCCAGGACTATGAGTTTGATAGAGCTAACAAACTACGCTCAATTCCTGTAAAATTCGGTATACGCAAGGCACTTCATATATCAAGCGCCTTCCATCTTATATCCTGTATCTTCCTGCTTCTGTTGGGGATAATCAGCAAAGAGCTGGGATTAATATATTACTCGGGGCTATTGATAATAACAGTACTTTTTGCTATAGAACATTCACTTGTGGTAAATGTCAGAAAACCAGATGATACCGGAGCTGAGGTGTACTCCTTTACATCCTATTCCCTGAACCAGATAATAAGCGTTGTATTTTTAACGGCCTCCTTAGTGGAAATACTAATATAAAAATACTCATTTGAGTACATTTTAATAGCATCTTACGTAAAAGAATGGACTTACCATAAATGTTAATGTAAACTAATTTTACTAACCCTTTTTAGAAAAGTTTGTAAGATTGTTTACAAATTAAGGGCTGGAAAATAATAAAAGGAGATAAGAGTGATGAAAAAAGTTGTTTCGTACATGCTGTCATTTGTTTTGATTTTGAGCCTTTTTCTCAACGTCGCACCTTGTGTAGATGCTGCTCAAACGGAACTCAAAGCGTTGCCGGAGGTGGGACAGGTTGTATCCGGCTTTAAGGTTCGGGAAGTTGGGAACATGGAAATCATCGACAGCAAAACTGTTTTATTTGAGCATGAAAAAACAGGTGCAAAGCTTATTTTTATTCAGAATAAAGATACTAACAGGGCTTTTGATATTTCATTCAAAACACCTGCCTTCAATGATACGGGAGTAAATCATGTATTGGAGCATATAACCGTGTCCGGCTCACAGAAGTATCCTATGAAAAACGTTCTGTTTACAATTTTAAATCAGACATATTCGACTTTTATAAATGCATTTACCGCTCAAAACTTTACTACATATCCTGTCTCATCATTGAGTGAGGATCAGCTTTTAAAGTTAACTGAGGTTTATATGGATTGTGTATATCATCCGTCAGTATATAACGACAAGAATATTTTCAAAAGGGAAGCCTGGAGATATGAAATGGCAGACAGCAAGGCGGACCTGAATATAAGCGGTACGGTATATAATGAAATGAAGGGTGCTTTGGGGAATATAACCACAGCCGCCGCATACAACAGTCTAAAAACACTTTTTCCAAACAGTACCCAATCCACTGTATCAGGAGGAGACCCTGATAAGGTAAAGGATTTGGCATATGAGGATGTAATTAAGACCCACAACACTTATTACCATCCTTCCAACTCACTTATGGTTCTGTACGGAAATGTGGATTATGAAAGATTCCTTAAAATGATTGACGACAGTTATCTTTCCAAGTATGACAAGAAGGATATTAAGATTGAAAAGTTAAAGCTTCAGCCGCTTGAAAAAACAGTAGAAAAAACTTTTAAATACCCGGTGGCTGCAGGTACTGATACTAAAAATGCATCTCAGATTGATTATTGTTTTCCTCTTGCAAATATGTCCGATGATGATTTACTGGGAGTAGCTGTGTTAGCTGAGCTGATTGGAAGCGACTCATCGCAGCTAAAACAGGAATTCAGGGATAAAAAACTTGGGGGAGATATTGTAGTTAGCTACAATTCCGGATTATCAATACCGGTTTTAAGTTTTTCGGCGCAAAATACTGATGAAAGCAAAAAGACGGATATTAAAGCCCTTGTTGATAAATATCTGAATATTATTGTTAAGACCGGCTTTAAGTCAGAAGATGTTGATGCAGTACTTGCAGGAGAATTAAGGGGAGTATCAAATATAACCGAAACTCCCAATCTTGGCGTGAATTTATCTACACAGGTGGGCAGCTTCTGGGCAAATTTCGACAGCATTGATTTTTACAATAATATGCTCAAGAACATAAAGTCCTTTTCTGCTAAGTCCGAAAAAAGGTATTTTGAAGGTCTTATCGAAAAATTTCTTTTAAATAATAAAAACACTGCCCTGGTTACTACTGTTCCGGAAGCAGGACTTTCAGAGAAGCAGGCGGCAGAACAGAAAAAGTATTTGTCTGACAAACAGGCATCAATGAGCCAACAGCAGATAGATGCAATTGTCAATGAAACAAAGACCTACAACGAGTGGAACAGCAGAGAAGATAATAAAGACGTAGTTAAAAGTCTTCAGGCTGTAAAGATTTCCGATTTACCTGAGGAAGTTAAAAACTATAATATTAAAGAAACTAAATCAGACGGAGTAAAATTGATATCTGCAGAGGCAAATGTTGGGGAGATGGAGTCCACCAGTCTTTATTTCGACACTTCATCTGTTCCTGCTGATAAGCTGCATTATTTAAAGCTATATACTGAGTTATTAGGAAACCTCGATACCAAAAACAGCAAGAAGGCTGAGCTGAGTAATCTAAAGACAAGATATATTAACGGAGCAGCATTTAATTTATCTATCTTGCCTGATAAAAACTATATAAAATACTCTCCTGTTTTAACTGTTTCCTGGTCAGGTATTATAGGGGATTATGATAAGCAGCTTGAGGTAGTAAAAGACATTGTTTTAAATACACAGGTTGATAATAGTACTGATATCTTGAATATAGTAAAATCCAGAATATCGGAAATGAAAACCCAATACACAAGCAACCCTTTAAGTATACAGGCAATGAGAAGCAGATCATATTTCAACGAAGGGTATAACTATCTTGACTATATTTCTGCTATCGACTATTACAATTTCCTTACAAATCTGGAAAAGGAAATTTCAAAAAATCCTAATGGGGTTTTGAAAGAGCTGGATAATGTTAAAGCCTTGGTTACAAACAAAAAGAATTTGATAGTGACTTTTGCAGGTAATAAGAACAGTATCAGCAAATTTGAAACTGCAATAAAGAAGTTTACCGCAGTAATGCCATCAAAGGATATTGCAAAACAGGATTATTCAAAACTACCTAAGCCTGCAAAAAAAGAGGGTATATCTGTAGACGGCTCTGTACAATATAATATGATTTATGCACCGTATGATAAAATGGGAACTGTATTCAACGGAAAATATATTCCAATAGGTTCAGTAATAAACGAAAACTATATTACTCCAAAGATAAGATTTGGTTACGGTGCGTACGATAACATAGTTGACTTCGGTAATGAAGGCTTTATGCTTGCATCATACCGTGACCCTAATATTAAAGAGACCTTTGAGGTATACAACGGCTTGCCGGAATTCATAAAGAATATTAATCTTACACAGGAACAACTGGATAGCTACATTCTGAAGTCATTCAGCAATTATACTGTGTCTTCCGGAGAATTATCAGGTGCCAATACTGCAATTGGTTACTATCTGATGGGAATTAAGTCAGAAGATATATTACAGATATTGAAAGAAATTAAGTCAGTTACCGTCAAGGATGTCAAGGATTCGGCTTCCATGATTGAAAACATGCTTAAAAACGGAACATATTCAACCGCAGGAAGCAAGGAAAAACTTAGTCAAAACAAAGAGCTTTATGATAGTATAATTGCTTTGGAGCAGGGACAGGATACCAAAACAGGTACTATTACAAGAGGACAATTCTTTGAACTGGTTCTTGCAGGTACTCCAAATCCTATTGAAATGGCTAAGCAACAAGGCTTGATAACCGCGGATAAAAAGGGAAACTACTTTGAAAACAGAAAACTGACAAGAGAAGAGCTTGCGGTGTTTGTATTCAAAATAGCTACTTGGAGCGGCGTAAAGATTCCGGATGCAAAGTCTGAAATAGCAGATATCAATTCTGCTGCAGTATGGTCAAGAAAAGCAGTTAATGCTTTGGTTGGCTTTGAGGTTATAAAGCTGGATGACAAGGGTAATTTTAATCCTAAAGGTGAAGTAACGGCTGACTTTGTTACTACAGTTTTTAATAACCTTAATCAGAAGCTGGCAGGAAAATAGTATATTTATACGCAGCAGCACGAACCCCCCGGTAACTACAGCGGCAATGGCTGTAGTTACCGGGGGGTTTTTATTATTCATAAAAGAGCTACATGTGTAATATAGTGCTTTTATGGAGGTTGTAATATATGCGAAATAAATTACTGTTTAGGATTTTATGTGCGGCAATGATTGTTTCAGTAGTTTTTGCTGCCTGCGGATGTAAAAAAGAAAAAGACCTAAAAGGCGAAGAACACTTGAAAATAGGCCTTACTCCGGCAGTTGATGCCATACCCTACATAATTGCAAGAGACAAAGGTATTTTTAATAAATTTGGGTTAAAGGTGGATATGGAGGTGTTCAAAAGTGCGGCAGACAGGGATGCTGCATTTCAAAGCTCAAATATTGATGGTGTTCTATGCGATATGGTAGCTGTCTGCCTTTACCGTAACGCAGGATTTGATGTAAAAATAACCGGAGTTACAGACGGGGACTTTATACTCTTGGCAAACAAGCAATCAGGTATAAAAAACATAAATGAAGTCAAAGGCCACAAGGTTGCAATATCTGAAAATACTATAATTGAGTACACACTGGATAAAATTCTGAGTAAAAACGGTATTGGGATTAATCAAGTTGAAAAAGTTCCAGTGCCTTCTATACCCATACGTCTTGAGATGCTTCAGCAGAACAAGGTTCAGCTTGCCTTGCTTCCGGAGCCTTTTTCTTCCATGGCAATTAAACAAGGTGCTATTGTTCTGGATTCTGCCTACAAAAACAGTATTTTCAGCAATGTAATTGCCTTTAAAACTGCTACAATTAAAGAAAAGGCATCAGTAATAAAAAAAATGAATGAAGCCTATAATGATTCTGTCAAATATCTAAAGGAAAATTCAATAGAAAAGTATCAGAATGAAGTCATTAAATTTATCGGATATCCCGAGGATATGAAGGGAAGTATTATACTTCCGGATTACAGAAAAGCAGGACTTCCGGCTGATAGTGAATTGAAATCTACTATTGAGTGGGGCGAAAGGGAACACTTGCTTAATAAAAAGCTTAAAGAAAAAGATTTGAAGGAAATAATTAACTAAATTTCATGTATATTATTGTAAGTTAAAAACATATGTGGTAATATATTACTGTAGTAATTAATTTTTTGAAGGCAACGATGCCAATTCTGTATATATCAGAATTGGCGTTTTTTATATTAATTTTTATATTTGTTTATTATTAATGCATGGCAATGACGCCGGTTTCTGTGAGGAAATCCGGCGTTTTTTATTTATATCAATAGATTAAGGAGATGAGTAATTTATGAAAAAAATCGAAATGATTATCAGACCTGAAAAGCTGGAGGATGTGAAGGAAATATTAAATGAATCACAAATATTCGGTATGACGGTATTGATGGTTTCTGGCTGCGGACATCAAAAGGGAAGAAAAGAAATATACAGAGGTGCCGAGGTTACAATAAATCTTCTTCCTAAAGTAATGGTTCAAACTGTTGTTCACGATGATGAAGTCCAGAAAATAATAGAAAAGGTTACACAGAGAGTGAAAACAGGTAATGTAGGAGATGGAAAGATTTTTGTGTATAACGTTGAAGAAGCAGTGAAAATAAGAACAAGTGAGAGTGGTGAAAATGCAATATAAAAAAGCGGCTGTTATTTTATTGACCTTGTTGTCAGCGGGCATATGCCTCTCAGGTATATTCTTTATTTTTTACAGTTGGATGAACAATATAAGCTTCAAAGTATTAAATACAAATATCTCAGGGATATTGTTCGGTGTGGCTGCTTTATATCTGGGGTTCAGATACCTGCTTTCGGTTTTAAAACTAAAAAAAGAGCTGTATAAGGAATCTTCAGTATTTTCATGGAGTAATTTCAGAAAGCAAAAGACTGCAAGATAAGCAAATCGCTTATATATAAATTCAGAAGGAAATGAGGGATAATTATGAAAAGAGTTGCGAAAATTTTAAGTTTTATTTCAGTAATTGCAATACTAACACTGTTTATTTCAACTGTTGTTATGGCGGCAGGAGACCCAACAGGTGCTTCATATACATCCGTAACAGGAAAGGAAACCCTTTCAGATGTTGCCAATGCTGCAAGCAGAGCTCAATACAGTGCTAACTTTGTTTGGATTATGATTACAGGTTTTATGGTATTTTTCTTCCAGTGTGGTTTTGCAATGGTTGAAACCGGCTTTTGCCGTGGTAAAAATGCCGCTCATACAATTACAATGAACTTAATGGTTTTTCTTGTTGGTGCTATAGGGTATTTTCTTGTAGGTTTCGCATTACAATTCGGAGGCTCGGGAGGAGCTGTAGGCTTGGGAACAGGCGGCTCAGTTTTAAATGGTATGCTTTCAATCCCCGGATTAGGGGGTATTCTGGGGTATAAAGGCTTCTTCCTGCAGAGCGGAGGAACCTATGATGCAGGGATTTACGCTTTATTCTTCTTCCAAATGGTGTTTATGGACACTACTTGTACTATTCCAACGGGAGCAGTTGCGGAAAGAGTAAAATATTCTGCTGTTGTAATAGCTTCGTTTTTCATATCCATGATATATTATCCTGTGTTCGGAAACTGGGTATGGGGCGGAGGGTGGATGGCTACCCTTGGCAAAAACTTTGGCTTAGGTCACGGGGTTGTTGATTTTGCAGGATCTGCAGTAGTTCACTCCATGGGCGGTATGATGGCTATTGCAGCGGCTATAGTCATAGGGCCCAGAATAGGAAAGTTCAAAAAAGACGGTACCGCAAGAGCATTTCCCGGACACCATATACCTATGGCGGTAGTAGGGACCATTATTCTGTTCTTCTGCTGGTTTTCCTTTAATGCCGGTTCTACACTTAACGCCGGAGATTTCAGACTGGCAGTTGTTGCTACAAATACTATGATAGCAGGTGCTATTGGCGGGTTGGTTGCAATGTTCTATATGTGGGGTAAATACGGAAAACCAGACCTTCAATGACTTGTAACGGAGCGCTTGCCGGTTTGGTAGCAATTACTGCTCCATGTGCCTTCGTCAATGCCATAGCTTCTTTTTTTATAGGTGCATTTGCAGGAATACTGGTTTGTATTTCTGTAGCTTTTGTTGAAAACAAGCTGAAGCTTGATGACCCTGTAGGTGCTATTTCAGTCCATGCCGTAAACGGTGTATTTGGAGTCTTATGCGTGGGATTATTTGCTGATGGAAGTTACGGTGACGGTATTAACGGTGTAGCAGGAGGAGTAAAAGGCTTATTCTACGGAGACGCATCCCAGTTGGTTGCCCAGCTCATAGCAGTAGGAGTTCTGATAGTGTGGGGCTTTGGAGTCTCATATGTATTCTGGAAGCTTCTTGACAAAGTCTGGGGTATAAGGGTTAGCCCTGAAGTTGAGATTGAGGGTTGTGATCTTGAAGAAATGGGGGCTTACGGATATCCTGATTTCCAGATTGTTAAGTCAGAATTGGATTTCCAGAAAGCAGATGACTTGTATTTAAGTAAATTGAAAGTCAAAGGTACAAGTTTAAATGCATAAAAATTAAATGGTTTACAATTAAAAAAGCCTGGGTTATATTAATAAATATTCCCAGACTTTTTATGTTCTTTTATTTAAATAGATTACGCTGCTGAATCACTCTAGCCGTGCTTTGAGCTGAATACAATTTTTAGCAGTGCAGGAGTGATTACTGTGGTAAGTATAACTACAATCAGCGTAGGAATGTATATTTCCTCGGATATAATCTTGTTTTGCATTCCTATGTTTGCTGTAATTATGGCAACCTCACCACGTGAAACCATACCTACTCCAATTTGAATGCATTCCTGCTTGCTCATTTTGAACAGCTTTGCCGCTCCTCCGCAACCAAAGAGCTTGCCCGCAACAGCTATTGCAAACATAACCAGCGTAATAAGCACAACTTCGAAGTTCAAGCCCTTGATGTCCGCTGCGATACCTACGCTTGCAAAGAATATTAATGACAAAAAGCCCGAGGATATGGCTTTGACATTTTTCTCAATGTAATCTCTGTGTATGAATTGTGAAAGAGTCAAACCGCAGATGTATGCACCTGTTATTGCAGCAATACCAAGCAGTTCTGATATAAAGGCAAGAATGAGTGCCATTGCAATTGCGTAGGTTAACAGGTCACGTTTGTGACTGCTGTCAGCTTTGATTTTATTGATAAATTTAGGTACAACTGCAATCATAATTACTGCGAGTACACAGAATGCAATTATTTTAGCAAAGGTCAGAACAAGGCTTATTACTGCGTCTGAACCGGATGCTCCGCTTCCGACTGTTTTGGACACGGCAAGCACGATTGATATGAGAATCAAGCCCAGAACATCGTCAATAACAGCGGCTCCCAGGATATTTACTCCGGCTTTTGTATTAAGCTTACCCAGTTCGTTAAGTGTTTCAACCGAAATACTAACGCTTGTTGCTGTAAGAATTACACCAACAAAGAGGTTTTCCCAGAAGTTTGTAAAAAACAGGTAGGCAGCAGCCGTTCCCAGAATCAAAGGAACGATTACTCCTCCCAGAGCAATAACAAAGGAGGTTTTTCCTGCTTTTTTCAGTTCATCCACATTAGTTTCCAGTCCGGCAAGAAACATAAGCATAATAACGCCCAGTTCCGACAGTAACTTTATGTGTTCAGTATAATCAACAAGCTTTAACACAGCAGGCCCCAGAATAACACCTGCAATTAATGCCCCCAATACCTCAGGCATTTTCAATTTCCTACTTATAAGCCCACCTATTTTTGTAAAAATCAGAATAAGGGCGATATCAATAAGAACCTTTTCCAAGTTTACACCTTCTTTACTGTTTATTAATCTTTGAATTTTCCTACCACATTATGTAGTGTGATTTTTCCATTAACATAAATAAAAAGGAAAGTCACTAACGGACTTCCCTCATTGGAAGACGGACAACAATTATCAAACAGAAATCTCACAGGATTATTATACCATGTTAATTCATAAATCAACAAGCCCCTTTGATTTACGGGTATCCTTTATTTTTTAAAATTCTAATGCATATATTAGAACGTAATCTCTATTATAAGGTTTATACGAAGGAGAGTGCTTATGCTTGAATTGACAGAAGTCAGTGTTTACTATGCTGCAAAAGGAGAAAAAAAGCATGTGGCTGGGCCTGTAACTTTGCAGGTGGCAAATCGTGAGACTTGTGCCATAATTGGCCCGTCAGGGTGTGGAAAGACAAGCTTGCTTAGGATAATGGCAGGAGTTCAGAACAGCTTTACTGGTAGTGTGAAGCTGGACGGAGAGGATTTGAAGCCCGACTTACATAAAATAGCGTATATTCCTCAGAACAGCGGATTTCTGAGATGGAAAACCATTAGAAATAACTGCCTGCTGCCTGTGAAAATCAAAAAGCTGCCTTTGGATAGTGAAGTTAATTCAAGACTAAAAGAAATAACCCAAAGACTGGAAATAGAAGATATTATGGACAGGTATCCTTCACAGGTTAGCGGAGGTCAGCTCCAAAGGGCAGCAGTTGCCAGAAGTCTTATGATAAAACCGGATTTGTTGTTAATGGACGAACCTTTTTCTGCATTAGATGCCCTGACACGGGAGTATGCGCAAAATATGCTGCGATGTGTGCTGAAGGATTTCAAGGCCACGGCAGTACTTGTTACACATAGTATAGAGGAGGCTGTCTTTTTAGCTGACAGGGTAATTGTACTTTCAGCGTCTCCCGGAAAGATTATTGCTGATATTACAACATTAAGCAGTGCTTATGAAGATAGGTCAGCAGTACGTTTTACGAAGCTTACAGCAATAGTAAGACAGCTTATAAAAGATGAATGGGAGGGATTTGGTGAAGAAGAAAGTAACAGTGTATGCTGAGGGTATGCTATTTATTAATCTGATATGGTATGCAATACACGTAATATTTCAAACAAGGATAATTCCCAACCCCATAAGAGTGTACAGGAGTTTTTATTTATTTTTTAAAGAAGCCATGCTTTTGCATATAAGTATAAGCCTTTGTAGGATATTTGCAGGAGTAATAATAGCACTTTTGCTGGGCTCCTTAATAGGTTATAAAATGGCTGTGTCTGATATATGGAATAAAATTCTTAACCCATTGGTGTTTTTAACATACCCTATTCCCAAAACAGCACTCCTGCCTATAATCATGACAATATTTGGTTTGGGCGGGGCATCAAAAATAATTCTCATAACAATGATAATTATCTTTCAAATAATAATAACTGTAAGAGATTCCGTTACAAGGATAGATAAAGAGTGTATATACAATGTACGAAGTATGGGGGCATCCCAAAGGCAGATTCTTTACCACGTTATTATACCTGATATAATACCCGGTATATTAACAGGCTTGCGTGTAACAATAGGGACTGCACTGTCCATTCTTTTTTTCTGCGAAGCCTATGGTACTTCATGGGGTATGGGGTACTATATACTTGATGCCTGGACCAGAATAGATTATATCAGCATGTACAAGGGAATTCTGGTATTGTCTGTCGTTGGAATAGCATTGTTTTCATCAATTGATATTCTAGAGCAAAAAATAGTCAAATGGCGATAAATTTCTTTTCACAAGCCCTTGCTTATAATATATAATAATTTATGTCAACTTTTTTGGACGAGTATATATTATTAAACAGAGGGGTACATAGCCGTGAATTTATTATCAAAGTTCAGGGAAATTTATTTTAATAAAGAAAGCCTTTCCGAAGAAGATATGCGGGTTTCAAGGAATATATCCGTATATGAGGGCTGTACCGCCAGAAGTATTCTTACCCTGACAAGTGGAGCTTTCTTGATTGGATTTGCTAAATATTTAGGAGCAAGCAATGAACAGTCGGGAATTATTGCTGCTATTCCGGTATTGGCGGGAATAGTAACGGTGTTTTCTCCTATAATTCTTGAGAAGCTTGAAAGCAGAAAATTGCTGACTTGTATAATGTGCTTTATAGGAAGATTGATGATGGGACTAATGATACTTATACCTTTTATAAGTCCTCACAAAACAGTTAGGGTTCAACTGTTAATATGGATATTCTTAATTGCAAATTTAGTTTTGATTTTTACAATTCCATATGTACAGATGTGGCAACTGAATATAACTCCAGAGAGAATAAGAGGCTCTTATTATGGTAAACGTGAATCAATAATTTTAGCTACAGTTACTGTTGTTACCCTTCTTATGGGACAGGTTCTCGATAAACTTGAGCAGTTGGGACACCAATTTACGGGCTTCATCGTATTATACGCTTTTGTTATTGTTATGGCTTTTGTAAACGTTGTTATGTTGTCAAAAATAAAAGAGCCGGTTAATCCCCTTTTAGAATCAAGGGTTTCAATTAAAAACTTGTTTACGCTGCCCACTAAAAACAAAAATTTTATGAAAATAACTTTCATAACTGTATTATGGAATTTGGGTTATCAGATTGCTTTCCCGTTTACCTCGGTTTATATGGTATCGACCCTTCAATTAAGATACGGACTTGTTACGGCAATGGCAGTTTTGGCTTCAATTACAAGTGTTGTATCTGTTAGGTTCTGGGGAAAAATTGCAGATAAAAAATCATGGATTTATATTATGAAACTAATGATTATCCTTCAGATTTTGAGCTTTGTGACTTGGTTTTTCATAAATGCAGACACGGTATATATTCTTATGCCTATAGCTCATATACTCGGCGGAGCAGCAATTTCAGGAGTTAACATATCTGTGAACAATTTGCAGTACAGCTACTCCCCAGCAGACAATAAGACTGTATACATGGGCTTCTCATCGGCAGTTAACGGTATTATTGGATTTGTAGGCACCCTAATAGGTTCATTTTTTATTAAGGTTACGAATACCATAGGAGTTTCTCCGGCAGGTTTTTCAATTGGTAATATGCAGCTGCTGTTTTTAACAGCAGTACTTGTTTTAACAGTGAGTATTTTAAGCATTTCAAAATTCAGAATTAATAACGCCTGACATTTGGCTCTGTTATTTGTCAGCAAAGGAGTATAATGAAATATGAGGGTATGAATATAATAGAAAAATAGTCATACACTAGTACTCCCGTATAAAATTATATCAATGATTGCTTCCAAGATATTTGCAAGAGTTTATAACGGCTCATCTTTGGATATTTTACCGTCGCTCACATTCATCGTCCATGATTCATTGTCTCGCTAAAACCTATATCGTATAGGTTTTCCGGTAAAATATCCTTCTTCAACCATAAACTACTGCAAATATCTTTAACCAAGCTTCCATTGATAAAATTTATACTCCTTAAGTACAGGCTCAGATAGACAAAAATTATTTTTGCAACAGCCCATAAT
The DNA here is from genome assembly GCF_029318685.1 of Ruminiclostridium papyrosolvens DSM 2782. Classification (NCBI taxonomy): domain Bacteria; kingdom Bacillati; phylum Bacillota; class Clostridia; order Eubacteriales; family Oscillospiraceae; genus Ruminiclostridium; species Ruminiclostridium papyrosolvens. The sequence continues at coordinate 1,021,337 of NZ_CP119677.1, forward strand.
AATTCATAAATAAACACTATCACTGTCTTTGTTTAAACAATAGTAACTTTATATTCCTTAAACCAGTAGTCCAACTGAATCAACCATGCAATAAGCTGCGGTCTTCCCATAAGCTGTCCATACCAGGTTACATTGCTGCCGGAACGGAGAAGGGGCAGAGTATCCGGGTGAAGTATATCCTTGAGTATGGAATCAGGAGTAGCCATAACTTCTTCAAACATTGCTGATACGATTGATTCATACTCAGGGTTGTGAGTTTTGGGGTAGGGACTCTTTTTCCTGTACAAAATCTTGTCAGGCAAGTAATCGCTCATAGCTTCCCTCAAAAGTGACTTTTCAACCTTATTTTTAAATTTTATCTTCCATGGTACATTATAAACATATTCCAGAATCCTATGGTCTGAAAAAGGAACCCTGACTTCAAGTCCGCTTGCCATTGACATACGATCCTTTCTTTCCAAAAGGGATACCATAAACCAGTTTACAGAAAGCCAATTTGCCAACCTTGCAGTTTTCATTTCCTCAGTTTCATTACCTGTAAAAGGACAGGCGTTTACACTGTCACGGTACATTTGGTTTACAAAATCCATACCTTGCTTTGGCTTTGCAAAATCAGCAGCAAACAGGTAAATTCTTGATTCAGGGTCATGTATCCACGGGAAGAAATTTCGGTGTAGCATTTCAGGCTTATAGAACCAGGGGTATCCGCCGAATATTTCATCAGCACATTCACCGCTTAAAGCAACAGTATGCCTTTTTTTAATCTGCTGACAATAATAAAGCAGAGAGGAGTCTATGTCTGCCATGCCGGGGTAGTCTCTGAATTTCACGGCATCATAAAGGAGGTCAGCGATGGTTTGCTGGCTAACGGTAAGAACCGAATGGTCTGTGCCAAGGTATTCACTAAGCCAAACTGCGTAACTGTCATCGCTTTCAGGCTGGAAGCTTGTGGAGGTGAAATGCTGCTTATTACCTTCATATTCAAAGGAATAGGTACTCAGCAAATCTCCGTTTTTCTTGTCAGCACGGGCGACAGCTGTTACTACGGAGGAGTCAAGTCCCCCTGACAAAAGAGTACATAAGGGTACATCGGAAACCAGCTGCCTTTGAATTGCATCTGTAAGATAAAACTTTGTTTTTTCTACAATGGTACTTTCACTGTCCTCCAGCTCGTAAGCCTGTAAAGACCAGTATTTGCGTAATTCAAGACCGTTACGGTTAAAAATTCCATGAAAACCGGGTGAAACTTCATAAATGTTTTTGAAAATCCCGCTATTGGACGGGCGCATGGGGGAGAGGTATAATAACTGCCAGACTCCTTCACTGTCAAGCTCTGCCTTAACCTGAGGATGTTTTAAAATTGCTTTTACTTCAGATGAGAAAAGTATTGTATCTCCTATAAAAGTATAAAAAAACGGTTTTACGCCCATTCTGTCTCTGGATACGTAAATCTGTTTTTTATCATCATCATAAACTGCAAAGGCAAAAATACCATTAAGCTTTTCCGAACAGCCCATACCCCAAAGTATGTACGAATAAAGTAAAACCTCCGTGTCGCAGTGGGTTTTAAATTCTACTCCCAGATTTTCAAGCTCTGAACGCAAATCATTTGAATTATAAAGCTCGCCGTTGTAAACAATAGTATAAGATTTACCTTCGAAAACAGCAGTCATAGGCTGTAAGCCGTTGGCAACATCAATTACGGCAAGTCTGTTATGTCCAAAGCAAACATATTCATCTCTAAAAAAACCATGTTGATCTGGACCTCTGTGATTAGTAGTCATTCTCATTGCATCAAGGGTTTCCTGAGAGATGCTTCTTGTACCATCTTTAAAATTTACCAAACCAAGAATTGAGCACATATTTTATCCTCCAGAAAAAATTCATATCAATACAAGACAATGGGACAATTATCATCGCTGACGCCATTGTCCCATGCTCTTATTAGTATATGAAAAAGTGAGGTAAATTGTGCTTTAAAATTTAATGAATATTTATATCTATACCCACCACTCCTACGATTTCGCCTGTACCTGACTTAATGGGAGAGGACACCGTAATACATGGATTTCTGGTTATGGCAGAAATGTAGATAGAGGATACAAAATTCTCGCCTTTAATACTCCTTTTGAACCATTCACGTACATTTGCGTTGGCTATTCCGGCTTTTGGTATTGAGCATATAAAACGTCCTTTTTTATCATTGGTCCATACGGCTTCCACATAAGGATATCTATTTTTAAATTCACTTAAAATTTCTTCATGAAGGTTGCTATCCTTAGAATTCATGATTTCATTTTTTGAACAAAGCTCTTTAGATACAATGGAAAGAGAACTTTTTGCCTTCTCCATTGCATCATTACCAAGTGCTTCAACATCTTCCGCTTCAACGGAAAAGAGTTCCGACAGGGTAGAGGAGGCTTCGTTAAGCCTTATACCCATAGAGGAGATTTCTTCTATATTCTTTTTCTGCTGATGTACAGATGTGCAAACATCATCTACAGACCGTGAAGTTGCAGACAAAATATCTTCCACGCCTCTAATCTGATTTCCTACATTCTGTGCAATAAGAACCTCCTGCTGTGATAAGGAACTTATTTTATCCATCATGCCAAACACATCATTAAAGGAAGAATCAATTTTCCCCAGATATTGTTCAATGCTCTTGGTTGCAGAAATACCTTCATCAACTCTGGAGGCGTTTTCTCTTACAACCGTATAAACGTTTCCAACCTCTCCATGAATGGATTTAATCAGTGAACCTATTTCTTCCACTGATTTGCTTGTATTGTCTGCAAGTTTGTGAATTTCAGCTGCCACAACGGCAAAGCCCTTACCGTGTTCCCCGGCACGTGCGGATTCAATAGTTGCATTTAATGCAAGAAGTTGAGTCTGTTTGGAAATACTGCTGACAGTCTCTAAAATATGCTCGATTTCCCCGGAAGTTTTCTGGAGTCTCTCCATATTCGCAAGAGTTTTATTTGAGGATTCGTGGATGCTATCTATAGTCTTTACAATTTGCATTATTTCTTCAAGACTCAATCTGACCGTATCCTTTGAAAGAGAGCTTTTTTTAATCATTTGTCCGGTTATGTCTTTTGCGTTATTCAGCAAATCCACAATGTTTTTAACTTCGGAAAGAGTATTGGTAATACTATCGTAGACATGCTCATTTTTGTTAGCCATTTCCTTAACTTCATCATAAACATATTTTGCAAATTCATTGTTTTCATCTAATGTCACCGAAATATTTTCGGAAACGGATGAAATCTGACTTGAGGTAACCTGAACTTCAAAATTGAATTTCTTCAGATCACTTTTCAGTTTTTTAATTCTGCCAGTATATAGCCTGAATTTTCCCTGAATGAGTTTCCATGTAACGAAGAAGTATACTATAAATGCAATAAAGTACAATATTAGCTTAATATAAAAATTTATTCCTGAAAAACAAACCAAAAAAGTTGATACCAGAAAAAACAGGCAGCTTGCAACTATGTAAGAAGAGCTTTTCATTCAACTTCTCTCCGTTTCATTAAATTATTTATACTATCATGTTAAAAAACGACAAAAGGGACAGTAGTAAGTTGGTACGTATTGTCCCTTTTGTGTCAGATACAATTATATTTTATTTGTATATACTATATATTAAAAAGTAAGTCAGCATAAGTTGGGAATGGATACAAATCCTTTGGAATAATAGCTTCCAGCTTATCTGCATCGGCTCTAAGTGAATCCATAGCAGGTACTACAATTTTACTGAATGCTTCTGCCTGTTTTAATGCACTTGAGTCTTCTGCACTTGCTTTTTCAATAGCTTTCTTCAAAGCGTTGATGTTTGAAGAGAAGGAGCTTAATACAGGTGACAACTCTTTAAGAACAGAAGACTGTGCTGATACTTCAACTGACATTCCTGTAGCTTTTACGGAATTTATTGTATCGGACAAATTCTTGCTGAACTTAAATGCAGCAGGAAGAAGCTCAGTTTTAGCCATTGATATCATAGTCAAAGCTTCAATATTAATTGTTTTAACATAGTTTTCAAGTAATATTTCATATCTTGATTCAATTTCCGAATTACTGAGAACTCCATGTTTAACAAATACAGCTACGTTTTTATCTTTTATGAAGGTAGGAATACATTCAACAGTTGACTTTAAGTTGAGCAATCCTCTGCTTTCAGCTTCTGCAACCCATTCATCAGTGTAGTTGTTGCCGTTAAATATTATACGCTTGTGCTCTTTTATAGTTTCAGATATCAAATCTGTAACTGCACTTGAAAGATCGTTTTGTGCCTCCAGAGTGTCAGCAAACTTTTGAAGTACTTCTGCAACTATTGTATTTAATACAAAGTTTGGTCCTGCAATAGAAGCTGAAGAACCAAGCATTCTAAATTCAAACTTGTTGCCTGTAAATGCAAATGGTGAAGTTCTGTTACGGTCAGTTGTGTCTTTAGGAAGCTTTGGCAAGCTTGCAACACCTGTTTCAAGAATGGAGTTGTATGCTTTACCCTTAGCTTTTCCGTTTTCAAGCTGAGCGAGGATGTCTGTTAATTGATCTCCAAGGAACATAGATACTATAGCAGGAGGAGCTTCATTTGCACCAAGTCTGTGGTCATTTCCTGCAGATGCTACTGAAAGACGCATCAGATCCTGATACTCGTCAATAGCTTTAATAACTGCACACAGGAAAACAAGGAACTGAACATTTTCGTGTGGAGTTGATCCCGGTTCCAACAGGTTCTGGCCGTCGTTAGTTGACATTGACCAGTTGTTGTGCTTACCTGAACCATTTACACCTGCAAATGGTTTTTCGTGGAGCAGGCATACAAGATTGTGTCTGAGAGCTATTTTCTGCATAAGCTCCATAGTAAGTTGATTGTGGTCGGTTGCTATGTTTGAAGTTGTGAATATTGGAGCCAATTCGTGCTGAGCAGGAGCAACTTCATTATGCTTTGTTTTAGCTGCAATTCCAAGCTCCCACAGTTCTTTATCAAGATCCTTCATGTAGTTGGAGATTCTTTGCTTGATGTTTCCAAAGTAGTGGTCTTCCAGCTCCTGTCCTTTTGGAGGCTTGTTGCCGAAAAGAGTTCTTCCGGTGAAAATCAAGTCTTTTCTCTTTTTATACAAATCTCTGTCAATCAGAAAGTATTCCTGTTCAGGGCCTACAGTAGTTGTAACTCTTGTAGCCGTATTTCCGAACAATTTCAAAATTCTGAGAGCCTGTTTGTTAAGAGCTTCCATTGAACGGAGCAAAGGAGTTTTTTTGTCTAAAACTTCTCCGGTATACGAACAGAAAGCTGTTGGAATATAAAGAGTGCCATCTTTAACAAAAGCCGGTGAAGTACAGTCCCAAGCAGTATAACCTCTAGCTTCAAAAGTTGCTCTGAGTCCGCCGGAAGGGAAGGAGGAAGCGTCAGGCTCACCCTTTACAAGATCCTTGCCGGTAAATTCCATAATAACTCTTCCGTCATCTGTAGGCGAAATAAAAGAGTCATGCTTTTCAGCTGTGATACCTGTCATTGGCTGGAACCAGTGAGTGAAATGTGTTGCACCCTTTTCCATTGCCCAATCCTTCATTGCACTTGCAACAACGTCAGCTACTGTTACATCCAGTGCTAAACCTTCATCAATAGTCTTTTTTATAGACTTATAAGTAGTTTTTGGAAGACGTTCACGCATAGCAGCATCATTAAATACATTACTTCCATAAATTTCTGTAACACGAAAATCCATGTTAACCCCTCCTTGAATAATTTAAATTTAATTAATTGTCAATGTAATATATAAAAAAAGACATTTCACCCCTTAAAAAAATTCTTTAAGGAAGTGAAACGCCTTTGTTTCACAAAATATATTAAGTTTTTTATACTACTTAGCTTTTAAGCTTGTTCAGCTCACTTCTCAGTATCTCCTGAATTACTTTAGGATTGCCTCTCCCAGCCAATGCTCTTGAACATTGCCCCATCAAAAATCCAAAAGTCTTTTCCTTGCCTTCAAGATATTCTGCAACAGCTTTTTCATTATTTGATAGTATTTCTTTAACCGTGTTTTCAACTTCAGAGGTATCATTTATTACCTTGTAACCCTTTTCAGCTATAATGGCTTCAGGCTCTTTGCTTGTTTCAAACATTTCTGCCAAAACCTTTTTAGCATTGTTGGAAGTAATCTCATCACTGTCCATCATCTTTATAAGTCTCCCCAACAGTTTTGCGTCAAAGGGGATATCCTCTGGGGTTATACAACTGTCATTGAGTCTTCTCAATACTTCAACTACTATAAAATTAGCGGCTGTTTTAGGATTACCCGATTCAGCAGCAGTAGCTTCAAAGAAATCAGAAAGGCTTACGGAAGTCAGCAACAGATTGGCATCAGCCTCGTTAATGCCATAATCTTTGGTATATCTTTCAAACCTTTTGTCAGGAAGTTCCGGAAGAGCTTTTCTAAGCTTCTCAATATCCTCACTTGTAAAGGAGACAGGTACAATGTCAGGCTCAGGAAAATATCTGTAGTCATGGGCATTTTCCTTGCTTCTAAGTGACTTACTTTCTCCTTTGCCGTCATCCCAACGTCTTGTTTCCTGAGTTATTTTTTTACCTTCGTCCAGAAGTTCTGTCTGTCTTTCAATTTCATAATCAATAGCTCTTGCAATAGCCTTTATGGAGTTGATATTTTTCATTTCTGTTCTTGTTCCAAGTTCATCAGTACCTACCGGCCTAATAGAAACATTGACATCGGCTCTCAAAGAGCCTTCCTCCATACGACAATCCGAAACGCCGGAGTAGAGAAGCATCAAACGAACCTTTTCAACAAATTCTCTTGCTTCCTCCGCAGAAGACAAATCAGGTTTAGTTACAATTTCAATCAGAGGAACTCCGCAGCGATTATAGTCTGCAAGACTGTACCTGTCATAGCTGTCATGAAGAAGCTTTCCGGCGTCTTCCTCCAAATGAATTCTCTCTATTCTGATGAATTTTTCTCCATCAGGGGTATTTATAGTCAATCCACCGTCTTTACAGATGGGGAGATCAAATTGCGATATCTGATAAGCCTTTGGTAAATCCGGATAAAAGTAATTCTTTCTGTCCATTTTCGAAAATTCATTTATTTTGCAGTTTAAGGCCAAGCCTGCCATTACAGTATATTCAACTGCTTGTTTGTTGAGAACCGGAAGAGTTCCGGGCATTCCCGTGCAAACAGGACAACACCGCGTATTTGGCTCGCCGCCGAAACTTACGGGACAATCACAGAAAATTTTCGATTTTGTTGATAACTCCGAATGTATTTCCAAGCCTATAGTGGGTATATATTTCATCGTTACGCTCCTTTCTTGCTATATAGCGGGAACTCTGAACTTATCGGCAAATTCAGCCTCAAAGTTCGCAGCAGCCCTGAATATATCTTTTTCTCCCAAGGGTTTACCCGTAAAGGAAAGACCTATGGGAAGTCCCTGTGAATCGTATCCGCACGGGACTGAAATTGAAGGAAGTCCGGCTATATTTACAGCAACAGTGTAAATATCAGCAAGATACATCGTAAGGGGATTATTTGTATTCTGCCCTATTTTAAATGCGGTTTCAGGAGCAGTAGGGTGCAGAACAACATCATATTTTGAAAAAGCCTCATTAAAGCCATTGCTTATTAATGTCCTGAGTTTGAGAGCTTTCTTGTAGTAAGCATCGTAGTAACCTGATGCAAGAGCATAGGTTCCAAGAAGAATTCTTCTCTTGACCTCTTTACCAAAGGCTTCAGCTCTTGACTTTCCGATTAGTTCATTAAAGGTTTTGCAGTTGTCGGCTCTATAGCCATATTTTACTCCGTCATATCTGGAGAGGTTGGAACTTGCCTCAGCAGAGGACATGAGATAGTAAGCAGGTACGGCATGTTTCAATACAGGCATTGAGAACTCCTCTATTTTTGCTCCCATACTCTCCAATTTATCAATTGATTTATATAAGGAAGTCTTTACCTCAGCGTTTAAGCCTTCGGTGAGATATTCTTGGGGTAAGCCAATCTTAAAACCTTTTATATCTCCTGAAACAGAAGAACTGTAGCTGGAGTCGTTTTTATATTTTAATGATGTAGCATCTTTAGAATCATTTCCGCAAATGCTGTCCAGAATTATTGCGCAATCTTCAACGGTTTTAGCAATGGGGCCAATCTGGTCAAAGGAGGAGGCAAAAGCCACCAAACCATATCTTGAAACAAGCCCGTAAGTAGGTTTCATACCCACAACACCGCAGAAGGAGGCAGGCTGTCTTACTGAACCGCCTGTATCAGAACCAAGAGAGCCAAGGGCTAAAGAAGCAGATACACAAGCAGCCGAGCCGCCTGACGAACCTCCGGGGACTCTTGATAAGTCAAAAGGGTTTTTGGTTGTCTTAAAAGCCGAATTCTCAGTAGAACCTCCCATGGCAAATTCATCAAGATTTGTTTTCCCGAGAATAACTGCATTGTCAGCCAACAGTTTGTTTACCGCTGTTGCTGTATATGGTGAAACAAAGTCCTCAAGCATTTTTGAAGCACATGTAGTTTTTGTTCCTTCAATACATATGTTATCTTTTATGCTTAAGGGAATACCTGTAAGCAAGGATGATTTACCGCTATCTATAATATTCTGAGCTTGATGGGCATTTTCCATAGCCATATCCTCAGTTACTGAAAGATAGGACTCAACTTTACCGTCAAGAAGGTTAATTCTGTCCAAATACATACGGGTGAGCTCAACAGCACTTATTTCTTTATTATCAAGAAGCCCTCTGGCCTCTTTAATAGTTAACCTGGTTATATCCATGAGGACCTCCTTATTCAATCATCTTAGGAATAGCAAAACAATTTTCCATGGTCTTTTTTGAATTTGACAGGATTTTTTCGGTTTCAAACGAATCCCCGGGATTATCTTCCCTCATATTATTAGTTACTCGGGATATGTGTTCGGTTGCATCTATATGTTCTGTATCAATATTTTTGATAGTATCCATTAACCCTATAATATCTCGCATATCTTCAGCCAACGACTGTATTTCGTTATCATCAAGAGATAGTTTTGCAAGATTTGCTATATATTTAATGTAATCATTAGATTCAGAATTAGTCATGTATACCTCCTTGATTATTAATTATCAAATATGAATTTAAGCTTTACAAAAAAGTTAAAAATTATATACTATATAAATAAAAAAAACTGTACCAAACAAACATTTTGTTATAAAATGTTTGTTGACACAGCACCTTTGCTGCATTTAATTAATTTACAACCATTATAATATACGTCCTGCAAAAAAGCAATACTTTTTCCAGAAAACATTTTTGTAGGATAAACAAGCCTAATATGTGCCTTTCCGTGATACGGCTATAGTTTCAACGTTTTATACAATAATTTAGAGGTGGAATCATTTTGCAGGATTGAAAAATGAAAATTGCAAAAAAGTATTGACGTATGATTATTTTCTTAGTAAAATACTCTTGAAGATAAATTGCAGGTATGTCACATAAATCAAAAATTAATAAACAAAGAACAATGGCGTTCTCATAAAAACCTGATTTTAGGGGTTTGTATGAGTACGCTTTTTTGTTACCCGATTATGTGACTGTTATTTTTATAAATATAGAAAATTTATTATTTTGATTTTTATTTTTTTAGTAAAGGAAGTGTACGACATGTTATTGAAGGAAGGTCAGGTAAGAATACCATCTGGTTGTGCAATTTCAGGAATGTTCAGCAGGGAAGGTAGACGCATCTCAGGTCAGGATATAGTTAAATCGATAGCGGTGATGCACGATCGCTCCAATGGTTTAGGAGGAGGCTTCGCAGGCTATGGCATTTACCCTGAATATAAAGAACTTTATGCATTTCATGTATTCTTTGACAGTAATGAGGCAAGAGAAGATGCCGAAAGATTTATAAACAGACATTTTGATGTTGTTAATTTAAGCAGAATTCCTACCAAAAAGCACCCAAGGATAACTGATGCTCCACTTATATGGAGATATTTTGTATCGCCTCTTCATGGAAAGCTTGAGGAAAGTCAGTTAGAAGAAAAGGAATATGTTGCAAGGTGTGTCATAAAGATAAATACAAGAATTAATGGTGCATATGTATTTTCCAGCGGTAAAAACATGGGAGTATTCAAGGCAGTAGGTTTCCCGGAGGACGTTGGAGAGTTCTACAAGCTTGAAGATTACGAAGGTTATTGTTGGACTGCACACGGCAGATACCCTACAAATACTCCGGGTTGGTGGGGAGGAGCACATCCTTTTTCACTTCTGGACTATACAATAGTACACAACGGTGAAATATCCTCATATGATGCCAACAGACGATTTATGGAAATGTTCGGATATAAATGTTCACTTCTTACTGATACAGAAGTAATAACATATATTTTCGATTACTTGAACAGAAGACAAGGAATATCTTTAGAAGATTGTGCATCAATAATAGCTGCTCCTTTCTGGTCTGAGATAGACAAAATGCCTCAGGATATGAAAGAGAAATTTACAGCAATCAGAAATGTATATGCAAGTCTTCTTATAACAGGTCCATTCTCAATAATATTGGGATATGAAGGCGGAATGATGGCATTGAATGACAGATTGAAACTTCGTTCAATGGTTGCCGCAGAAAAAGGAGACCTTGTACTTGTAGCCAGTGAAGAGAGTGCTATCAGGATTATACATCCGGAGGTAGACAGAATCTGGAGCCCTAAGGGCGGAGAACCGGTAATTGCAACGTTATCAGGGGGTGAAATTTAATGGGTATAAATTATTTTACACCTCAATATGAGGTATGTAGAGATCCAAAGAAATGTATTAAATGTAAAGTATGTATGCGTCAGTGTGCAAACGAAGTACACAGCTATGACGAAGAACTTGATATGATGGTTGCTGATGACAGCAAGTGCGTGGATTGCCAGAGATGTGTTTCACTGTGTCCTACACGTGCGCTCCGCATAACCAAATATAAGAATGAGTTCAAGGAAAATGCAAACTGGACACAACAACATATAACTGAAATATATAAGCAGGCAAATACAGGAGGAGTTCTTCTGTCATCAATGGGTAATCCTGTACCGTACCCGATTTACTGGGATAAATTGCTGATAAATGCAAGTCAGGTTACAAACCCATCTATAGACCCATTGAGAGAACCTATGGAAACAAGGGTTCAGTTGGGTTCAAAGCCTCAGAAACTGGAATTTGCAGAAGATGGAAAGCTCAAAACAAAGATAGCACCTCATCTTGAATTACAGGTGCCAATCATGTTCTCAGCAATGTCATACGGCTCAATAAGCAGAAATGCACATGAGAGTCTTGCAAGGGCAGCTGAAGAGCTTGGAACATATTACAATACCGGTGAAGGCGGTTTGAATGAGGATTTTTACCAATACGGTAAAAACACAATAGTTCAGGTTGCTTCAGGAAGATTCGGTGTTCATGTGGGTTACCTCAGTGCAGGTGCCGCAATTGAAATAAAAATGGGTCAGGGAGCAAAACCGGGTATCGGCGGACACTTACCGGGAGAAAAGGTTGGAGAGGATGTATCAAAAACCAGAATGATTCCTGTAGGCAGTGATGCAATATCTCCTGCACCTCACCATGATATATATTCAATAGAAGATTTAAGACAGCTTGTATTTTCTTTAAAGGAAGCAACTGCATATACCAAGCCGGTAATAGTAAAGATAGCAGCTGTACACAATGTAGCTGCAATAGCATCAGGTATAGCCCGTTCAGGGGCAGATATAATTGCAATTGACGGATACAGAGGCGGTACCGGAGCTGCTCCCACCAGAATAAGAGACAACGTAGGAATCCCAATAGAGCTTGCACTGGCGTCAGTTGACCAGAGATTGCGAGATGAAGGAATCAGAAACAATGTTTCCTTGGTAGTAGCAGGAAGTATAAGAAACAGCGGAGATATTGTAAAAGCAATCGCTTTAGGAGCAGACGCAGTATATATCGGTACATCTGCATTGATTGCATTGGGCTGTCATGTATGCAGAAGCTGCCACGGCGGAAAGTGTAACTGGGGAATTGCAACACAAAGACCTGATTTGGTTAAGAGACTTAACCCTGATATCGGATACAAACGTTTGATAAATCTTGTTCACGCATGGGATCATGAGATAAAGGAAATGCTCGGTGGCATGGGAATCAATGCAATTGAGAGTCTCAAAGGTAATCGTTTAATGCTCAGGGGAATAGGACTAAGTCAAAAAGAACTTGATATATTAGGCGTTATGCACGCCGGCGAATAAGGGGTGAAGATTTAAGATGAAAAAGATATATGTAAATGAAGACAGATGTTTGGGGTGTCATCTTTGTGAATACTATTGTGCATTTGCACATAGCGGAAAGGTAGATATGGTAAAGGCTTTTTCGGGAGATTCAAAGCCACAGCCACGCTTAACAATAGAAGAAGGAGACAGCATAAATTTTGCCGTATCCTGCAGACATTGTGAAACGCCTTTGTGTGTAAAATCATGTATTACCGGAGCAATGCAGAAGGATGAAGACGGAAGAATATTTGTTGACGAGTCAAGATGTGTTGGCTGCTATACCTGTATTCTTGTTTGTCCTTACGGTTCAGTTATACCGGGAAAAGAAAAGGCCATTAAAAAGTGCGACCTTTGTATTGAAAGCGGAAAACCGGCCTGTGCCGAAAACTGCCCGAATTTAGCTATTGTATACGAGGAAAGGGGTTGATTTTAAGTGAAGTATGTGATTATTGGAAACTCAGCTGCTGCAATCGGTTGTATCAGCGGAATCCGTACTGTAGACGGGGAATCATCAATTACTTTGATATCGGATGAACCACATTTTACTTACTCTCGCCCGCTTATATCCTATTGGTTAAAGGGCAAAGTAACTGATGACAAGATGTATTACAGAAGCAGTGACTTCTATGAAAAAAACAATTGTACTGCTATTTTAGGAAAAAAAGCAGAGAAAATAGATGCAGCTGCAAAGAAAGTTATTCTTGAGGACGGAAGTGCTGTTGAATACGACAAATTGTTGGTAGCTACAGGCTCATCTCCGTTTGTACCGCCTGTAGAAGGCATGAAAGAAGCCAAAAACGCTTTTACTTTTCTGAACTGGGATAGCGCAAAGGCTGTAAAGGAAGTTGTGACTAAGGATTCAAAGGTTGTAATAATGGGTGCGGGTCTTATCGGTTTAAAGGCGGCAGAAGGACTACATGAAGTATGCGAGGATATTACTGTTGTTGACCTTGCAGACAGAGTTCTTCCAAGTATACTGGATGCAGAAGGCGCCGGCATGGTGCAGAAGCATATAGAAAAAGAAGGAATAAAGTTCATTCTCAATGATGCTGCATCAGCAGTAAAAGAAAACACAATTGTACTTAAATCAGGCAAGGAATTGCCATATGACATATTGATAGTAGCAGTTGGAGTAAGGCCAAACACCGGACTGGTCAAGGATGCCGGAGGAGAAGTAAACAGGGGAATTATAACAGACAATTGTCAGGCAACTTCACTCCCCGATGTATATTCTGCGGGGGACTGTACTGAAAGCCTGGATATTTGTACCGGACAGAGCAAAATACTTGCACTTTTGCCAAATGCTTATTTTCAGGGTGAAACAGCAGGCATCAATATGGCTGGCGGTAATCAAACCTTTGATACTGCAATGCCAATGAATGCCATAGGTTTCTTTGGGCTTCACATGTTGACTGCAGGAGCTATGGAAGGTGAATGCTTCGAGGATATTGATGAAAATAATTACAAGAGAATGTTCTTCTCTGACGGACTTCTAAAGGGCTTTATACTTATAGGGGAAATAGACAGAGCTGGAATTTATACTTCACTTATACGAGAGAAAACCCCAATGGATCAGATTGACAGCAATTTATTAAAAGTAAATCCTCAGCTTATGGTTTTTGATAAAAAGGCTAGGATGCAGAAATTGGCGGGAGGGAAGTAAAATGAAGATTACAGTTGGTGATACTTACTATACCGAAATCAATGAACAGATAAGAAATACCGCCGATACCGAAATTATACTCGACAAGGTATACGGACAAAGATATATAGGCTGTGGGATTAAGGGAAAGACTATAACCATAAACGGTACTCCCGGAAATGCACTGGGCTCATATATGGATGGCGCTGATGTAATAGTAAACGGAAATGCCCAGGACGCCACAGGGGATACAATGAATGACGGGTCAATAATCATTCACGGTAACTGCGGTGATACTACAGGCTACGGTATGCGTGGCGGTAAAATCCTTATAAAAGGAAATGCCGGCTACCGCGTGGGAATACACATGAAAGAGTATAAGGAGCAAAAACCTATAGTGGTAGTTGGAGGCAAAACCGGGGACTTTTTAGGAGAATATCAGGCAGGTGGAATAATTATTGTTCTTGGAATAGGTGTGGATGGAATTCCTGTGGGTAGCTTTTGCGGTACTGGAATGCATGGCGGCGCCATATACTTGAGATGTAATGATATTCCCGAGGGACTTCCTCCTCAGGTTTCAGCAACCTCTGTAACAGAAGAGGACAAAAAGCAGATTGACAGCATTATAGGGGATTTTTGTAAAAGCTTCGGATATGATAAAAATGATATTTTAAACTCAAATTATATAAAGCTGACTGCAAATACAAAAAATCCATATAAGCAGCTATATACACATAATTAATAAATAGTGTAAAATAATAGTAATACAACATAAAGCAAAGAGGTGGGAAAATGGCTACTAAGAATGATGTTCTGAAATTTATAGACCAAAACGACGTTAAATTTATCAGACTGCAGTTTTCAGATATATTCGGCAGAATGAAAAATATAGCTATAAATTCACAACTACTTGAGAAAGCTCTTGATGAGGGAGTAATTTTTGACGCATCTGCCATAGCGGGATTTTCCGAGGTAGAATCGTCAGATATGCTGCTGTTTCCGGATCTCAATACATTTTCCGTTATTCCCTGGAGACCGCAGCATGGAAAAGTTGCAAGATTTATATGTGACATTAAGAATTATGATGGTTCTCAGTTTATGGGAGACCCCAGATATGTTCTGAAAAGATCAGCAGAAAAAGCAAAAAAACAAGGTTATACCTTCAATATAGGACCTGAGTGTGAGTTTTTCCTGTTTCATATAGATGCTGAAGGCATGCCTACAACAAAAACACATGATTCAGCAGGCTATTTTGATATGGCGCCTACTGATTTGGGTGAAAATTGCAGAAGAGAAATTTGCATGGTCCTTGAAGATATGGGCTTTGAAACAGAGGCATCACATCACGAAAATGCAGCCGGACAGCATGAGGTTGATTTCAGGTACAGCGATGTTATGACTGCTGCGGACAGAATAATGACATTCAGAACAGTAGTTAAAATTGTTGCACAAAGAAACGGACTGCATGCAACTTTTATGCCAAAACCAATTTTTAATGATTATGGCTCCGGTATGCACATTAATATGTCTCTGTTTAAAGACGGCAAAAACCTCTTTAACGCAGGCGAAAACAGCAGGGATATATCCGACACTGCAAAAATGTTTGCAGCGGGCGTACTGGAACATATCAAGGGTCTTACTGCGGTTGCAAATCCGTTGGTAAACTCATACAAGAGGTTTGTACCGGGCTTTGAGGCTCCTATTCACATTGCATGGTCTCATATGAACAGAAGCCCGTTATTAAGAGTTCCTGCACCAAAAGGTGAAGCAACCAGAATAGAATTAAGAAGTCCTGACCCATCCTGCAATCCGTACCTGACATTGGCACTGATTCTGGAAGCGGGCTTGGATGGATTGCAAAAGAAAATGGAAATACCTGAACCTGTTGAGATTAATACTTATAATCTTACACCTGAACAAGAGGAAGAGCTGAACATACAAAGGCTTCCATCCAATCTATATTTAGCGTTGGAAGAAATGAAGAAGGATACTTATATCAGGGAGGTTTTAGGAGAACACATTTATTCAAAGTATATATCAGCTAAAGAACTGGAGTGGACTAAATACAACAGTACAGTTCATCCTTGGGAGATAGATAATTATCTTACTGCATATTAATTAACAGATGTTTCTGTTATGGCAGTATAATTAACTATAATTATTCCCCATTCAAATGGAGGTGATGCCAATGAGTGCAGGAGGGATTCTTATAGTATGCAGTAAGCCTGAGTTAATTAAAGAAATCAGAGCCCTAATGCTGCAACAGGGATATTCGTCCGCAGAGTACTCGTTATCGGCAAGTGCTGCCAGACGTAAACTCGATTTTTTTGAACCTGAACTGATATTGGTTAATTCACCTTTACAGGATGAACTTGGAATTGATTTCATTTTGGATATTGCTGATAATACTGATGCAGGAATTATAGTGTTGGCTAAGCATGAGCATCTGGAGGATATGCAGTACAGACTTGAAAAAGTTGGAGCGTTAATACTGCCTAAGCCAATAAATAAAATGACTTTATTACAAACGGCCAGATTTGCTGCTCAATCCCGAAAGTCTTTAATGGGATTAAAAACTATAAACGAAGATCTTGAAAAAAAGATGAAGGATCGTAAGATTATAGAAAAAGCCAAATGGATTCTTGTTGAAAAGATGAATATGACTGAACCACAAGCACACAGATATATTCAGAAGAGAGCAATGGACACTAGAACATCACAGTTAAAGGTAGCTGAGGAAATTATTCAGAGTTTTTAAAGAAATTGCTTGAATTTACGAATAACAAATGGTAACATTACTGCATATTATTTAATTAAATATCAAAAACAGCAATGAGGCTGCTTATAAATCAAATTCTAAATATTGATTTATTAAGTAGCTTTCTGTATTTTAAAAGGGTTTTATAAGCATTTATTCACAATGGCGTGTTAAAGAGGATAATTCTGTCTCTTTACATGCTTTTTTATTTAAATCTTTTTGCATGTCAATTTTTTTTGAAATATGGGGGTAGAATTATGGGAAATATTAACACTGGCGATACAGCCTTTATGTTGGTGTCAACTGCTTTAGTATTCTTTATGACACCGGGGTTAGCACTCTTTTACGGAGGAATGGTAAAAAGGAAAAATGTATTGAGCACCATTATGGCATCTTTTTTTATTGCAGGTCTTGCATCGGTGCTTTGGGTGGCAGTGGGCTATTCGCTGTCATTTGGTAAGGATATCGGAGGAGTAATAGGAAATCTTGACTGGGCTTTTTTCAGTAATGTTTCAGGACAGCCAAATGCTGATTATGCAGGTACTATACCACATACTCTATTTGCTGCTTTTCAGATGATGTTTGCAATTATAACACCCGCATTGATTACAGGTGCGTTAGTTGAAAGAATGAAATTTTCATCATTGGTTCTTTTTATAGGACTGTGGTCAATAATTATATATTACCCGATGGCTCATATGATGTGGGGTGTGGGAGGTTTACTTAAAAATCTTGGAGCTATAGATTTTGCCGGAGGTAACGTAGTTCACATAAGTTCAGGAGTATCAGGTTTGGTGGCAGCGATTATATTAGGTAAGAGAAAAGGTTATGGAATGACTTCGCATCAGCCTCATAATATACCTTTGGTGTTTATCGGTGCATCAGTACTTTGGTTCGGATGGTTTGGGTTCAATGCAGGAAGTGCTTTAGGAAGCGGAGAACTTGCGGTTCATGCATTAATGACTACAAACACATCTGCTGCAATGGCACTTATTTCATGGATGTTTGTGGAAAAGATTACCAGAGGAAAGCCTACAATGTTGGGCGCAGCAACCGGAGCGGTAGTTGGGCTCGTGGCAATAACACCGGGAGCAGGATTTGTACCAATATGGGCATCTCTTATAATAGGAGCGATTGTAAGCCCTATCTGCTACTTTGCAATGAGTGTTCTTAAACCAAAATTCGGCTATGATGATGCACTTGATGCATTTGGTTGTCATGGTATCGGTGGTATTTGGGGTGGTATTGCAACAGGGCTGTTTGCCAAAACTTCTATAAATTCTGCAGCACAGTGGAATGGTCTGGTGTTTGGAGACACAAAGCTGTTTGTAGCTCAGATAATAAGTGTAGCAGTAACAATAGCTTTTTCAGTAGTTGGAACTGCGGTTATTATGTTTGTAGTTAAATTAATTATGAAGGAAATAAGAGTTGCTCCTAGAGAAGAATCTGAGGGACTTGATATAACACAGCATGGAGAATCTGCATATCCTTCATTTACCGGAATGGATTAATAAAAGAAAAAATAATTACCATGTAACAAGGAGGGTGTGGCATGAAAAAAATTGAGGCAATTATCAGACCGTCAAAGCTTGAAGAACTAAAGGAAGCTCTTCTGGCAATTGATATAGACGGCATTACCATTACTCAGGTAATGGGTGCAGGAAAGCAAATGGGATGGAAAGAATTTTACAGAGGTACGGAAGTTTCTCTAAATGTTCTTCCGAAGGTAAAGCTTGAATTGGTGGCTGCAGATGATAAGGTTGAGCTGATTGCTGAAACTATAATTCAGTACTCCCAGACCGGAGAGGTGGGGGACGGTAAAATATTCATATTTGATCTTGCTGACTGTATTCGTATCAGAACAAGGGAAAGAGGAGACAAAGCACTGTAAACCTACTTAATAAAAAACCCGTTATCTTATTTTATGGATAACGGGTTTTTAACATCTATAGTAATTATAAATTCTGCATTGTAAGGATGACTTCTCTTAAAACCTTGCATGCAACAGCAGTAGAAGCACCGCTATGGTCATAGTGTGGTGACAGTTCTACTACATCGGCACCGATTATATTCAAGGAGGATACTGCTTGAAGTGCATTTATAAGTTGCAGGAATGTAACTCCTCCTGCTTCAGGAGTACCTGTTCCTGAAAAAATTGACGGATCGAGAACGTCCAAATCTATTGTAAGGTAAACAGGGGCAGCGCCAATTTGAGATACTGCAGCAGCAAGGGTATCAAAATTATGAAGACAGAGGTTGGTATGACCATCCTTGGCCCAATAGAATTCTTCTCTTGTTCCGCTTCTTATACCAAACTGATAAATGCGGTTATCTCCTAAAATATCCCATGCTCTTCTTATAACTGTTGAGTGTGATAAAGGTTCTCCAATATATTCTTCTCTCAAATCGGTGTGAGCATCAAAATGAATAATTCTGAGCTCAGGGTATAATTTTACTGCCTGCTCAATTGAAGGCAGTGATACAAGATGTTCTCCGCCAATCATCAGAGGCTTTTTACCCTTTTCGAAAATTAATTTAGAAGTTTCGGATATCATTTTCAATGCTTTGGTTGGTGAACCAAAGGGCAAATCAAGATCACCGTAGTCGTGAATTTTATAATCGGAAATATCAGCGTCGAAGTAGGGACTGTAAGTTTCAAGGCCAAGAGAATCGGTTCTCATGGCAGCAGGGGCAAATCTTGTGCCGGGTCTAAAGGTAGTTGTACCGTCGTAGGGAGCCCCAAAGATTACAATGTCGGAGTCCTCAAAGCTACTTTCACATCCAAGAAAATTTGTTGGAAGGGTATTCTTATTTATCATAAATCAAACTCCTTATTATTGATTTTAGTAATAACCGAATATAATTCTACCATGACTGGTTTGAATTACAATACCTAAATAAATTATCAGAATGTCGGTATACTAGTCTATAATTTTTTAGTATACTATTACGTGGATAAAGTATGCAGTTTATGTAAAAAGGTTATTATAGTACAGATATATGATGGGAGGAAAAACAAATGTTTGTACCGGAAATTGAGGGAAACTTGAGAAAGCACATGGTGAAGATACCTGACGTAATTAATCAGGCCAGTGGAATAAATATTTTCGGGAAGAATATAAAGTCCCTGCTTTTTTCTACTGATGTTGCTATAATAAAGAATTGCAATGCTCATGCAGCTATTGCAGTTTATCCTTTTACACCACAGCCGGTAATAACTCATGCCATAATAACTGCATCAGATATTCCTGTGTTTTGTGGAGTAGGTGGAGGCACTACAACCGGCAAAAGAGTTATAAATATTGCAATGGATGCTGAATTTCAGGGGGCTATAGGAGTTGTTGTCAATGCTCCCACACCAAATGAAATTATAAGACAGTTGAGTATGAAAATAGATATACCTATTGTGATTACGGTGGCTTCGGACAAAACAGATATTCAAAGCAGACTGAATGCAGGGGCATCTATACTAAATGTATCCTGTGCAGGGAAAACACCGGCTGTTGTAAAGGAAATCCGCAGCAGATTCCCGGAGGTTCCAATAATTGCAACGGGAGGGCCGACTGTAGAGAGTATCAGGGCGACAATAGAAGCAGGAGCAAACACTGTTACTTACACACCACCTACAAGTGCAGAGCTGTTTAAGAATCTTATGAATAAATACAGAGAAGAGTTGTAGGTATAAATTAAAATAATGTATATATTAATGAAGGAAAAAATAAGCGGAGGAAAATAAATGTTACTGGCAGACGAATGGAAGGAATATGAACTAATAGAGACAGGAGACGGTGAAAAGCTTGAACGGTGGGGGAATGTCATACTTAGAAGACCTGATCCACAGATAATCTGGCCTATAAAGGATAAAAAGATGTGGGACAAGGCTGATGCACATTACCATAGGAGCCAAAGCGGCGGAGGACAGTGGGAATTTAAGAAAAAGGTACCAAAACGTTGGACAGTAGCCTTTAATGACTTAAAGTTTTATATAGAACCAACAGGCTTCAAGCATACAGGTCTGTTTCCTGAACAGTCTGTTAACTGGAAGTGGATGATAAATAGTATTCAGAAGGCAAACAGACCTATCAAGGTTCTTAATCTTTTTGCCTATACAGGCGGTGCCACGGTTGCAACAGCCTATGCAGGAGCAGAGGTCTGCCACGTAGATGCAGCAAAGGGAATGGTAAGTTGGGCAAAGGAAAACCTTGCACTATCAGGCTTGGCAGACAGACCCGTGAGATTTATAACTGACGATTGTATGAAATTTGTACAACGTGAAATAAGAAGAGGCAAAAAATATGATGGAATAATAATGGACCCGCCTTCTTATGGAAGAGGCCCGGGAGGAGAGATTTGGAAGATAGAGGACTCACTGTACGGCTTTGTAGAGCAGTGTATGGGCCTTTTATCTGATAAGCCGTTGTTTTTCCTGATAAACTCATACACTACAGGTTTTTCACCCACAGTACTCAGCAATATTTTAAAGCAGACAATCGGAAAACGATTTAAAGGGACACACAGTGGTGGAGAGGTTGGAATACCTGTAAGCAACTCAGGACTGGTGCTTCCATGTGGCATATATGGAAGGTGGGAGAACAGATGATTCCCAATATAATATATGAGGACAATCATCTTCTGGTAGTAGAAAAGCCCGTAAATATACCTGTTCAGGCTGATAATACAAAGGATACAGATATGCTTACTCTTTTGAAGAAATATCTCAAGGAAAAATACAATAAGCCCGGAGAGGTATATCTTGGCCTTGTACATAGATTAGACAGGCCTGTAGGGGGTGTAATGGTATTTGCAAAAACATCAAAAGCTGCGTCAAGGCTGTCTGAACAGGTCAGAACAAGAACCTTCAAAAAAGTTTATTTGGCAGTAATCAGAGGTGTTCCAAAGGAACAAAAAACTAAACTAAGGAACTTTCTGGTCAAAGACAGCTCGGAAAATATGGTTTATGTTGTTAAGGAAGGTACAAAGGACGCCAAGGAAGCAGTACTGGAATATGAAGTACTAAAGTCGGATGGTTTACTAAGTATGATAAAGGTAAAACTTCATACGGGAAGGCCTCACCAGATAAGGGTTCAGCTTTCCCATTCAGGATATCCTCTGTATGGGGACCAACGGTATGGGATTACTGTAAATAAGCCCGGACAACAGATAGCACTTTGGGCGTCTTCATTAACCTTGGAGCATCCCACCAAAAAAGAAGAAATGATATTTAACTGTGAAACACCTGATACTGAACCGTGGATTCGGTTTAGATAAAAAATATTTTTAAACAGTAAAAAACCATGGCATATAATATATATGCCATGGTTTTTCCATTTTATATGAGGGTTAGGGTTAGTATGCAACGCCTTGAGCGTACATAGCATTGGCAACCTTCAGGAAGCCTGCAATGTTAGCGCCGGCAACAAGATTGTCTTCCATTCCATACTCTTTTGCAGCAGCACTAGCGTTCTTGTAGATATTAACCATAATATCTTTAAGTTTCGCATCAACTTCTTCAAAAGTCCATGAGTAACGAGCGCTGTTCTGACACATTTCAAGAGCAGAAGTTGCAACTCCACCTGCATTTGCAGCTTTAGCAGGTCCATAAATAATCTTATTGTTAAGGTAAACTTCAACAGCCTCAGGAGTTGAAGGCATGTTTGCACCTTCTCCAACTGCGTAACAGCCATTTGCTACCAATAATTTAGCTGAAGCTTCATCAATTTCATTCTGAGTAGCTGAAGGAAGTGCGATATCACACTTAACGCTCCAGATACCTGAACAGCCTTCTGTATATGTTGCGTTCTTGTGAATCTTAACATACTCACTGATACGCTTTCTATCAACTTCTTTAAGTTGCTTAACAGTGTCAAGTTTGATTCCGTCCGGATCATAGATGTATCCGTTTGAATCACTTAATGCAACAACTTTTCCACCTAATTCATGTACTTTTTCAGTAGCGTATATTGCAACGTTACCTGAACCGGAAACAACTACTGTGGCACCTTTGAAGGATTTACCCTTAGCTTTTAATGCTTCATCCATAAAGTAGCAGAGGCCGTAACCTGTAGCTTCAGTACGAGCAAGGCTTCCGCCCCAAGTTAATCCTTTACCTGTGAGAACACCTGTAAATTCATTTCTCAGTCTCTTGTATTGTCCGTACATATAACCGATTTCTCTTGCTCCTGTTCCGATATCACCGGCAGGAACGTCAGTATCAGCACCGATATGCTTTGACAATTCAGTCATAAAGCTTTGGCAGAATCTCATAACTTCGAGATCTGATTTTCCTTTAGGATCGAAATCACTACCACCCTTACCACCACCGATTGGAAGGCTTGTTAATGAATTTTTGAATATTTGTTCAAAACCGAGGAATTTAAGGATACTTACATTAACGGAAGGATGAAGTCTTAAACCACCCTTATAAGGACCAATTGCACTGTTGAATTGAATTCTGAAACCACGATTTACATGTACCTTGCCATTATCGTCAACCCAAGGTACTCTGAAAATGATTTGTCTTTCAGGCTCAACTATTCTGTCGAAAATTCCTGCGTCTACCCATTCAGGATGTCTCTCAGCAACAACCTCAAGAGATTCAAGAACTTCTTTTACTGCCTGATGAAATTCTGGTTCACCGGGATTTCTTTTAATAACCTGATCCATTACTCTTTGTAATATTTTCATATAAATAACCTCCTGCTATGTATTAAATTATTAAGTATTATTTGGTGACAGGAGATATTTAGTCATGGTAATTTGAAACAGAAGTTACAAAAAATACCTTCAATAAGCTAACATACGCGCCCGGAACTTAATGCAAAAGAAAGACATGTAAGTTAAACTGCATACTCCATTGTACACCAATTATTAACTTTTTTCGCCTCTCATATTATATCATCAGCCTTTTTATTATGCAAGAGCAAAAAGTAAAAATTGCAATTTATATTATGAAAATAAAATGAGCAAAAAAATAATAAGCTCGAAACTACTGGAATGCAAGGCTTTGAAGGTAAAATTTGAATTTTAGAAAATCTTGAAGTGATAAAGAAATAAACGCATAATTGCAAGCAGTCTAAAAATCAATGTCATTTATTTTGCATATAATTTTACATATAAGGTATGCTTTTTTATATACCTTATAATAGAGCATTTCAGAGGGCACCATGTGGTAAATAATGTTGTTAATAATCCTCCATAAGGTTATAATAATATTACTTATTTTTGTAATAAAATCTCAAGAAATTTTGGTGAAAGGTAAAAAAATGAGCAAATTACAACTTATTGCTACATCTGCATTTGGAATAGAAGCTATAACTGCAAGGGAACTAAAAAAACTCGGATATTTTGAACAAAAAGTAGAGAATGGAAAGGTTACTTTCTCTGGTGATGAATCGGCAATCTGCAGAACAAACTTATGGATGAGGACTGCGGATCGTATTTTACTTAAAATGGGTGAGTTTAAAGCCTTGAGCTTCGAAGAATTGTTCGAGCAAACCAAAGCTTTACCGTGGGATGAAATAATTCCTATGGATGCTGAGTTTCCCGTTGAAGGAAAGTCAATAGATTCAAAACTTTTCAGTGTCCCTGATTGTCAGGCTATAGTAAAAAAAGCAGTTGTTGAAAAGCTCAAGCAAAAATACAAATGTGAATGGTTCGAAGAAAACGGACCAAGATATAGAATAGAAGTAGCATTACTTAAAGACATAGTTACCCTTACAATAGATACAAGCGGAGCAGGACTTCATAAGAGAGGCTATAGAAAGCTGGTGGGAGGAGCTCCGCTGAAAGAGACCCTTGCTTGTGCCATGATTCTGGTAAGCCATTGGAAAAAGGACAGGATACTGCTGGATCCTTTTTGCGGAAGTGGGACTATACCCATAGAAGCTGCTATGATAGGAAGGAACATTGCACCGGGTTTGGGGCGTGAGTTTGATGCTGAAAAGTGGCCGTTAGTTCCGCAAAAACTGTGGGATGATGCCAGAGACGAGGCGTATGATATGATGGTTGAGGATCAGGAACTCAGAATCCACGGTTCCGACATAGATGAGGACGCCATGAGCATTGCCAGATATCATGCAAAAAAAGCCGGTGTTGAGGATGCCATACATCTTCAGAGGCTTCCCATGTCCGACATAAGCTCCAGATACAAATACGGGATTATTATATGTAATCCTCCTTATGGTGAGAGGCTTGGAGAAAAGGAAGCTGTAGAAAATCTCTACAGAGAAATGGGTACAGTATTTAAAAAGCTGGATTCATGGTCTTATTATGTCATTACTTCAAACATGGAATTTGAAAAACTGTTTGGCAAAAGGGCTGATAAAAAACGCAAATTATATAATGGAAGACTTCTTTGCAATTATTATCAGTTTTTTGGGCCGCCTCCGCCGAAACAAACAATAAATATACAAAATACACAGCAATAATTTATTTATTTTAATAAAAATAGGCTAAGCATCGGTTGACGAGACTTAGCCTAATTAGATAACATAGTAAAGTAGGAACAATGTAGCACGGTAAACTCGTAAATAAAAAAATATGGTAATATGGTAGGTGAATTTTATGTTATTAAAGGTAGGAAAATCAGAACTTTCGGGTAGTATAAACATACCCGGCTCGAAGTCTCACACTATTAGGTCGCTATTTCTGGCGGGGTTGGCAAAAGGTACAAGTAAAATTCGAAATCCCTTGCTTTCATCCGATGCAATTTCTGGAGCCGATGTATGCAGGGCATTTGGTTCGACCTTTGATCTGAAAGAAGATAGTTATATTGTAAACGGAATTGGGGCATGTCCTCAGGTCCCGGAAAATGTTATTGATGTAGGCAATTCAGGAACAAGCCTCAGGCTTGGGCTTATGACTGCTGCTCTTGTTGAGGGTCATACTGTTTTTACTGGAGATTATCAGATTCGTAAAAGGCAGATAGGGCCTTTGGTGAAAGCCATAAATAATCTGGGAGGTACAGCGTTTACAACCAGAGGAAATGAATCAGCACCTGTAGTCATAAAAGGAAGGGCTACAGGAGGTTTTACGGAGCTTGATTCTGTCACATCACAATATTTGTCCTCTATTTTGTTAAATGCACCCCTCCTTGAAAAAGATACCCACATTAATGTTACACGCCTTAATGAAATACCTTACGTAGAAATTACGTTATGGTGGCTTGACAAATTGGGCATAAAATACTCACATAACTCAATGAAAGAATTTTTCATACCGGGAAGTCAGCAATATAAGCCTTTTGAATGTAACATTCCCGGAGATTTTTCTACAGCAACCTTCTTTATGGTACAAGCCGCAATATCCGGTAACGAGTTGGTACTGACTAATCTCGATATGTCAGATCCTCAGGGAGATAAAGCTGTTCTTGGCATACTTCAGGATATGGGTGCGGACATAAAATATGATGATAAAAATATAACGATAAAAGGAAAGAGCCTCAAGGGAAGAGAAATAGATATGAACTCCATACCGGACGCTCTTCCTGCCATGGCTGTGGCAGCATGCTTTGCAAAAGGTGAAACCAGATTGGTCAATGTTCCGCAGGCAAGACTAAAAGAGACTGACAGAATAAGCGTGATGTGTTCTGAGCTTACTAAAATGGGTGCGGACATATCCGAACTTCCTGATGGCTTGGTTATACGTGAAAGTAAATTATGCGGAACGTCCGTAAAAGGCCACGATGACCACAGAGTGGTAATGTCCTTGGCCATAGCAGGCTTAAATTGCCAAGGAGAAACCATTATTGATACAGCAGAGGCAATGAATGTTACATACCCGGGCTTTGTTGAATCCGTAAAAAGCTGCGGCGGAAAAATTCAATTATTATAATAACAGCCGCAATTGCGGCATATGGAGGTTTATATGTTAGGAAATACATTTGGAAGGTTATTCAGGGTTACAACATGCGGGGAATCCTATTCGGGAGCTTTCAGAAAAAATCCGGATATTCCGCCTGAACTGTGGGGAGGACTGGCAGTAATAGTTGATGGTGTTCCGGCTGGGCTGAAAGTAACTTCACAGATTATACAGGAAGAACTGGATAAAAGAAAACCCGGGCAGTCCAAGCTTCACACTCCAAGATCAGAAGCGGATAAAGTCTATATTTTTTCAGGAGTAATGCAGGATGACAGAACAACGGGTGCACCTGTGTGCATGATTATCCCAAGCAGTGATATAGGAGATTACCATATAGAACAGCACAAAGGTAATAAAGATTTGCTAAGGCCGGGACAGGCAGCATATACCTATTTTAAAAAATATGGTGAACATTCCGACTATCTTGGAGCAGGAAGGGCATCTGCACGTGAGACAGTTGCAAGAGTTGCTGGGGGAGCTATAGCAAAAATAATTCTAGATAGCATGGGAATTGATGTAATAGCATTCACCGTTGAGTCTCATGGTATAAAAGCAGGACCGTTTTCATATGAAACTGCCAAAGAGAATTATAGGTCAAATGAGATAAATTGTCCTGATTCGGATATTGCAAAACTGATGATTGATGATTTGCTTCAGGTAAAAAAAGAAGGGGATTCCTGTGGAGGTGCTGTGGAGATAATTGCAAAGGGAGTGCCTGCGGGACTTGGAGAACCTGTTTTTGATAAATTAAGCGCTACAATTGCACATGGAATCATGTCTATTGGAGGTGTTAAAGGAATTGAGATAGGAGATGGTTTTGGAGTAGCATCCAAAAAGGGCTCTGAATGCAATGACACCCCTTATTACGACGAGGAAACAGGTAGAATCAGATTTAAAACAAACAGAGCAGGTGGTATGCTGGGAGGAATATCAAACGGTGAAGAAATAAGGATACGTGTTGCTGTTAAACCTACACCAACCATTTTAAAGGATCAACTGACAGTGAATGTATCAACACTTGAACCCGTTACCCATAAATTTGCATCAAGAAGCGACCCTTCACTTGTACCAAGAATATATCCTATTTGTGAAGCCATGGTTAGAATGGCACTTGTAGACAGTATATTGATGTCCTCTGGAAGCAGGAGTATAACTGATATGGATAACAGGTGGGATAAACTATGATGGAATCTCCAAAAAATATAGTATTGATAGGTATGCCCGGCAGCGGTAAGACCACAGTTGGGAAAGCATTGTCGGAAAGACTTGGGTATACCTTTATTGATACTGATCATCTAATATGTGAAATGACGGGTAAAACCCCCAGACAGCTTGTGGAAGAAGACGGTCTTGAATATTTCATGAAAGTTCAGGATGAAGCTGTTCTCTCGATAAATGATAGTACTTGTGTAATATCAACAGGCGGAGGCCTTATTCATAGTGAAATTTCAATGAATTATTTAAAAAGCATTGGATTTGTTATATATTTGAATACAAAGTATGATATTATTAGAGAGAGAATGGATACATCAAGAAAGTTAGCCAGAACAGCAGGAACTTTGCTTGAGTTGTATAACAAAAGAGTTCCTTTGTACCAAAAATACGCGGACGCAGCTATAGATTGCGATTCCGCAGACCCTGACGCCGTTTCGGGGACGATACTTGGGGTCATATCTTCAAAATAAATTGATAAATAAAAAGAAAAGGGTAAAAAGAGGTACAATGCGTAAGATAAGGATTTTAATTGCTGACGACAATCAGTTGGCTGCACAGACATTAAGAGATAGTTTAGCAGGGCACGATGACTTCGAGGTAACCAGCATAGCTCAGGATGGATTTCAAGCAATTGAGCTTATAGAAAAAGATTTACCCGATGTAGTTTTATTAGACATAATTATGCCAAAGCTAGATGGCATAGGAGTACTAGAATATGCCAGAACATTAACAAAGGAAAGCAGACCCGTATTTATCATTTTTTCAGCAATAAGTCAGGAAATATACATTTCAAGAGCTATGAACCTTGGGGCAAATTATTACATAATTAAGCCCTTTGATGAAAGTGTTATTGCTACTAGAGTAAGGCAATTATATTCCGATTCTGAAAGAGCTCAAATTGGTAAAAGTCAATATACATATAATACAGCAAATAATTATAAACAGAAAAATCAAACAGATAATGAATTAAAGCTTCTTGCAACAAAATATATGAGTGAATATGGCCTAAAAGCTCACATGACCGGGTATTCCTATATCAGAGATATAATAACGGCATCCTTTGATTATTATTGCAAAACAGGCTCTTTACCTAAAGGGGTATACAGGACAATAGCCGAAAAAAACGGTGTACCTGTTCAAAAGGTTGAGAGAGCAATAAGAAATTGCATAGAAAAAGGAATTGAGGATAACGAAAGTGAAAAAAAACCAACAAACTCACAAGTTATATGCCGGATTATAGAGAAGATAAGAAAAAACAACTAATACAAAAGGGGCTGTCGTAAGAGAGAAATTACTTTCTACCTTATGACAGCCCCCTTTATGTAGTTTAGCATTAAGCGTTTACGTTATCCTTTAAACCTTTTCCAGCCTTAAATACTGGAGCCTTGGAAGCTGGAATAGTAATCTCTTCCTTAGTCTGAGGATTTCTGCCTTTTCTAGCAGCTCTTTCTCTAACTTCGAAAGTTCCGAATCCAACTAATGTAACTTTATCGCCAGCTTTAAGAGTTTCCTCTACGGAAGAAATGAAAGCATTCAAAGCAGCTTCACTATTTTTCTTATTTAAGCCTGACTTTGTGGCGATGGAATTGATTAAATCTGATTTATTCATTTATATACAACCTCCTAAAAATGGAATTCGACAATATTTTATAATGAAAGCTCGCTAAAGTCAAGCCTTTCAGGGGAAAATAGTTATTTTGTACCATCCAAAATAGGAAATATTTTATCGTTTTACGTTTTAGTTAGGGACCACATGTATATTAACCTTATCCAGTCTGGATTTTAATGCTTTATAAAAGTAGTTTTCGCTGTGATCTCCTTTGGAATCACCCATAACCAACATATCTATATTGTTTTCCAAAGAATAGAAAACAATGGTATCTACAATATCATCAGACCTTAAAACCGTCAGATTGGCACCCACTGATTTTGCAATACCAAAAAGATACTCAAGTGCTTCCCCTTCTTTATCGTTATCAAGGAAACTCCAGTCATTTTTTGCTACGTGTATTATAAACAGAGAATCCCCGTCGTTTGAGAATTCCAATGCCTTCTTTATAAGTCTTTCGCAAGTTTTTTGTTGTGTTACGCAAACCAAAATATTACTGGCAGTTGATTTCAAAAAATAGCCTCCTTATACCCGTAATAAAACGTTTTGGGGATTAATTAATAAAACATCTATATCAATATTATACTAAAAAAACGATGATTTGTCTTTATAGTTTACGGGTTTTAAAAGCTATTATACCGAATATAAAATATTTAAAAACTGTTGTTGAGACAAAATGCCAAATGTATAATAAAAGTATACTTACTTTAATAATTTAAACGGAGGAAACATGAGAGAGATTAATGTAACGACAATAATAGAAGAAGTCAGCAGACTTTGCATACAAGCGAATTATTTCCTTAACAGTGATATTAGACAAGCTATGGAAAAAGGCTTGAAGTGTGAGGAATCACATATTGGCAGGGAAATACTTGATAAACTTTTGACAAATGCAAATTTAGCAGCTGATAAAAAAGTGGCTATATGTCAGGACACGGGTATGGCAGTAGTTTTTGTAACAATCGGACAAGAAGTTCACATAACGGGCGGAGGACTGGCAGAAGCAATAAATGAAGGTGTGAGAAGAGGGTATAAAGAAGGTTTTCTAAGAAAATCAGTAGTAAGTGACCCTATAGAAAGAGTAAATACCGGTGACAATACACCTGCTGTAATCCACTATGATATTGTTGAAGGGGATATACTTAAAATTGAGTTGGCTCCTAAAGGTTTTGGAAGCGAGAATATGAGTGCTTTGAAAATGTTAAAACCTTCGGATGGTATTGAAGGAGTAAAGAGCTTTATATTGGAAACAGTTGATAAGGCAGGCCCCAATCCGTGCCCTCCTATTGTAGTTGGCGTGGGAATCGGAGGAACAATGGAAAAAGCCTCTATTATGGCAAAACGGGCGTTAATGAGACCAATAGATGTTCGGAGCAGCATAGAGTATGTAAAAAATCTGGAAATTGAAATGCTGGAAAAAGTAAATCAATTGGGTATAGGTCCTGCCGGGCTAGGCGGTAATACAACAGCACTGGCGGTAAATGTAGAGACATATCCTACACATATAGCAGGACTGCCTGTTGCTATAAATATAAGCTGCCATGTTACAAGACATGCAGAAGTGACATTATAAGGGGGGAAGAAGAATGCATCACATATTAACGGCACCTTTTGACCGGGAAAAAGCCAGAATGATGAAAGCAGGCGATACTGTTTCACTTAGCGGCACCATTTATACTGCCAGAGATGCTGCACATAAAAAAATGCTGGAATTATTAAAGGAGAATAAGGAGCTTCCATTTGATATAAAAAACCAAACGATTTATTACGTTGGGCCTTGTCCTTGCAGAGAAGGTGAAATCATAGGTTCAGCAGGGCCGACTACCAGTTATAGAATGGATGCTTACGCTCCCACACTCATAAGCCTCGGTGAAACAGGCATGATAGGTAAAGGGTTGAGGGATAGAAATGTTATTGATGCAATGAAAGAGTATGGTGCGGTTTATTTGGGGGCAATAGGCGGTGCAGGTGCCTTGATGGCTGAATGTATAAAAAGTCAGGAAATTATTGCTTTCCCGGAATTAGGTGCAGAGGCTGTAAGACGTCTCGAAATTGTAAATTTTCCATTAACTGTAATAATTGACAGCTGCGGAAATAACCTGTATGAAAGCGGCAGAAAACAGTTTATGAAAATAAAACTGTAGACAAGAGTAAATTATGTAGTATATTTTTAAAAATGAATAGTGTATAATACAGAAGTGACAGCAATTGTTGATTTGTTAAATATCATAAGGAGGTTTATCATAATGGCTAAAGTAACTAAGGATATGATTATTTCTGATGTATTAAACTTGGATAAGGGTACAATTCCTATATTTTTAGAAAGCGGTATGCACTGTCTTGGATGTCCGTCGTCTTCCGGTGAAAGCATTGAAGATGCATGCGCAATTCATGGTATAGATGCGGACCAATTAATTGCAAACTTAAATAAATATCTTGAAAACATATAAATGTTTATAATAGATACCTGGAGGCTTATTTCCAGGTATTTTATTATTTATGCAATAAACCTTGATAATAGCAGATAGTAATTTTATAGTCTGCATTACTTTATGTTGAATTATAAATTTCACTACGTTATAATTTAATGGGTTGAATTAGAAAAAGATACATATCATAAGTATGAAATAGTTTTAATCTGTTTTGAACATTTATGGATAGGAGGATAATAGAATGGCCGTAAGAGTAGTAGTAGGAACTCAATGGGGTGATGAGGGTAAAGGGAAGTATATAGATATGCTTGCTGAGCAATCAGATATAATTGTGAGGTTTTCCGGTGGTAATAATGCCGGACACACTATTGTAGCCAATGGAGTAAAATATGCACTGCATCTGATACCTTCAGGAATTCTTCATACAAATAAGACTTGCATAATCGGAAACGGAGTAGTTGTAGATCCGTCAGTACTGCTTCAGGAAATGAAGGGCTTAAATGAACGAGGAGTAACAACAGACCACCTTTTAATCAGCGACAGGGCTCACTTGATAATGCCTTATCACAGAGAACTGGATGAACTTCAGGAGAAGTTTAGGGGCAATGACAGCATTGGAACTACCAAGAGAGGAATTGGCCCTTGTTATGCAGATAAAATTGAAAGATCCGGAATAAGAATGTGTGACCTTATTGATGAAAATGAATTTATCAAAAAGGTTAAATCAAATCTGCAATTAAAGAACCTTATAATAGAAAAAGTTTATGGAGGGAAACCTTTTGAGGCTGAACCAATAATCAAGGAGTATTTAGGGTATGCAGAGCAGTTGAAAAAGTATATTACAGATACGACCGCTATATTGGCAGACGGAATAGATCAGGGCAAAAATATACTGTTTGAAGGTGCTCAGGCAAACTTCTTGGATATAGACTTTGGTACATACCCGTATGTAACTTCATCTAATCCGGTTGCCGGTGGAGTATGTACCGGCTCAGGTCTTGGACCGGTATATATAAATGAGGTTTACGGTGTACTTAAGGCATACACCTCAAGAGTTGGAGCAGGTCCATTCCCAACAGAACAAAACAACGAAATAGGGGATACAATCAGAGAACTTGGTTGGGAATATGGAACAACAACAGGCAGACCAAGAAGATGCGGCTGGCTGGATACCGTTATGATTAAATATGCTGCTAAAATAAACGGATTAACAGCTTTAGCCATAAACCATGTAGATACCATAGGAAAACTCAAGGAAATAAAACTTTGCGTTGGATATAAAAAAGATGGTCAGGTAATCAGAACATTCCCTGCAAGTCTTAACGAACTTGCAAAGTGTGAACCTATCTACGAAGTATTTGAACCATGGAACGAAGATATATCAAATGTTAAGTTATTTGCAGATTTGCCTCAGAACGCCAAAAAGTACCTTTCCAGGATTGAAGAACTTGTAGGGGTAAAGATAGGTCTTATTGGTGTAGGAACAGACAGAGAACAGATTATAAAGGTATTCTAGACATAGAATACTAGCTTATAAAATAAAATATAATGGTATTTTGCCATTATATTTTATTTTTTTTAAAAAAATTCACTTTTTTTAAAAAAATGAGTTGACAAAAGTGAATTTATTAAGTATTATTTATACTTGTGATTCGGAAAAATTGTACGACCCATTAGCTCAGTTGGCAGAGCACTTGACTTTTAATCAAGGTGTCCGCAGTTCGAATCTGCGATGGGTCACCAAAACAAAAAGCATGTATTTCAGAAATGGAATACATGTTTTTTTTGTGCGCCCAGCATAGGTGTACTCTGACAGATTATCGTCTGCACTATAAATTTATTGCATGTTTGCCTTGCGTTTACTGTCCGTTTACTTTCAGTTTTTATAATCTGATTGAAACTACCGAATAGGTATTTTTAAAGCGTATAGAAAGGAAATGGACATATGAATCAAACGCCAGTAGTGCAGTTGCGACATGCAACAAAAAGAATTGGAAGTAAAAATATTGTAAATGATCTTTCTTTTGATATTCCAGCCGGGGAGGTTTTTGGTTTCTTAGGCCCTAATGGAGCAGGAAAGACAACCACAATTCGCATGATGGTGGGACTGATAAAGATTAGTCAGGGTGATATTCTCATTAAGGGGCAAAGCATTACAAAAGATTTCAACAAGGCAATTCGGCACGTAGGAGCCATCGTTGAAAATCCTGATTTGTATAAGTACTTGACCGGGTATCAGAATTTGATGCATTATGCACGAATGGTTCCCGGCGTTTCAAAAGCCCGGATAAATGAAATGGCGGAAATTGTGGGACTAAAGGACAAGATTCATGACAAAGTTAAAACCTATTCCCTTGGAATGCGTCAGCGTTTAGGAATTGCACAAGCGCTGTTGCATCGTCCCCCGCTTCTGATACTGGATGAACCAACGAATGGCCTCGACCCTTCGGGTATTCATGAACTGCGTAATTATCTGAAAAGGCTCGCTCATGATGAAGGCGTTGCTGTTTTTGTTTCAAGCCATTTGCTTTCTGAAATGGAGTTGATGTGCGACCGAGTGGGTGTGCTGCAAAATGGAAAGCTGCTCAGTATTCAAAGCATACAAGACTTTGTTCATAGGGGAGGGGCTTCCCGCGTTTGTGTTGTGGTGGAACCGGCGCAGATGGAACAGGCAAGAAGAGTCATTACTTCTGCAAACAAAACAGTTTTACCGACTGAACATCCGGGGCAGTTGTTTATTCAGATGAACAAAGAAGAAATTCCAGAAGTGAATAAGCTCTTGATGGATGCGGGGATTCAGTTATATAGCATTCAAATACAAGAGCATACTTTGGAGGATAAGTTTTTGGAGATAACGGAGGAAAAGAAATGAGAGGATTAGTTGTTAACGAAAGCATGAAAATATACAGTCAGAAACTTACGTGGATTTTGCTGTTGCTGTTAGTTGCCATCACCATAGCAGCATCTGTTGTGGGGAAGACGGACGGAATAAAAACAAATACAGGGAATTGGCGGGCTGAAACAACGCAGCTTGTCCGGCAGTACGAAGAACGCTTAAAAATCTCGGAGTTATCATCAACGCTGCGTGCAGACGCTGAAAACAAATTGATGATAGCCGAGTATCGTTTAGTAAATGATATACCTACTCCTCCCGGCAATCCGTGGTCAGCTCTGCTGAATTTCTCCGGTTTAGTGGAAATAGTCATTATTTTTGCCATAATCATTGCAGCAGATATGGTGGCTGGGGAATATACAGCGGGAACGATGAAACTCTTACTAATACGCCCCCATAGCCGAACAAAAATCCTGTTTTCAAAATATATCGCTGTTTCTCTTTTTGCCATAGTGATGCTGGCGCTATTAGTTGTATGCGGTTATGCCACGAACGTTATGCTTTATGGACCGAGCGATATACATAAAACTGATTTATTCTTGAATCAGCATGGGCAAATCATTCAGCAGAAGGTTGTAATGCAAGTTATAAAGATGTACGGCTTGAGTATTTTCCCTATCATGGAATATGTAACCTTTGCTTTTGCTATATCAACAATTTTGCGCAATAGTGCCTTGTCAGTAGGAATATCATTGTTCATTATGATAGCAGGCAATTCTATGATTGAAGTAACCGCAAAAATGGAATGGTTGAAATACCTGCCTTTTGCCAACAGTGACATCAGCTTGTATTTGTTCAATCTTCCGGCCAGACCCGAAATGACGCTGAGCTTTTCAATTTCCGTATTAATTGTATATATCATTGCGCTTTCACTCATAAGCTGGCTTATTTTTACAAAGCGTGATGTATCAATGTAGCGGTTATTCTGATACAATTGTTGGATAATAGAGATTATAAGGGAAAGGAGCAGAGGGATGCGTCTGCAAAAAATACTTATTATCGATGATGAACCCGGCATCGTAAAGATGCTGGAAACGATACTTCGCAAGGAAGGTTATACTTCAATCAGCAGCGCCTTTACGGGACAGGAAGCAATGGAAAAAATCAGCCGGAATCTGTATGACTTGATTGTGTTGGATGTGATGCTACCCGATACGGACGGATTTAGGCTGTGTCAGGAAATACGGCGGCATACTGCTGTCCCAATATTGTTCCTTACCGCCCGTTCGGGTGATTTAGATAAATTGACCGGGCTTGGGATTGGTGGGGATGATTATATCACAAAACCCTTCAATCCTTTAGAGGTAGCTGCTCGTATCAATGTCCAATTTCGGAGGCTGGAACAATACCAGAATGCGGGGCAAACAACGGAGATTAACCGTTTCGGCCCTGTTGCAATTGACAGAAAGGCTGCGCAATTGTTGGTAGATGGGCAAGAAGTACCTTGTCCGGCCAAAGAATTTGAACTTTTACTTTTCTTGACGGACCATCCCAATCAGGTATTTACCTCAGGACAACTATATGAGCATATATGGGGCTATGACAGTATTGGAGATGAAAAAACGGTTTCCATTCACATTATGCGTCTTCGTAAAAAAATAGAGAGGGATGCAAAGAACCCTTCCCTCATTGTCAATATAAGGGGAATTGGCTACAAGTTTATCCCGCCCAAGCAAGGTGAAGTGGTATGAAAATAAACCTTATAAATTGGAGGCTGATTGTCCGCTTTACCTTGAATTTTATACTGCATCAGATATTGATGTTTTTATTTGTTTCTCTGCCGGCAATTTTCTATATTGTTGTTCTTAAACAACCGGAAAAACTATTTTTTGTGAATCTGACAACGGTATTAATTATAGCCGCCTACTTGTTATATTGTCTGTTTTACGGCTATTATGTTGCGCGTCCAATGGCAGATATTTTAGTCAAAATAAGAAAGTTGTCAAATGGAGAGTATCTTATTCCCACCAATAAAAAACGCTTTCGCTCTCCATCCAGTCGCCTTTACAGGGAAGTTTATGCGAACCTTGAAGCTTTATCCGCAACGCTGCAAGAGAGCGAGCGTAAACGACTGGAGTTTGAACAGTTGAGACAGGATTGGGCCGCTGGCGTTACCCACGACTTAAAGACCCCTCTGTCTTATATATCCGGTTATTCGGACATTCTATTGTCGGATGAACATGAATGGAGCGCACATGAGAAGAAAGAGTTTGTGCAGCTTATCAAAGATAAGTCCGCCCATATGGAGGAACTTATCAATGACCTTGGAATTGCCTTCCGGATGGATCAGAACATAGGAATAAAGCTTTCATCTCAGAGGATTGAGCTGGGTGAGCTAATCCGCAGGGTAGTTGCAGAAACTGCGAATATGCCCTCTGACAAAAACAATAGCTTTGAAATAGTCGGAGGGGAAGAACCTATTTATGTAATGGGCGATGCCGGGTTACTCAAAAGGGCCTTTTCAAACCTGTTGGTCAATGCGGTTGTCCATAATCCGGCAGGTACAGCGATTACAGTACAGATGCACAATATTACACATGTAGAAATTCAGGTAATGGACAATGGAAAAGGAATGGATGAACATAGCAGCAACCATTTATTTGACCGATATTATCGAGGAACTTCAACGGATGTTCCCACGGGAGGAACAGGACTTGGCATGGCTATTGTCAAGCAGATTATAACCGCGCATCAGGGAACAGTAGATGTAAAAAGCACAACTGGACACGGGACTGTAATTACCATTAGATTATGATAGCCTGATTACCACATCAAGTGTGTTCCTCAAAGAAGGAAAGTTTATGAATCACTTAGAACTAATTAAACTTGTCGCTTATTTAATGGCTTTACACGTAACTGTATTAGTTTCTTTACATCTTCTTGTGCAGATTTATCTCTGACTTCAAGCATGAGCCATTTA
Source organism: Ruminiclostridium papyrosolvens DSM 2782 (assembly GCF_029318685.1). Classification (NCBI taxonomy): domain Bacteria; kingdom Bacillati; phylum Bacillota; class Clostridia; order Eubacteriales; family Oscillospiraceae; genus Ruminiclostridium; species Ruminiclostridium papyrosolvens. Next base: position 1,058,941 of record NZ_CP119677.1, read on the forward strand.
CCAATATTAGAAGAAGGTGTCACTGAAAACAAGTTTTGAGTGTAGGGGCTGCAAGTTGGAATAACAATATTTGCCTCAGGCAGTTCCTTCTTACCGATAACAACAAGGGCAAAAAAGTAGCCATCCATTGGATAAAGAGTACACAGTGACTTGCTGCTCTTTTTGTACTTTATATTCCAGCCTTTTTGCATAGAACAGTTACTGAATTCCATATTAGGTGATGTGGAATAAGTATTTTCCACATATACACAGAGCTCGTCCCATAGCGAATTATTAATAAAATCGCTGACATTTTCAAATGTAGGTTTATTATTTGAGCTATAAAGTTCACTCCACATTATGTTTATACCAACCTCTCGCTAATTATTTACTATCTTTAACTTTAGTTTCATTGCAGGAACTGCATATAATACATCCTAATATAATTCTAACATTTATATGGTAAAAAATAACTTAAAAAAAGATAAAAAAATCGCTTGACTTTTATGCTATGTCCCGTTACAATATATTTTGTCAGTCGGCGAGGTGCTCGACGAAAATAAATAAGGCCCATTGGTCAAGTGGTTAAGACACCGCCCTTTCACGGCGATAACAGGGGTTCGAGTCCCCTATGGGTCACCATTATAGTTTAAAAAGTAATGGCCCGGTAGTTCAGTTGGTTAGAATGCCAGCCTGTCACGCTGGAGGTCGACGGTTCGAGCCCGTTCCGGGTCGCCATTTAAATTATACAAAAAGCAACTTTCTCTTGCAGAAAGTTGCTTTTTGATTTCAAAATAAACCAAAATTCTACTTCCAAAATATTCCTGAAAATAACAGCAAAATTTTTAAAATAAAGTGTTGACAGTTAATCAATTCCCATGTTATTATATACAGGCAGTTGAGCGAAACACTTGTTCAACGAAGTACGAAGTATCTGCTATAAATGCGCTGGTGTAGCTCAGCAGGTAGAGCAGCTGACTTGTAATCAGCAGGTCGGGGGTTCGATTCCGTCCGCCAGCTCCATATGGAGGGGTTCCCGAGTGGCCAAAGGGGGCAGACTGTAAATCTGTTGTCTCTGACTTCGATGGTTCGAATCCATCTCCCTCCACCACAAAAGTCTTGTGCATTCGCTATTGAAGCTGTGTGCAGGGCTTTTTATTTTGTCAAAATAAAACATAATTATATACAAAAAAAGTAGGAAGCGTATTAAAAAATATACTTCCTACTTTTACATTCAGATTAATACCTGAAACTCCAACCCGGGAACAACTGCAGCATACTCGCGTACCATCTGGGCACAATCATACCTGATAAAATTGGAAAATACATAATAAATAATATGGCTGTCAATGCCAGATAAGTATATACAATCTTTTTGGAGTTTCCTCCAAGCTCCATAAATACTTTGATTAAGTACACTATGATAATTATAAGAAAAGGAACAACTGAAAAGTAATGATATATAAATGCCATTCTACGCACTACCATCCACGGAATATATTGAAATAAAGCACCGAAAATAGGAACTAGCATGTATTTGTCTTTTCTCTTAACCGCAACAATTATTCCTGTAATTAGTGATGGTATGCTAATCCACCAGATTAAAGGATTCCCCATACATATTATACTGGAAGTTAATTTTTCGGCTGCAAGTGATTTTGAACCGTAAAACCATATAGGCTTGGTCATAATGGGCCATTCAAACCACTGAGACGAATAATCATGTTTAGCATTCAAGTCGTTGTGAAAGCTGTACATATACGACTGATTGTTAAAAAACTCTTTGACACCATTCCCCGGAACCTGCATTATGGAAGTATAGGAAGCAAAATAAATGATGCCGGGTATTATAATAAAAAATACAACGCACATTAAGGCGGTTTTAATAAAGTACTTAGTCCAGAATTTACTGAATAAATCGGAGGAAAGACCGCTCTTTTTATATGCCATATAGTAAACAATTTCATCGAGTTTAGCAATAACCACTATAAGGAAAATCCCCACAGCAGCATACATTGCTATCCATTTGGTTGCAATACCTATACCGAATATCAGGCCACAGAGAAACAGTGGCATTAGGGATTTCTTAAAGCCGGCTTTGTAAGACTTTTTGACAAAGTAATCGTAAATATAGTAGTACATTAAAATAACAAAGAAGGTAACATAGACGTCTATTGTAGATATCCTGGTCTGAACAAAATGCATAAAGTCAAACATCATCAAAAAGGCCGTGCAAAATGCAAGAAATCTATTTTTGAAAATTTTATATCCAAACAGGTACATGAGGGGAATCATAGCTACTCCGAATAATGTACCGATAATTCTCCAGCCAAAAGGGTTTACTCCAAAAATAAGCATCCCAATCATAACGAAATATTTTCCCAGAGGAGGATGTGTTCTTTCGAAGGGATGTACCTTATGAATGAAATCAAGAGCAGTCCTCGGATAGAATACTTCATCAAAATAGGTGCTGGTGGAGGAGAGGGTATAAAAATCAACTCTATCCTGTTCATCAAGCAAATTACTTAACTTATAAGCCTTACCGTCAGGACTTTTTGTAGTGTTTTTTGTTACTTGCTCCACCGGTGTAATGCTTCTAACTTTAAAAGGCTTATTTGAGCCTTTTTCAAAAACTGCCAGTTCGTTAATTGCAGCTCCGGGTTTATCGGCTATAATTTGAATTTTACTTGTTTTAAATTCCTTGGTAGATACCTTCCATGAAAAAAAGCCGGATTTTTCAAGAGCCTCAGAAGCTGTATATGTACCGTTGGAATTTAAAAAATTGATATTAAACTTGGTACCGTCATATTTTTCTTCATTATATCCCTGATAAAGCATAACTTTTGTAACTTCTACATCTCTTCCCAGATCTACAACAAACCCGTCATTTTTATCTGCGGGGGCCCAGGGAGTTTCAGGTATCTTAAACCCTCCGAGGTTGTAAATTGCCGGAATCGCGTATATTAAAGTCATAACAAGCATAATAATGTAATCTTTTTTTATAAGCTTAATTAAAGGCTTTCTTTCTCTTTCATCGTTCAGTAATCCGTATTCAGTAATTATCAAATTACCTTTTTGAATATTGCGGATTCGTAAAAACCCCCATATCCCTATTCCAATAAGAAATAAAATAATTACACTCAACATCATTGTCGCAAAGCCGGGCATTTTTAAATGCGAAAAAAAATCAGAAAAATTCTTAAAATACGTTTTCAAGAGTATGCCTCCAATTACGTTTTATTTGAAAAGTTTTACCATAATTATATTATAGTATGTAAAACAATACAAATAATAGTTGTTATAGTATAAGCATTGATTTCGTTGTAAAACTTAAAAGGTGTGTTATAATATGAACAAGTTAAATTAATAAAGTAAATTATTCAATTTACATAAGATTGTTGTGAGTTTGGCGAAAGGAGATAATGAAATGAAATTTACAAAAATGCAGGGACTTGGAAACGACTATATATATGTGGATTGCACAAAAAATATAATTGATAATCCATCAGTAGTATCTAAAAAAGTAAGTGACAGACATTTCGGAATAGGCTCAGACGGATTGGTACTAATAATGAAATCGGATATAGCTGACTTTAGAATGAGAATGTTTAATTCAGACGGCTCAGAATCTGAGATGTGTGGAAATGCTATACGTTGTGTTGGAAAATATGTGTTTGATAACGGACTGACAGACAAAAAGAATCTGACAATAGAAACCTTGGCGGGAATAAAGGTGCTTGACTTAAAGATTGAAGATAACAAAGTAGTACAGGTAAGAGTTGATATGGGAGAACCAATATTAGAGTCAAAACAAATACCTGTTGACAGTGAAAAGGATAGATTTATATCTGAGAGTGTAGAGGTTGATGGATACAACTATAAGGTTACAGCCGTATCCATGGGTAATCCCCATGCCATAACATATGTAGATGATACAGCAAGTTTTCCTTTATATGAAGTGGGACCCAAGATGGAAACACATAAATTGTTTCCCAAAAAGATAAATGCTGAATTCGTTGAGGTAATAGACAGAACTACACTGAAAATGAGAGTGTGGGAAAGAGGAGCAGGCGAGACCCTTGCTTGCGGAACAGGTGCCAGCGCTGTACTTGTAGCTTCAGTACTGAATGGTTTATCTGAAAGAGCTGCCACAATAAAACTCCTTGGAGGCGACTTAATTATTGAATGGTCAGAAAAGGACAATCACGTTTATATGACAGGTCCTGCGGAAAAGGTATTTGAAGGAGAGATAGAAATTTAAGTAAGAAGAATATTTTATATTATAATAGAAGAGAGGAATAAACAAATGGCAATAGTTAATGAAAATCACTTAAAACTACCCGGAAATTATTTGTTTGCAGAAATTGGTAAAAGGGTTGCAGCATTCAAGGAGCACAACCCCAGTGCGGATATTATAAGGCTTGGAATCGGAGATGTAACTCGTCCCCTTCCTATGGCATGTATAGATGCAATGCATAAGGCTGTTGACGATATGTCCAGAATAGAGAGCTTCAAAGGCTACCCTGAGTATGAGGGATACGATTTCCTCATAAATAAGATAGTTGAGAATGATTATAAAAAAAGAGGAATCACAGTTGGAGTCGATGAAGTATTTGTAAGCGATGGTGCAAAAAGTGATACAGCAAATATTCAGGAACTCTTCGGATTAAATTCAAGAATAGCAGTTACAGACCCGGTTTATCCTGTTTATGTTGACTCTAACGTTATGGCAGGAAGAACTGGAGAATATATTGATGGAAAATGGACTAACGTAACCTACCTGCCATGTACTTCTGAAAACGGATTTGTTCCGGAACTTCCAAAAGAAAAAGTGGATCTTATATATCTGTGTCTGCCAAACAATCCTACAGGAACTACACTTACAAAGGAACAATTAAAAGTATGGGTTGATTATGCGGCAAAAAACAAGTCCATAATATTATTTGATTCTGCATATGAAGCCTTCATCAGCGAAAAGGATGTTCCCCACAGTATATACGAGATAGAAGGAGCAAAAGAAGTAGCTATAGAATTCAGAAGTTTTTCAAAGACTGCAGGGTTTACAGGAACAAGATGTGCGTATATGGTAATACCAAAGGAATTGAAAGCTTATACTGCCGATGGCAGTGAAATAGGACTCAACAGACTTTGGTACAGAAGACAGGCAACAAAATTCAACGGAGTATCCTATATAGTACAGCGAGGAGCAGAAGCTGTATATTCAGAAGAAGGTCAAAAGCAGGTAAAGGAAACAATATCTTATTATTTATCAAATGCGGCAATAATAAAAAATGGCTTAGAGAGCATCGGAATAAAGGTTTTTGGAGGAGTAAATGCTCCGTATATCTGGATGCAGACTCCAAATGGTATGGATTCTTGGGTGTTCTTTGATAAACTTCTAAGTGAGGCCAATATTGTAGGGACTCCCGGAGTAGGTTTTGGCCCTAGCGGACAGGGATATTTCAGACTTACTGCATTTGGAAGCAGGGAAAATACACAGGCAGCTGTGGAGAGATTTAAAACAAGGCTCAAGGTTTAAAAAATAAAGTTTGTTATATTATATGAAATAGTCGGCTGGCTTTTGATAACCTATCTTCAAATATGGTTACAAAAGGCTGGCTGACTATTTTTATATAATAGATTATAATGATATGTAGTTGTACTATAAAAACTATAAAAGGATGAGTTAATTTGTTGAACTGGGATCAGCTTAATTCTACATGTTCTAATTGTAGAAATTGCGACCTTGCCGGAACCAGAACAAATATAGTAATAGGAAGAGGAAATCCAAGTGCCCCAATAATGTTCATAGGCGAAGGACCGGGAGAGCAGGAGGATATTCAGGGATTACCCTTTGTCGGTCCGGCAGGACAGCTTTTAGAAACATTACTTGAGGCTCTGAAGTTTAAACCTGATGAATACTATATTGCTAACGTAGTGAAATGCAGGCCACCCAATAACAGGGTGCCAAATGAGGAAGAAGCAGAAAAATGTCTGCCATATTTAAGAAATCAGGTATCCTTAATAAGACCACGGATAATAGTATGTCTTGGCAGTACTGCGGCAAAATATGTAGTAGCCAGGGATATTAAAATAACAAAAATACGCGGACAGTGGATAGAAAGAAAGAAATTCTGGATTATGCCTACATTTCATCCGGCAGCATTATTAAGAGATCAAAGTAAAAAAGAATTATTATTTAAAGATATAAAGGAAGTAAAAAAGAAAATAAATCAACTTGAGAGCGAAGAGTCCGGAGGCTAATTTGGTTAAGAATGAGATGCAAAACAGCTTAGAACAACTATGCTGTCAATATGTACAAGAATTTAAACATAAAGAAATAGTGCTTGGACATGGATGTATTGACAGTCCCGTTGTTATAATCGGAGAAGCACCCGGGAAAGATGAAGTTAAACAAGGAAAGCCATTTGTAGGTGCAGCAGGGAAAAACCTCAATGAATTTATAGAGGTATTAGAAATAAGCAGAGACGATTTGTATATAACAAATGCAATAAAGTACAGACTTGGCAGATTAAATCCTAAAACCGATAGGATTGTTAACAGACCTGCAACAATGAAGGATATTAAGGAAAACCAGATATGGCTGCATAAAGAGATACATTTAATAAAACCTCATATTATTGTTACCCTTGGCAATGTACCGCTAAAAGCTATAACAAGTAATTTTGGTATTTCAATCGGAGATATGCATGGAAAATTGCACGAATGTAATTTATCAGGAAAGGTATACAAGCTATTTCCGCTATACCATCCTGCAAGTATTATATATAACAGAGCACTTAAAGCTGTTTATAAGCAGGACATGATTATGCTTAAACAAGAAGTTAATAAACTGGAATTAAACCTTAGTAAAAAGGAATTAGCATTGGACAAAGGTGCGAATAATAAAGAAAAATATACCTAAATTAAATTTATTGGCGAATACAGAATTATAAGCCGTTGAAATTAAACTATCCCAGTGTTAAACTTAACAAGCTGTCGCCGAGAGAGACACCAGTGATAAAAAGTGTTGACAGGCAGATAGCAAACATGGTATTATAACCGGGCTGTCGCAACAGGAAATACTTTATTTTACAGTTTTACAGTAATGATTATTACCAAAAACTTCTAAGAAAAAAGTGTTGACACAGTTAAAACAGCGTGGTATTATAATAAAGCTGATTGCGTTAAAACAAACAGCAAAAACCTTACAAAGCAGTCGTAAGAAGGCTTTATGGACTTTGAAAAGTAAACAGTGATAAACATGTAAAGGAACTCGAAAAATTCCGAAATCGTAAAACGATTTCAAAATTGAGTAACTTGCGAACTTTACAACCTGGTTTTTGGAAACAAGAACTAGAAAATAAGTCAGCAAATTTTAATGAGCTAATTAAATTTTTCAAATAATAATTTGAGAGTTTGATCCTGGCTCAGGACGAACGCTGGCGGCGTGCCTAACACATGCAAGTCGAGCGGAGTTAATTGAAAGCTTGCTTTTGATTAACTTAGCGGCGGACGGGTGAGTAACGCGTGGGCAACCTGCCTGTTACAGGGGGATAACACAGGGAAACTTGTGCTAATACCGCATAATACAACGAGAAAGCATTTTCTTGTTGTCAAAGGAGCAATCCGGTAACAGATGGGCCTGCGTCCAATTAGCTAGTTGGTGATGTAACGGACCACCAAGGCGACGATTGGTAGCCGAACTGAGAGGTTGATCGGCCACATTGGGACTGAGACACGGCCCAGACTCCTACGGGAGGCAGCAGTGGGGAATATTGCACAATGGGGGAAACCCTGATGCAGCAACGCCGCGTGAAGGATGAAGGTTTTCGGATTGTAAACTTCTTTAGTCAGGGACGAATAAATGACGGTACCTGAAGAATAAGCCACGGCTAACTACGTGCCAGCAGCCGCGGTAATACGTAGGTGGCAAGCGTTGTCCGGAATTACTGGGTGTAAAGGGCGTGTAGGCGGGAATGTAAGTCAGATGTGAAATCCCAGAGCTTAACTCTGGAGCTGCATCTGAAACTATGTTTCTTGAGTGCCGGAGAGGAAAGCGGAATTCCTAGTGTAGCGGTGAAATGCGTAGATATTAGGAGGAACACCAGTGGCGAAGGCGGCTTTCTGGACGGTAACTGACGCTGAGGCGCGAAAGCGTGGGGAGCAAACAGGATTAGATACCCTGGTAGTCCACGCTGTAAACGATGGATACTAGGTGTAGGAGGTATCGACCCCTTCTGTGCCGGAGTTAACACAATAAGTATCCCACCTGGGGAGTACGGCCGCAAGGTTGAAACTCAAAGGAATTGACGGGGGCCCGCACAAGCAGTGGAGTATGTGGTTTAATTCGAAGCAACGCGAAGAACCTTACCAAGGCTTGACATAATAGTGAATACGGTAGAGATATCGTAGTCCTTCGGGACACTATTACAGGTGGTGCATGGTTGTCGTCAGCTCGTGTCGTGAGATGTTGGGTTAAGTCCCGCAACGAGCGCAACCCCTGTTGCTAGTTGATAACATTAAGATGATCACTCTAGCGAGACTGCCGGTGATAAATCGGAGGAAGGTGGGGACGACGTCAAATCATCATGCCCCTTATGTCTTGGGCTACACACGTACTACAATGGCTATAACAGAGGGAAGCTAAGCTGCAAAGTGGAGCAAATCCCCAAAAATAGTCCCAGTTCAGATTGTGGGCTGCAACCCGCCCACATGAAGTCGGAATTGCTAGTAATGGCAGGTCAGCATACTGCCGTGAATACGTTCCCGGGCCTTGTACACACCGCCCGTCACACCATGAGAGTCTGCAACACCCGAAGTCGATAGTCTAACCGCAAGGAGGACGTCGCCGAAGGTGGGGCCGATGATTGGGGTGAAGTCGTAACAAGGTAGCCGTATCGGAAGGTGCGGCTGGATCACCTCCTTTCTAAGGAGACATGGTTCATGCAACTACGGTTGAGATGAATCAAATCTTTAGGTCGAAGATAAATGACAGAAAAGCTTGAGCGAAGCTCGCTTGACTGGTAATCATTATCTTAGAGTTTCTTTACAATCACTGTTTAGTTTTCAAAGCCCATGTAAATGGACTTTGAAAAAGTTGTACCTTGAGAACTGAATAATGTTATTCAAAGAATGCGTTTCAAACGAGAGTTTGAAATACGTTTTAAGAAGATGAGAAGACAAGAGATATATATTAATTATGTATTTTCTGAAAAAGTAATAAGGGTAACATGTGAAGAAGGAGAAATCCTTTGAAACACGTAAAGCAGTTTACGTTGGAAACATGCAACTCTTAGGAAATTAACTCATTGATAGGTTAAGACAATCACTTTAAGAGAATCTGAAAGAATCGAAGATAATTCGAATACAAAAGGAATAGATACGAGCAGTACAAGGAAGGCGACTGACGAGCAGCGGAGTTTACGGTGGTAAATGAGCAGCACAGGATGGAAGCCTGACACAGTAATGCGAAGTATATATCACTTTTGAGAGGTCAAGCTACTAAGAGCATAGGGTGAATGCCTAGGCACCAGAAGGCGATGAAGGACGTGACAAGCTGCGAAAAGCTACGGAGAGGCGCAAATAGCCATTGACCCGTGGATATCCGAATGGGGAAACCCGGCCGAGTTAAACACTCGGTCATCGTAACATGAATACATAGTGTTACGAAGGCAGACGTTGGGAACTGAAACATCTAAGTACCAACAGGAGTAGAAATCAAAAGAGATTCCGTAAGTAGTGGCGAGCGAAAGCGGAAGAGCCCAAACCAAAAGATAGCAATATCTTTCGGGGTTGTGGACTAGCATAATGATCCTTAAGACATAGCAGAATGAGCAGCTGGAAAGCTGAGACCATAGAGGGTAAAAGTCCCGTAAGCGAAATGTTAAGAGGCAGGCTAGAATCCAGAGTACCACGAGGCACGTGAAACCTCGTGGGAAGCAGGGTGGACCACCATCCAAGGCTAAATACTAACTGGTGACCGATAGTGAAGCAGTACCGTGAGGGAAAGGTGAAAAGAACCCCGGGAGGGGAGTGAAAGAGAACCTGAAACCCTATGTTTACAAGCAGTTGAAGAGCGTTAAGGCTCGACAGCGTACTTTTTGTAGAACGGTCCGGCGAGTTATTGTATGCAGCAAGGTTAAGTACTAAAGGTACGGAGCCGAAGGGAAACCGAGTGTTAAGAGCGCGTTAAGTTGCATGCTATAGACCCGAAACCGGGTGACCTACCCATGGACAGGTTGAAGCGGGAGTAAAATCTCGTGGAGGACCGAACCACATGACCGTTGAAAAGGTCTGGGATGAGCTGTGGGTGGCGGAGAAATTCCAATCGAACTCGGAGATAGCTGGTTCTCCCCGAAATAGCTTTAGGGCTAGCCTCAAGGGAAAATCATACGGAGGTAGAGCACTGAATGGGCTAGGGGCCTTACCGGGTTACCGAACCCTATCAAACTCCGAATGCCGTAATGATGTTACTTGGGAGTCAGACTATGAGAGATAAGTCCCATGGTCAAAAGGGAAACAGCCCAGACCATCAGCTAAGGTCCCAAAATCACAGTTAAGTGGAAAAGGATGTGGGCTTGCTAAGACAACTAGGATGTTGGCTTAGAAGCAGCCACTCATTCAAAGAGTGCGTAATAGCTCACTAGTCGAGTGAGCCTGCGCCGAAAATTACCGGGGCTAAACTGTGTACCGAAGCTATGGATCAGCGTGCATCCAATAGTATCGCCTAGCAAGTAAAATAGAGCTAGGTAATTTCACCAAATGTATCATATGAAAAATGATTCAAAACATTTGGTCAAATTATCTCATAGCTAAACTGTGTACTAGGAGATAGTATTGGATGCACGAGGGTGGTAGGGGAGCTTACTGTTGTAGGTTGAAGCAAGATCGAAAGGACTTGTGGACGAAGCAGTAGTGAGAATGCCGGAATAAGTAGCGAGAGTAAAGTGAGAATCTTTACCGTCGAAAACCTAAGGTTTCCTGGGGAAGGTTCGTCCGCCCAGGGTAAGTCTGGACCTAAGCTGAGGCCGAAAGGCGTAAGTGATGGACAACAGGTTGAAATTCCTGTACTACCGTTAATCGTTATGAGAGAGGTGGGGACGCAGGAGGATAAGTCAAGCGATCAGCTGGAAAAGATCGTGCAAGCGAGGTAGATAGTCCGGTAGGCAAATCCGCCGGATGTTTCGAAGACGTGATGCGGAGGGAAAACAAGTACCGAAGTGACAGATTCCACACTGACGAGAAAAACCACTATCCAGATTAAAGGTACCAGTACCGCAAACCGACACAGGTAGGTGAGGAGAGAATCCTAAGACGAGCGGGAGAAGCGTTGTTAAGGAACTCGGCAAATTGACCCCGTAAGTTAGCGAAAAGGGGTGCCTCAAGCAATTGAGGCCGCAGAGAATAGGCCCAAGCAACTGTTTATCAAAAACACAGGTCTCTGCTAAATCGAAAGATGAAGTATAGGGGCTGACGCCTGCCCGGTGCTGGAAGGTTACGGGAATTGCTTAGGGGAAACCCGAAGGCATGAACTTAAGCCCCAGTAAACGGCGGCCGTAACTATAACGGTCCTAAGGTAGCGAAATTCCTTGTCAGGTAAGTTCTGACCCGCACGAATGGCGTAATGACTTGGGCACTGTCTCAACAACGTACCCGGCGAAATTGTAGTACTTGTGAAGATGCAAGTTACCCGCGACTAGACGGAAAGACCCCATGGAGCTTCACTGTAGCTTGATATTGGGTTTCGGTATTTTTTGTACAGGATAGGTGGGAGACTGAGAATTGGTGGCGCCAGCCATCAAGGAGTCGACGTTGGGATACCACTCTAAAAGTACTGGAACTCTAACCTGAGACCATAAGCTGGTCTAGGGACACTGTCAGGTGGGCAGTTTGACTGGGGCGGTCGCCTCCCAAAGAGTAACGGAGGCGTCCAAAGGTTACCTCAGCGCGGTTGGAAATCGCGCAACGAGTGCAAAGGCATAAGGTAGCCTGACTGTGAGAGAAACACCTCGAGCAGGTACGAAAGTAGGGCTTAGTGATCCGGTGGTATGAAAGTGGAATTGCCATCGCTCAACGGATAAAAGCTACCCTGGGGATAACAGGCTTATCTCCCCCAAGAGTCCACATCGACGGGGAGGTTTGGCACCTCGATGTCGGCTCATCGCATCCTGGAGCTGTAGCAGGTTCCAAGGGTTTGGCTGTTCGCCAATTAAAGCGGTACGCGAGCTGGGTTCAGAACGTCGTGAGACAGTTCGGTCCCTATCTGTCGCGGGCGCAGGATATTTGAGAGGATCTGTCCTTAGTACGAGAGGACCGGGATGGACGAACCTCTAGTGCACCAGTTGTCATACCAATGGCACAGCTGGGTAGCCAAGTTCGGCAGGGATAAACGCTGAAGGCATCTAAGCGTGAAACCCACCTCAAGATGAGATATCCCACTAGCAATAGGTAAGACCCCATGTAGACTACATGGTTGATAGGTCAGGAGTGTAAGCATAGTAATGTGTTAAGCTGACTGATACTAATAGGTCGAGGGTTTGACCCAAAGAAAACAGGTATTCAAAAGTAGAAGGTCTTAACCAGACAATGAGAGCTTCACATCTTCTTAGAAGAATAACATTAATCAGTTCTGAAGGTACAAAAGTATCTTAAAAAAGTTAACAAAATTGTCAGAAGCGAGTAGTACAAGGAAGATGAGTGATGAGGAGCGGAGTTTATACACATAAATGAGCACCGTAAGAACGAAATCTGACGTAGTAATACGAAGCTTATCACAATTTTAAATTTTCTGGTGGAAATGACGAGATGGATACACCCGTTCCCATACCGAACACGGCAGTTAAGCATCTCAGTGCCGATAATACTTGGCTGGAAACGGCCCGGGAAAGTAGGTCTCCGCCAGATTTATATTCCTCAATAGCTCAGTCGGTAGAGCATGCGGCTGTTAACCGCAGGGTCGTAGGTTCAAGTCCTACTTGAGGAGCCAAAAAAAGATCCGTTACGGGTCTTTTTTTTTTGACTATCGATAGCTAATTAATATAAACTGATTTACTATATCTAGTAAAAATGTCTGGGAAATGTATAATTTTTGACAAAATAAAAGGATTTTGAGTAATAATATGGAATATATACATTAAATCAGAAAAAAATACATAAATAGATATAAGATGTAAAACTTTTATTTGGATGTGATTGCTAATGCTCAACAAGACACGTAAGCGGCTTGGTGATTTGTTGCTGGAAGTCGAAATGATAACCACAAATCAACTTGAATCCGCTATTGAAGTGCAGAAAAAAACAGGTGAGAAACTTGGCACTATACTTACAAAGTTAGGCTATGTTAATGAAGATGATATAATTCAAGTCCTAGAATTTCAGCTTGGTATTCCACACGTAAAACTTGAAAAATATAATATTGACAAGTCAGCTTATTTAGCAATACCTGAAAGTATTGCCAGAAGGTATGGGCTTATTCCTATAAAAAAGGACAAAGGAACCTTGACGGTTGCAATGAGTGATCCCCTCAATGTGTTTGCAATAGATGATTTAAACATATATTCAGGTATGGAGATACAGCCTGTTATTGCAAGCTTTGATGATATTTCCAGAGCGATAGACAAATATTACAGCGCCCAAAAAGCCATGAAGGCTGTTGAGGAATTTAAAAAAGAGCAAGTTTCTACTATAAAGATAAATTCAGATACTGCAGAAGAACAGAATATTGAGGAAATTAATAACGCTCCTGCGGTTAAGGTGATTAATTCTATTATAGAACAAGCCGTAAGAAGCAGAGCAAGCGATATACATATTGAGCCTTTTGAAGAATATATAAAAATCAGATTCAGAACTGATGGGCAGCTTTGTGAAATTATGAGACCGGAAATTGACATAATGCCTGCAATTTCTGCACGTATAAAAATTATAGGTGGTATGAACATTGCAGAAAAGAGGCTGCCTCAGGACGGTAGAATAAGTATTGAAGTTGATGGAAGAGAATATGATCTGAGAGTTTCGATTTTACCAACAATTTTTGGAGAGAAGATTGTTATAAGAATTGCAGATAAGAAAGCTTTTGTTTTGAGTAAGAGCCAGTTGGGATTTAGTGAATATGAGGAAAAGCAGTTTCAAAAGATGCTGCTTAATCCCCATGGTATCATTCTGGTAACAGGGCCAACGGGAAGCGGAAAAACTACTACTCTTTACAGTGCAATAAGTGAAATCAACAGTTCAGATATTAATATTATAACTGTTGAAGACCCCGTAGAGTGTGTTATTGAAGGGGTTAATCATGTTCAGGTTAATGCGAAAACAGGCTTGACTTTTGCTTCGGGGCTAAGGTCTATTTTAAGACAGGACCCTGATGTAATAATGATTGGTGAAATACGTGACATTGAGACTGCTGAAATAGCTGTAAGAGCGGCGATAACCGGACACCTGGTTCTTAGCACACTCCATACAAATGACGCGCCGAGTTCTGTATTAAGACTTATAGACATGGGAGTTGAACACTACATGGTATCTTCTTCTATTGTAGGTGTTATAGCTCAGCGATTATACAAAAAGATATGCAGTAATTGCAAAATGGACTATTCAGCCAATGATTACGAGAAGAGAATAGTGGGTATAAATGACGAAGAGCTTATTTTATATAAAGGAAGAGGTTGTCCCATGTGTAACCATACCGGGTACAGGGGACGACATGGAGTTTACGAGTTGATATCAATTACCAAAAAGCACAAGGAGATGATTAATAATAAATGTTCTGAAGAAGAATTCAGGAATTATTCCATACAAAATGGAATGGTTACTTTAAGAGACAATTTAGTGAAAAAAGTGCTGGCAGGGGATACAACTATTGACGAATTAGTCCGCATTGCATATTCAAATGATTAAATTCATAGATAATTAGTAATCTGATATTAGTTAGATTAGAAAGGCTTTGGAGACTATTATGCTTTCATTAGAGGATTTGCTTAAAAAAACTTTGGAATTTGGTGCTTCTGATTTACATTTAACAGTTGGAATTCCTCCAACTATCAGAAAAAACGGCAGACTTTCTACCATAGGTGAAGAAAAACTTATGCCTTCCGATACGGAAGCTTTGGTAAGAAATATGCTAAATGATGAACAGTGGAGGAAATATCAGGAGGCCGGTGAACTTGATTTATCATTCTCATTAAAAGGTATGGGAAGATTCAGAGTTAATGTTTACAAGCAAAGAGGCACCTGCTGTGCGGCTATAAGAATGGTAAACCTTGTTATTCCATCTGTTGAGGAACTTGGACTACCTGGTATTGTTACGGATATGAGCAAGAAAACTAAGGGAATGATTTTAGTTACCGGCCCTACCGGAAGCGGAAAATCAACTACTTTGGCTTTGATTATTGATTTGATAAATAAAAACAGAGATTGCCATATACTTACATTAGAAGATCCCATTGAGTATCTTCACAAACACAATAAATCCATTGTTAATCAGAGGGAAATAGGAAATGATTCCCACTCGTATTCAGCTGCACTGAGGGCTGCTTTGAGAGAAGACCCGGATGTAATTCTGGTAGGAGAGATGCGAGATACTGAAACTATAGCCATAGCTGTTACTGCGGCGGAGACGGGACACTTGGTTTTGTCAACGTTACATACTATTGGAGCTGCTAATACAATTGACAGAATAATAGATGTTTTTCCTCCATATCAGCAGCAGCAGATAAAAGTTCAGCTTTCAACGGTTATTCAGTCGGTTATATCGCAACAGCTTCTTCCCAGAAAAGATAAACCCGGAAGAGTACCGGCTATTGAAATTATGGTAGCTACTCCTGCAGTAAGGAATTTAATCCGTGAGGGTAAGACATATCAGATTAATTCCCAGATTCAGACCGGAGCAAAGTTCGGAATGCAAGCAATGGATTCAAGTTTGGCAGGTTTGTACAGAAAAGGAATTATAAGTCAGGAAGATGCAATGACCTATGCCATGGACCCGGACAATATTATGAGGTACATGGGGTAAGGCGGGCAATATTTATTGACTATTAACTGCGATGTGATAATATTAAATATATAAACATTTCCATATCAATACATTTGTGGTTTATACTATAATAATTTAAAATTATATACTTATCAGGTGATTTTTATTGGCTAATTATATTTATAATGCTAAAACCAAGTCAGGTGAAACAGTATCCGGCAATGTGGAGGCATCCGATGTCACTATGGCAATAGCTTTTGTTAAAGACAAAGGATATTTTCCTATGGCAGTGTATGAAAATACCGGACCGGGTAAGGAAATTGAGTTTAAGGTACATAAAAAAGTAAAGGTTAAAGACCTGTCAATTTTGTGCCGGCAATTTCATACTATGCTTAATGCGGGGGTTTCAGTTATTGGATGTCTTGATTTACTTCGTAGCCAAACACAGAATCCCACCTTGCGTGATGCAATGTCACAACTTTATGAGGATGTGCAGAAGGGAAAAACACTTTCCGAATCAATGAAATTACTTTCAAAGGTTTTTCCGGTACTTATGGTGAGTATGATAGAAGTTGGTGAGGTAAGCGGAACTCTTGAACAAGTTCTGGAAAGACTATCTGTACAGTTTGAAAAAGACACCAAAGTTAAGTCAAAGGTTTCGACTGCCATGATGTATCCGGCGGTTATAGGTTGTATTGCCTTGGTAATGGTTACGTTTATGATTGTATTCATAGTACCGAAGTTTGTTAATATGGTTAACAGTGTTGGAGGAACACTTCCAATGCCTACCAGAATAGTATTATTTATAAGCAAGTTATTTACCAATCCCTTATTTTTGTTGGGATTAGCTCTGGTAATAGCAGCCGGAGTGTGGGGATTCAGACGGTTTAAGAGTACTGAACACGGTAAGTTTTTGATTGACAGTTTTATTTTTAAAATGCCGATGGTTGGTACAAATGTTCAGAAGATTTTGGCCTCACGATTTACAAGGACTTTGAGTACTTTGCTGAAATCAGGCGTTTCCCTGATTCATGCATTGGAGGTTGTAGACGGTGTAGTAAACAACCAGATTGTTTCGAGAGGTCTTATAAAGGTTAAGGAAAGTATTAAAATGGGTTCAAATTTGGCAGCACCTCTTGAGAAAATGGGGATTTTCCCGCTGATGGTAACGCATATGATCAGTGTTGGAGAAGAAGCAGGTTCTCTGGATTCCATCATGGAAAAGGTGGCGGATTTCTATGATGAGGAAGTGGAGACATCTGTAAGCAAACTCGTTGCTATGATGGAGCCTCTTCTGATGATGGTACTTGCGATTATTGTAGGCTTTATTGTTGTAGCGATGATATTGCCCATATTCAGCATGTATCAGGGTGTGGGCCAATAAAATAAATATATATAACTAATAAGGGGGAGTTCTAATGTTTAAATTCTTTAAGAAGGTAAAGAAAAATAAGAAGGGTTATACCCTGACAGAGTTGATTGTGGTTGTGGCAATCCTGGGTATACTGGCTGCGGTAGCAACACCGATGATATTGAATCAGGTAGGAAAGGCAAAAACAAGTGCAGATGCGGCTAATAAAAGGTCTATAGAAAATGCGTATAAGATTGGGATGGCTCAGTCTACTGATACGACAGTTCCTTCTACTTTGTCTGGTGTTCAAGCAAAAGTAGGTAATATAATGTCGGCATTCCCTACACCTAGTAATAGTACTCAAGATTATTATCTTAACCCCACTACAGGTGAAGCCACTGCGACGACTACTGCACCCGCATCAAATTGGATTAATTTGAATCCTTAATCAAATGCAAACATTATTCATAATTTACATATTAATATTCGGACTTGTAATAGGCTGTTTTCTTAATGTATGTATTTGTCGCATACCACAAAAACAGTCTATTATAAGACCTCCATCACGATGCAACAGTTGCGGAACAACACTCAGACCACTTGATCTTGTGCCTGTATTCAGTTTTGTATTCTTGAGAGGCAAATGCCGCTACTGTGGGGAGAAAGTATCCGCCGTGAATCCCGTAGTAGAAATCATTACAGCCGCTGCTTTTGTTGTACTTTATTTAAAGTACTCTTTAACTGTTGAGTTTGTTGCCATGGCATTGCTTTCATGTATACTTATTTGCATTGCTTTTATAGATGCAGAGTACAGAATAATACCAAACGGGTTTATTATTACAGGTTTAATAAGCGGATTGGCATTATTTTTATACAATTTATTTTATACTGTGGATATGTTCAGAGACAGAGTATGGTTTAACCCCATACTGGGGTTTGCTGTGGGAACCGGTTTTCTTTTTATGGTTTCTCTTGTGGGGATGCTTGTTTACAAGAGCGATGATGCCATGGGAATGGGTGATATAAAGCTTTATGCGGTTATAGGACTTTTTCTTGGGTGGCGTATGACGATTGTCAGTCTCATGCTTTCTGTTTTTTCAGCAGCTATCGGATGTGTCTTTATGATGATACTTAAGAAGAATAATAGGAAGTCCACCATTGCATTTGGGCCGTATATAGCAGTGGGGACTTTTATAACAATTATATGTGGATGGAATTTATTGGAACAATATATGAACTTGCTTAAATAAATTATATGAATGGAAATATAGAGGCGAACGTATGGTTAAGAAAAACCTTGTAGCGTTGGATATCGGAAATGATTCAATTAAAATTGTTGGTGGTTCAGCCAATAAAAAAAATATAGTTATCAATGAATACGGTATTATTAGCACACCTGCTGAGTCTATTAATGACGGTATGATTATTGATGTCACTACGGTATCAAAGGTTATTAGTGAAGCTATTAAAGCTCACAAAATAGGTGGTGGAGCCCTTGTAATGACTGTTACGGGAACGGGGGTTATCACAAGAGATATAGTTCTGCCGAAGTCAACGGAACAGGAAATTGAAAACATGCTTGAATTTGAGGCTCAGCAATATTTTCCGGTGGATTTAAAGGATTATACCGTTGATTTTAAAGTTATGGAGAATATAGGCGATCAGCTTCGTGTGCTGGTGGTTGCTGCTCCCAATAAGCAAATTGAGACTTATATTAATCTGGCAAAGCTTTTGAAACAGCAGTTAGCGGCGATAGATATTCCAGCTAATTGTGTTCTGAAGCTTTTATCTTTCTCGCCTCTGTATAATGATGAAACAGCAGAAGAATATGCTGTGGTTGATATAGGTAGGGATACTTCCGGAGTATGTTTTTTCAGAAATAATGTTTTAAAATTCAGCAGAATTTTATTAAATGGTGTATCCGAGGTTGACAGTATTATTGCAAATAAATATAATCTGGAATTCAAATCGGCTGAGGAGCTTAAACGCTCTTTCAAAGGGTTTGGCAGTAAGCCTGAGGATGATAAATTCAGTGACTTAGGTGAGGTTATCAGAGGTGCTCTTGATAGCATTATATCCGATTTAAACAGGTTTATTGAATTCTATAATTCCAGAGATAATTCAAATAACGTTGAAAAGCTTTATATTTGTGGTGGCGGCAGCAAGCTGAAAGGGATTACTGAGTACTTTTCAAGTACTTTCAATATGCCTGTTTTACCCTTTCCTTTTCTTAAAGAAATTGTTTATAAGGGACATAAGGAGAGAGAAGTTTTTGAACAGGATTACCCTTTTTTGATTAATGCCGTAGGCTGTTTGACCAGAGCAATTAAATAAGCCTTCTCGTAATAAAGTACATGGTGGGGAGGGGCATTATTGAATATTAAAAGTGAAAAGGGTGTTACCTTAACGGAGGTAATAGGCGCAGTAACTATTTTGATGATACTAATGGTACCTCTATCATTTATCTTTACTACGACTTACAATAAATGCGTGGTTGAGGCTGACAAAGTGGCTGCTCGGCAAGTTGCAAGAGAAATTATGTATGGTGACGGAATAAACTTCAATGGTATTATAGGTGATTTGGAAAAGTCAAACTCAATAAGCAGTGAAGTGATTATTAATGATGATGGATGCAGCATAAGTATTCCCTCTAACAAAGGAAGCATAGAGTATCTGTACGATTCAGAAGACAGCGGAGGTATCATTAAATATAACGGTAATAGAATTAATGATAAATCTTCTTCAGGAAAAGAAATTAAAGTAACGGGTTTTAACCTTCAAAAAATTTTAAAAAACAGTTTAAATGATCATGACAAATTAAGGATTCAGGTCAAGGTATCTTGTGGCAAAAGCGGAAATGTAGAGGTTGAAAGCAGCTACAGATTCCCCAATATAGAAAAGTAGATAAAATATACATACAAGGGTGGGATAGTATTGAAGGACTTAAATCTTATTCCTAAAAGTTTAATTGTTGATAAAAAAAATAAAGTTAAAAAAACGTACCTCTCTATCCTTATAATTTGCATTGGGGTTATAGTTGTCACTGCTTACACAGTACCTGTAATTTATGAAATGAATCTGCGTAATGATAAGCAAGAACTTGAAAAGAAGATAAATAGTACAACCGGTTATGGTGAAACCGTTAATGAGTTCAATTCCCTCAAAAAGGCAGTAGAAGTAAGGGAAGCTGAGGGAAAGAAACTATCCAATAACAGGATTGACGTTTTAGGAATTGTTAATGCAATTGAGAATTCATGCCCTGACAAGCTGTTTATCCAGAATTTTGGCTCAACGGGGAATAGTGAATCAGATACGAAGGTGGTTTTAAAGGGTGTTTCAAAGGATGAGGATACTTTGGCTTCATTTTTAAGAAACCTTAAGGATGACGATTATTTTAATAATGTGTTTTTATCAAGTACATCAAATATGAAAGAAAATAACGGTACTGCTTTTGAAGTTACCCTTAGCGGTATAAAGAAGAGTGACCTTGTTATATATAACAACTGGAATAACGGGTACAGGATTTGTTATGAGCCTGATTGGAGTAAAAAAGCAGATAAGGATGGCAATGTTTTATTTACCGCAAATAAGAGATTGACTTCAACTGATGCTGATGCTCTTGAAATCACCGTAACATCTACTGAGCTTACATCAAAGGAATTTACAGATAAAAGAATAAATGAACTAAAGAGTGAGTTGGAAGGATTTGCGAAAATATATACTATAAAGACCAAAAGTTCAGGGGAAGAAGCTTATAAGTTAATGTATATGGGAGAGGAAAAGGGAACCGGATATAAATACTTAGAGCTTTGCACAGTTAAAGACAACAAGGGATATATTGTTAAATACAAAAGCGACCCCAATAGTTTTGAGGTAAAGGAAAGAACAATTGACCGTATACTTAAATCTTTTACTGCTATAAAAAGTCCTTAAATAGTTTAATCAGCGAGACTAATTATTTTGCATATTATAGAAATGAGGATACATATGAAATTAACTCAGCGTGATAAAAAACTATTGATTCTTCTGGGAGTTGTGGTATTTACGGTTGTTTTTCTGAAATTCTTATTGCTGCCAAAGTTTGGTTCTATCAACCAACTTAAAACGGATATTGCAACATTAAATGATTCATATGCGGTGAATATAGCGTATATGGCAAAGGTAAAAAGAATTGACGGAGATATTAAGATATTATCTAAAAAGCTTGGAGACTTGAGGGAGGTTTATCCTCCAAATATTGAAAGCGATGAGCTTCTGGTGCTAATGAATAATTTAACAAGTGAAGCAGGACTGGAAGTAAACTCAATCTCTTTTGGTGCTATAGGTGGGATTGGCGAAAATAAAGCGGACTCTAAGTCCGAAAGCAAGGATACAGCCACAGATAAAGCTGATAGTTCTGATAAAAAGGATGATAGTATTCCTAAAAATGGTGATGGAAGTACATTGGATAAAGGAATATCCTCCGATATCAAAAATTACTTTTATTTTTGGGGACTGAAAAGTAAAAAGAGCAATGTGGTTGATGAGCCTGTCAAGGATGGAAATAGTTATTCAGTCTCTGTTAAACTTGAAGCTATAGGGAGCAATGAGGGAATAAAAGCTTTCTTCGATAAACTCTCAAAGCTAAAAAATAAGGCGATTTGTAAAGCTGTCAGTATCTCATCCGGCGTAAATGTTGATGATACTGATAAAAACAAAAAAAACTTAAAGCTGAGTGCTGAAATAGTATTTTACGGAATTATGGATAGAGGAGCAGGGGATTATTATATGCTTGAAGACGGCAAATGGGCTCCGACTCCTGCTGACGGAAAGAAAGATATTTTTAAGTTCTATAAGGGGTTTAATCTTTTAGGACAGACTGGATTTACTAAAAACACTGATACTGATAAAATTGATAAAACCGGTGCGGATAAAGCTAAAAGCAAGCTGGATGAAATTAATCCCGGTAAATATGATTTTTCTTTAGTAGCCTCACACTTTGGAGGCGGGCTTGCCCCGAGTGTTTCAATTAACTGTAAAAACCCATCGTTACCGGAAAATTCTTACTCGGTAGTATATGGTGACAACAAGGGTACAGAAAACGCTGAAATATTTATTGAGCAGAAGAACGGTAAATATTACTGTAAATTTAAAACAGACCATGAAAGCTATCCTGATAAGCAATACAGTCGGACTATGGAATTTCTGCCTGTGGGAGAGGATTTAAAGCTTGTTATTATTTCTTCTGAGAGACAAGATGAGAACGATAATGCAGGGGTTAAACTAAATATAATTAATAATTCGGATAAGCAGCTTGTTTATAAGATTTATATGGATGATCCCAGTCTGCCAAGGGTTGAAATAGGCAAAACAGTTGGAAAAGTAACTAAGCAATAGTAGCAGGTGATTTATATGACTAAGCTCAAAAAGCTACTTAAAAATGAAAACGGTGAAACTTTTATAGAAGTATTGGCTGCTGTAATATTGTTGGCGGTGATTGCAGGACCTTTGTTAAGCATGGCCATGTCTTCCTATTACTATAACAGGGATTCGGAGCAAAAGATTAAAGCGGCTGCCATTGCGCAAATGGTGATGGATGAAGTAAAGTCTCAAAGAAACCTTGAAAGTACCGGGGACAGTTATTTACCGTTTAACATTGAGCCTTTTAAAGAGGCAGTTAACACAAAGCTGCAACCCTACTACAGGATTAAAAGCGTAGAGACGGGTAAGTTAACACCTCCTACAAATGACTATACATATGATAACTCGGAAGCAAATGCTCCTGATTTGGAGCTGAGTATTGAACAGCGTACCAGCGGGGATAACAACAAACTTATGATTGAACTGAAGGCACTCAATGGAACAACTGACCCAAGCAGGCCAAACAGTATAACAATTGATTCGCTGTTTGATTATCGTAAAGATAAATTGATTATGCAGTTTGAGAAAAACGGTTCTAAAATTATATGTGGGATAGGTAAAAGTTTTCCTGTTAAAACAGTAGAATTTACACCTGCCAGTCAGGATTATATAAAGCTAAAGTTAAGCTGTAAAAATGATGGTAAGTCAAACTCCGATGAACAGCTAAAGGTATTTACATACAGCAATCAGGAGATTAACCTGAAGACTTATGTTACCGACGGTAAAGAGTTGGAGTCAGGAGTCTGCTTTATTAATAAAAGCAGCCAGATGGAATATGAAATAAATTATATGGAAACAAATGCATTTAATTATGATTGGACGAATGAGCTTTTAGAAATAGTTGTTGAAGTCAGAAAAAAAGATGGCACGGTTATATATACTGCCTCATCCTATGTAAAAAAGTAGCAGGTGGTTACTATGAGTAAAATAAGGGGTTTTATAAAAAAAAGTAATGGTTCAACTTTGGCGATGGTACTTTTCTTAGTATTTGTTTTATCGGCTACTGCTTTGGCTGTCATGGCACTTGCAGGTTCTGAGCTTGTAATGAGTACTGTAACCTCTGACAGAAGCAAGGCTTTGTTTGCAGCTCAGGCAGGCGCTGAAAAAGTTGCGCAAAAGCTCGATATTGAGGTGGGAAGAATACAGGACAGTGCAAGGGTAACTTCCAGTGAAGTGATTAAAAAGGCTATAGAAGACAAATTGCCTGTATTTGACGATATAGTTGATACCACTGACCCCAATAATATAAAAGTATTAAATGAGAAAGAACTGAATACTATCTATGAAACTGAGTACAAATGTCAATTCTTTAAAATGTTGTCAGAATGGATTGAAAAACAGACAGCTGCCGGAGGGGAATGGGACGGTACTACACCACACAGCATGCAGCATGTTGTTTCTAAAGATGGTAAAGATGTTACTATAAATGATGGAAGCTATATATATAGCATTATGCCTCCGGATCCAACCAGCAATATCTATTCCAAAGTTGGGTCACTTCAGGCAAATGAAATATCATCAATTACTGTTAAAGCAACGGGAGAATACAAGTCAGGTAAGCACAATTACAAAAGAACTATATCAGCAGAGTTCAGTTTTTTGACTGAGTCAGCAAAAGAAATACCAATTATTTACAGTAAGCTTACAAAGGTTAAGGTCAATAAGGACAATAAGCCAGATATACTTAAAAACATGGCGGTTGTAGCACGTAAAAACATTGTTTCGGTTAATGGGAACGTTAATATTGAGAAGGGTGATGCTATTTGCTTCGGAACTATCCCGACAGTAAACGGTACTGATATAAACTATAATGCTGACGGTTATAAATACGGCGGTTTTATGGCTGGGATAACAAAAGATACCTGGAAGGATATCAGCTTGGGAAATGGCATTAAGAGCCTGAAAGATAGTATAATTGGAACCATTCCGGGTATGGATGATTACGATTATACTAATTTCCCGGGATCTTTTAATATTCAAGAAGGCAGTGCAATTACTGCAGCATATATTCATACTTTGTATAGTAATTCAAGTTCTCCATCAAAAATAAATATTCAAAAAGGGGATGTTTTTGCCCGTAGTGTGAAGATTGAGAATAAGGCGCATTCAAGTGAGGTTAACCTAAAGAATGTTTTCTTAACTGATGATTTAAGGATTGATTCAAATAATTCCACTGTTAACATTGGAAAGTGGGAAGGGGAAAAGGCAGGAGAGGGTATGCTTGTAGGCCTGAATCCGGGTGATTCAGCTTCAGGCTATGATAATTCCAGTGCGGTAATAGTTTCGGGAGATTCAAATCTGAATATAAATGGAAGCCTTTATATGGGAGGAACAACATATTTTAATGAATATACAAATATAACGGACAGCAAAATGTATTTCTCCGGAATATCTGTACTTAAATCCGGAAGCTTACCCGCAGAAGCATTTCGTATGTGGGATGACATTGAAATTCCGTCAAAGGACGTATATCCTGGTAATGTTTTTTATCTGTTTGATAAATACAGGGATACTAACGGAGTTCCTGACGCTGAAGAATATATAAATGTCAACGATCCTACGGAGGAAGATAAGCTCGTTAGTGCCGGATTTAACTATAAAGCCAAAAACGAAAGTCAGCCTGCTGATTCAACTACGGTACAAATGATGATGGGCAGTCAGAAAAAGCCTCTGTTCGATATTCTGGATAGGGCTATGCACTTTAAATGGATATGGGATAATTTCTGGAAGGATGATGTGGGATATTATTCCTACCTGAATTCTGGTGATATTAAGATAGAGCATTACGAAAAAGCTGATGACGGTAATTTTGTTAAAAATACTGCTAAAGTTAAAGGCTGGTGTTATGGGGCTGTTGCTGCCAATGATACGGTCTACGGGCCCTATGGCGGTTTTACGGAGGATTCCGATCAGTATTCGATTCAAAAAGGTATGAAGTCTGTTTCATATAGAAACAACATGAGTTTGTTTGTAAATGAATTTGGTGAGGTAATGGGTTCGAAGCCTGTAAAAAGTCTTACGACTGACGGAGTTACTAAGACAGCCGGTCTTATTAATAAAGCAGTAAGGCAGGATAAAACGGTGATATCTAAATCTGGGACGTTTTTCCTAAATAGTAGCAGTAATGTTGTTCTGTCAAACAGTCAGGTAAACGGAGTGCATATTTCTAAAGATGATGACGGATATCTGCAGGGGATTATCTTTTCTGCAGGTGACATATATGTTGAAGCGGGAACTAAGTTTAAAGGAATACTCATTGCGGAGGGCAATATAGTATTTCTTGGAGGAGCAGACATTGCTTACGATGAAAATACCGTAGATATACTTTTGAGTGAGGAACCTGATGCAGGGAGATTATTTAATTACAATGCATCGGAGATTGTTTTGAGTAATTCATCCATAAAGACGATTAAAAAGCCAAATGTTAAAAATATAAAGATAACTTCTTGGAAGGAAGAAAAGTAAATTATTAAGGGTGTGGAGGTTGATGCTAATGTTTAAGAAGGCACTTTGTGGCGTGATGGCACTAATCATTATGATTGGGCTATTGATTCCTCAGACAGTTCTGGCTGTGAGTAATACGGATTCGGGAGGAGTAAATGTACAGTCCGGGGGCCAAAGTCTGACTGTAGAACTTCAAAAGGTGGATTCAATGCTTGTTTGGTTTTCAGATGTTATATTGAACCACGGATATGAAGATTGGTATCCGGATAATAATTCCTGTAGTGATTACAACTATAAGAATAGCAGTATCCAGTTTTTCAAGGTTAAAATTACTAATACAGGTGATTCTGCTATAAATCTTAACAGTAATAACCAACTGGTGTTAGGGTTTAAAAACAAGTCAGGCAAAGAACTGGGACTGAAAATGTATGAGTTTTCTGCTTATAGAAACATTGATAAGTCAAGCAGGGAGTATTCTTTCGGCTCCAGTTTGCTATCCAACAAAACTATAAAAAGTCATGGAACTTGGGAAATCTACGGTTATGTTAAATGGATGGATTTCTCTGATTTGGGCTGTTCTATGGTGAGACAGCCAGAGGTTAATAAAATTCAGATTAGACTAACTCAACAAAGTTATCCGACAAATACTTCCGAGTTTGATTACAGGGACAGGATTCATTCGGTGCTGAAGCTATATAATGAAGGAACTGATAAAGTTGATTTGAATAAAGTAAGAATTCACTATTACCTTAACATGGATGGAGACTTAAAAAAAGTTGCACCAAAGACTGAAAAGGTGGAGGGAAAAATATATAACTATCAGTCCGACCGAACGAATCCATATGAATATGTTATACAAACCCTTCCGTCAGTATTTATTAATATGGGTGAGTATTCCACAACTAAAACCAACTGTTTTATTGAAATGGGGTTTCCGTCAAAAAGTAATGGCTCAGGCAACTCCAATTATTTATATAATTTTTTACGTTATTTCAGCAGCTTATGGAATGAAAAATTTATTAAGCAGGATATTAACTGGTTGGATGATATTCTTAAAAGGGGTAATATTTGTTCTTTTGATAGTGAGAGATACAGATGGTGGTGGAACTGGGGCCAGGACTATACTGTCAGTTCAATGAACTATGAGCTTAGTGCCAAATCCGGTAAGAATATTTCACATGCAGATATTGAACTTGAAATAGTCAAAGAATTTATTGCTCAAATGACGGGGGATACATCGGAAATAAGAAAATTCAAACAGTCTAATCACTATTCTTTTAATCCTGCAGTAGAAATGGATTGGGATAAAGTAACAGTATATTATGATGGTGAACTTATATGGGGAAAAGAACCGGCAAAAGAACTTGTGGCACCTCAGACTCTTCAAGCAGTTCCTAAAAAAGATGGCATACTTTTAAGATGGGATGAAGTAAACGGTGCGGAAGGCTATAAGATATGGCGTAAAGGTCCGGGCGATTCTACCTTCGTACAGCAGCCTCAGATATTACATGATACTTCTATTACGGACAACAATGTTATACCGGGGGAAACCTATACATATAAGGTTCAGGCAGTCTCAGACAGCGGAGAGCAATTGGGACCATTTTCAAAGGAGGCTTCGGCTACTGCTTTGATTATGACGAGTAACGGACTGTACGCAGAATACTATAATTGGAAATCTGTTGCCGGAAATAGTCTGACTAACTACAGTTATGATTTGGGGAACAGCTTTACAACTAATTATGTAATGGATAATACTGAACTTGCAATGTCTCGAATTGACCCTAAAATTGATTTTACTAAAGATAATGCAGACAGCTACTACAAATGGGGGGACAAAGCTCCTGACCCCAAGGTTAATGCAGATTACTATTCGGTGGTCTGGTCAGGGTATATTATGCCTGAGCTTAATGAAGACTATACCTTTTATACCAGAACTGATGACGGAGTGAAACTGTGGATTGACTTAAACAGAAATGGAATATTTGATACTAATGAACTTTTGATTTCAAACTGGCAGAAGCATTCTGAAACAGAGAATAGCTCAAAGTCAGTAAAAATGGAAAAGGGTAAAAAATACAGAATAAGAATGGAATACTATGAAAACGAATATGATGCCGTTGCTAAGCTTTTATGGAGTAATCCTAAAAAAGCAAAGGGAGTAGTCCCAAATTCTCAACTATTTGTTGACGGAGCCATTAATATACCCAAGACGCCAACAAATCTCAAGGCAGATTCAAAGGGTGACGGTAGTGTAGTACTGACATGGGACAGTGTTCTTGAAGCACAGGGCTATAAGATTTACGAAACAGACCGGGAGGGTAATACTACAGTAATAAATGTAAAAGACAATTCATATACGGTGCTT
This sequence comes from Ruminiclostridium papyrosolvens DSM 2782, assembly GCF_029318685.1. Classification (NCBI taxonomy): domain Bacteria; kingdom Bacillati; phylum Bacillota; class Clostridia; order Eubacteriales; family Oscillospiraceae; genus Ruminiclostridium; species Ruminiclostridium papyrosolvens. The sequence continues at coordinate 1,087,453 of NZ_CP119677.1, forward strand.
AATCTGGAACCCGGTGAGTACAAATACAGTGTAAGCGCATGGAATGAAGCTGGAGAGAGTGCAAAATCCCAGTCGGAGAAGGTCGTAGTGGGATTGGTAGCACCTCAGAATCTAAGAGGTACTGTAAATAAAAAGACAAATTATCTTACATGGGATGCAGTAGAGGGTGCTTCAGGCTACAGGCTGTATAGAGTGTCCGAAGGAGTACAAACCACAGTACTGTCGGTAGGTAATAAATACACTGATAGTAATGTGGAATACGGAAAGGTATATAAGTATTTTGTTTCTGCCATAAAAGATGGTTTTGAGGGCGCAAAATCAAGAGAAATAACTCTTCCCGTGCCTCCTGACGCGCCTGCAAATCTGAAGGCGGCTCGTGAGGGCGAAGCTGTTCAACTGCGGTGGAGTCCTGCTCAGGGAGCCCAGACTTATAGTGTGTTAAGGTGCAATAGCTTTGATGGGACATACGAAATTATTAAAGAAGGAATAACAGGAACTTCCTTTAAGGATGATTCCATTCCTGAAACCACAAACACAAAGGGAGTAAAGTATTATTACAAGGTAGTTGCTGTTGCAAACGGTGCAGTTGGCCCTTACTCTAACATTGCAAATGTGACAATGTATCCCTTTGCTGAAACAGAGCTGGGTTTTGTAGCCTATAACATAATTAACAACTCAAGAAACCCAAATATAGAGTTTGTTCTGGGATCCTATGTACCTGTTTCTTTTGAACTGAAGCTTAAGAGCAGAGCTTCAAATCCGGGAATTGTTCTGGATACAGACATGGTTGATAAAAAGAATGTCAATGAAAAACCGTTTTTCCTGGAGTTGGTTAGCAAAAATGTAAAGGCTACTGTAAAGAAAAAAGATTCTACTGAGATTTTAAAGGTTAATGATAATAACATTACTAAAAAAGTGATTAAAGTAAATGATAAATATGTGATTAACATAGAAGTAAACGGAACTTATGATGCAGGAGATGTAGTAAAAATAGAGTTTGGTCCTAAAGTATCCACATATAAGGATGATGACGTAGAGAAGTATTACGGGAATATGTATCAGTTAAAATTAAGATTATACGCAGATGGCCATGGAAGCTGGGATAAGCCAATAGCTACAGACATAAATAATAACCAGCTTGCACCACTTGAGGTAAGGATTACCAACCCGAATAAGCTTAATTAAGGTAACGAAGTTTAGTAATTTTGTTTTAAAGACTTGATTTCCTTTACGGAGATTAAGTCTTTTTATTTATGGGCAGTACAGGCAGATATTGGGAAATATTACTGGTATTTATATTCCATATGTGATTTAAATAGGTTTGATTTTATTTACCGGATTTTGTATAATCTCAGTGTATCTGATTGAAATATCAGTTCATGATTATACTACATAATACAATGAAAAAATATGGGGAATGGGGTACTTCTAAATGAAAAACAGGAAAAACATTACGGTTTTATTCACATCTCTTTTTCTAAGCCTGTCAATTGCTGCAGGTGCATTTTTTCTTACGGGATGTAATGAAAACGGGAATAAAGACCCTCAGAGCACAAATACAAAAGCAACTTCTTCATCAGCGGTAAGTACCGAAGCTAAATCTTCAGATTCTACAAAACAAGAGCAGGTACCTCCAGCCGAAGGTCGGCAATTATCACCCGGTATTGAAAAAGTAAAGGTTAAGGCTGTATATCTTACAGGGCCTTCCGCAGGCTCAGCAGCAAGAGTTGACAAAATCATTAACATGGCTAAAAATACAGAATTGAATACTGTGGTTATTGATATTAAAGAAGACGGTGCCGTAAACTATAGCACAAATGTTGACTTGGTTAAAAAATATGGTAAGCAGGTAAAATTCTATAATCCTAAAGATGTTGTAAAAAAATTCCATGATAACGGAATATATGTAATAGGCAGAATTGTTGTCTTCAAAGACCCTGTTCTGGCTAAAAGCAGAGCGGACCTTGGGGTAAAAGCACCAAGCGGAAAGCTCTGGCTGGAAAACGGTTCAACACCTTGGGCAAACCCTTACATGGAAGAGGTTTGGGACTATAACATAGCAATCGCAAAAGAAGCTATTTCCTATGGCTTTGATGAAATCCAGTTTGACTATGTGAGATTCCCTACAGGCGGTAAAAAATCCTTTAATTTTGGTACAAATGTTCCTGAAAAGTCTCAGGCTATTAACGGATTCCTTGCAAAATCAGATAAAGAGCTTCATCAGAAGCTGGGAGTACCTGTTTCTGCTGACGTATTCGCAATAATTATTGAAAGTAAAATAGATGGAGAGAGTATTGGCCAGAGATTCCAAGAAGTAGGAAAAGATATATACTGCATAAGTCCTATGATTTATCCGTCACACTATGCAAATAACTCGCCTAAGGGAGTAATGGGTAATGGTGTTGGACAGAACATTAATGGCGTTACTTTTACAAAGCCGGATATGGACCCTTATGGAGTAGTTTACAATTCTTTGTTAACTGCAAAGAAGAAAATATCTGAAACTACCGGCTACAACGCAAAATTAAGACCATATATACAGGCATTTACTGCCAGATATTTGCCGGCAGGATATTTCCAGACTTATGGTGCTGAACAGGTTAAACAGCAAATCAAGGCTATTTATGACGCCGGATATGAAGAATGGATTCTTTGGGATCCAAGTAATAAATATCAGGAATCATATTTTCAAAAACAAAAATAATTATTTCCGCACAAAAATGCCTTGCTTCATTTGATAAATGGGGCTGGGCGTTTTTTTTGAATAAATTCGGCAATATTTAGCTATATTGAACATATATAATTAAAGTGATACAATATGTAGTGTCTTTTGAATAATACAAATACAAAATATAGACTAATGAGAGGGGATTTATTGATGAAGTTATCGGATAATGCCGTCAAAGTATTGGAGAAGAGATATCTGGAGAAGGACGAAAATGGGAATTTGCTTGAGGATTGCGACGGGATGTTTCGTCGTGTTGCGAAGGCAATAGCCTCTGCGGATGCCGCATATACCGATGAAAAAGGATTGGCGGCAATTGAACAGGAATTTTATGATATGATGGCTAATCTTGAATTTTTACCTAATTCACCTACTTTGATGAACGCCGGAAGACCATTGGGGCAGTTAAGTGCTTGCTTTGTTCTTCCTGTAGAAGATACTATGGAAGGCATTTTTGAATCCATAAAAAATGCTGCATTAATACATAAAAGCGGCGGAGGAACAGGTTTCAGCTTTTCCAGACTTCGCGCAAAGGGTTCAGCCGTAAATTCAACCGGTGGAGTTGCAAGCGGCCCAATAAGTTTTATGAAGGTTTTTAATGCCGCAACAGAGGCGGTAAAACAGGGAGGAACCAGACGTGGTGCCAACATGGGCATTTTAAGAATTGATCACCCTGATATTATGGAATTTATTTCCTGTAAAAGTGACAACTCAGAAATCACTAATTTTAATTTAAGTGTCGGAATTACTGAGGATTTCATGAAAGCTGTTGAACACAATCTGGAATATGAACTTTTGGACCCCAAGACAAAGGAGCCGGTTGCTAAACTCAACGCCAAAGAAGTATTTGATATAATTGTTGAAATGGCTTGGAAAAACGGGGAGCCGGGTATAATTTTTTTAGATAGGCTTAACCGGGATAATGTAACTCCCAAGCTTGGTGAGATAGAAAGTACAAATCCCTGCGGTGAGCAGCCGCTGTTACCTTATGAGGCATGTAATCTTGGCTCAATTAACCTGTACAATATGATGGATGATTCACATAAGGGCCTTGATTTTGAGAAACTTGAAAATACGGTAAGAAAAGCAGTTCGTTTTCTTGATAATGTAATAGAGGTCAACAAATACCCATTGCCTGAAATAGATAAAATGACAAGAGGCACGAGAAAAATTGGTCTTGGAGTTATGGGGTGGGCAGACACACTCTGTGCTTTGGGCTTAGCCTATAATTCTCAAGCTGCAATTGATTTAGCTGACAAGGTTATGTCCTTTATCAGTGATATTGCTATGAAAGCTTCACAGAATTTGGCCGAATTAAAGGGCGTTTTTCCATTTTATGAGGACAGCATATACGATCAAAAAGGTATAAAGGTGAGAAATGCTACTACCACGACCATTGCGCCGACCGGTACCTTGAGTTTGATAGCAGGTGTTTCAAGCGGAATTGAGCCGATTTTTGCAATTTCATATATTAGGAATGTTATGGATAACAGTGAGCTTGTGGAGGTTAACCCTGTATTTAAAGGGGCGGCCCTTTCAGGAAACTTCTACTCAGAGGAGCTTATGAAAAAAATTGCAAGGGTTGGAACCGTTAAAAATATGAATGAGGTACCGGTGCAGGTTCAGGAGATTTTTGTTACTGCACATGATGTGCTTCCTGAGTGGCATGTAAAAATGCAGGCGGCCTTCCAGAGGCATACTGACAATGCTGTGTCCAAAACAGTTAACCTCAGTCATGATGCGACTACAGATGACGTAAGAGAGGTATTCACTCTTGCTTATAAGACCCAGTGCAAGGGAGTTACTATTTACAGAGACGGAAGCCGTGACTTGCAGGTTCTCAATATTGGAAAAGTTAAAGGCAAGGAAGAAAACGCTGACAAAGAGTTGCAAGCAGGAGAGAATATTTACTGCGATTCCTGTGCAGTCAATAATATGCCCGGAAAAATAGAACCAAGGCCAAGACCTGACATTACTACAGGCTTTACTGAAAAAGTGGGAATAGGCTGCGGAAATCTTTATATTACTGTAAACTATGATGAAAACGGTATTTGCGAGGTCTTCACAAATACCGGACGTGCAGGCGGATGTCCTTCTCAATCAGAAGCAACAAGCCGTCTGGTGTCAGTAGCATTACGTTCAGGTATGGACGTGAAATCAATTGTTGAACAGCTAAAAGGCATAAGATGCCCGTCTACCATACGTCAGAAGGGTTTGAAGGTTTTGTCCTGCCCCGATGCAATAGGCAGACTAATAGAAAAGGTTGCAAAAATCCAGAGCAGTAAAGACGAGGACGTGTCAGGTGAAATATGTGCAACAACTGAATACAGCCTGCTGCAAAAGCCTTCTGCCAGAACTGCCGATGCAGAACAAAGTGATTGTGACTCACAATGCAGCATTTGTACAATGAATGAAGTATGCTCAAACCCAAGAAATGAGAGGGACTTTGTGAGTGCGGAATGCCCGGAATGCGGCAAAACACTGGAGCATGAAGGTGGTTGTGTTATTTGCAGGAGTTGTGGGTATAGTAAGTGTGGGTAGTTCCCTTGCAAATAGCTTTTTCTGAAAGTAGCATAGTAGGCGGGTTTTAAAGAAAATAGTCTATAATATTGCGTTAACTGCATAGAAATAGCATCTGATGCAAATTAATTAATACCAAGCACCTTGAAATGCGTTAATTTAGGAGGTTCTCAATAATCCTAATAAAAATGAAAGCAGGAAAGAGTTAATTACTCTATCCTGCTTTTCTCAATTAGTTGTTCCTTTTTATATGTGTCTAATTTTTTTATTTGTTTTTCCCTTTTTAGAGCTGAAGGTTTATCTGGCAGTTCTTCTGAATAGACAAGCTCAACGGGCGTTCTTGTTTTAGTGTAGGTGCAACCATATCCTGATTTATGCTGATGTAATCTCTTATTAATATCAGATGTATACCCGGTGTAATAACTACCATCGATACATTTAAGTATATATACGAAGAATATATCATGATTTACTCTTTCTTTTTTCTGTATTTTATTGTAGTTACATACTTCAAATGTGTCGGAGTTATAGGTATTACTGATGTTCACGGCTTTATAGTAATTTGCTATTGTTGATATACTAATACCTAGACCATGAATTGCAACTGCAGGCGTTATAAATTCAGTTAATAACAAGTTTGTTATAGCAGTACTAAAGGCTCTAATTGAATTTATATTATAGCTCCTTAGAATTTCACATACCCTATTTATTGACATAGCCGTATTATAGTTTCTACCACAGAATAGCCAGTCTATGGAATTACCAAGTGATAGCTTAGGGTTATATTCATATTTCACATATTTGCTGTATAAGTCGTAAATAAACGGGTGAATTATAATTCGAGTATTTCTTATTTCTAAAAAAGTCTTTTCATTAACTATTTTAAAGTTACTGATCTTTAGTTGGCATAATTCGAAGGGGCGGACACCATATAATACAAGCAATAAGCCCATTAGTTTGTCTTTATATGGTACTTCAGGTTCAGAAAGTGAATTAATTATATTTAACAGTTCCACTTCTGAGTATGGTCTGCCACCAATATTCCCCCTGAATACTTTAGGTAATGGGAGATTTTTAAAGAAATGTATATTTTTATTTAGCCATTTTATAAACGGACGTAAAGAAGTAACCATATATTGTGAGTTACTAGAGTAGTATTCCTGAACTACAATATCAGTAATTTCAGAAATACATAAAACTGATTTTGAAATATAATCTAAAAAGAAATATGCAAGATATGCATATGTACTACATGTTTTCCAAGTAAAGCGGTTATACCACCCCTTATATTCAAGATTGTTTCTTTTTTCTACCAAGTAATCTGTATAATTTATGAATATTTTTATAAAATTAGGATTAAGTTTACTTATATAAAAGTTCCTTAAATTGTAAAATGATTCAAGTGGATCAGTCGGCTTTATTATACTTTCTTTAATAAAAAAATTGATAAGTGAAGAAATCTCTCCACATTGCAATTCATCAGTAATTTTATTAAGATGTCCAAGAGAGAAACTTTTTAGGTCTATTTTATGGATACTAATATACTTAAATATTTCAAATTGTCTAATAATAATATTAAAGACTCTAAGTGGATTTCTATATTTTATAAGCGTTTTACAATAATTCTCAAATAAATTATATACTGAAGTATCAGTAAAGCTATGTTTTTGAACCTCTAAAAATTTATTTATTTTATCTGTATACCAACAATTATCGCAAAGATTCTCGATTCTAAAAAGGCTTTTTGTTACGTTGCCACATCTAGTGCAAGTACCCTCAAACTTATTATAACATGATTTGCATATACTTTTTCCATCAATATATGCTGCAATTCTATTACTATTTTGACAAACAGAACATATTCGCTTGGGTTGATAATATCGTTGATAACAGGCACTACAAACAGATTCATCATTTACAAGTTTATGTGTACTTTTAGTTTGGCCACAAACTAGACATCTTTTTAAAGGCTTATAGTATTTTCTATAGCAAGTATCACAAATGCCACCTTCTGCTATAATTTTACTTATCTTTCCGAAGGTGTTGCATTTAACACAGATTCTCATAGGAGCGAAGTATTTGTTGTAGCATCTAGGGCAAATAGGATTACCATCAATTTTTTTAATTATTATATCCCATCTGCCACACTCTACACATATTGCCATCGGTCTATATTTTTTTTCATAACAGTTTTTGCAAATATCTTGACCATTAACTCTTTTGTGTATCTTTTTTATTTCTAAGCAAATGCTACATTGTCTCTTTGGAGTATATTTTTCGGAGTAACATTTGGTACATATTTTTATTCCATTATCATTCTTTTCAATTATACCTTTACGACCGCATATATCACATATATGAGTAGGTCTAAAGTACTTCATATAACATGAGCAGCAATAGCTTTTATCCCCATCTTTTTTGTGAACATGCTTTTCTTTTCCACATACACTACATTCCTTCTTTGGACGGAAATATTTATTATAACAGGCCTGACACAAAAACTTTCCGTCAATGATTTTCTTTGTTTCACCTACTTTCCCACATGAGTCACAAAGTCTAAGAGGTTTAAATAGTTTTCTATAGCAGGAAGTACATACATATTCATTTTTATTTATCTTTTTTCCAGCCTTATCGTACTTTTGACATATGGAACATAATCGGATAGGCTTTTTATAACAGCTCCTGCATATTGGATTTCCTATAGAATCTTTATACTGAAGAACTCTAGAGTTACCACACACAGAACATATTCCTTCTGAATACTTTTTAATCTTTTGATAACATCTACTACAAATACCCTTTGATTTATGCTCGGAATCTTTTTTACTACAGATAACACATTTATCATGAAGCTTTGACCATCTCCCAGTTTTATTCAAACTCTAAACTCCCCTTTACTAATTTATAATATCGAGATGCCGTGTTGTTACTGATTCTAAAGCTCCGCATAAGTAAAGCTGGTTGGTACATACCATTAAGCATTGCATTACTTATTGCAGTACAATTTAATTGTGTTGAAGTTACTCCATGTTTCTTTAATACATGGCATATTGAACTAAGGGAAAGAGGTTTTTGATAAATCCTCCCAGGAAAAATAAACTCAGTATTATTTTTTAATGAATAAATATAATTTATATATATTTGATATAGATTATCTGGAATCTTGTATTTTGCTTTGTTAAAATTAAGGGTAAGAATAGTTACCTTATTCTCAGTTCTTATTGCAAAATAATCTTTTTTTAGGTTTTGAAGTTCTCCAGGCGTAAATGCAAATAAAATCATTAATGATAATAAAACTTTGTCTCTCAAGGTTACACAAGGATCATTAATTATTTTGTCGTATATTTTTAATTGAATATCTTCTCTAAGACCAACAGGTAATTGGTGATTAAAGTTTGCATTTGGTAGTGCTATCTTAATAAAAGTAAGTTTCTCTGCATTCATAAATTTAACAAGATGTCTCAGATTACCTCTATCATAGGGCTTTAATCTTATATACATATCGACAATATGATTATTAAGTGACGCTGTCTCAGAAATACTTAATGAACAACTTAAGAATGTGAAGAACCTGATTGAAGTCAATATATACAAATAACAAGTATAATAATTGAATCTTGTAAATTGACCAATCCATCCTTTTTCTTCATATTTTTTTGCTTTGCTAACTAAAAATTCATTGTACGAAAGTAGAGTTTTCTGCAGTTGTTTTGGCAAATGAGAAGTTTCTGATGTTATAGAATCCAAAATTCTATAAGAGTGCTGGAAGTTAATCAATAAATTTTTTATACATAAAAAGGATATTATATCATTTATAAATATTTTTTTACTTGGATACATTTTTATTAATTCATAGAATTGATCTATTGTAAATGAGTTGTTTTTCTTAATAAATTCTTCGTTCAAGTAATGAAAAATATGTTCATTTTCTTTAATCAAATTATAGCTAGATTCGTATGAAATTATCTTTAGTTTTTCTTCTAAGAATTTTGCAATAATATCATAAAAATCTTTATTCCATTTGTTTGCGGATTCATTTAATTCGTGGATATATAATAACTGGTAGTAACATTTCCTGCAATATGGTAATGATTTAAGATGAGAATATATAACATTATCAGGATTTTTGCATAAGCCACAAAGTTTACTGATAGATGAATAGCAATCTGGACAAATTATCGACCCATCATTATATACTTCTTGAACACTATTTACTTGACCACATATGTTACAGATGTATGTTTTTCTTGTAATATCAATTATACCGTCAGAATTAGAGCTTTTTGATTTTTCATAACATCTATTACATACAGATTTATTATCTATTAGGTAAGGAGATAAAATAGTACGGCCACATTTATTGCAAAAATTGTTTTTAGTAGTGTAACATTTTATGCAAACTGTATATTCTTCAGACCTAATTGCGGCAAATTCATCTTTACCACATATTGAGCAAGTATATTTTTTCCTAAAATGCTTTCTGTAGCAGCTATCACATACATATTGATTATTAAATTTTAAAGCTGCTGTGGCTGCTTTTTTACAGATATTGCAAATATGTATAGGTGCTTGAGAACATGAGCGGCAAAGTGGTACGCCATGTAATCTAGAGTGAACACGAGTAAGTTTATTACATTTGCTGCAATATTCTTGGGGATAATTATGTTTTTTTTGATAACAACGAGTACATAAACCTTTTGCTTTGTGTTTATGATTGGTTGTACCGCAAGAAATGCAATTGTTATAATTTAAAGACCATTTATTATTCGTAATAATACTCATTTTATTACCCCACCCTCTGGGCCTAAAATATAGTCAGGTATATCGTCAGAATTACTTTTATTTTTCCGTTTCGGACCAGGCTTGATTTTAAGACTATCTCCTACAGCTTTTGAAAGAACTTCAGCATTTCTGCCTGATGCCTCATATCCGAAAAGATCAGTAGGAGGACAGTCAAGTATATCACAAATCGCATCCATAACTTTCGTATCAATCCGTTCAGGTAACTTTTCAACCATACGTGTAACAGCAGAAACAGACATTCTGATTCCGTATTGATTTAGCAATTTCGTAAAATCTGTACATCTCCATATTCCCTTTTTAGCCATTTGCTCTCGTAGTTTCCACGATAGACTCATAAGTTAACTCCGTCAAAATCACTTGGTAGTAAGTGATAATAAAGTTGATTATTTATGATATTATTTCCAATTTGTCTATTAATAAACGATTGAGGTAATCCCTTGATACGGAGAATATCAGCGATATAAAAGGGACGTAGAGACATAATTGTATTTAGTCTTTTATCAGTTGGAAGTATTGAATTATAGTATCTAAACCTATTACAAATATAGCTTTTGGTCAATTGATCACCATTAACAGTTGAAAAGAGCCGAGGGGTTCTATTAAAAAATACGTTATAGTAGTTTAGATAATTCTGAATTAATTCTGTTACACATGGATAAAGTGCATATACTATTCTACTGTCGCAAGAACTTATTTTTGTGGAATGTAAAGGAACAAATATACTTCCAAATGATTGTTCATCTGACAAACTCGAGTCGAAATTTAAATCATTAATAGTTAAATTTAACATTTCTTCTATGCGTAGTCCGTATGAGTAACCTATTTGAAATATTATAGAATCTCTTATAATTATAGCAGCATCAATTGAATTAGCTGCATACTGACTAGCTTCTTCTTCAATACATTGCCAAAAGTCTTTAGTGAGATTATATGAGTATCTATTACAAAATTTCTTATCAAACATTTTTGGAGTTTCCTTTCACCTTTTTATATACCTATCTATTTGATGATTAATAACTTTATCTAATTGCCTATTAACAAAAGCATCAGATAAATGAGTATAAAGCTGAGTTGTAGCTAAGAATACATGTCCAACTTGATCCTGAATAAAACGAGGGCTAACATCATCTTTTTCTGATAAATGACTAATATAACTATGCCGTAGACAATGTGGGGAAAAATGTTCATATGGTAGACCAGCTGATTTAAGATATTCTTTAAAATTTCTGGTTATTGAATTAGGTGTTAACATCGTACCCCTTTCAGAGAGGAACAAGCTATTAATCTCATCAAAGCCAAATAATGGTCTCACATTTTCTAAATACCATTTAATGTATTTAACTGCATTTTCCGAGATTGTCCAAACAGTTCTTCTCTTGGGGGGACTCCCAGCTGTAGATTTCCCATGCTTTACAATAATTCCACCAAAGTTCCCCCATTCTGGTTTCCGAGGGTTACATATAAAGTCGGTTGTATCAGCTTTGGAAACTTCATTTACCCTAAGCCCATAATAGTAAATTATAAGGTATAAAACTTTATCTCTTTGGAGAGTTTTCAATTTCTTAGACTTATTTTTATATGCTTGCAGTATTTCATTATCAAAGAAATTCCACAGACAGGCCAACTGTTCACGTGTAAATGCTGTTCTTTTCTCCTCATTTTCATCTTCGACTTTATGGGGTATTAAGTTCTCGTCAGAACAGATTTGAATAGGCTTCTTTCCAAACTTAGAATTACATAAATCGCAAAAGTGCTTTGATTCAATTAAAAAATTTTGAAATTTGTAAATTCGGTTTTGTTTATGTCTTTGTGTTGATTCTCCATTTTTTCGAACTTGATATAAATAAGTTGACCAATCCTCAAAATCCTCAGAAGACCATTCCCAAGGATAAAGGTTAGTATAGCTTACAAAACTCTGTATTACGCTAATTATTGAATCAATATACCGAGGTTTTAACCTTCTAGACATTAATCTATTAGTATAAGCATGTAACATTTCTATTAGAACTTCTTCTTCCTCAGATTTTTGACTTTGGAGTTCTACAGGATTTGCTGAATTCACATTATTTGTCACTAATTTTAATTTGTTCTGACTTTGTAACTGCAATTTTTATCGCCTCTTTTGCATTTAATAGAATTAATTTGCATCTAACGCTATTTATATGAATTATGTGCAAATTTTTGAAGGAATATACATTAGAAAAAATAAGTAAAATTTTTTATAAATAAATGTCACTTAAAGAGGATTACTAGGTAAATTGTGGAAATATATACTATGGGTGGGAGTTTCTATATACCATGACTAGTAAATACGACATGATTAAAAAGAATTGATATTCTAGAATCAAGCCATTAAGAAATAAATTCCTATTTTAAAGCCAATCAAATCGTGATAGGGGTTACCATATATGAGGTGTTAATATGTATAATGATAAAATTGAACAAATTAAAATCTTACTAAAAGATTTTTCTGAAGTAAAGGAGACAACTAGAAGGTCAGAAGATAATTTGTATAAAATTAAGTATTCTGAGAATCCAATAAACGCGAACCTAATGAGTTTCTGTTTTGACAATATTCTTGGTTTCAAAGTTAAATATAGGATATTCGAAAAAGTAAATTATATAATTGAATTTGATTATAAGGGAACATATGGATGTATAGGTCATTATAAACTTAGTTATGAATTTAATATAGAAAAAAATTTAAAAGACGAAGTTTTACAATTATTTATGAGGGTTAAAGCTTTATTAGAAGAAGCGTTTTTAGAGATGGCAATAGACTCCATGGAAGACAATAAGTTTACAATGGAAAATGAGTTCATCTACTTTTCTGAAAAATTTAACTTTTACAGAGATAGAATTAAAGAACTTGATTTAAAAATAAAGATCTCATTTAAAGAACGCGATAAAATAGTTGAGGAAATCGGAATATTTACTACTAAAGGCTGTGAGACATATAACGGCTATGGAGAGTTACTAAGAAACATGCACTATGAAATGTTATACTCTATGGAATCTTATATAGACGTCTTCTACTCATTTTTGGAGCATATATTAACTCTTTTATGTCCGTTTACTGAAAGTTTTGACTTATCCAAATCTTACAATTCTTATATTAATAATCCTAACTGGACTTGGAATAAAAAAATTTTAACTATATTTGATTCTAGGCAGGATGTATTAGAACTAATTGAACCCCTTCGAAAAATTAAAGAGATTTATCGTAATAGAAATGCTCATGGGATGTTTTCACGTGAATTAAAGGTTTATGTAAATATTAAAAATTTTGGTAATTATCCATTATATATAGGTAAAAATTATTTAAAGGGTTTTATTGACGATAATGAAACTAAGTTGGATTTTAGCACATTCAATGAATGCAAAGATGTTTTTGAAGAATTTTTTGCGAAGCTTGACAAGTATTATCATTTACCAATGATGTTTATAAAAAGTGGCATACCAATTCCAGTAGATGTATCTAACCTGATTTCAAATATTGAGACTGAAGAAGATGTAGAATTAAAGATTAACAAAATTGATTATGAATTAAGTAATCAATACAACATGGACTGGTAATAGATGTAAGTTAATTAATACAACAAAACTTAAATCGTGTCAAGATACACTATTTCGAAATTGGAAGAAATTGATAAAGGAATAGGATTGATGAAACAACTTTAGGATTGCCATATAGCCAAAATTCAATATTAAGAGGTTTTGACAATGACCTTGTTAAGAGGCTCCTGCACAGCATCAAAGCCGTCAAGGATGATCTGATAGAAATTCAATTCAAATCCTGATTGTGATAAACCAACGGGTTTCATACTCGATTGATATACGCGGGGACAGTTATAATCAAACTGCTCCTGCTTGAAGAAAGAACCTGGTAAGACTAAAATCCTCAGTACTGCTAAGGAATTTAGTCTTACCAGATTTGCTGCTGAATTGTATCGAAGAGAGAATATTATTGTATAAAACCCGCTATTATTACCTCCCAAAATATGGTATAATGTTGATAATGACACGGACTTTAAAAAATTTAGTAATTGAGCCATGCAGATTTGTATGGCCCAATTAGATAATTAATGAAAAATCCATTTGAGGCTATTGATTAAATGAAAAAGCAAGTTTTTGATTTTAATGGGATCGATATAAATAATATGAATTCGTACAAGTATATTGATCTAAAGAAACAGTATAGCCATATTAGAGGATATCATGGATGTCGTCCTCTTTCCTTGGACACTTACTATGAAAATGGAATAGTACCAATAAATAAAAACGACGCATTAAAGCTTGCTTTATCTTTATTCCATAACGATAGAATTAGCGAAGATAAGATAGCCGGAGTATTTAATTCCCACTGGATGAGTTTAACGGACTCGCAGAAATATGTATGGCTAACTCTTACAAGAGATGAGCTAATCGATCACTGTGGTAATTACTTAATTTACGGCAGCGAGTTTATATGCGGTATGGCGGCAGAACTATTCTGTCAAGAAAGATTGAAAAAAGGAACCCCTACGATTTTTCACTGTGATGTACCTATTGAAAAGATTCCATCAGATTATTTAGAAGATATTAACGAGAGAATACAGTCTGGTGATGGGAATAATTGTGGATTTAAAGTTTTTGGAGCAATAAATAGAGATGAAATTATAGAGTGTGAGCACCCGACAAAGATTTTAGATCCTTTAAATGGATATACGCCCTATTATTATCGCCCAGATCGTATCAGCTAAAAAAGGAGGATGTTCCGTGCCGGTAAATGAAAATATTAATATAATAGCTCAATATGCTGATCAAGCATTTGATAACAGGGACTATCTAACTTTAAATAAAATAGCCGAAGATTGTTATAGAATGCTTGACTCATCAGAATACACAGATTTAGAAAAGGCAATTTTGGCTTATCATGGTGAGACCTCATTTGGCAACTATATTTCAATAGTACATAATGGGGCAATGAAATATTCTGAGGAAATCAATAATGAATCCGATTTTGAATTTTGTATTTATTTATTCAGAAGAAGTATAGATTTCTTTATTAAATTTAGAAATAATGAGTCAGCATGGAATGACGCAAGTAATGAAGAAAAACAACATTATCTGAATTATTTACTTATGGCATATACGAATTATGCTAATGATTTATATCAATGCGGAAGATTATTAAAATCTATATCTGAGTTAAAATTCGGTGTTCTAAATTACTTTCCTATGGCTGTAGGAAATATGGCATGTAAATTGATTACATATGCCGAGTATGATTATGACAAAGGACATAGCGATATATTTTGTAATGAAGCCTATCAATTATTGTTAGAAGCATTAGAAGGTAATCTGGATGATGGGGCCAGGGATTATTTTAATAAGCAAAAAGAAAGACTAGAAAAATGCTTCCCAATAGAATTTCTGAGTGAGCCCTATAAATTTGAAAAATTTCCTTTAGGGAAATCAAAAGTTGAACGGAATTATAGAAAATGGTGTTTAGATAATAATCTGTATATTAACACCTTAAATGATGCTTTTTATCATTCGTTTGTTGCACATGATTGCATTCATCTTCCGGATATTGTAACGGGCATTGATGTTGGAGTTAAATTTCATGGACTATTTAATCAACTGAAGCAAGAATATGTTTCTGCCAGATATATGATATATGATGGGATAAATAACAAGGGAAAACATTACTCTGATAATGATGTTTATCTATATAATACACTCGACTATCCTGTTTATGGCCTTGGTATTGAAAAAATCAAATGTGCATATAGGAGTTTATATTCTTTATTTGATAGAATAGCCTTTTTCATTAATGATTACTTTGAATTAGGAATTGATGAGAGAGATGTCTCTTTTAAAAGCATTTGGGAAAGAAAAAAGAGTGCCAATGGGGCCATAGATTTAAAGAGAAATATGACAGAAGTTGAGACGTACAATCATCCATTAATCGGTTTATATTGGCTGTTTAAAGATATAGGTAAGAAAAAAGTTAAACATGATTATTTGGAACCTTCTATTAAACAAATTGCAGATATAAGGAATGCAATTGAACATCGCTACTTAAAAGTCCATGATACAATGTTTTTGCTTCATGAAGATTCGGTATTTGGCGACTCATTAGCAAAATCAGTGTATTTTTCTGATTTTAAGGATGCTACTATGACTTTATTACAGTATGCAAGAGAAGCAATTATTCTTTTAGTACTGGCGGTTCATCGTGAGGAGCAAATAAGAGGTAAGAATAGATCTTCTGATATGAGGATCGGTCATATGGCATTAGACAAATATGAAGATGAATGGAAACGAATTTTTTAAAAAGCCATAATGGAGGGAAGAGTATGTCAGGTAATCCAACCGCCGGAGTAGGTGATCCATATTGGTATGAGTGGTCCGTCGGACTTCTATATACATTGGATATGCTTATTCCAGGGAAAAATATTAGGCATGTAATACTTCAATGTGCTGCAATGCAGGGGCTAGATGATATAGTTGTAGTTCATGAAAATAATCAAGCTGAATGTATACAAATTAAACATACGCGTGAAAGTGATACATTTACATTTTCTGATGCTATTGATCTTCTAAAGAGCATGATCAGCGATTGGAATAATGCGAAATCGCAGGGGTATTCACACCGTTCTGCAATTCTATTTACGAATAGAACCATAGGCACACAAAGATCCACTTCAAAAGATGGTACTAAATTACCGTCACTAGATGAATTTTGGGATTCACTGCAAGAGCAAAGTAATAAAGCCAAAGCAATATCTGAGATTACATTTGAGCCTGAGTGGGAGGCAGCTTGGAAGAAATGGCTTAGCGAATTAAGTGAGTTCTCTGATGAAGAAAAGCTGGAATTTTTAAAAGATTTGAAGTTGATCACCAATCAAGACGGATTAATGGAGATTTATAGAAACATTTCTAATAAATTGAAAGAATGTTTCCATGTCAATGAGCGCACTGCTACTCAACTACATCAAAAACTTACATATGCACTTATGACATGGACTACTACAATAAGATTTAAAGAAGAAATTACAAAAGAAGACTTACTTCAAGCACTATCGCTTTCAGGGGATAAAATAGTTGGCGAGCATAGTCTTCCAACCTGTGAACCGTTTTTTGAATCGAGGGCGGATTTTGCAAAGACACTGGAAGCAATTCTGGCGGAACGACGTAACCCTATTGTTTTCTTATCTGGAGGGCCTGGAAGTGGTAAAACGAATATTATTAATTACTTGTCCAACAAATCTGATTCTGTAATTACCCTTAGATTCCATGCTTTTAAGCCACTCAATGCAAAAGATGAATATCTCACCGCAGATAAAGGTATCAGCGATCCGAGAGCTTTATGGGGGAATTTGTTAATTGAATTAAGGGAGATATTTGTGAAATACGACAGAATGTCTGATTACAATGTTCCGCCAACAATAGAATTGATGGAATCTGTGGATGCATTGCGTGGTGAAGTGTTACGATTATCAGATATATTGGGGACATTGACTGGAAGGACAACTGTAATTGCAATAGACGGAATTGATCATGCAGCAAGAAGTGGGGAAACTAATACGTTCCTTGGCACATTAATTCCGCCTGAAAGCGTTCCGAATCAAGTATGTTTTCTTATCGCAGGACAACCTGTGAGCGAGTATAGCGAGTATCCTTACTTTATAGCAGATACGAGCCGTGTACTTACACTTGATGTGCCGTGCATATTAGAGAATGATGTAGCGCAGCTGTATGATTCTAGCGATATTAAAATTCCGGCTGATGGTAGGGATGCCGCAATCAGGATTATCTATGGGGCCTCTGCGGGTAATACATTATCGGCAGTCTTTGCTGTTCAAGAAGCAAAGCGCTTTGAATCAATTGAAGAACTTGAAGAACAGCTTGAAACTAAACATTTAGCACGAGGAATCGAAAGCTATTATAACTACATATGGAAAGCGGCTATAGACGCCATCCCTAAAGAATATACTTTTGTCGATATGATGCTGGCAGGAACACTCTCGCTTTTCAACAAGCAGATAACACCGGCTATGCTACAGTCTATTTGCCCAGATGCAGAAATAAGCCTTTTGGCATGGAGAAGAATTATCCAAAAGTTGTATCCTATTATAGTGACCTCCTCAGATGATGGATATGTAGTTTTTCATAACGATGTTCGAATATATCTTGGTAAGTATTTGCGTAAGGAACCCGGAATACTTTCTGAGGTATCGGGCAGATTGGCTGATTTCCTTCTATCCGGTCCTTGTGATATAAAAACTAAGCATGAGTTGACATTTGATTTTCTACAAAATGCGCATCGGGAGAAAGAGTTCATAGACATTTTTAATAGGCAATATGTTACTGAAGCATTAGGCATTAAAAGGCCTATGGGTGAAATCGTTGCACAATTAGAGGCAACCTTAAATTCTCTAAATCAAATTTCAGATTATTCAAAAGTGTTGTCACTTAGTTGTGCAGTTGCTACCTTACATCAGTTTAATCAATCTTTGCAATGGATGGATCAACAATATTCGGGCGAGATTGAGGTCCCTGCGGCTCTGTTCAGTGAGCGGAAAGTTGTTCAGCGTGAATTTTTAACAGCAAATATTCTGTATAGTATGCTCGGTAATACAATGTTCTTAATCCTGTATGGAGAAATTAGTAGAGCAGAAAGCAATATCAGACGTTGGTTGGGTACATTAGATCCTGGCGCAGTTGCAGAACTGCTGTATACAAATTGCGGTTCGAAGGCTACTGCTGATGATTTTGAAAAAGAAATGTCCCGTATGATGGAACTATGGGGGCGTGTATCTCAATATACGGGTATTCTTTTCTCCAGTATTGATCATACAGATAGTTCGGAAATAATTAAACGTGCATATGCGGATTATGCAAAAGGCTGGTTGGATGAAGGCACTAATTTTCTTACACCTGAGCGCATTAAAAATACATTGGGACAACTCGGCATTCATTATCGAAAAGACATTCATGGCTATTTAATGAGCATTCTGGCCTCTGAACAAGACGAGGCAATTAATGTTATATTTGATTCTGCAAAGGAACATCCCAATTCGAACGAAATAAAGCTGCAATTGACAATGTGGGCGATGCAGAATGATCTCCAAGAGCAGTGTTCAGAATGGATATCTGAAATTCAAAGCCAAAAGTTTGGTTATATTAACAAATCTGCCTTTGAATATCAAAAAGAAGTATTTCCGTATTACTGTAAAATTGTTTATGTTTTTGCATATTGCGAAGATATAGATATACGTACTACATCAAAAGCTTGCCTGCTTGCCTTCAAAGAAAAAGATTTTTCACCAAAGGATCGAGGTTATTTTGCAGCACAGCATCTAATACAGATGAGTGCATTTTTAGGAAGATTAAACCGCTGTATTAACATCGGTGAAACTTCATCAATTCGTGTTTCGGACTTCTGCGCTATCTTAGGTCAACTTCTTAACTACAGAGACTGGATAAATAGATATGAGGTCAGTGGTTTTAATATTGAAGCTGATCTGTTGAATTCGATAATCCGAATGTATCCTAAGATGGATGCCGAATTTCGAAAAGCTGTGGATAGCATGTTTTCTAGCCGGGTGGAAGATTACGAGCACATCGAACACTTGAACATCTATTGGAATCACTTAAAACTGCATGGTCAACATGGCCTTTTAGAGCAACTGTTTGACAATTGGATGAACCCGACTGGTCTTGTTTGGGACAAAGAGCTCTATGAAATTAATGAGATTGCGACAGATTTTATTGAAAAGGCTACGGAACTAGGATGGAAAGACAGAGTAATAGAAGCGCAAAAATTGCTCGATAGCAGAATTGTCGGATATGTTGGCAGAAAGGATTACTCCTTGTACTACCTTATGAATTGGTACAAGCATATCAGCATATTTGATGACTCGCATTGGAAAACAGAAGGAGTTCTCTTACTCAACATATCTAAAATAGCTTCAGAAACAGGTGATAATAGAGCGGCTGTTTATATTGACGCCTCTGTTGCGGAATCAGCCGGTCGCCTAAGTGCAGATGATCTTTGGAAATTTGCAAATTTGTCAGCTCAATGGGACTCTTATTGGGTAGGCGTGATTTTTGATGGTATAATTGCGGCGCTTGAATTCGGTTCCTTTTCGGAAGCTGAGTTACTTGAGATTTGGAGTGTTGCAACTGAAATATTTTTTATTTCCGAGCACGCTTCAGAATACGATTCAAATAATAATAAAAATCGAATTTACATTGCTGATATTAAAGAAGCAATTATATTAGCCTCTAACCGTCTTGAATATTGCAATATTGCTGATAGTATGCAAAAAAAGTCTCCATTAGCTTTCACACAAACGCGACGTTCTAGAACTGAACATAGCTTTATAATTCCTCGACGTTGGTATGAAGATGATCCTTACTATAATGAAGGTGTAGTTGATAAATATTTGGATGAGATAAATGCACTTTCATGCTCAGAAGCGTTTGTAGTCTTAAATAAACTATTTCAGCATGAGAAAAGTGATTTCCGATGGGACATAGTGATTTCGTTTATTAAAAAAGTTGAAAGAGAATCCAGAGAAAATATACTTACATATATTCCAGTTATTGTTGATATGTTAATGCAACGACACGACGCATATTATTGGGAATGGGATGGAGCGAACAGGCTCTTTGAAGAGATTTTTAAATATTTTGACAAGGACCAAATGACATTGATATTAAAAGATATTGTTGAAAAATATTTTATTTACAGCAATAAACACAATGACAATAATTTCTTTGGACTAAATAGTGATTTGGAGTCTTTTGCGCTTTTCTATTATGCTAGTTTAGCGGAAGATGCTAACGTAAATGGTTTCAATGAAGTAGCACAAATGCACATGGACTGGATTACTGGAAATCAAATACTATCCGTAAGACAGCAATATTCAATTCAACCAGGGTTTGTAGCCGAAAACTGGAGTGATTTCTGTAAAAAGCTGATAAAACGGTGTATGAAACAAAGAAATTATTAGCAAAGTAGTTGGAATGGACATTATGATAAGAAAGAAGTTATATTAGAAAAGAAGGTGTTTGTGATCGATTTTAAAATATATAATGAAATAATTAAACTTATTAGTAGAAAAGTTGAGGGCGATTATTGGGATTATAAACAAGAATGGCATAGTGATAATGAGCGCCTTCTTCTTGATATATTATGTTTTGCCAATACTGTCCATAATAAAGATTGTTATCTAATAATTGGAGTTGCGGATAATGGTGACATTATAGGATTAACGGAAAACAGCCGAAATAGAAAGAATCAAGCGGCTGTAATAGATCTGTTATCAAATTCAATGTTCGCGGGTGATTTTGTACCAGAGGTTTCTGTTGAAACAATATTAGTAAACAAAAAGGAAATAGATGTACTTACTGTTTTTAACTCTTACGATGTACCCTTTTACCTTCGATCAAAGTCAAGAAAGTACCATTCAATTGTAGAAGGATATATTTACTCCAGAAAGAGCGATAGAAATACTCCTATCTCTGAAAATAGCTCTATGCAGCAGATTAAATTGCTCTGGAAGAAAAGGCTGGGCTTACTTAGTCCGCCGCTGGAGCAGATTGTTTCAAGGATGAGGAACAAATCAGAATGGCAAGAAATTGGTGATACATACTACAATGTATTTAACCCAGACTTTAAGATGAAGGAAGAATGGGATCAAGAAGAGTATAGGGACTACAAGCGCGAGTACTATTCGTATAATCAATATAATGAAAGCACTAATTATATCAATTTATACATTTTATGCAGAGAAACCATTTTAAAAGAATTCCAAGTAGTGTTACTAGATAGTGGTAGATATAAAACTCCTGCTCCCACATGGGGATTTATTCATGATCCAACCAGATATTCGGAGTCATTATATGTTTACAAATATATTTTAAAAGATAGTTTAGATTACGCTTTACAGCAGTTTATTTATAATGAGGATAGTGATGAAGCAAGAATCGCAAAGGGTAGATTTGATGAGGTTGTTCTATATTTTGAAAACAAGCAGGAACAAGAAGAGTTCCATCAATCAATAGAAGTTTATCCAACATGTGTTGAGAATTATATTAATGACGCAAAATTAAAGAAATATCATATTTCTTCTAACAACAAACTTGAAATTAAAGACTGTACGGAAAAGTTGATTACAGCTTTTGCTTTCAACAGATTTTTATCTGATTATCGCAGAAAAAAAGCAGGTGTTGATGTAAAAAGGATTAAGTCCATTAATATAAGGCATAAATCGTTAGATTTGTTATGCCCTTCCAATATTGCTGAGCATAGAGTTGATATCAATGAGACTGGAAAGGTAAAACATTCCCTTTACAATCGTGAAAATAGGAAAGCGGTAAATTCATATTGTTATAGCGCGGATAAGTATTGGACAAGAGATTTTCTTAATTTTGTAGAGCCAATAACAACAGATTGGGAACTCGACTACTCTGTCGATATATGTAATGGCTATGAATGGAGATGTACTCTAAAATATGATGATGGCACTTCTAAATTAATCATCGGAAATGTTGTACCCCCTCCATTCTCCGATGATATTGAACGTCGGATAAAAAATCTGGTTAGTTTTGATGAGGCACCATGGTTATTCACTTAAAATCAATCATTGGTGGCATAAAGTGAGGAGATAAATATTGAAATTCGATTTATTTAATGAGAATATCGGAGTTAGTAAAAATAAGTGGCATCCAAAAGTGCAATTCTTGAATGATAAAATCCTTTACAGAGAGCGGGAAATCATTAAGAAATGGACAGAGGGACTCATAGATAGGGATAACAAAATGGTTGTAGAATTCCAAACGACATTTCATTCGTGTTTCTGGGAGTTTTATCTTTATGCACTTTTTTGTCAGATGGGCTTAAACTTGGATCAATCTCATAATAGACCGGATTTCATTATTAAAAAGCCTTATCAATTATATATAGAAGCTGTTGTCGCAAATATCAGTAAAAGCGGTGCAAATGAAAGCCAACGAAATGCTGATGATCTTTTAAGTATGGTATCCCCTCCTTTTGTTCAGCAAGGCTTTTATGTGCATTTGAATGAGTCTATTTCCAGATTATCAAACTCAATATTGACAAAGAAAACAAAATTTACTGACAGCTATTCAAAATGTGATTGGGTAAAAGAAGAAGTCCCCTTTGCTATAGCTTTGAGCTCATACGATCAGATCAATTATGGAAGAGAGTATATATATCCATTAATGGCACTTCTCTATGGGCTTTATTATGATGCAATTGATGATACCTTCGAAGCTAGAACTAGTATTAAAAAACCTGGTTCCGAAGCGCAGATACCTCTGGGCATCTTTTTAAATCCGGAATATGAAATGATCTCAGGTATTATCTTTACTTGTACACACACTATAGGAAAATTGGTATCCTTAGCAATATCCGAGTCTGGGCCTTTAACTAACATAGTTTACAATATCAGACATGATTTTAATGATAAGAAGACACCTTATAAAATACAAATTGTAAATCAAGATAACCCTGAATTACTTGATGACGGTGTCATTTTATTTCATAATCCTAGCGCAAAATATAAAATACCTTTAGAAATGTTCGGGAACACTAATATCACCCAAATATCTTTGGAAAACGGTAAAATAGTGAACACTGTTGATACCTATCCGATTGTTGCGCGATTAAATATTAATAAAGGTTTAGAAAAGCTTTTTCATCCGTACATAGAACAACAGTTGATGCTGTATAACCGATATGATATGAATGAGGTATTAAAGCATTTTAGAGATAATTTTATATAGATATCACTTATCAGGAAAATCAAAATGGAGGTGAAAAAATGCATGATGAAAACAAAAAGAGACTTCCTCAGAATATTCAGCACTTATTAATGGAAATAGGCGAAAGAATGGTTTTATTTAAATTGTTTTTATTAGTAAAAGATACCGAGTGGAATGTATATCAGAATCTTGGAGAAACTGGGTGTGATTTACTTATCCTAAATAGTGTTACAAATCAAAAATTAAAAATTGAGGTAAAGACACGCCAAAGGCTTTATTCCACTTCTAAAGAGTCTCAAAAAAATATTGCACAGTTTACAATAACTGAAAATGAATACAACAATTGTGATTATGTGATATGTTATTGGCTTGAAGAGAATGTATTCTTTGTAGTTCCAAAATCGGAGCTATCTGAAACAAGTAGTAATGGTAAGTCTCTTTTTGTATTTAGAGTAAAAAGGCGTTCGGGTGGCGGATTTGATGAGAATAGTGTTCGCTTTCTTGATAGATGGGATACCATAATATTGGGGAAAGTGATATAAAAGCCGACGTAATGAATGTGCATCAGGAATTAACCCAATATATGATTCGTGTATTAGGAGAAAAATTGTATCGAATAAAGCCCTCGAGAGGTCAACAAGCTTTTTGAAGATTTTATTGCTTACAATTTACTTGAATTGTAACGCAAAAGCAGACGCCAAACCAACGAAAAAAACGGTCTATCCAGACGACTACTTCCAGAATATGCCTCACCGCCAAGGGGGCACCAGAGGGGTGCGGCATCTTTTTTACACACTCAAGGCAGGTGGAAGTACGTCATTTAACAATATGATATACACAGCTGATTGCAAATCGTATACAAAGAGTGGTGATAACCCTTGGAAACTGGATACATCAATAGAAACTGAAAAAAATGATGTGTTTAAAAATGATTTTGGAAAACTATTTGATAAGTCTATATATTATTCAGGTTTGAGAAAAACCGTAGCTCCGAGATTCAATGAGATTAAGAAAAGTAAATGAGGTGAATGAATTGAAGAAGCAATTCAACGTTGTAAAGGGAGTTCATACCTCCAATTTAGAGGGGATTCATGAGGAATACAGCATTGTAGAACACAAGAAATTTTACCAAATAAATATAAATGTCAGTGCTGAAAATATAGATAATGTATTTAGAGATTTATGTACTAAAGTAAGAACCCCTGGGTTTTTATTGCTCGAGCATGGTACAAATGCAAAGATCGAAGAGCAAATAAGAAAGTCAGATACTGATCCTTTTCATAAAGATGTTTTCTATCTTGATGGATTGGATATAAAATACTTTCTGGCTTTATATAATCAATATAAGGATCTACTAGTTAATGATGGAGAGATTAATTATGGGTTTGGTTCACATATTGGGACTGACGAAGTATACGTTGGCCCCTACAAAATATTTACCATTTTTACTAATGAAATTGATAAGTATATTGATATTTTATCAAAGTATAATATTCCTAAGGTAGATAAACTTAAAACTGTTTGCAACAATTTTTCTGAAGAGTCACCAGGAAGTCGAATAACAATAAAAATTAATGGAATAGATATTTATGAAATGGTAGAGCAATTGAGTAAGGAGGGGTTGTATTTGGGAGAAAGAAGAGAAGACTAGATTTTTATATTAAAAATCTTAAATATTTGATGGTTTAAGCAAGTCTTATACCCCCTTCCATTTCGAATATGCAACTTTTAAGGATAATGAACAATTTAAATATAATTATAAAATATGTTTTATTATGGTAAAATTGTGTTATGCGAAAGTCTGATTATGGACTTAAAAACTGGTTCTTTTTCAGAAATTAATAATTTATATATTCTATTATTAATAAAATTAATAAATATAATGATTAAGGAGAGGGACAATGAAAATCAAAGATTACGAAGATAATTTATCTATAGAGGCTTTAAATATGCTAAAGGAATTTTTACCTCGGCAAAAAAAGATCGAGCAAGAGGTATTAAAAATTCCTGTTATGGCATTGATATGGGGTGCATCTCCTAGTATTGAAAGTAAGTTGGGAGATATAAGGAGAGAACTAAGGGAAGTATTAAGGAAAGAGGGTCATCTTGCAATGTTTAGTGAAGAACTTTGTCAAGAAGATTCTAAGCTATCAATCCGTGCACAGCAGTTGATTCAAGCGCAAGAATTTGATTTAATTATTTCAATTCCAGGGCCGCATGGTTCAATTGCTGAAATACATGATTTTACTAGTGATAATAGAGTACGTAATAAGATACTTTTATTTCTAGATAAGACTTATGAAAATGGTTACAGCTATCAAAGTTTATTTGCTATTGGAAATACCCTAGGATGTAAAATTGTGATATATGAAAATGAGGATGATTATTCAACAATCTTACATACTACTCTAAATGAAATAAATAGTATTAGAGAATGCAAATTCCTGTTTGGGAGGTGCTATTAAAATGAATGAAATAATAGAATTAAATAGATTACAAGAGTCTGCGATAGATGCGGAGTTAAAAATAGGAGAAATAGATTTCTCTATTTTAAAAAATGACTTGTATTCATTTATATTATTATGGATTGAAAAAGAGGGATTTGTATCTGATGAAATATTAGCTTCGAATATTGGACTTAATTTAGAAACAGTAAAAAAAGCAATTGTTACATTGTTCAAAAACAGGCTAATTGATATTGAGAATAATTACTATTGCATAAATAAGAGGGGATTATTATTATCTGATAAGTATAACTTCCCAGAAATGATTATGGACTCATACTTCAATACAGATCAAATGAATGGAAAAGAAAAAGAGCTTTTTATAGAACTTTATAGTACATATAGAAGCACATATGTTTTCGATTACTCTACCACCTTGTATAAATGCAATAGTGCAATGAAATTCGATAAGGGAAGGAATACTCAGAATACTAAAAGTAATTTACCAATTGTAGTATATTTAATTGATATTTTAGACACATTAAGAAACTCTAAAAGAACTGAAGTTTATGACTTAGCAAGTTCATTTTACTTATATATTGATTATGTTAGAAAAACTAGTTGCTTATCCAATTTAGTCCTTTTTGAAGAAAAAAGGTATAAGGAAGCTTTAAGTAATGAGGAAATTTGGGATTATAAATACTTCTTTAAAAAGTCATACTATTCAAAAATTTTTGAAAAAAATTATAGAAATCAGTTCTATAAATTATTTAGTAATAATTTAAAAGTCCAAAATAGTATTAATAAAGATAATTTGAGGTTTGAAGAAAGTATTATGAAGTTAATACAAAATGGTGATATTGCTAAATATTGTTCAGAAACTGGTAACAGTGAATTTGATTTAAAGATGTCATTACTGGATATAAGAAATCGAATAGATAATATACTAAATATCTTATAACCCAACTAATAAAATATGAAGACTATTTAAGTGAGAACCAGACGTGTTAAAGTACATGTTTTCTGATTTACATAACTTCTTCCATTTCCAATATGCAAGCTTTTTAGGGGTAACATGCAAGCATCCCAGTATAACTTCCGATATTAGAATCCTGGGAAAGCTAGCTATAAGCGGGCTTTAACGTTTTTACATGGAAAATAATTTATCCGGATTTTATTTAAATTGAATTTAATTTGATTTAATTACTATCGTAAGTAGAAAACTAAAATATTCTAAAATTATTCAAATGCTTGACACAGAAGGCTTTCTTCAAAAGGGAGTCTTTTTGTGTCATATTAGATGTTAACTTTGATTTTCAGATAACAAGCTCTTACTGGAATGCAAGGTACCGTTATCGAATGCAACTCATTTTGCAGTGT
Organism: Ruminiclostridium papyrosolvens DSM 2782; assembly: GCF_029318685.1. Taxonomy (NCBI): domain Bacteria; kingdom Bacillati; phylum Bacillota; class Clostridia; order Eubacteriales; family Oscillospiraceae; genus Ruminiclostridium; species Ruminiclostridium papyrosolvens. The sequence goes on from NZ_CP119677.1 coordinate 1,115,110, forward strand.
CTCGTTTTCTATCCTTGCTTTTTAAAATGAAGTATGTAACGTTACTTATACTTATTTACTAGATGGAAGTAAACAGTATAATTAGATACAAGGCATTCCTGTTTCATAATACGTCCAATACGACGTCGCGAGACAATTAACCCTAATTTTTCAAGTTCAATTTTAATCTTACGGGTACCGCAGTTATTACGGCTGGTTTTAGATATATCAACTATCTTGGAAGATAGAGGAGATTCATTTACATGTTAATGTCAATCGAAATTTAGGCCACTTGCTGGTCAAATTTTAGGCCACCTATACATAAAAATTTAAACATTCTCAGTCTGTTTGGCAAGGGCCTGTTTAAACCGATAACTGTCACCATTAATATTTAATATATGGGCATTATGGGTTATCCGATCCAATAAAGCCGCAGTCATTTGTTCATCTCCCAACACCTCCGTCCATTTTGGAAATTCCAAATTTGTAGTTATGATTAGACTACCTCTTTCATATCGGGAAGAACAAAACTGAAACAGCAATTCCGCACCTACCTTACTGAATGGTACATATCCCAATTCATCCAGAATAACTAAATGTGGCCCCAACCACTGTTTTTCAAGCTTGTTTAAACGATATTCCTGTTGTGCTGCAAGTAATTCGTTTATCAATCCTGCTGCCGTATAGAATTTTACTCTCATACCCTGACGGCAGGCTTCATAACCTAGAGCCGTTGCAATATGTGTTTTACCTACACCAGAGCTACCTACAAGTATTATGTTTTCCCTGTTCCCAATATACTCCCCCTGCATTAACTTCAATATTTTGGGCTTGCGTAGGGACGGGATTACTTTAAAATCAAAACTTTCAAGTGTTTTAATTACTGGAAAGCATGCCTGACGTATGCCTCTTTGAATACGGTTGTTTTCTCTCTGGTGAACTTCCTGTTCCAATACTCCTAACAAGTAACCCTCATAATCAAGATTGTTATCTGCGGCTTCTCTCGCTAAAGACTCGTAGATCTTGGCAGCCTGAGGCATTTTTAGTTTTTTAAAATATGCTTCTAGAAGCATTTTGTTAACGGCCATTAATGATCACCCCCTGTCATCAGTATGCTATATTTATCAAGATTAGGAGGTGTTACAATAACTTCCGGAATGCTCTGAAGCTTGTCCTTGTTAATGGGATCTGCTTTATGGCTTAAAACCAATGTCTGCCCCAGTATGTTAAGTACCCCGTCATATCCGTAAACATTGTATTCCATTGCTATTTCAATAGCTTCAGTTACCTGTGAAGGATGGTAATCTCTATGGAGCATAAGTATTTTTACAAATTCCCGGTTACCTCTGGGATTCCTTGCTAACAGGCAGCGGCGATATTGTTCATAGATAGGGGGAAGTGTCTGAGGGTTGTATACTTTTGTATTTCCTAATGCTCGAGATTTGAAAAGCAAAAGTTCCAGATAGTGATCCAGTATGATACTATCCTTATTGCGGCCATGTATTCTGAAATGTTCTGCGATTGTAGAGCCTTTTGAGATAATTTTAATCTCTTCAGCAGTTGCCCTAACTGTCACCTTTTCTCCAACATATGAAGTAGGGACGGAGTAGCGGTTGGTTTCAAATTGTATCATTGAATATCGGTTAACTTTAGCCTCTTTATACCTTGCTCCATCAAACCTTACTGTGGGCAATGGCCTTAATGCGGATTTTTCAGCTTCCCATTTTGAGTTTTTCTCTAATAGCTTAATACATTCATTATGTAAGTAATGATTTAATTCCTCAAAGGAATTTACATCCGGATAAGGTACAAAGAATCTTCTGACTACTTCTTTACCTGCATTTTCTACTCCGCCTTTTTCATTACCCCTAGCAGGTCTGCAGAATGTAGATTCATAAAGGTAATGAGTGCGAAGAGATATGAATTGCTCCTGTTCTTCCCGATTACTGCCCTGAAGTACCTTCTTAACTGCTGTTTTTAAATTGTCATAGGCTATCTTGTAGGGTACACCCTTCATAAACTCAAAACATTTAATATGTCCGTCAAAGAATGCCTCCTGCTTCTCAAAGGGATATGCCCTTACATAGAAGCCTCCAGAGCCTCTCAATTTCATAACAAAAATATGAGCCTTTGTTTCCTTACCGTTCAGATAGAAATATGCCTCTGTCCAATCTACTTCCGCATAAGTTCCGAGCTCAAATTCCAACGGAAGAAATGCTTCTTTTTGTTTTCTGTATTCCTGCCTGAGAAAGTCAGAAACAGTGTTGTAACCACCGCTAAAGCCTTCTTGCCTTAAAATTCCAAATATTTTTGTTCCGGTATGCCGTTGTTTACGATGCCTTTGCTTATCATCTTCGATAATTTGCCGAATCATTGGTATATATGGTCCTAAAACAGGATGGTTGCGTTCTTTGGTTAGCTTATATTTAGGAGGTTTTGTCTCCTCCAGAGATAAATACTTTGAAATTGTATCCCTGTGAATTCCGGTTCTGCGGCTTATTTCTCTGATACTTAGGTCTTCCATAAAGTACATTTTTCTGATATCTTCTAATTGTGCCATCTTAATCATACCTTTCCTCCTGTACGATAGTGTCTGGATAACAAAATCATACAGGAAAATTTGATTAAGGTGGCCTATTTTTTTACCGGTAAGTGGTACAATTTTAGAATAGCATTAACATTTACACATAAAAAATATAATGCTATAGTATATGTATCTTGTAAAATATGGGGGATTTACCATGAAAACCTTAAAAAAATGTCTGCTTGTGGTTGCTTTTTTTATCAGTATTATTTTAACTCAATTATTTGTACATAATGCTTTCGCAGATTCGGATATAGTGACATTTGCCGATCCTAATCTAGAGGCTGTAGTTAGGGGAGCTATTAATAAACCCACAGGAGATATACTTAAAACAGATGTTTCAAGTATTACTAGTATTATTGCAGAAAACAAAAATATTAATAATCTTACTGGAATTGAATGTTTAACAAATTTAACTATGTTGAGCTTAAGTAAAAATAAGATAAGTGATGTGACACCTTTAGCAGGCCTAACATCATTAAAATATTTAGCACTATACCAGAGTAACATTAGTAATATTAATGCTTTAGCTGGTTTAATCAATTTAGAATACTTGGATTTAGGTATGAATAGTGTCAGCGATATAAGTGCTTTGAAAAATATGACGAAATTAACTTACTTAGAACTATCTTGGAATAATATAACTGATATTAGTGCATTATCAAAACTTACTAATCTTCAATATTTACAGTTAGGGTGTAATCGAATTGTAGATATTAGTCCGATATCAAACCTTACCAAACTTAAAACATTGCATCTCTTTTATAACCGAATAAGTGATATTAGTGGGTTGAGTGGTCTTAAGACATTGACTTACTTGCACCTGAATTCAAACAATGTATCAAATATTAATCCGTTAAATGGTCTCACTATGCTAAGTTATTTAGATTTAGGTTTCAATAAAATTACAGATATTAGTGCATTAAACAAGCTTACAAAGATAACAGATTTGGATTTAAGCTACAACAAGATAACTAATATTAATGTTTTGAGCAATCTTACATCATTGAATGATTTAAAGCTGGAGAATAATCCTATAAACAATTATAGTCCAATTACCGGAATTATTAGTAAATTAACTAAAAAAGATTTTAATTTGGAGCCGATATCTTTTCCAGATGCAGATTTGGCGAAAGCTGTCTGTCATCAACTTGGCAAAAATTCTGAAGATATGATATATAAAATTGAGGCCCCACAAATAACTGTGCTAGATGCCGGCAATATGGAAATTAAAAGTTTGTCAGGAATTGAACAACTGTGTAATCTAAAAGACCTTTATTTAGCTGGGAATGAGCTTGATAATATTAATCCTATAAGTGCACTTACATCACTTGAAGCTTTAAATTTAGAAAAGAATCAAATAAGTGACTTAAATGTATTAAGAAATTTACATAATTTAAAATATCTCATATTAAGGGATAACAAAATATCTGATATAACACCATTATCTGATTTATCAAGTTTGAAAACCTTAGATTTGTCATATAATAGCTTGACGAATACTAAAAATCTTAGCAAACTAGTAAATTTATATGAATTACATTTAGATGATAATGAAATAAATGATATAAATGGATTGCAAAATATTACTAAACTTAAAATTTTAACTCTGGATAAAAATCAGATACAAGACGTCTGTTTACTGAAAAATAAACTTGATTTAATTTCATTATGTTTGAGAAATAATCTAATAAGTGATATTAGTTGTATTAAGAACTTACCCAAATTAGTAGATTTGTTTTTATTGCCCAATCCAATCCAGGATTTTAGCCCTGCAAAAGGGATATATAGTAATTTGATGAATAAAGATTTTGAATTAAATGCCGTCGCAAGTATTACTATATCAGGTTCAGATATAGTAACAGTTAAAAACGGTAGTGGGACAAGCCAGTATACAGCTGTTGTAAAAGATAACAACAATATAGTATTGTCATGCGAGTCGGTTACTTGGAGTTTAGATAATCCAGTAAGTGGTGTTGTAATTGACAGCCAAACTGGTATAGTATCAGTAGATAGTACTGCAAAAGCGGGTTGTTTTACGATAAAGGCCACAAATGGTTCTATAGAAGGTACATTTGTAGCAACATTAAGTGTAATTCTGCCCGATAAACGTATAATTTCTGGACGAATAAGTTTGAATGATAAAGCTCCAATTGGTGGAGTTAATATAAGTATTAATGCTGGTGGAAACGGACATAGCTATGGCGTGGGCATCACAATTGATGAAGGTGAGAGTTCAAAGGATTTTGCATTACCTGTATCAGCTAGTTCAGGGGGCCTAACTTATACAGTCTTTTGTACTGCCAGAGCAGGAGATGCGATAGGTTTTATAGCAGGCAGTCAAGTAGATGTAAGTGATGGAAATGTTTCAAATGTTAATATGCAGATTAGTTCTTTCCTTCAGCCTGTGTATCGAAATGTTTCAGGAACTGTATTGTTTAGTAAGGGTGTTGCTCCTAAAGGAGGACTTACCTTAATAGTTGAAAGTTCTACAACAATTAATGAACGAATAACAAAGGAATGTTATTCATCTGTAACTATACCAGAAGGAATGAATTCTGCAAAGTATGCTATTCCAATAATTACATACGCAGGTTATCCATGTAGTTTAATAATTAAAGAAACAAGCAGAGATTACTGGGGTAGTCAGTTAGACCTTTCATCAGGTGATATTACGGGATTAGATGCGCAGATAGTGTACCCACTCAATACAACTGAAACACGGAATGTTTCAGGAACTATTTATTTATCAACAGGGGTTGCGCCAAAAGGTGGTATTATTATAACTTGGTATAGTTCTAGTGGGTCCTATACTAATTCTTCATTTGTAACAATACCTGAAGGCTTAAATGCAATAAAATATGATGCAACATTTGTTACTGACACAAGTAAGCAAACGGTACTCAGATTTGTACCAGATAAAGCGTATAAACAATATAGTTTTTTCGTTGAAAATTCGCATTTAGTAAAGGATATTACTCTAGAGGAAATAGCACCGCAATTGACTGGTTTTACATGGGAGAAGGGAAAAACTGAAGGATCAACTAAAGCGACAGTTGTCCCAGCAGGAACATTAAAATACATAGTTGGGGTTGAAGGTTCTCAGGTGCAGCCTAATGTAGGCGATGCGGCCACAGCATATACAGATATTCTTTCAGCTAATACAGATATAGCAGTGTCAGCAGGACAGCATATATTTATAATTAGAGTAGGTAATGATGGAAATATAGCAAGCTGGGCAGATGTAGCTGTAAGTGAATCAAATATCAATCTAGGACGGATACAAGGTGATGTTAATAATGATAGTGTTGTTGACGCACTGGATTTTGCATTAATGAAGATATACTTGCTTGGAGGAACAGCAAATATTAATGAGATAAACTCAGACATAAATTTAGATGGTGAAATTAATGCAATTGATTTTGCATTGCTCAAAATGCAACTTCTAAATTAGTGTTAACATATGTGATAAAGACATGAATGAAGGAAGTTAGTTTACATTCCCAATTCCATTTCCAATATCTGAAATTTTAAGGGTAATATGGTCGTTTCCCAGTATTACCCTATCAACTTGTCAGTTTAGTCTTAAAGTTAAAAAAGTACACATGAGTTGCAGAGTATAAAAAGTAAATCCAGAAACGCTTGGTTTATAAGCGTTTCTGGATTTTAATGTAATGGGCTAACATGAATCAATAACAAAATACTTATTCGCGTAAAAGTCTTAGTGTGAGGCACCTAAGGCTGCCACCACCAGCCAGCAAAGCATCTGGATGGAATTGTGTAAATCTGACTCCCATTGATTCCAGCAGCTTCTGGGTTGTAGGCTTTAAAGAAATATCATAATTGATGATATGGTTGGGTTCCAGAGTAACAAACGATGTGCCCCATTTTTGTTGTTCTTCATCGGATAAAGGAATTAGTTCCATCTTCCTCTGTTTCGACCAAGTCATAAAATCAATTTTTTGCCGACTATTTTTTTGGATAAGCCAGCAATTGAGAAAGGCAGGTGGAAAAATTAACCCCAATTTATCGGATATCCTGTTGAATATCATGTCCGGATGCATGAAACGCCTGGCTTGCGGTACTTCTACATAAACTATATTCTGAAAGTGCTGCAGGGCAAAAATGAAAAAGCGCTCAACCGATTCTTTGCTATGTCGTTCTGTATCTGCTACGAAGAGAGTATTTGGGGACAAGGTAATCAAGCCCTCAAACTGTTCACCTGGGCCGCAGTCATGCAGGATAGGAATACCAAGAGCTGTCAGTGCCTCCCTAACAACTATTTCTTCGTATTGCCGTCCACCAGGGCACATTGTTGATATAATTGCCCCTTTGCTTGTTATGACTGAGGAATCGTTCAAGTATGGAAGGTTGGGAAGGTAGGACATTAACTCGCGGTTATTTACTATTAGGTTTGATAGTTCATAAACTTCCACTCCGTTATCTGTCAAAAGCTTTCGATAGGCATAGTGTTCGTCAATAAAACGATCGTAGTCTGGTACCTTATCAAAAAGGTAAAAATCCAGATTTGTCTCCTTTACCCTTCTGATTGAATACTCAGGACTATGAAGCATCACTTTCTTTAATTGGCTAAGTTTCTCAGCTCCATATTTTTCCAGACTATTTATAATCATATTAATTAACTCCTGTTTTAAGATTTTTATGTATCATTCCCATAATCTACGATTTTAAATCGTACTAAAAATGTAGCCTTTTTGTGTTAAATTAATAAATAATTATTTAAAATAGATGGTTTGCAATATACTAAATAAAAACCATTGTAATTTATTAAAATTCAATGTAGAATATAATAAATATGTAAAAGGGAGGGTAGATAATGGTTTATGCAGTTAATACTGTCACAGTTTCCTTAGATATTAAGTGGAAATTCAGTAGTGCCGTTTCAAAAAGTGCAATGTCAGTTATTAAAGGGAGAAGTGCGTCCTTTTTTAGAATAATTACTGACGATTGTATAATCCATGACTCTATATCTTTCGGTTAGCATATTTTATTTATTTAGAAATGTATTGCTAATAAATCAAGATTTTTTAGACTCAAGGTTTTATGCTTTGAGTCTTTTATTTTGTATATAAAGATGCACACACTCCATAAGCCTTTTATTGTTTAGCTTCTTTAATAGTTAACTATTAAAATAGCGGTAAACAGTGGGCTTATTTTTGTTTAAAAATTTATCAAATATTAAAGTTAATTTGGAGGATGAATCGGTATGAATATTAATAATAAATTAAAAAGAAATATATCCATAAGTTATGTTTATAGCTTTTTACTACAATTAAATATTACTTCAGCTATATGGGTTTTGTATCTGGCATTTAAGGGCATGTCTTTGGCGGAAATAGGATTTTTGGAAGCTATTTATCATATAACGGGTTTACTTTTTGAATTACCGACCGGTGCAATAGCAGATATATATGGAAAGAAGTTTAGTGTCATTGCCGGAAGAATTGTAAGTGTAATAGCTTGCATTTTGATGATAACGTCATCTGGCTTTTGGATCTTTGCTATTGCATTTACTTTAAGCTCGGCAGCTATGAATCTAAACTCCGGTTCAGCAGAAGCATTGGTTTATGATAGCTTAAAAGAAGTAGGTGAAGAGAATAATTATAAAAGAATTTGGGGCAATCTTGCTTTTGTTATGTCAATTGCACAAGGTATTGCGGTTCTTCTGGGAGGAATATTAGCAGATGAAAAGTTTTTGTATGCCTATGTATTTGGAACAATTATAAAATATTAGCTTTAATAGTAGCTTTTAGCTTTAGTGAGCCACCTATTGAAAAAGATAAAGAAAAACAACAAGGGAATGTACTAATACACCAACTAATAACAAGCCTGAAAGTTCTTAAGGTTCGGAAAATAGTGTTTTACTTAATATTGTTTTCTTCATTGATTGGAAGTCTTCAAGCTACAGTATATTTTTACAGCCAGAAGTATTTTTCAGATATGGGATATTCAAAAACCACAATTGCCATAATATGCGCTCTGGGAAGCCTTATTGAAGCAATAAGCTCTAAGAATGCCTATAAATTTGAAAAACTTTTTAAGTTGAAAGGAACTTTAATAAGCATATCTGTATTAAATATACTGGCATTAACAGGAATGGCCTTTATGCAGCACTTATCGATAGTATTCTTTGTTTTAACATCTATGACTGGAGGGCTGGCCTTTTCCATATTTAGTGATTATATAAATGCCAGGATACCCTCAGAGTACCGGTCAACAATATTATCATTTGATAGTTTATGCTTTAGTGCATTTATGATAGGGGTATTTCCTTTATTCGGATTAATAGCGCAAAAGAGGGGCTTTACAGTAACATTTGGAATTATTGCCTTGCTGTATATTCCGGTAATTATTTACCTGTTGCTAAAGCTTAGAAAACATAAAGAAGATAATTCGGGGGCAATTGTAAAAGAGCGAGTTTTAGAGGTGTCAGACTAGAAAAATAAAAATAAAAATGGAGGGGTAAATAATTTCACCTCTCCCGAAATGGAGATAAAAATGATTGAATTAGCAATAAATAGATTACAAAAGTATTATGGAGCAAACATGGTTTTAAAGGATATAACTTTTGAGATACATACCTCTGAAAAAGTAGGAATTGTAGGCAGTAACGGCTGCGGTAAAAGTACCCTGTTAAAAATAATTATGGGCTTAGAAGGTTATGATGCGGGCATGTTATCTATAAAAAAAGGTGCAACATTAGGATATCTTGAGCAAATGCCTATTTATCCGAATAGCATTAGGGTTATAGACGTATTAAATATAGCCTTTGAAAAGACAGATGGTCTTCACAAAGAACTGGTATTAATTGAGAAACAGCTTGCATCAGCTGATAAAGCTAATATTGAAAGACTTCTAAATAGTTATTCCAGTCTTCAGGCTAATTATGAAAGCCTTGGCGGATACGAAAAAGAAGAAAAGCTGAGCAAAGTTTGTACAGGACTCAAGATTAATGATGAGTTTAAAGAAAAATTGTTTTCACAATTAAGCGGAGGAGAAAAAACTACAGTTATTCTTGGGAAAATGTTACTACAAAATCCTGAAATATTACTGCTGGATGAGCCCTCCAATCATTTGGATTTAGATACGATGGAATGGCTTGAGGCATATCTGAAAGCTTACAGAGGGATAGTAATAATAGTTTCGCATGACAGATACTTTTTGGATAATGTGGTTACAAAGATTATTGAGATAGAGAACATGACCTCTAAAAGTTATAATGGTAACTATTCGGCTTTTGTAGAAGAGAAGGAAAAGCAATTACAACTACAGATGGATTTATTTTTAGAACAGCAAAAAAAGATTAAAACTACGGAAAAGGCTATTGCTCAATTAAGAGATTGGGGAATGAGGGGGGGAAATAACAAGTTTTTCAGAAGGGCAGCCAGTATGCAAAAGCATTTAAATAAGGTTGAAAGAGTAGATAAGCCTGTTCTAGAAAAAGATAGCATTAAAATTAGTTTAAATACTGCAAACAGGTCAGGAAACGATGTTGTTACAATTAAGAAGCTATGTAAAAGCTATGGTGAAAAAGCTCTTCTTAGAGACTCCGAGCTATTTATAAAATATGGTGAGGCTGTGGCATTAATAGGTGCAAACGGGTGCGGAAAGTCAACCCTGATGAAAATTCTACTGGGAATTGAAGTGGCGGATAAGGGGACAGCCTCCTTGGGAGCATCGGTAAAGCTTGGCTATCTGCCTCAGACAATAAACTTTGAGGATGAGAATAAGACAATATTAGAATGCTTTAGAGAAGATATAGCTATAAATGAAGAAAAGGCAAGAGAATTCCTTGCTAAATATCTATTCTACGGTGAAATGGTATTTAAAAAGGTTGGAGCGTTATCTGGGGGAGAAAGAAGCAGGCTCAAGATAGCCATACTTATGTATAGCGAAGTGAACTTACTGATTTTAGACGAACCCACAAATCACTTGGACATTGATTCTAGAGAGGAATTAGAGGACTATTTGAAAGAATTTAAAGGTACTCTTGTGGTTGTATCTCACGATAGATATTTTATAAATAATATAGCAAGTAGAGTGGTTGAATTATGCAACGGAGCTCTTGTTTCTTATGGTGGCAATTATGAATACTATAAAGGAAAATCGTTACAGATAAAAAATGAATTAACAATTAATAAGGCTGCCGAGGGTAAAAATAAAGTTAAAAAAGAAAAAGCACCTAAAATCATTAATAATCCATGCAGCAAACAAAATTTAGAAATGAGAATAGAGGCACTAGAAGAAAAGTTGAAATTTGTTGAAGCAGAAATTGTTGAATATAGCCATAACTATGAAAAGTTAGCCGAGTTATTTAATGAAAAACTTGAGCTGCAAACAGGTATTGAAAAATTGATAGAAGAGTATTTTAAGTAACAGCTTAATTAAAAAGACATACCCCATTCCATTTCCAATATTTGATTTTTCAAGGGTAATATGGTCGTTTCCCAGTAAACCTTCGAATATTGTAATTCAATGAAAAGCAAGGTGTAAAAGGCTTCCCAATTATGGAGTTCTTTGCACCTTGCTTTATGTCTGTTTCTAACCGTAATCACAAGTTTTAAAGTAAAATCAGCCTTCAATTGCAAAAAAACAGACAATATTGAATATTTTTCAAATTTATTATAAAATATACAAGTAGCATGGTAGTATGGTAGCACGGTAGAAAAAGTCATTTAAGTTAAACTCCAAGTTTTTAGTAAATTATGTTCATATGAATTGACTACTAATTATACTTCGTTGTTATTTTATATAACACATAGCGAAAGTATCTATTTTTAGGCTTTTCGTTCGTACATGATTATAAATGAAAATAAAGAGAACTTTTCTTTCGAAATATCCTATGTATAGGGTATTTTGCTCTCAAATGATTTATTTTTTACTTCTGCGTTATAAATCATAATATCAGCTAAAAAGGTTTATAAAATAATAAACAGGAGTGATTAGTGAATGTCTAATGTAAAGTTTTATTACGGTGGAAATGTACCTTTAGAAATGCATAAGGTACGAATTGTCCAGAAACTGAATTTAGTATCTATTGAACGTCGCTTGGAAGCTATTAAAGAAGCAGGAAATAACACGTTCTTATTAAAAAACCGTGATGTTTTTATGGACATGCTTACTGACAGCGGAGTAAATGCAATGAGTGATAAGCAGTTGGCGGCCATGATGGAGGCCGATGATAGTTATGCCGGTTCTGAGACTTTTACAAAACTGGAAAACAAAATAACAGAAATCTTTGGTAAAAAATATTTTCTTCCTGCACATCAGGGAAGAGCATGTGAAAATATTCTTTCTCAGGCATTTGTGAAGCAAGGTTCCGTAATTCCTATGAATTATCACTTTACGACATCAAAAGCTCATGTTTATTTAAATGGTGGTACAGTAGAAGAAATAATTATTGATGAAGGTTTAAATATTACCAGCGAATATCCTTTTAAAGGCAATATGAATGTTGAAAAGCTGAAAGCATTAATTACCAAACACGGCGCTGAAAAAATTGCCTTTGTTCGTTTGGAAGCAGGTACAAATCTGATAGGAGGACAGCCTTTCTCACTTCAAAATATGAAGGAAGTACATACTGTCTGTAAAGATTTTGACATTATGTTAATATTGGATGCAAGCCTATTAGCAGACAATCTGCATTTTATTAAAACCCGTGAAGAAGTCTGCAAAAATATGAGTATAAGAGAAATCACCCGTGCAATGGCAGATTTGTCCGACGTAATTTATTTTTCTGCACGTAAGCTTGGATGTGCACGTGGGGGTGGGATTTGCACTAATGATAAAGCTGTATATTTAAAACTCCGTGAGCTGGTAACGCTTTATGAGGGTTTTTTAACCTATGGAGGTATGTCTGTTCGTGAAATGGAAGCGATAGTAGTAGGTCTTGATGAAACAATGGATGAGAATATGATTAATCAAGGACCTCAGTTTATTGAATACATGGTTAATGAACTTAAAAAGCATGGTGTACCCGTGGTAACTCCGGCAGGTGGTTTGGGATGTCATATAAATGCCATGGAATTTCTTTCACATGTTCCTCAAAGCCAATATCCTGCAGGCGCGCTTGCTTCGGCACTTTATTTAGTGAGTGGTGTGCGTGGAATGGAGAGAGGAACAGTTTCGGAGCAGAGAGATGAAAATGGAAATGAAACATTCTCTAACATGGAACTTTTACGACTGGCAATGCCCAGACGCGTATTTACTCTTTCACAAGTCAATTATGCTATTGATCGTATTCGCTGGCTATATGAAAACCGTAAATTGGTTGGTGGCCTAACCTTTGTGGAAGAACCCCCAATATTACGTTTCTTCTTTGGTAAACTGGCAACAGCTTCAGATTGGCAGACTGAACTGGTTGCAAAGTTTAAAGCGGATTTTGGAGATAACTTATAGGATAAAATAATTATATATTTGAACAGAAGTACAGGGCTATCCTGCCGGAGATATAAGCTATATGGTTTATGTCCGGCAGGATAGCCCTGATTTAGTCAGAATGAAAATACTAAGATTTAACCTATTTATTGATACTCCGCTCCAAGCCATTTTTTAAACTTTGAAGAATTACGCAGAGCATAAAAATGATATAAGAATGGAAAAAACCTGTTCAGTACATTCAAAACTGTAAACAACTTTGAGGGGTAAATAAATCTTTTATCTTTGAGGATTCCCTTAACCATTGCTTTAGCCACTTTGTCGGTAGATTGAACAGGCCATGGGACAGGAGCTTTATTGCCGGCGTTTTTGAAAAAGTTGGTATCGGTGGCAATAGGGTAAACAAGTGAAAGATGCCCCTTGTCATTTTCTTCATATCTATAAACGTCACCAAAGGAATGTACAGCTGCTTTAGTGGAGCAGTACAGTGAATACCCCGGCAAAGCAACTTTGCTGACAGCTGAACAGGTAATTAAAACCGAATACTTTCTGCCCTCATTCATGACCTTCATTTTTTCCAGTGAATAGATGGGTGAAACCACATTTGTCAGATATATTTTTTCGATATGCTCCCAATCCGCCTCCTGTATATCTTCACAGTAGGCAAATCCTGCATTGGCAATAAAAATATCCACTTTTCCAAAGGTTTTGGTTGCATACTCAAACAGCATATCAATATTTTCTTTGTTTGAAACATCACATGAATAAGTAATGATTCTATTGCTAAATTTAGGTATGTTATTTACATTTCTGGCTACTGCGATTATGTCTGCGTCATATTTTGAAAGTTCCTTTAATACTTCCTTTCCTATACCGGAGGAAGCACCGGTTAAAATTATTTTTTTACCATTTATATCCATAGTAAATCACCTGTTTCTTAATGATATTTTTATAACTGTCGGCTTACTGCATATGTAAGTTCCTGTAAATTGAAAATACCGTCATGTGAAGTTCCGGGACGATGCATTGACATTTCACCGGGACTTGTAATAATACTTACACCCAGCCTGGCCATGTCTTCAATAAATTCCTCATTGTTTCCGCTGTATCCCATCGTTTGTAAATAGTCCTTGATATTGAATTCTACATACTTATAAACCTCGGTTATATCTTCATACGGGCAAACGAACACAAATCTGTAAAAACATTTGTCCATGTCTTCTTTATCAGGCATTCCGTTATTAAGTATAACTGTGTAGTCGGCGTTGAACGAAGAAAACATTTCAACTTTGTTTTTCAAACCATACTTCAGCGTGCAATACTGCCTGTCTTGTATGGTTTTTATGGAATTCCAGGAGGTCATATAAGCTTTTGGAAAAACAGATGCCATATTATTCAGTGCCCCTGCAAGGGACTGTGAGAATTCCACAACATCCAGATTTTTGTTAACAAAAACAATTCGAGGGGAAAGGCAGGCTTTTTGCTCCCACATTACCATATCTGTTGCAACATTCTGTGCGGTTTTTTGAATATCTTCCATCTCATCAATAACCTCGAAGCTAATCTTGGCACCATGTGAAATAAGATCCACACCGTATTTTGCACAGATTTCTGCAATGCTTTTTCTAGATTCCTCACCACCCCAATGGATTACGTTATTGCAGTCTTTTATTACCGTTTCATATATGTCCGGCTGACTGCTGTCAAAATAAACCACAGACAGTCTGTCAGAAATGCTCGCATCTATTTCACATAAGCTTTTGTAAAATGCATATGCAAAATACGGTTCGTCTCCTGATACTTTTACCAGATTGCAGTTTTTTGACAGAAGCCCCATTGACATACTGACCGGAATTACTACGAAAGCGTTTCCTGAAATATTGTGAAAAACAGTTCCTCTAGGCTGCCTTTTTACATAGCCGTAACCTGTCTTCACCCAACTGTCGAGAATTTCCGGAAAGCAAAGCTCTTCCTTTATCATTTTTTCAATATTTTCTCTCAGAAGCATTGAAAAGGAGCCCATAAGCTCACTTTTGACAAGCTCCGGACTTTGGTTTACTATTTTAGACATAATATCCAGATGTTGTGCCATGTAATTATCGTTTAGCCACAGTTTTGCACATTTGTCCAATAAATCAATGGTTTTATCAAGGGATATACCATGAGCTTTCTTTTTATTATTATTCAGCCGGGATATTTCTTCACTCAGTTCAGCTTTGTTCGCACAAACCAATTCCAGCTCAAGTCCGTTTACCTTCTTATTAATAATATTGCTTCCGGTTGAGTATTCAATTCTCATGCTACGTCACTCCTCACACTTAATGTAGCTCCGCACCCTTTTGCTTCAGAGCCTTTTACCCTTCCTGTGATGCTGAGAGTCATACATTTTTGTCCGCATTCAGGACAGCAATCTGTTGAAATAATTTCAGCCATATCATCTACAAGTACAGAAGCTCCTGCGTATGCGTTTGTACCGTAAGCATTCAAAACCTGTATAAAACCCTTGGCTCCTTTATGTTCTAAAGGTTCAAGAGTTTTGGGGTCTCTTATTATTATTTTTATCCATTCGGGCACATGAAAATAGTAGTCTTTGAACTCCTTAGAATAATGTCCGGTTATTGGAGTACTATTTTCAGTAAAAGAATATGTATCAATAAAGTTTTCTTCAGGAATCCCAAGAAATTGAGAAATTTCCTCAACAAATCTGAACCGTTCAATTTCTTTTTCGGAAGAAATATTACCTTTTTTGCCATCCCAGCCTCCTCCACCGGTATGAACGATTGCATTTTTTCCAAGCCTTACGGGGGAGATTTCGTTTTTAATCTGTTCCACTGTATTATATAGTAAAAGAGTAGAGCCTCTTATGGACAAATCGTCATTTTGGTCATTATGACGATTAATAAAATCTATAAAGGTGTTAATGTCTAAAACAAAGTCATTATCTACTAACTTCAGTAAAAAGTTTGTGTTTTTGCTAAAATTGAAGACACTCATTACATTGCCGATATAAGATTCTGTAGGTTTGCCGAATATTAACTGACTGGCATAGCTGTTCATCTCATGAGGATGCGGGTAAAATACGCAATCATAGCCTCCATTTGGACGAAAAATATCATTTTGAAGTTCCACAAATTTTCTTAATTGAGTAATATCAGACTCAATTCTTCCAACGATACTTGGATCACCTGAAGTACTGCTGGAAATAGTCCATTTATCAACCTCATCAGGCTTTACCCTTAGCAAATCTTTGAATAGCATATTCGATTTTTTAAAAAGTGTTGTAGCTACAAACGGAACTCTTTTTATATCATCTTCGCATAACAAATCATTATATGGATTAAAGGACTGGTTTTGACTCAACAACCTGTATCCCGGACAATCTTCGTACTGGCCCTCTAAGTTTTTTTTGAAATCTGAAAAAAACTGTGATGTGTACATTTTTGTCACTCCTTTTGCAAATTATTAAATATGTAATTATAAATATTTGAATTTAAAATATATTTAAAATACAAATATTTACATATAAAAGTATATTACTTAAATGGGTTTTTGTTAACTGCCAATTTTGTTATTAAATTGCTCAAATTACATATTGTGTAAAGAATATCGCCGCTTTTCTCTATTATGATTTGATTTTTACGTAAAAGAAAAGGTATGCTTAATTCCATATACTGGATTGTTATAGTAGAATTAAAAAATAATAAAGGTACTTCTGTTTACTTGAGATGTTTTTAATAAATTTTGGCATACAGTGAACCTTTCATGGTACAATTTACACTCTTATTATAAAGGAGCTCCTATTAATGTAGAAAGGGGAATGCTTGTGGAAGATAAAGAACTTATTGAGCGATGTCAGCGTGGTGATGCAGCCGGTTTTAGCCAGATATACAGTTTGTATGGTAAGAACGCCCTTGGCACGGCTTATCTTATTTCAGGCCATAAAGGTATCGCAGAAGATATTGTACAGGAAGCATTTATTCAATGCTTCCTGTGTATAAAAAAATTACAAGCACCGGAAGCCTTTGATGTATGGTTTTATAAGATTTTACTAAGGACCGGTCGTAGGATGGTAAAAAAACACAATCAAGTTATTTCTGTTGGTGATAGAAATATTGAGGACTTTAGTGCAGAATCCGGCTCTGATAGCGGACTACACAAAAGTGAGACTAGAATGGAAGTAAGGAATGCTCTGGACAAACTGAGTTTGCCACTGAAAACAGTTGCTATATTATATTACTATAATGATATGACAGTTGAAGAGATAGCCAAGGTGCTGGGGTGCTTTTCAGGAACTGTAAAATCCAGACTCCATAATGCAAGAAAAAAGCTTTATGGGGAGCTCAATGGTGTATTTTATGATAATCAAGAAGAGGGATTTAATATATTGTAAAAGAGAGGAGCGATACAGATGAATAATAATCAATTATTCGATAATATAATTAAAAAAAATATAAATGACACAGCTAATGAGATAGAAGTATCTGAGAATAGTATTCAGGAAATTCTTTTAGAAGTTAATAAGCGAAAAAAGGAAAAAAACCTTTATACCGGTTTTAAAAAATATGCTGCGGCTGCAGTTATAGCTTTTGTTTTAATAGTTGTAACATTTGCCGCGTCTGATAATGTAAGGGCCATAGCTGTAGGATTTATTAGTAATATTAAAACAGTATTCATTATGGATAAAGACAATAATATTAT
Organism: Ruminiclostridium papyrosolvens DSM 2782; assembly: GCF_029318685.1. NCBI lineage: Bacteria > Bacillati > Bacillota > Clostridia > Eubacteriales > Oscillospiraceae > Ruminiclostridium > Ruminiclostridium papyrosolvens. Next base: position 1,132,769 of record NZ_CP119677.1, read on the forward strand.
TGAAAGGCCTGCTAACGAGGTTTTAATTAATCCCAGTATTAGCAAAGCTACCTCTTTAAATGATAAAGAGCTATCTGAAAAACTGGGAATCAAGATTCGTATTCCTGAAAAATTTTATAAAGATTTAGATTTACAGAAAAAAGCTGAGGTAGTTGCTTTTAATAAGACACTAAGTTATGAAACCTTTGACACATTAAAAGATGTTGTTGAAAATGCTATTAATGATGAAAATGCTTTTAAAAGTCTTCATGAATATCTGCCATACAGAAGTGTTTCGTGTACTTACAGAAACGGTAAAGGAAACATTTTTAATATTGCTGTCATGGATACCTCTGTTAAAGTATTTTCAAATAATCATGATATTTCAAAAGTTGTACAAACAAAAGTGGGGAATATAAATGCACAATGGATAGTTGAATCATTTACTGATTACAAGGGCAAAGACATGACCAATAAACCTGTGGGAAAGGGAACAGCAAATGCATTATTTTGGACAACTAAAGGTTCTACCTATACGATTGTAACCTTAGACGACAAACCAATGTCTATGAATGAAACAGTAAAAATAGCAGAGGCATTTATGAAAACTCAAAAGTAATATACCTTAAATAATCCAAATTCGAGACACAAGAGTTTTTCTTAAAAAGAAGGCTTTTTGTGTCTTGTTTTATGTTGCGTTACCAACATACTCAAATTTCTAGCATTACATAAAGTATATTAATATTAACTTAGTATACGTACATAAGTTAACCATCACTCATATAATGTTTATGAGCTTACGCATTTATCAGTATGCTCTATCCATAATTTTAGGAGGTGAATTTAAAAATTGATTGAATTAATCGTAAATGGCGGTTTTGAGACTGGCTCATTTCCTCCTTGGCTTGTAGACAATGCAAGTATTACTTCTCTGTATAAGCACTCCGGAAATTTTTCTGCGTTGCTTCAAGACGGAATTTCGGTAATATATCAAATTATACAAGGAACTTTTAGCGATAGCTGTGATTTTTCTGCATATCTTGGAAAGGTAGGAGCCCAACCTAATCCGCTTACAACAATTACCATTTCATATTTCAATGCTTCTTTTAGCTATCTAGGACTAGGTTTGGTAATAAGCATTCCGGCAGGAACTCTTCCAGATGCGGCTCTGGGTAATTGGCAGGAATTCACAGGGGTAACTGTGCCCGCCCCTGCCGGGACAACACAGGCTATAGTTTCAATCAGTAAGCAGGCTGAGGCAGGCACAGCTAATGTAGTTGTAGATGATGTATCTTTGATTAGCGGAGGTACACCTCCAGTTGGCCCGACAGGCCCGACAGGCCCGACAGGACCAACAGGCCCAATAGGCCCGACAGGACCAACAGGGCCAACGGGAGCAACAGGAGCAACTGGAGCCACAGGCCCCGCAGGCCCGACAGGAGCAGGAGTTACCGGAGCCACAGGTCCAACGGGTGCAACAGGAGCAACTGGAGCCACAGGCCCCGCAGGCCCGACAGGAGCAGGAGTTACCGGAGCCACAGGTCCAACGGGCGCAACAGGAGCAACTGGAGCCACAGGCCCTGCAGGCCCGACAGGCCCAACGGGAGCCACAGGACCCGCGGGACCAACCGGACCAACTGGTACGGTAGAGCCTAATCCTTTTGAGGTTTACGTGCAAGCAGGTGCAGTAGGAGGAGACGGTACACAGGCGAGTCCTTTTGGAACTATACAGGAAGGCTTGGACGCTGTATCTCCTACAGGAACTGTACACGTACTGGGAGGGACTTATCCCATTACGTCTACAGTGACAGTAAATAAAACAGGTGTGACATTGCAGGGATATCCCGATACGCTTATTGTATTGCAAGCTGCAGTAATAGCTTTTCTTGTTACTGGAAGCGGTATTACTATTGATGGCTTGACTATTACCAGTAATGCTGCATATGCAGTTGAATTTATTCAACTTGCAGGAGCAAATCATAAACTTGCTGACAATGTGATTTATGGACCGCCTCAAGCAGGGCCGTCTACTGACTGGGTAGTAAATCGTGGATTTGTAACGCAATCAAATGTAACAAATTTGATTGTTGAAGAAAACATCTTTTACTCTCTCAGACAACCTGCATATTTGAATCCTAATTCTACAGGTTATATTATTAATAATATTGTTTACAACACACGTGGATTTGTTGTTGATGGTGCGATCTTTGTTATTTCAGGGAATTCGTGGGGTAATCCGGAGAATGCAGTTGATATTGCATTACTTGTCGGCACACCTACGGGGGCTCCTTACGATCCGTTGACCGAATTAGTAAACAGTAATAGTGTTGCTACAATCAGTGATCAAAGGTAACAGATAAAAATGCACATTGAAGTGCCATAAAAACTGCCAGTAGAAATAATCTGCTGGCAGTTTTTATGGTGTTTGTAAAAAATATTACTGTAATAAAACTCCAAAATTTATATTACTAATGCCAAAAAGATTTACATTGAAATGTAAAACATTTACAGACTATAATTAAATTAGTGTTGATAAAAAGTCTTATTAAAAGTTCTTAATCTATTAAGATAAGAACTGTTCAAAGGAGGAAAAACAATGTATAGTTTAAGAAAAAGACTGTTATCATTAGTAATGGTGGTAAGTATTTGTCTTTGTGTAAGTTCAGTTTCTAGTGCTAATCAGGATAACCAAACCACTTCACAAGCCGTAACTGCAGCGGCAGCAGCACTTATCGGTGATCTGAACGGAGATGGTGCGATTGATGCACTTGATTATTCTCTAATGAAGCAATTCTTAATTGGTACCGTTACAGACCTACCTGTTCAGGATGATTTATATGCTGCTGACCTTGATGGTGATGCAAAAATAACAGCATTGGATTTATCCTTATTAAAGCAATATATTTTAGGACTCATTACAAAGTTTCCTAAAAATCCGCCTTCAAACATTACTACTGTTATAATGCCTTTGGGAGATTCAATAACTGACGGTATAACTGTACCGGGAGCTTACAGAATAAAGCTATGGAGTAATATAACAAATGCCGGACAAAAAGTTGATTTTGTAGGCTCTATGTCAAACGGTCCCAGCCAACTTGGTGATAAGAACCATGAAGGCCACTCCGGTTGGCGTATTGATCAGATTGATTCTAACATCAATGGATGGATGACTACATATAAACCCAAAATTGTTTTATTACACATAGGTACAAATGATATCTCACAAAAATATGATTTGAATAATGCACCTAACAGGTTAAGTTCGTTAATTGACAAGATATGTGCTAAATTACCAAGTGATGGCAAGCTCTATGTTGCTAAAGTTATTCCTATAAGCTATGCAGATGTCAGGAACTATAACAATCAAGTGGCTCAAGTTGTCCAAAACAAGGCTAGTCAAGGAAAGCCGGTGTTTGTTGTTGATATGTACAGTGCAGTTACTACATCCGATTTAGCTGATGGAGTTCATTGTAACCAAAATGGCTATAACAAGATGGCGGATGTTTGGTATAATGCTATCAAAAATGATTTAGGTAAATAAGAAAATATTAAGAAGTTCATAAGATATAATTCAAACTTGGCTCCTTATACTGTGGTTAAATTATATTAACACAGTATAAGGGGTTGTTTTATTATGGAACGAAAAGGGAAAAAGAAAAAATCAGGAATGTGTATATTGGTTGTACTTATGATGATGGCGGTTATTGCTGTTTTTGTTTACAAGATAGAACCAAATCCAACTGTCTCTATAGCTTTGGACAAGCTGAACAGTCCTAACGCTATTCTGATTCGTTTAAAAGATCACACTACACTTCTGGATAAAAATAGCGGAGTAAAAATTTATCCTGCTTCTTTAACTAAAATAATGACAGCAATTGTTGCTCTGGAAAATATACATGATCTTAAGGAAGAAATTAAACTTACAAATTCTACGTTCCGGGGGCTGTATGAAGCAGATGCATCAATGGCAGGTTTTCAACCCGGTGAGCAGGTGAGAGCATTAGATTTGCTATATGGAGTATTATTGCCAAGCGGTGCTGAGTGCTGTGTCGGACTTGCAAATAAGGTTGCGGGTTCACAGCAGAATTTCGTAAAAATGATGAATGAAAAGGCTGCAAAACTTGGTATGAAAAATACCCATTTTGAAAATGTGACCGGACTTCAGAATGAAAACCACTACACAACAGTAGCGGATTTGGCTATTCTTCTGAGTTATTCTTTGAAAAATGATACTTTCCGGGAGATTTTTACTTCAGCTCGCTATTCCACAAAACCTACTAATAAGCATACTGATGGGATAACCTTTAACAGCACCATGTTTGAAAAACTCAACAACAAAAAAATTACTGGTGGTGAAATTCTAGGAGGAAAAACGGGATATACCAGTGCAGCTGGGTTGTGTCTTGCAAGTCTCTCCAAAGTGGGTACTCAAGAATATGTTTTTGTTACAGCCGGTGCAAAGGGAGACAGTCACTCGGAACAGTTTAATATAACGGATGCAATCGCTGTATATAGCAGCATAGGAAAATAAATAAAAAGAAACTTCCACTACTTGTATAGTTTTTGTGATTACTATATAAAAACATAGTGACTTACTGTCATTGCGAGAATGATTAACAAAATCGTATAATCCAATTAGAAGAATATGTAATAAATTCCTGAAAAACATATTTTCAAAACTATTTGGAAGGAGAATGATGTTATGAAAAAGATGGTGACTGGAAAGGTAGTTTGTTTTATTTTAGTGATTACACTACTATTAACATTGCTTGTGCCTGTGGTATATGCAGATTCAGACTATGAAGTGAAGTATACAACCATGTCTGAGTGGGATTCTGCATTTCAAGGGCAAATCGAAATTGTGAACAAAAGCAACAAGGAGCTTGATCAATGGAAGATTGAGTTTGACTGGGATAAAATTATCTCACAGATTTGGAATGCAAGACTGGAAAGAAATGAGGGCGGACACTATATTATCAGGAGTGAAGCATATAATCAAATTATTCCACCGGGAGGAAAATTATCTTTTGGTTTTTTGGGTACAAACGGACAAAATATTTCAGACCCTACTAATTATTCCGTAACGGATATTTACGATGAATTGGCAAAAAAGGATCTTGAGTGGCAAAATTATCTTGGAATTATGCAAGGTACTGCTTTTCAAAAGTCCTGGGCAGATGGAATGGTTACAGCTACTACGAGCTTTGAATCAGATGAACCCTTCAGGATAGGCTACGAGATTATTGAAAAGAACCCTGTTGAGAAGTACATTCAAGCCAGATATGAGAATGTGGAAATACCGACAAAGGATGGTATCAAGCTTAAAGGTATTTTCTTCCCTGTTTCCTGTCCAAAGGGAACAATAATCATGCTTCATGGCCGTGGGAGTACAGCATTGTGGGAGGTACCTAAATTAAAATTCCTTCTTGACAATAGTTATCAGATTCTGGTATATAATTCAAGAAGCTGGAATTATCATACTACTCCTGAAAAATACATAGGGCTAATGAAAAATGATTTGGACGATATTGGTTGTTCTATAGATTATTTAAAAGGAAGATATGATGTAGATAAAAGCAAAATAGGCATTTATGGATTTTCTTATGGTGCAAATAAAGCTCTGATGGAAACCGCGCTCAGAAGCGATGTAAAAGTTCTTATATCGGATGGAGCAACACAAAATATACCCACGTATTCAGAATATTTTACATGGGAAAGAATAGGACAGGATTTTTTGAATATTTACGAAGATAAATTCGGACAGGGCTCTGCGTCATTAGGTATAGACTTTTTTCCATCAATATTTACAAATGCTTTAAGCAGCATAAATATTCCAGTTTTATTTATACAGGGGCTGAATGATACTTCGGTTCCGGTAGAGGATGTAGAAGTACTGTACAATTCGGCAAATGCGCCTAAAGACAAAATTATTCTGCCTCAATCCGGTCACTGTAACGGTGATTTAACAGAAGATAAGACTTTATACGAAAGTAAGATACTGGATTTTCTAAATACCTATTTGAATTAAAATCAGTTAAGAATCCGCTGAAAAGCCCTTTTAAATAGGCCTACGGCGGATTCTTTAAGTGTTATATACATAATAATGTGTTAGGATTAACTTGAGTCTGTGAAATGAAAGGGTTATCATGCCATGTGGATGAGGTACATTCTTCCGGGTACAAATGCAATAGTTTCATTTATTACAATAATTGCATTATTACTGAGGAAAAATAAAAATGCCATTGAAAAAAGTTATATTACATTGTCTCTGTTCTGGCTTAATTGGTCTGTAGGAATAATTTTCACAGTGAAATGGGGTCTTGCACCATTCGGTGAGTACTTATATTGGATTAAAAATATTTCAGCTTTCGCAATGGGGCCTATATGGCTTGTTTTCAGTTTTTATTATACAAATAGCAGAATAATTCGAAACAATAAATGGAGAATGGTAAACATCTTTTTTTTAGTAGTTCCTTCTTTGATTATGTATATTATAAGCATTACTAATAAATATCACGGAGCTTTTTTGGCATATGATTATGCCAGACTTAGAGTAGCAGGCTACAAATGGGGGTTCTGGGTTCATATGATTCTGCAATATGTTTATATATTTGCAGGGTGTTATTTTATTTGGGTACATGGAATGCGCAGCAGAAGCTATATAAGGAAACGTTCCTTCATTATTGTAGGAGGAACGTTATTTTCCCAAATTATTATAATCGCGTATTATTTATCAGGAATATATTTAATTTATAATGATATTGATATTGCTCCCAGTGTTTTTTTGATAGTTATGATTTGCATTTTTATTGCTTCTGTAAAGTATAAGTTTTTAAATCTTCTCCCCATGGCATTACCAAAAATTATGAGGAACTTAAGGGAAGGTATCATTATAGTTGATTTGGAAGGTAAAATATCAAGTCAGAATACTGCATTTTATAATATGTTTAATAATTTTATCAATATTGAAGAGGTAAATGCAAAAGAATTTTCTAGGGAGCTATTGAATAAGTGCCTATGTGATGAGAATGGCAAAAAGGCAGTGAAAGCTATCAGGGAAGGCGGATATGAAGGAATAAAAGGAGAAGTGGCTCTGACTTCTGAAATATATTTTCAGATTAATTATCAACCGCTTTTTGATAAAAATGAGTTTATGGGGGCAGTAGTCTCTTTCTATGATATAGGAGAACATAAATTACTGACGAAACAGCTTAATGAAAAGAATAATCGGCTTTTAGAGGCAAACATAAGACTTCAGGAACATGCAAAAGTTGTAAAAGAACTTGTGATAGCACAAGAAAGGAACAAATTTGCATCTGAAATCCACGATTCTGTCGGGCATTCGCTGTCAGTTCTCGGTGCCCTTTTAGAAGTATGCAGGCTGTCGTTTTCGGAAAAACCCGAACAAACCTACAAAAAAATTGAAACAGCATTAAACATTTCCAAGAAGGCACTTGGTGAACTACGTTTATCAGTTTCAAATTTCACATCGCCGTCATTTGAGAGAACTCCGTTATTTGAATCAATAGAATCCATGATTCACTGCTTTGAACAGACAGGAATAAAAGTTGATTTTACTCTGCATGGGAATACTATTCATCCTCTGGATAAGGAGGTTTCAAATACGGTCTTTAATATCTGCCGAGAAGCATTAACAAATTCATTAAAACATGGCAATGCAAAAACTATAAATATTATATTTAATATTAATAACAATAATCTCGTACTTTTTATTTTTGATGATGGAAAGGGCTGCAGTAATCCATTAAAAGGTATAGGGCTCAGTGGTATGGAAAACAGGGTTAAAAATTTAAATGGGAGCATAGCTTTTGGCTCAGGTGGAGAGACTGGATTCAGTATACATGTTGAAATACCTTTATCAGATTAATTTCCTTTTTGCTGCGTATACTGCAAGCTGAATTCTATCTTTTAAATCCAACTGGCTTAAAAGCTTATAGACAATATTTCTGACTGTACCTTCAGCAAGGTATAGTGTTTCGCCGATTTCTTTATAGCTTTTCCCATCCGCAATTAATTTTATTATAGATATCTCCCTTGGAGAAATATCTATAGCTTTTTCCGGCTCGGCAGATACAGTATCTATTTTGCTGACAATATTTGACAGAACGGAATCCTCAAAAACCCTTAAACCAATATGTATACTTCTTATTGAATGATGAAGCTCCAATAATCCCATATCTTTTGTTATGAAACCGTCTGCCCCATATTTGACTGCTTTTGTTACACTGACTTCGTCATTGAAAGTTGAGAGAATGACAATTTTTATTTCCGAATACATATGCTTAATAAGTCTTGTAGCTTCAAACCCATCCAGTTCAGGCATTTTAAGATCCATTATAATCATATCGGGAGTATTACTATTGCAAAAATCCAATGCTTCCTTTCCGCTGGATACAAGACCGATAACTTGCATTTCTTTATCGCTTTCTATCATGAATTTGAGACTTTCGCGAAACATTTGCATATCATCAGCTATTACAATTTTAATCATACTGGTACACCTCTCTTTTAGATTTAACAACAGTGCAAGCTGAGGGAGTGACTCCATTTTAGTATATTATAATTTATGGTAAATTTCATTCATGAGTCTTTCTATTAACACGTTTTCTTTTTGCTCAATTACAGAAAGACTGTCTACTATAGTTTTTATAGGGCCTTCAAGAGTAGAAAATTTTTCTGTAATCAATTATATAATTGTTGAGGAAAAACAGAGAACTAATTTTATAAGCTATTTCAATAATATTAAATAAAAGTAGGTGATGTAGTTTGAGAAAAGCAGTAATTTTTGATTTTGAATTTGGAGATGAAGCCTTTGACTATAGGAAGATTCTCACTTTAAGAGCTTTATTTGATTATATGAAACTTAGCTGTAAAGCAGCATATAAAATTGTATCAATGATTGCTCCAAGATATTTACAAGAGTTTCGGGTAAAATATCTTTAACCAAGCTACCATTGATACAATTTATACTTCTAAGTACAGGTTTAAAACAACCCTCTTAGAGATTTTATTCTATTTTACTTTTTTCATTCTTATAACATTCCATGAAAGATTCTTTAAGGAAGCCTTGATGCATCCGTCTTCTACAATTGCATTTCCCTTGTTGTTAGGAACAACGTTGTTTGGATTTTGTTTGGTGTTAGCTGCTTTTACATCATCATGCTCAAGAACTATATGTTCAACAACCTCAAACTGTCCAAAGCCATTGAGTTCAACATCCAAAGTGATACTGTCATCCATATGCCTGTTTACTGCGAAAATCGTAATTTCATCGTTATTGTCATTAATAACCGCTGTTGCATCTATAGCTGAAACATCAGTAAAATCCTTAGTGTCAAACTTAGGTGCTTTCATAATAGTATTTAAAACAGTACCTCTTCCAAACACTGAAGTATGGAGGTATGGATAGTAAATAGTCTGCTTCCAAGCACTTCCGCCGTTTTCTGTCATTATTGGTGCAATAACATTTACAAGTTGTGCAAGGCAAGCCATCTTTACTCTGTCAGCATTTTTTAACAGAGTTATCAGCATACTTCCAACCAGTAATGCATCCTCGAAATTGTAAACATCTTCAAGCTGAGCCGGTGCTATTGACCATTTGTCGATTTTTTTATCTGCCTCATTGGAGTGGAACCATACATTCCATTCATCAAAGGAGAGGTTTATTTTTTTCTTGCTACGTTTTTTTGCTTTTACATAATCACAGGTTGCAACAACGGATTTTATAAAGGCATCCATATCCATAGTTTTAGCCAAGTAGTTTGCAGTATTTTCTTCTTGATTTCCGTAATATGTGTGAAGTGAAACATAATCAACGTGTTCATATGTGTGCTCGAGGACGGTAGCTTCCCATTGTGCAAATGTAGGCATAGCACTTCCTGAACTTCCGCAAGCTACCAATTCAATTGTAGGGTCTACCATTTTCATAACTTTTGCGGTTTCGCAGGCAAGTCTTCCATATTCCTCCGCAGTTTTTGTACCTATCTGCCAAGGACCATCCATTTCATTTCCGAGACACCAGGTTTTTATGTTGTGAGGCTGGCTGTAACCGTGAGACCTTCTCAAATCACTATAGTATGTTCCTTGAGTAAGGTTGCAGTATTCAATAAGATTTCTTGCTGCATCAACCCCTCTTGTACCAAGATTAACTGCCATCATTACTTCTGTTCCAACTTCTTTAGCCCATGTTGCAAACTCATTGGTTCCAATTTCATTAGTCTCAATTGTAGCCCAAGCTAATTCTGTGCGTCTTGGTCTTTTATCTACAGGGCCTACACCGTCTTCCCAATTATAGCCTGAAACAAAATTTCCTCCGGGATATCTTACTATTGGCACCTGTAATTCTTTTATCATATCTGAGACATCTTGTCTAAAACCCAGTTTATCGGCTGTTGGGTGACCCGGCTCATATATTCCGCCATAAACAGCTCTCCCCAAATGCTCTATAAATGAGCCGTAAATTCTTTTATCAACGGCACCTACAATATAGTCTTTGTTAAGTATCATTTTTGCGTTATTCATGCTGACCTCCAATTAGTATTAAAATTAAATTAGTAATTAATAATAAAGTTAATTACTTAATAATTACCTTAATAACTATATAGTATATTCCATTTTCCTATATGTCAATACAAATTATTGACTTTATATTTACAAATTATAATGTGTAATTTATACTTGTATTAATTTGAAGTGAGGAGCAAAATGCAAATGAAGATAGATATATCAGAAAAGTGGCTGCCTGTTTATGAAGCTTTAAGCAGCAATGTGAGAATTAAAATAATTAATTTACTTGCAACAGAGGCTTTAAATATAAAACAGCTTGCCCAAGAACTTGGGCTTAGCAGTGCAATAGTGACAATGCATGTAAAAAAGCTGGAAAAAGCCGGTATTGTTCACTCTGAAAGAAAAAGTATTAACGGGGCAGTACAGAAACTCTGTTTTCTTGATGTAGATTCATTAGAAATCCAGTTTCCAAGCAAACAGGCAAAAACAAGAAGTTATCACGAATTCTCAATGCCCATAGGCCATTATTCAAATTTTGTGGTTACCGCCACTTGTGGAATAGCAACCCCTGAAAAGGTTATAGGTGAGTTTGATGATCCAAGATATTTTTTGGAGCCGGACAGAGTTAATGCAGGAATACTCTGGTTTACGGAAGGCTATGTAGAATACAAAATTCCTAATTTCTTACTATCCGTACAACAGCCCGAAGAATTGGAAATATCAATGGAGCTTGGTTCTGAAGCTCCTGGAATAAACAGCAATTGGCCCTCGGATATAACTTTTTTTCTTAATGAAAAAAAGGTCGGTCAATGGACCAGCCCCGGAGATTATGGAAACAGCCGTGGAAGATATACTCCCGATTGGTGGAGCTTGCAGGTTGGCCAGTACGGTTTGTATAAATCCATACGTATAACACAGGATGGTTCTTATATAGATGGAACAAAGGTTTCCGATACTGCACTTTCGTCTTTGGATATACGCCAGAAATATTGGACTTTTAAAATAGCAGTACTGCCTGATTCACAGAATGTCGGGGGTGTAACAATATTTGGTAAAGGCTTTGGGAATTACAGTCGTGATATATTATTTAAGTTATATTATATATAATTTTGGTTTAATAAATTATTCAACATAAATAATAAAAAAATCAACTTTTCAATATGGCTATTTGAATTAAAAATTTACTTAATAAATAATTATAAAAAACTCTTAATATATTCTGTTTCGATATGTAAACAGCTTTGATAAAATAGTGTTGTTGGTGGAAAATACCGACAGTAAAGTTTATTATAGGAGGAATAGTAAATGAAGAAAAGGTTAATTGCGTTGCTAATGTGTTTCTCATTGGTAATGGCGGCAGGTTGCGGAGCAGGTTCGGATTCAAATGCTTCTGATTCGTCTCAGGCAGCTAAAACATCTACAGCTGCCAGTGGTTCAGACAGCAATAAGTTGATTACGATAGGTTTTTCACAGGTTGGAGCTGAAAGCGACTGGCGTGTGGCTAACACTGCATCCATGAAATCAGCATTATCAGAAAAAAACGGCTTTAAGTTAATTTTTGCAGATGCACAGCAAAAACAGGAAAATCAGATTAAAGCAGTAAGAGATTTTATATCACAAGACGTTGATGTTATTGCAATAGCACCTGTTACAGAAACCGGATGGGAAACTGTATTGGGAGAAGCAAAGAACGCAGGAATACCTGTAATAATCGTAGATAGAATGATAAAGGTTTCCGATGATTCACTCTTTAGCTGTTGGGTTGGCTCAGACTTCCAGAAGGAAGGCGTAAATGCAGCTGAGTGGTTGGCAAACTACATAAAAGAAAAAGGTAAGACCGAAACACAAAATGTTGTAGTGCTTCAGGGAACTATCGGTTCTTCTGCTGAAATAGGCCGTACAAAAGGTTTTGGCGAAACAATAAAGAAATACAGCAACTTTAAAGTATTGGCACAACAAACCGGAGAATTTACTCAGGCAAAAGGACAGGAAGTTATGGAATCCTTCCTCAAGCAATATAAAGATATAAATGTAGTAGTAGCACAGAATGATAACATGGCATTTGGAGCAATTGATGCTCTTAAAGCTGCAGGAAAGGTTCCCGGAAAAGATGTGACAATTGTATCTTTTGATGCGGTTAAAGCGGCATTCAAATCCATGATGGCCGGAGATATGAACGTATCAGTAGAATGTAATCCGTTACACGGACCAAGAGTAGCTGAACTTGCTAAAAAGCTTATGAATAAAGACAAAGTTGAAAAAATTCAGTATGTTGATGAAAAAGTTTACCCTGCTGAAACAGCTGAAAAAGAGCTTCCAAATCGTCAATATTAATTTGAATCCTTATGTTGTAATTAAATAAAAAACAGGTGTGAATGTAATACTGTTTCACACCTGTTTTTTTAAAAGATTAACTGCAGCAATTCATTGGGAAAGGATGGAGAAGATGCGTGGGGAATGAAAGTTATGAAGTTCTTAAAATGAGAAACATTTGCAAGACTTTTCCCGGAGTAACAGCACTGTCCAATGTTGATTTTACATTGAGAACAGGTGAGATTCATGCTCTTATGGGCGAAAATGGTGCGGGAAAGAGTACTTTGATAAAAGTTTTGACAGGTGTTGAAGAATTTGAATCAGGTCAAATACTTATAGACGGTATAAATCATCCGGTTATTAATAAATCTCCCCAGGAAGCACAAGCAAACGGAATCAGTACTGTATACCAGGAGATAAATCTATGTCCCAACCTTTCGGTGGCAGAAAACATTTTTATCGGAAGAGAGCTTAAAAAGGCGGGCCGTATTGATTGGAAAGCAATAAATAAAAGAGCAAAAGAGATTTTATTAAATTTTGATATTGATATTGATGTTACAAAATCTCTGGACAATTATTCGGTGGCTATGCAGCAGATGGTTGCCATCGCCAGGGCTGTGGACATTACCTCAAAAGTGCTTATATTGGATGAACCTACATCAAGTTTGGATGAATATGAGGTTGAAAAACTATTTGAGGTAATGAGAAAATTAAAGTCCCAGGGAACAGGTATAATATTTGTAACACACTTTCTTGAACAGGTATACGCAGTATGTGACAAGATTACGGTGCTACGAAATGGCAGCCTGGTAGGTGAATATGAGGTCGAAAAACTGCCCAGAGTTCAGTTGGTTGCAAAAATGATGGGTAAGGAATTCGATGATTTGGCTCATATAAAAAAAGCAGTAAAGGAACAGGAAATCAAAGCAACGAGGGAGAGCTTCATCTGTGCAAAAGAATTGGGGCATACCGGAACTATCAAACCTTTTGATTTGGAAATCAAAAAAGGTGAAGTAATTGGTCTTGCAGGCCTTTTAGGGTCAGGCCGTTCAGAATTGGCAAGAGTAATATACGGTGCCGATAAAGCGGATTGCGGAGAACTTGAAGTAAATGGGCAAAAGTGCAGTTTTAAAGCGCCCATAGATTCAATGAAAGCGGGAATGGCTTTTTGCCCTGAAAACAGAAAAGAAGAAGGAATTATTTCAGATTTATCTGTAAGAGAAAATATGATACTTGCTCTGCAGGCTAAGAGAGGTATGTTTAAACTTATAAGTAAGAAGGAGCAGGAGGAACTTACTGATAAGTTTATCAATATGCTTCAGATAAAAACTGCAAGCCGAGAAACTCCTATAAAACAGCTTAGCGGAGGTAATCAGCAAAAAGTCATACTGGGTAGATGGCTTATGACGGAGCCTGACTTTCTAATTCTTGATGAACCCACAAGAGGTATCGACGTTGGTACAAAAACGGAGATTCAGAAGCTGATTGTTGATTTTGCAAGTAAAGGAATGACGGTTATGTTTATTTCTTCGGAAATAGAAGAAATGCTTCGTACCGTTAACAGAATGGCAGTTCTGCGAGACGGCAAAAAAGTTGGAGAAATTGACGAAAGTGAATTGTCTCAGGAGCTGGTTATGAAGGTTATCGCAGGAGGTGATGCTAATGAATAGTCAAATAGTTAAAAAGGTAACAAAGTACAGGCTGTTCTGGCCATTAGTGTGTCTCTTTGCAGTATTGGTTGTGAACCTAATCAGAACTCCGGACTTTTTTAATATTTCCATTAACAGTAAAGGGGTACTTTACGGGTATCTCATAGATATAATAAACCGTTCCAGCGAATTAATCATCCTTGCAGCAGGGATGACAGTGTGTGTGGCATCCTCGGCAGGAACGGATATTTCAGTTGGGTCTGTAATGGCAGTAACCGGTGCGGTAACGTGTTTCTTATTGGGAACAGGTGATGCATATAATATACCATATGTTCTTGCAGTAGTGGCAGGAATACTGGCTGCCACTGCTTGCGGCGCTTGGAACGGCTTTCTTGTTGCAAAAATGAAAATCCAGCCCATGGTAGCAACCTTGATACTTTTTACTGCCGGTCGTGGTATAGCACAGCTCATTACTGGGGGAAACATACTTTACATAAAAGTTAAGAGCTTCAAGTATCTTGGTTCCGTATTGCCGGGAGTACCATTGCCAACACCTATTTTTGTAGCTGCGGCAGTAGTACTACTCACTTCACTTCTTCTGAAAAAATCAGCAATTGGAATGTATGTTCAAAGCGTTGGTATAAATGCAAAAGCCAGCAAACTAATCGGCTTGAATTCAACATTAATTATATTTTTAACCTATGCATTTTGCGGCTTGTGCTCAGGAATAGCCGGTACAATAGCCACTTCCAGAATTTATTCCATTGACGCAAATAATGTGGGACTGAATTTGGAAATGGATGCAATTCTTGCAGTTGCACTGGGCGGTAACAGTCTGGCAGGAGGAAAATTCTCTTTGGCAGGCAGCGTTATAGGCGCTGTTACCATACAGGCGTTGTCTACATCGCTTTATTCAATGGGAGTATCGGCAGACCAGCTGCCTGTTTATAAAGCTATAGTTGTAATTATAATTGTATCCTTGCAATCAAAGCAATTAAAAAAGTTCTTCAAAAATTTTAGTCAAAAGCAAAAAATCAGTGGTGCTGGAGAGAAGGTGACACAATGATAAAGAGTTTGCGGAGCAAATTAAGCGGCAATAACTTTTTGCTGTTTGTAACTATAGTATTATTTTTTGTGTTATACATTTCCGGCATGTTAGTATTTCAGGACAAAGGTTTTGGAAAGCCTCAAGTTTTTTTAAACCTGTTTATAAGTAACGCCGGACTCATAATTGCAGCTGTAGGTATGACAATAGTATTGATTACGGCGGGAATAGACATATCAATCGGCTCAGTAATAGCAATGACATGTATGCTCCTTGCATGGATGATGGAGAAAAAAGGCATGGATGCTTGGGTAAGCATAGTAATTGTTCTGGTGGTCGGTGTTGTGTTTGGTCTGATACAGGGATTTCTGGTATCGTATCTGAACATCCAGCCCTTTATTGTTACACTTGCGGGTCTGTTTTTTGCAAGAGGAATGACGGCAATAATAAGTGACGAAATGATAACTATTACAAATAAAGCCTTCCTTGGTATTGCAAATGCTAAGATATATTTACCGTTTATAACAACAGTAACAAAGAAGGGGAAAGTAATTCATCCTTATATATACCCCAGCGTAATTCTGGCAATTGCTGTGCTAATAATTGCTTTTATTGTTTTAAAATATACAAAATTCGGCCGCTCTATCTATGCAGTTGGCGGAAATGAGCAATCCGCATTGCTGATGGGCTTAAATGTAAGAAGAATAAAACTGAAAGTATATGCTCTGAATGGTTTTCTTGCAGCTTTAGCAGGCTTTGCCTTTGCTCTTAATTCCTGCGGAGGCTTTGTTGAACAGGCAAGAGGCTTTGAAATGGATGCCATTGCTTCGGCAGTAATCGGAGGAACACTTCTCACAGGTGGTGTCGGTAATGTCTTAGGCAGCTTGTTTGGCGTAATGATTAAAGGTACAATAGAATCAATCATAACTTTTCAGGGTACGTTGTCTTCATGGTGGACAAAGATTGCAATTGCAGCACTCCTATGTATATTCATCATATTGCAGAGCATCTTTGCATCAATAAAAAGAAAGAGTAAATAGTCTTAAAAAAATAAATAGAAAGAGACAGTCTTCTATAAAAGTAGACTGTCTCTTTTGGTGCATTCAAGCTTGGGATACATATAAGAGGAGAAATGATTATGAGAATTATAAAATATTTAGGCATATCATTAAAAACAAAGATGAGAACTTTGATGTTTATTGCCATTATTCCGCTTCTGGTATTTGTTTCTTATCTTATTTTCCAAGTGGGTACATATTCGGATTACTATAATACAATATATAAAAGCATATCTGTTGCCAATGACTTTTCTCAGAAATTCAAAAATGAATATGATTATAGTATGTATCAGATTGTAATAGGGTCAAGCAATTTTAAAAGAGAGGAAATATCTCAAAAGCTGGAAGATGCATATAACAAAGTTAATTATTTAAGAAAATCTGCTTTGATGCCTGAAAACAAAAGTACTACCAAATATATGAAGGATTATGTTGACAGTCTTAAACGCAGTACTGAAATTATTAAAGTGAATTTAGAAGCAGATGGTCCTAAGTATGATAAGAATTTAATGATACTTGATAATGATATCAGAACTACCACAACCATGATTACGGATTCCATTCAAAAATACGTATATATTGAAACCTTTCAGATGAACAAGGTACATAATAAAATTGAAGTGGAAAGAAAAAGAAATGTTACTTTTACATGTATAATTTTTGCAGTACTGTTTATGGTAACTCTTGTTTTGGTTGAATTTATTTCACACAGTATTACAAAACCCATAAAAAACCTGTGTATATCAACTAAATTAGTTGGAAATGGAGATTTTACCACACGTGTTCCGGATTCTGAAAGTGATGAGATAGCAATGTTAACAACAAGTTTTAACACAATGATTGAAAAGATAGGCAGTTTGGTGGAGGACGTGAAGCTGGAACAGATTAATTTAAGAAAGACTGAATTAAAGCTCATGCAAGCTCAAATAAATCCCCATTTTCTTTATAATACCTTGGATACTATTATATGGCTGGCTGAAGGAAACAAAACCAAGGATGTTATACAGATGGTAAGTGCATTGTCCAGGTTTTTCAGGATTGCCTTGAGTAAGGGGTATGACTATATAAGTATTAAGGAAGAAGAGATGCTTATAAGAAGCTATCTCCAGATTCAACAATACAGATATCAGGATATTCTGGAGTATGAGATAAATATTTCAGAGAAACTTGAAAACTGTAGTATTCTAAAGCTTACACTTCAGCCCATAGTTGAAAATGCCCTTTATCACGGAATAAAAAATAAAAGGGGAATGGGAAAAATAATTATAGAGGGCTACTGCCAAGAGGACACTGTTTATTTAAAGGTAAAGGATAATGGAATCGGAATGAATCAGGAGCAAATTGAAAAGATTAGAAGGCTCCTTGTAATGCCAAAAGAAGAAGATGCTCTCGGACAAAAAGGATTTGGATTATTTAATGTAAATGAAAGGATTAAGCTGAATTTTGGGACTGAATACGGACTGGATGTAAAAAGTGAATATGGTGTAGGAAGTGAGTTTACTATTTGCATCCCAAAAATCACCCAAAACCGTCATTATAATATTTAATTTGTAAAAAGAAGGTATTATAAATCTTAAAATGGAATATTTCACTTAGAACGGTTAGAGAGGTGATACAGGTGTATAAAGTATTTCTTGTGGATGACGAGGTTATTGTTCGTCATGGTATCAGGGATTGCATTAAATGGGAGCAAACTGATTTTGTATTTTCAGGTGAAGCACCTGATGGTGAATTTGCATTGCCGCTGATTATGGAGATAAAGCCGGACATATTGATTACTGATATTAAAATGCCATTTATGGACGGTTTGGAGTTAAGCCAGGTGGTCAGGAAAAATATGCCTTGGGTTAAGATTATTATATTGAGCGGACATGACGAGTTTGGGTATGCCAGGGAGGCAATGCGCATAGGGGTAACAGAATACTTGCTAAAACCTGTGACTGCCCAGGACCTCCTTGAATCATTGGAAAAAGTCAAAGATTTAATTATAAACGAAAAACGCGAAAGAGAAAACGCTGAGAAAATCAGAAAACAACTTGCCGAGAATGCTCCTTTATTCAGGGATAAATTTTTAAGCGAGTTATTATTAGGCATGGTTCCTCCTGTTGAGGTTATAGATAATTGTGAAAGCTTGGATATAAATATAATTTCGAAGTTTTATATTGTAGAGATTTTAGAGTTAGAAACGCCGAAAAAAAATGCTTCAGACGGAGAGTATACCGAAGTACTGCAGGCAGAGGCTTTGATTGATAGCATTGTCAGCAAAAACAGTGAAATTATCAAGTTCAGAAGGATGCTTGGAGAAATTATAGTAATAATAAAAGGTGACAACTTACAAAATATAGAAGAAGCTGCCTATAGTTTAGCTCAATCTTTTAAATACGAAGTGGAAAGGAAAACATCATGTATACTGGGAATCAGTATCGGTGGTGCAAGGGAAAGAATACAAGGAATTACGCAATCATTTAAGGAAGCTGACGAAATAAAAAACTACCGCTACATATACGGGAAACGCAAGATTCTCGGTATAAACGATATAAAGTCTGATATGGGTAGTAAAAAGGATTTTATTAAAATTGACATGAATAATACTTACGAATTTTTGAAGTGCGGACTGAAATCTGATGTGGGAAGTTTTGTAGATAAGTTTATTGATAACCTGAATGAGATTGAGATGAAGTCACCCATGTATATTCATTATTTATTCATGGATGTGGTAATAAGTGCGTCCCGGTTTGTTGAAGAACTTGGAGGAGAAATTGAAACTCTTTTGCCCTGGGTTTCAAATTTAGAAAGCTTTGTTGCAGGTATAGATTCAATAGAAAAGTTCGGAGAATTAACAGAATATACTTTAAAAATTGTATTGGAATTCAGAGATACAAGGGTAGAGAGGAAATATGACAGCATTATAAAGAAAGCAAAGGAATATATACATAGCAATTTTGCGAACTCAAATATTTCTTTAATTTCAGTTGCATCATATGTTAATGTCAGTCCAAGCCATTTTAGTACCATTTTCAGTCAGGAGGCAGGAGAAAATTTTATTGAATACCTGACAAAAGTAAGGGTAAAAAAGGCGATGGAGCTTTTAAAAACTACATCTCTAAAATCGTCAGAAATTGCTTATAATGTTGGGTATAACGACCCTCATTATTTCTGTTATATTTTTAAGAAAGCCACAGGAATTACTCCTAAGGAGTATCGAAGTGAAACATAGCAAAAAAAATATATTATAACAAATGTTAAAAAAAATATACATATGCATAGAGGAAAATAATCAATTTACTATTTTTTCATCTTATGGTAAAATAATTACAAAATATTATACCAATAACAAAAAGATTTATATTGAGATGGAAACTGTTTACATTCTATAATAAATTAACATAGTTAATATGTACTAATCGTTCTTTTTCATTTTACTCCTATTCTTACATTAGCCAAAGAAAGTCAATACCTTACATACAATATTGGACGGAGAACTTTATTTAGTTATTGGTATTGGCTTATCTTTTGGCCAAGTGCTAAAAGATAATAATTAGACAAAATAAGAAGGGGGGCTCAAAATTCACTAAAAAATAGTCTAATCTTCCTATCAATCGTAATAACTTTAAGTAGTTGATTCCGACCAAACTTGTATGCAGGAGCGTACATCGTTAATTCATATTATTATACACTTTTCAAATAGCATTTTAGCAAATTATCTTATGCTGCCAGGAATGACAACCTTGGCTTTTCTTGAAGAATTAATACTTCAGTAAAAACACTATATATGCATTACTTAACGAGATCATTGCCTAATATTTTGTACATGATGGGATGGTTGCGGCTAACGCTGTTCATTTGAACAGTGCTTTATGCTGTCGGTTACAAATTAATTTAAACGGAGGGAAATAAGT
This sequence comes from Ruminiclostridium papyrosolvens DSM 2782, assembly GCF_029318685.1. Taxonomy (NCBI): domain Bacteria; kingdom Bacillati; phylum Bacillota; class Clostridia; order Eubacteriales; family Oscillospiraceae; genus Ruminiclostridium; species Ruminiclostridium papyrosolvens. The sequence continues at coordinate 1,153,239 of NZ_CP119677.1, forward strand.
ATGTTTAACAAAAGTAAAAACCGTAAGTTCAGAATTTTTAGCACTTTATTTTCAGCACTTTTATGTGCCTGCATTATCAACAGTAGTTTACCGCTTACAGCAAATGCTGCAATGGCAACTGGCAAAGCTAAATGGGTTGGTAATATTTGGTATGGTGGTTCTGCGCCAAGCCGTTATGGAGACTATTGGAATCAGCTTACACCTGAAAATGCTACCAAGTGGGGTTCATGTGAATCACAGCAAGGCGTATACAATTTTAGTCAGGCTAAAGCAATGTATAATTACTGTAAAACAAACAAAATTCCTTTTAAGTTCCATACACTTATCTGGGGCTCACAGTATCCAAATTGGTTAGGCGGTTTATCCGGTTCAGCAAGAAAAACAGCCATAGAAAACTGGTATAAAGCTGCTGCACAGAATTTCCCGGATGCTGAATACATTGATGTTGTAAATGAAGCTATGCCCGGACATGCCCCATTCCCATACAAGAATGATATCGGAGGAGACAATGGTCTCTATGGTACAGGCTGGGATTGGATTGTATGGTCTTTTGAAATGGCTCGTAAATATTTCCCAAATTCAAAACTGCTGATTAATGACTATAATGTTTTGAATGAATGGTCTTGTCTTGACCAATATATACCTGTTGTAAAAATATTGAAGGCAAGAAACCTGATTGATGGTGTTGGTTGCCAATCACACGGACTTGATAAGACAAGCGCTGCAAATCTGAAGTCAAGACTGGACAGACTTGCTGCAACAGGTGTACCTATATATATTTCTGAATTTGATTTAGATATCGCAGATGATAATACACAGAAAAACAAGATGCAGGAGCTTTTCCCTGTAATGTATGAACATTCAGCAGTAAAAGGTGTTACTATCTGGGGATACTTGCAGGGACATACCTGGATTCCGAATTCTCACCTTCTGCGCAGTGACGGATCTGAAAGACCTGCAATGACTTGGTTAAAGCAGTATATGGCAAAAGTTCCGGGTGATGATGTACCTGTAGAAACAAGAAGTGCATTTTCAAAATTGGAAGCAGAAAGCTATAACGACCAGTCCGGAATACAGAACGTTACATGTGATGAAGGAACAGAGGCTGTGGGATATACAGAAAACGGAGATTATACCGTTTACAAGAATATTGATTTCTCAAACGGAGCTACAGGCTTCCTTGCAAGAGTATCAAGTGCTAACAGCGGAGGAAAAATCGAAATCAGACTTGATAGCCCTACAGGTACATTGATAGGAACTTGTCCGGTTTCAGGAACAGGGGACTGGCAGAAATTTGTGGATGCTAAGTGTACTGTCAGCGGTGTAAGCGGAAAGCATGACTTGTATCTGAAATTCACAGGAGACAGCGGTTACTTAATTAATCTAAATTGGTTTATGTTCAGCAACACTCCTGTTTCTACAGATAAAATAGGTGACTTGAATTCAGACGGACAAATAGATGCACTTGATTTGCTGGTATTGAAAAAGTGTATTTTAGGTATGGGAACTGTTGAAAATACAAAGCTTGCAGATGTGGATGCCAGCGGCACAATTGATTCCATTGATTTCGTACTTATGAAACAGTACATACTTGGTCAAATATCAGTATTTCCTGCTGAAAAATAATTATTAGACATTTACAAGAAATAAAAATGATTTAAAAGAGGTAAGATGATGAAAAAAGTACGCAAAATTGCAGCTCTCTTATCAGCAATTTCTCTATTTGTTCCAACCGTAAGCTATGCGGACAACCCCATAGTGCAGACTTTATTTACTGCCGATCCGGCACCTATGGTATATAAAGATACTTGCTACGTGTATACGGGACATGATGAGGATAAATTGGTAAATAATTTCTTTACCATGAATGACTGGAGATGTTACTCCTCTACTGATATGGCAAACTGGACGGATAACGGTTCGCCACTGTCATACTCTTCCTTTAGCTGGGCAAAAGGAGATGCGTGGGCAGGTCAATGTGTTCAAAGAAACGGAAAGTTTTATTACTATGTCCCCCTGACACCTAAAAACGGAGGAACGGCAATAGGTGTTGCTGTATCGGACAGCCCTACAGGCCCGTTTAAAGATCTTATTGGAAAACCATTGGTTAGTACGGGCAGCGGCGACATTGACCCCACGGTATATATTGATGATGACGGACAGGCTTATCTGTACTGGGGCAATCCAAACCTCTACTATGTAAAGCTGAATCAGGATATGATTTCTTACTCAGGGAGTATTGTAAAGGTACCTTTAACAACTGCAAGCTTTGGAACAAGAAGTAAAACCGACAGGCCAACTACATATGAGGAAGGCCCATGGTTTTACAAACGCAACAGTTTATATTATATGGTCTTTGCGGCAGGTCCAATATCAGAGCATATAGGTTATTCCACCAGTACAGGGCCTACAGGACCTTGGACTTACCGTGGAAAAATTATGCCTACTCAGGGCAGCAGTTTTACGAATCATCCCGGAGTGGCTGATTTTAAGGGCAATTCCTATTTCTTCTATCATAATGGTGCTTTGCCGGATGGAGGAGGGTATCACCGTTCTGTGTGTGTTGAGCAGTTTAAGTACAATTCAGATGGTACTTTCCCCACGATAAACATGACTACAACCGGCCCTGCTCAAGTAGGCAATCTAAACCCTTATGTAAAAACCGAGGCGGAGACAATCTGCTGGGAATCAGGTATTGAAACAGAGCCCTGTAGTGAAGGTGGAATGAATGTAGCCTTTATTGAAAATGGAGACTACATAAAGGTAAAAGGTGTTGATTTTGGTACAGGAGCAGCTTCTTTTACTGCCAGAGTCTCTTCGGCTAACAGCGGCGGGAATATAGAACTGCGACTTGACAGTCCTACAGGAAAATTGGTAGGGACTTGTGCGGTTAAAGAAACAGGCGGCTGGCAGACTTGGGTGGATAAGACCTGTACTGTAAGCGGCGCGGAAGGTATACATGACTTGTATCTGAAATTTACGGGTGGAAGCGGTTATCTGTTCAACTTTAACTGGTGGAAGTTCACCAAAGCGGGGAACACAACTGTTATTGGAGACCTGAATGGAGATAATAGCGTGGATTCAACGGATTATGCTCTGATGAAGAAATATCTTTTGGGTATAATTACGGATTTCCCGGTTGAAAACGATATTGAAGCCGGAGACTTTAACAAGGATGGCGTTATTGACTCAATTGATTTTGTATTATTAAAAAAATATCTGCTTGGTACGATTCCAAGTCTAGATTAATCTGTGTGTTAAAAGAAAGGGGTTAAATAAATGAAAAAAAATATATTAACTAAAAAAACAGTTTGGGGAATGTTGGCATTTGTTTTTGCTTTCACTCTGATTTTTACAGTACCAGATTTTAAGGCTCAGGCTGCTTCCTTACCAACTACTCCACCTTCAGGATATGACAAGGTGCAGAACAATATCCCCCATGGTCAGGTAAGCTATATCACTTATCAGTCAGCAGCAACAAACAGCCAGAGAAGAGCAAGAATTTACTTGCCTCCAAACTACTCTGCAGACAAAAAATACAGTGTAATGTACTTATTGCATGGTATCGGTGGTAATGAAGACGAGTGGTACGCTAATGGTGCGCCTAATGTAATTCTTGATAATCTTATAGCGGCAGGCAAAATTCAGCCATTTATCGTTGTATTACCAAACGGAAATGCAACAGCAAGCGGTGTATCTGACGGTTGGACTAATTTTACTAAAGATTTAACAGGAAGTCTTATGCCTTACGTAGAATCACATTATTCAGTTTCAACTGACCGTGCTCACAGAACCGTTGCCGGTCTTTCAATGGGTGGCGGACAGGCATTTAATATAGGACTTCTGAATCTGAATCAATTCCCATATGTAGGAGCTTTTTCAGCAGCACCTGATACATTGCCGAATGCACAACTTTTCCCTGACAATGGAGCAGCAGCTCAACAAAAATTGAAATTCTTATTTATTTCATACGGAACAAATGACAATCTTATTAGTTTTGGTACAAATGTACATAACTTCTGTGATTCTCATAGTATACCAAACACTTACTTCCTTATTCAGGGTGCAGGTCATGATTGGAACGTTTGGAAACAGAGTCTGTGGAATTATTCACAAATGATATGTGAAAAGGGTTTCACAGATTATGTTCCTGCTGAACCTATATCAGCTTTTAAACAAATAGAAGCAGAAGATTTCAGCAGTCAGTCCGGAGTACAAACTGAAACCTGTACCGAAGGAGGTCTTAACGTAGGGTATATTGAGAATGGTGATTATGTTGTTTACAACAATGTAGACTTTGGAACCGGAGCAACAAGCTTTCAGGCAAGAGTAGCAAGTAAAGCAAACGGAGGAAATATCGAAATCAGATTGGATAGTTTAACAGGTCCGTTGGTAGGAACTTGTGAAGTTAAAGCTACGGGCGATTGGCAGACTTGGACTGATGCAAAGTGTACTGTAAGCGGCGCAACAGGAAAGCATAATTTGTATCTTAAATTTACAGGCGGAAGCGATTATCTGATGAACTTTAACTGGTTCAAATTCGGTAATACAGTTCAGACTCTTGTAGGAGATTTAAACGGAGATGCCAGCGTTGATGCAACAGACTATGTTCTTATGAAAAAGTATATTCTTGGACTAATCAGTGAATTCCCTGTTGCTGACACCTTAGGTGCAGGGGATATAAACAAGGACGGTGTAATCGATTCTCTCGATTTTGCTGCCTTCAAGAAAATTCTTTTGGGAACAAACTAATTTATCCTATTTTATTTAGTCTGGGTTAAGCAGGTAAATTATTCAATTTACCTGCTCTCTTTAAAATAATAACTAAAAGGAGGAACAATGTGATGAGGTTTAAAAAGGCTCTAAGTATTCTATTACTGTTATGCCTATTGGTTGCGCCAACTACTTATGCAGGTGCATGGCAGTCTGATAATAACAACGGTACCTACACAAACCCGATTCTGAACGCTGATTACCCTGATATTTCTGCTATTAGGGTAGGAAGTGATTATTATATGGTAAGTTCCACTTTCGTATCGTTTCCATCGATACCTATTCTTCATTCAAAGGATTTAATCAACTGGGAAATTATAGGATATGTTACTTCGGACCTTAACGGTACGGGGAAATCCTATAATCTGTCAAATACGTTTAATGATTACGGACATGGCTGCTGGGCACCTACCATTGCCTACCGTAACGGAACATATTATGTGGGAATTTATCAGGCACAGGGAAAGTTCATCATGTGCACTGCCACTAATCCGGCAGGCCCTTATACAAAAACAGTTTACAACCAGGGCTTTCATGATCCGGGACTTTTTATTGATGACGACGGTACAGGCTACATTGTCTCTGAAGCAAATGATGTAAAGGTTACTAAACTAAGCTCTGATTATAAGTCGGTAGTGAGTAGTAAGGTGACAACCCGTATCGCAGGTGCAACCGGAAATTATCTGGTTGAAGGTACACATGTAATGAAAAAGAACGGATATTACTATATATTCCGTAACTCTACTCCACCTGAATCGTATACATATTGCCTCAGATCCAAAGACATATATGGACCTTATGAAATGAGGATACTGTTGAATGGTCCCAGCATTTCCGGTGGAAGTCAAATTCACCAAGGGGGAGTTATAGATACCGTAAAAGGTGAATGGTGGTTCTATGTATTTCAGGATGGTCAGGGTCTTGGCCGAAGAGACATTTTAGTACCTATGCAGTGGCAGAATGATTGGCCGGTACTTGGAGACCCAGCCACAGTAAAAAATGTAACTATAGCAGGAAAAAGCTATCCTATGGGTTCAGTGCCTGTTACATACAAGAAGCCGGATGTAGGTGAAACCTATCCAACTCTTACTATTCCCAATACTGATGAGTTCACTTCAACAACAATGGGATTTCAGTGGCAGTGGAATCACTATCCGGACAATACAAAATGGTCTTTAAGCGAGAGACCGGGCTATCTGAGACTTTATGCAAAGAATGCAAATAATCTTTGGAGAGCTACCAATACACTTACCCAAAGAGTTGAGGGGCCTGATTGCCAAGGAACTATAGAGCTTGACACCACCAATATGGCAGACGGTGATAATGCAGGACTATGCCTGCTTAACATTCCGTATGGAACTATAGGGGTAAGCAAGTCAGGGGGAGTAAAAAAAATAGTAGCTAATATTAACGCCAGCAAGGATTCTTCAGGAACCATAACAAATGGCCCTGCACTTTCAGGCAATATTGTCTATTTAAGAGCAAAAGCGGATTTGAAAAGTAACAAGGCTACTTTTTACTATAGCAATGATAATGTAAACTTTACGCAACTTGGCGGAACCTTAAACATGCCTTTTGATTTGGGATTTTTCCAAGGTGATAAGTTCGGTATATACAATTATACAACTGCTTCTTCAGGAGGATATGCCGATATTAACTGGTTCCGCTACTATACTTCTGCAGGACCGAATCCACCAATTCCTGAGGTTCCGTTATCAGCTTTTGACAAAATAGAGGCTGAAAACTTCACTTCACAGTCAGGAATCCAGAATGTAGATTGTGATGAGGGCGGACAGGCTGTAGGATACACCGAAAACGGAGATTACGTTGTTTATAAAAGTGTTGACTTCGGAAACGGTGCAAAAAGTTTTAAAGCCAGATCATCAAGTGCAACCAACGGAGGCACTATTGAAATAAGACTTGACAGCGTAACCGGCACATTAATCGGTTCTTGTCAGGTTGCAGGAACCGGAGGATGGCAAACATTTGCTGATTCAGTTTGCTCCGTAAGCGGAGTTACCGGAAAGCATGACTTGTATCTGAAATTTACAGGGGAAAGCGGATATCTGATTAATCTTAACTGGATTCAATTCACCGAAGGCAGCAGCGCTGTTGTTCCGGGAGACATAAACGGTGACGGACAGATTGATGCGATTGACTTACAGCTCATGAAAAAGTATCTTCTTGGACTGGGTGAAATAGAGAACGTAAAGGCTGCTGATTTGGATGGAAATGGTGAGATTAATGCCATTGATTTTTCATTATTGAAAAAGTACTTGCTGGGAATTCAGTAGTAAATCGTTTGTTTCAATAAACTTTAAAAAAGGAAGGATAAAGTATGAGCAAATTAGTTAAAAAAGGTTTTGCAATGTTTTTAGGCTTGTTTATGATGATATCAACTATGGGTACAGTTGCCAATGCTGCCGCAAACCCAAATCCCTCATGGAATGTTGACGAGAGGGTTATTTTTCACAACCAGTGCAGTCCCTACGATTACTATGGGGCTAAAGACCCTACTATTGTTTATTATAACGGTAAATACCTGGTTTATTACACAGGTGCAAATAAAAGCGGGGGATGGCAAATGTGTTTTACATCTGCAAGCACAATTACAGATTTAAAGACTGCTAAACGTACATATATGAGTAAAATAGGAGAAAGTTATTTCTGTGCGCCGGAAATATTCTATTTTGAACCTCAGAAATTATGGTATCTGGTTTATCAGGATGGTACTCACGGAGCAGCTTATGCAACCACAACAACTCCTGACGACCCGAATTCGTGGTCGGGGCCAAAATCTTTTGGCATATCCGGCAACATGGGTTGGGACTATTATGTAATATGCGATGACCAGTACGCTTACCTGTACAATACACCAAGTGACGGGTCGGGAAAACTGTATATGAGAAAAACCACTCTGGCAAACTTCCCTAATAAGGGCTGGAGTACACCAACCGTAGCCTGCTCAAATGTTTTTGAAGGAGCAGAGGTATATAAGAGTCTTGCCGACAATCAGTATTATCTGCTTATTGAAGCAATGATAGACGGAAGAAGCTATGAGCTCTTCACATCATCAAGTGCCGGGGGACCATGGACTCTGGTAAACAATAAATGGGCAACAAGAAGCAATCTTACAAAATACAACGCAGACAAGTGGACAACAAATGTATCACATGGAGAACTTATACGTGCCGGATATAATCAGAAGCTGGAAATCAATGATATAAACAAGGTGGATTTCCTAATTCAGGGTACAACAAACATGTCAGGTGAATACCAACAAATCACCTGGGATTTGGGCCTTATCAGAAATTACACTAAAGGTTCTGACGAGCCTGTTACTCCAAGATCTGCTTTTGACAAAATAGAAGCTGAAAGCTGGAATGACCAATCCGGAATCCAGAACGTAACCTGTGATGAAGGAACTGAGGCTGTAGGGTACACTGAAAATGGTGATTACAGCGTATACAAGAGCATAGATTTCGGAAGCGGTGCTACCAACTTCCAGGCAAGAGTATCAAGTGCTACCAGCGGAGGTAAGATTGAGATAAGACTAGACAGCGCAACAGGAACCTTGGTTGGGACTTGCCCTGTTTCAGGAACAGGGGACTGGCAGACCTTTGCGGATGTGAACTGTTCCGTCAGCGGTGTAAGCGGTAAACACGACTTATATCTCAAATATGTTGGAGACAGCGGATATTTAATGAATATTAATTGGTTTAAATTCAGTAATACACCTGTTATTACAGGTAAATTAGGCGATATAAATTCTGACGGACAGATAGACTCCATTGATTTACAATTAATAAAAAAGCACATTTTAGGCTTAGGAACAATAGAAAACACAAAGCTTGCGGACTTGGATGCCGACGGAGAAGTTAACGCTATTGATTTTTCACTGATGAAGCAATACATACTGGGGGCGATTACTGTTTTTCCCGGTGCAGGTGCAGTATGACAGAAAAATATCTAATAAACATGTGACAAAATTAATTAGAAAAGAGGTATTTTTATGAAAAAGGCTTGTAAGATATTGGGACTTTTAATTATTTTTTCTACTCTTTTTTCATTTGTATGTTATGCGGACAATCCATTGGTACAAACTCTTTACACTGCCGATCCTGCTCCTATGGTGTATGACGGTACTTGTTATCTATATACAGGACATGATGAAGATACAATAGTTAATAATTTTTATACCATGAATGACTGGAGATGTTATTCATCAACTGACATGGTAAACTGGACGGATCATGGATCACCATTGAAGGCTACTACCTTCAGCTGGGCAAAAGGTGATGCTTGGGCAGGACAGGTAATTAATAGAAATGGTAAGTTTTATTTCTATGTCCCTGTAACCAGAAAAACCGGCGGCTATGCACTGGGTGTTGCCGTATCTGACAGCCCTGTAGGGCCATTTACAGATGCTATAGGAAAACCACTGGTAACCAACAACGGAGGCTCTGATATAGACCCTACCGTATTTATAGACGACAACGGACAGGCTTACATGTACTGGGGAAATGGAAATTTATGGTATGTAAAGCTGAATCAAGATATGATTTCTTATTCAGGAAGTGTTGTACAGGTATCCAAACCTTCAGGCTATATAGAAGGACCATGGTTCTATAAACGCAATAATTTATACTACATGGTTTATGCCGGATGGGCTGGAGGAAGCGAAAACATACAGTATGCCACAAGCAACAGTCCTACCGGACCATGGACATCTAAAGGTGCTATTATGCCTAATCAAAACAGTTTTACTAACCATCCGGGGGTAACGGACTATAAAGGAAATTCCTATTTCTTTTATCATACAGGTAATTTACCAGGCGGAGGAAGCTATCACCGTTCTGTAGGTGTAGAACAATTCAAATACAATTCTGACGGTACAATCCCCAATATCCCCATAACTCAAACCGGCCCTACTCAAATCGGAAAGCTGAACCCATATGTCAAAAACGAGGCTGAAACAATCTGCTGGGAGTCCGGCATTGAAACAGAAGTATGCAGTGAAGGCGGAATGGATGTAGGTAGTATTGAAAATGGCGACTATATAAAGGTAAAAGGTGTGGATTTTGGTACCGGTGCCGTATCCTTTGATGCAAGAGTGGCTTCGGCAAATAGTGGAGGAAATATAGAACTCCGTCTTGACAGCCCTACCGGAAAACTGGTGGGAACCTGTGCCGTCAGCGGAACAGGCGGTTGGCAGACATGGACGGACAAGTCTTGTACAGTTAGTGGTGCCACAGGAGCTCATGATTTATACCTGAAGTTTACAGGGGGCAGCGGATATCTATTCAATCTGAACTGGTGGAAGTTTAATCAAGAAATAGTAAACCCTGTTGTTGTAGGGGATCTAAATGGAGATGGCAGTGTAGATGCGGCAGATTATGTATTGATGAAGAAATATATTCTTGGATTAATTACTGATTTTCCTGTAGATAACGACATTGAAGCAGGAGATTTAAACAAGGACGGAGTTATTGATTCACTTGATTTAATTGCGTTCAAAAAACTCTTATTGGGTATTGGTTAAAAATTAAGAGTATGCTTTATTGATAAACGAGATCATGGCTTCTCAAAATCCTGAAACAGGAATGGAGAACTTCACAAAGCTGAACGACAGCTTGTATTACAATAATGGCTCGGATTTGTATGTAAACATGTATCTTAGTTCTACCATGAACTGGAGCGAAAATGGTCTTTCATTGACACAACAGGCAAATGTACCGTTATCAGATAAAGTAACCTATACTATGGTAAAGTACGGTGATGTCAATACGGATGGCACTGTAGATACAATTGATTTGGTTCTGTTAAAGCAGTTCTTGCTGGGGTAAATAACAGATTTTTAAAAAAATAAAATTAGGGGGGAGACAAAAGTATGAAAAAAGTTCGTGCGGTCATTTCATTATTACTTTTAGGGCTTACATTTACGATAGTAATGGCCCTGAATACCGGAGCATGGGACAATAATCTTGCCAAAACACCACCCATGGGATGGAACAGCTGGAATATCTTCCACGGAGATATTAATGAAACTAAGATTAAACAGATTGCCGACACAATGGTAAGTTCAGGAATGAAGGATGCAGGCTATGTGTATCTGAATCTGGATGATAACTGGATGGCAAATCCGGCACGTGATTCCAATGGAAATCTGAAAGCCGACCCTAAGCGTTTTCCAAATGGGATTAAGGCTTTAGCGGATTATGTACATGATAAGGGTCTCAAACTTGGAATATACGGCTGTCGTGGAACAATGACCTGTATGAATATTCCTCAAAGCGGAAGCAAGGGTTATGAGGACAAGGATGCAAAGACATTTGCTTCATGGGGAATTGATTACCTTAAATATGATAACTGCAATATACCTAATGGAAGTGACATGAAAACCGATTACCAGAAAATGCAGACCGCTCTTGCAAATTGCGGACGACCAATCGTATTCAGCATATGTGCATGGGGATATCAGAGCTGGATGCCTGCAACAGGTAATTTATGGCGTACTACCGGGGATATCGCAGATAAGTGGGATAACGGAAACGAATGGTTCAAAGGTATCATAAATGCAATTGACGGTAATGCCCAATACACCAGTTCAGCTGCTCCGGGAGCATGGAATGATCCCGATATGCTTGAAATAGGAAACGGTGGATGTACAGCAGAGGAATATCGTACACAGATGAGCATGTGGAGTATGATGGCATCTCCTTTAATTGCAGGAAATGATATAAGGACCATGTCACAGACAACAAAAGATATTCTGATGAATAAGGAAGTAATAGCAATAGATCAGGACCCTGCAGGAATCCAAGGGAAAAGAGTTAAAAGTTCAAACGGGCAGGAGATTTGGGTAAAATCTCTGGGGACAAATGGGACAACTAAGGCAGTTGCTTTATTAAACAGAAATTCATCAACATCCAATATTACAGTTAATTGGTCAGACATAGGTGTTACTGGAAGCGTTACGGTAAGAGATTTGTGGGCTAAAGCTGACAAAGGCAGTTTTACAGGTTCATACACAGCGTCAGTTCCTGCACATGGGACAGTGCTGCTTAAAATATCAACTGAACCCCCGGCACCTGTAGATGCAACTAAACAAATAGAAGCGGAGAGCTACAGTAATCAATCGGGAATCCAAACAGAAAAATGTACCGAAGGCGGAGAGAATATAGGCTTTATTGAAAACGGAGACTATGCTGTTTACAACAATGTGGATTTCGGCGATGGTGTGGGGAGTTTTCAGGCCAGAGTAGCAAGTGCAACTAACGGAGGAACCATTGAAATACGCCTTGACAGTGCTACGGGTACGTTGGTGGGAACATGTGCTATCTTCGGAAGCGGAGACTGGCAGACTTACACTGATGTAAAATGTGTTGTCACCGAAGCTACAGGAAAACATGATGTTTACCTTGTATTCAAAGGTGACAGCGGATATTTATTTAATATTAATTGGTTTAAATTCTTTAAAGGCAGTAATAATACCGAAAATTTGGGTGATATAAATTCTGACGGCCAAATAGACGCAATAGACTTACAGTTGTTGAAAAAGTATCTTCTGGGATTAGGAGAAATTGAAAATCCAAAGCTGGCAGATCTGGATGCCAACGGGGATATCAATTCAATTGATTTCTCATTGCTGAAGCAATTCATACTTGGCATAAGTACAAGTTTTCCAGGGCAGGGGGCCGTATAATCTGATAATAGGAGTTTAAAAATGAAAAGAAAGATTTTATCTATTCTTCTGCTTGTCACTATGACTACAGCATTGTTTTCAGCTACACCGATGAATACCGCTTCAGCCGCTGATACGGACTTTGTATTGGACGGAAACAATATCAAAGCCGGAAACGTCAACGGTCTGACTTTTAAGGGCTTTGGCGTTCTTAGCGGCAACAGCTCAAGTGCGCTGTTGATGGATTATAAGTCGGAACATCCTGAGAAATATGCAGAATTACTGCAAATCCTGTTCGGTGGAAAAAATCCAATCATGACACATGTCAAGATTGAAATGGGTAACGACCGTAATAACTCCACCGGGCCGGATCCTTCTACCATGCGTTGGGAAAATGAAACAGCCAATGTTAAAAGACACCCCGGCTTTCAACTGGCGGCTGACGCAAAGAAGGTTAATCCCAATCTTAAAGTCAGCATTTTACGTTGGAACGCCCCAGGTTGGGCAAAGAGCAATGATAAGATTTATACATGGTACAAGAACACCATATTGGCAGCATACCGCCAATATGGGTACATGGTTGATTACGTAAATCCGGGGGTCAACGAACAATCACCTGATTTAACTTGGACTAAGCAATATGCCCAGCGCATTAAAGCAGACAGTACAGGTTTTAACAATGCTGATGAAAGGGCACTTTACAACAACATTAAAGTGGTGATTTCCGATGAAGTTTCCGTAGGCTCCTTCGGGGATGATATGGTAAGTGATGCAACACTTCGTGATGCCGTGTCAGTTGCCGCATATCACTATAATACCGATGACAACAGCAAGGGAAGTTTCAAGAAGCTTGCTGAATCCTATGACAAAGAGGTATGGAACAGCGAAGCACAGGCCACTTTTAGTAACTCGTCCTTTCGTCCCAACAACAATATGAAAGATCCAACAGCAGCAGGAACAGGCATAGGTGGTATAAACGGCCCGCTGGAAATGGGAAACACTGTTATTAAGGGGTTTGTAAATTCCAGAAGGACACATTTTATCTATCAGCCGGCTATTGGTTCTTTCTACGAAGGTGGACAGTTCTCATTTAAGGAATTGATATCCGCACGTGATCCTTGGTCAGGTTGGATTCACTACGATGCAGGACTTGTCATACTTCGGCATTTCAGTTGGTTTTCAAAGGCCGGCTGGGAAAATAAAAGCAATACCGCAGGAGTTTGGAGAGCAGTACCTCAGGCCAGTTTCACAGGTGCTACAGGTACAAATCCGGTTAACGGTCGCAATGGCACTCCCAGTTATATGACACTTGCCTCCCCTGACAAACATGATTTTTCAACTGTTTTTATTAACGATAGTGAATACTCCAAAACCTATACTTTTAAGACTATAAATATGGCTTTTTCCGCAAACCCTTCTCTGGAAGTATGGGAAACCCGTGCAGCAGACAAGGGAGCAGCTTTTAACAGCAATTACATGAAATACACCGGAACGGTTTCAGCAAATAGCAGCGGAGTTTATGCAGTGAACTTAAAACCTTATTCGGTGGTTACAGTTACAACGTTAAGCAACAGTGGAAAAGCTGATTACAATACGCCCCTTCCGGTGGAAGGTGAACGCCCTGTGCTAGACACAGACAAGACCGGTTCTAAACAGGATACCAGCGATAACATATTATATGCCGACAACTTTGATTATTCTGACAAAACTGTTCCTGCCATAGGTGATAAGGGGGAAATTACCGGAACTCAAAGCTATATTGATTCCCGTGGGGGTCAAAAAAGTGCCATACCACGGTACACCAGCGATAGAAACGGTGCATTTGAAGCATATATGCCCGACGGTTCAAACAACTATATTCTTCGCCAACAGGTGGATCAATCCGGTATGGGGCTTGGAGGTACTTGGAATAATGGTAATCCTATAACGGGTATCGGAGATAACCGTTGGATGAACTATAAGGCAAGCGTTGATGTTTCATTTGAACACAACAGTACTGAGGGAGGTAACAATTACGCTGCTATCGGTGCCAGACAACAAGGAGGTGATAATTCACACTACTTAAATGGTACTCCTTATATACTGAAATTTTGGTTTGATGGAGGTTGGTCGCTGTTAGTCAATGGCAGTTCTGCGGCAAGCGGCAATGTAGTAAGCGGCTCGGGTGGTGTGAAAATAAGTGGCTTCAATACAGCTTATAATGCATGGCACAACATTGCAATAATGGTTGCAGACAACAAGGTGACTGCGTATCTGGATAATACCATCCTTTATACTTACACCGATTCCAGCCCAAGATTGTCCGGACGTGTTGACTTGGCCAGTGGCTATTATAATACTTGTTTTGACAACTTAAAAGTCGAAACAATTGAGGGTTATACACCTTACTATTCAGAACTGCTGGACAATCTGGAAATGTACGATTTGTCTTCTGCTCCTGCTACAAAGCTTATTTATAGCGGTTCTTGGGCTCATGAGAACGGCAAATCCATGTACAATTACCAACGCTCCCTTTCCACCAGCCGGGGAGATGGAGCGGCACTTCAGTACTCCTTTAAAGGCACCGGGTTGGATATTCTTGGCCCAAACAACGGTTCTGCTAAGTTAGAGGTAACGGTTGACGGAAAAGTTGTTGACGCTTCGGTCAGCACGAAGGTGTCAGGCAATTTATACCAAACTTTTACACTTCACGGCCTTGAGTATGGTAATCACACAGTGCGTTTGAAGGTGGTAAGCGGTACTTTGGTGGTAGATGCTGTTGGGGTTATTGCAAACATAGCCGGTGCTTCGGAGGCTCCCGATGAACAATCTGCGTTTTCGAGGATTGAAGCGGAGAGCTACAGCAACCAGTCAGGAATTCAGACTGAAAGTTGTACGGAAGGCGGAAAGAATGTCGGTTTTATAGAAAATGGGGATTATACAGTTTACAAAAATGTGGACTTTGGAGATGGTGCGCAGAGCTTTCAGGCAAGAGTATCAAGTGCCGCCAGCGGAGGTAATATAGAAATCCGTCTTGACAGTATTACAGGACCTGTAATAGGAACTTGTCCGGTGACAGGTACAGGAGATTGGCAGACCTTTGCTGATATGAAGTGCAGTGTCAGTGAGGCAAGCGGGAAGCATGACTTGTATTTGAAATTCACCGGGGATAGCGGATATTTATTCAACCTTAACTGGTTTACATTTACTGCAAGAAGTTCGGCAATATTGGGAGATTTGAACTCTGACGGTCAGATAGATGCAATGGATTTCCTGTTGATGAAAAAATACATTTTAGGACAGGGAACCATTGAAAACACCAAAATAGCTGACTTAGATGCAAGCGGAACTATTGATGTTTTAGATTTGCTGTTGCTCAAGCAGTACTTGCTGGGCACTATAACTTCTTTTCCGGGGCAGAGTACCTAAACTGCCCACAAGAGCAGGGAATATATAATTTAATTCTGAAAGAGAGGAAAATATATGAAACACTTAATTAAAAAAGGTTTTTCCATTGTTTTTTGCGTGTTTATGATATTGGCAAGCGTTTCAGCAGTTAATGCTGCCGCAAATCCAAATCCATCATGGAATGTTGACGAGAGGGTTATTTTTCACAACCAGTGCAGTCCATACGATTACTATGGGGCTAAAGACCCTACTATTGTTTATTACAACGGTAAATACCTGGTTTATTACACAGGTGCAAATAAAAGCGGCGGATGGCAAATGTGTTTTACATCTGCAAGCACAATTACAGATTTAAAGACTGCTAAACGTACATATATGAGTAAAATAGGAGAAAGTTATTTCTGTGCGCCGGAAATATTCTATTTTGAACCTCAGAAATTATGGTATCTGGTTTATCAGGATGGTACTCACGGAGCAGCTTATGCAACCACAACAACTCCTGACGACCCGAATTCGTGGTCGGGGCCAAAATCCTTTGGCATATCCGGCAACATGGGTTGGGACTATTATGTAATATGCGATGACCAGTACGCTTACCTGTACAATACACCAAGTGACGGGTCGGGAAAACTGTATATGAGAAAAACCACTCTGGCAAACTTCCCTAATAAGGGCTGGAGTACACCAACCGTAGCCTGCTCAAATGTTTTTGAAGGAGCAGAGGTATATAAGAGTCTTGCCGACAATCAGTATTATCTGCTTATTGAAGCAATGATAGACGGAAGAAGCTATGAACTCTTCACATCATCAAGTGCCGGAGGACCATGGACTCTGGTAAACAATAAATGGGCAACAAAAAGCAATCTTACAAAATACAACGCAGACAAGTGGACAACAAATGTATCACACGGAGAACTTATACGTGCCGGATATAATCAGAAGCTGGAAATCAATGATATAAACAAGGTGGATTTCCTAATTCAAGGTACGACAAACATGTCAGGTGAATACCAACAAATCACCTGGGATTTGGGCCTTATCAGAAATTACACCAAAGGTTCTGACGAGCCTGTTACTCCAAAATCTGCTTTTGACAAAATAGAAGCTGAAAGCTGGAATGACCAGTCCGGAATCCAGAACGTAACCTGTGATGAAGGAACCGAGGCTGTAGGGTACACTGAAAATGGTGATTACAGCGTATACAAGAGCATAGATTTCGGAAGCGGTGCTACCAACTTCCAGGCAAGAGTATCAAGTGCTACCAGCGGAGGTAAGATTGAGATAAGACTTGACAGTGCAACAGGTACCTTGGTTGGGACTTGCCCTGTTTCAGGAACAGGGGACTGGCAGACCTTTGCGGATGTGAACTGTTCCGTCAGCGGTGTAAGCGGTAAACATGACTTATATCTCAAATATGTCGGAGACAGCGGATATTTAATGAATATTAATTGGTTCAAGTTCGGAACTGGTTCCACAGATCCTGTAAACCCTACTTCAAAATTGGGTGATATAAATTCTGACGGACAGATAGATTCCATTGATTTACAATTAATAAAAAAGCACATTTTAGGTTTAGGAACAATAGAAAACACAAAGCTTGCGGACTTGGATGCAGACGGAGAAGTTAACGCTATTGATTTTTCACTTATGAAGCAATACATACTGGGGGTTATAGTTAAATTCCCGGGAGAAGGTAACACAGAACCCACAACTCCTAAATTCCATTGCTTCTTATTGCTTGGTCAGTCCAATATGGCGGGATATGCTGCATCACAGGCCTCCGATAAGGTAGAAGACCCTCGTGTACTTGTACTGGGTTTTGACAATAATTCAAAACTGGGAAGGGTAACAGACCAGTGGGATGTGGCATGCCCTCCTCTTCATGCATCTTGGCTGGATGCCATCGGCCCCGGTGACTGGTTCGGAAAGACTATGATACAAAAAGTTCCTTCAGGTGACACCATTGGCCTTATACCATGTGCTATAAGCGGTGAAAAAATTGAGACTTTCATGAAGTCTGGGGGAAGCAAATACAATTGGATTGTAAACAGAGCAAAACTTGCTCAGCAAAAGGGCGGAGTAATTGAAGGCATTATATTCCATCAGGGTGAATCAAACAGTGGTGACACCAGTTGGCCCGGAAAAGTAAAAACTCTTGTTGAGGACCTTAGAAAAGATTTGAGCTTGGGAGATGTCCCATTCCTTGCAGGTGAATTGCTTTACAGCGGACCTTGTGCAGGTCACAATAAACTGGTAAATCAACTTCCTTCCTTGATTTCAAACAGCTATGTAGTTTCAGCTGACGGATTAGTAGTAGATGCTGCAGATACACAATATCGTCTCCACTTTGGCCATGATTCATCAGTTACTTTGGGTAAGCGTTATGCTGAAAAAATGATTCAGGCATTGAAATGGTAACGTTAAGAAGAAACTTGGGTATAGGGTGACAATCCAACAGCCGACACCTACTAAAAAAATAACCCGGAATAGATTCTAAAAATAAGCATAGGCCGGGCCACCTTGAACCGGCCTGTGTTTTTTCTTAAGGAGGGATTTCGTGAAGATAAATAAGAATTTTATCAGGAGAGTCGGTGCTACTATCTTGGTGGGGGTACTGATTACGAGTGGAAATTTACCGTTTAGCGGTTATAAATCAATGGCCGCTTCTCAAGATATGGTTGAAACGGAGGATGCTATTATTCAGGATAATGACTTGACATTATTATACAACAGCATGGCAGGCAGCAACTTTTCAGGGAATCCGTACGATAATAACGAATCATTTTACAAGGCATTACCCCTCGGAAATGGTCGTATCGGTGCAATGGTTTACGGGAACTATCCTGATGAGAGGATTGATTTGAACGAAGCTACCTTTTGGAGCAGCGGCCCGGGCAACAATAACAGAGCCGGAGCTGCAAACTCA
The DNA here is from genome assembly GCF_029318685.1 of Ruminiclostridium papyrosolvens DSM 2782. Lineage (NCBI taxonomy): Bacteria > Bacillati > Bacillota > Clostridia > Eubacteriales > Oscillospiraceae > Ruminiclostridium > Ruminiclostridium papyrosolvens. Next base: position 1,172,009 of record NZ_CP119677.1, read on the forward strand.
TTGAAAACTGCTCAGGACCAATTGTTTGCCGGTCAGTATACAAACGGCAGCACCACTATTGCAAAGAGTATGATAGGCGGTGGAGAAGCAAAGTATCAGTCAATCGGTGACTTAAAACTCTCATTTGGACACAGTTCTGTTTCAAATTATTCCAGACAGTTGGATATGAATACCGGAGTTGTTTCAAGTGATTATACATATAACGGCAAAAAATATCATCGTGAATCTTTTGTAAGCTATCCAGACCAGATAATGGTAACAAAAATTACATGCAGCTCACCGGGTTCAATATCACTTACTGCCGGATATGAATCATCACTCAGCGGTCAGTATACCGTTTCTACCTCAGGCAATGACACCTTGGTAATGAACGGACACGGGGATTCTGACAATGGTATTTCATATGCGGTTTGGTTTTCAACACGCTCAAAGCTAATTAATACAAATGGCTCAGTTTCAGCTAACAACAACCAAATATCGGTTTCAAATGCAGATTCGGTGGTTATCCTGACTTCCATACGTACAAATTATATAAATTATAAAACCTGTAACGGAGATGAAAAAGGAAAAGCCACTACTGATATTACTAATGCTTCGGCAAAATCCTATGATACCTTATTAAACAACCATGTTGCGGACTATCAGAGCTTATTCAAGAGGGTGGACGTTGATTTGGGTGGCAGCGGAAGCGAAAACAGCAAACCTATGAGTCAACGTATATCTGAATTTGGCTCTACAAATGACCCCAAACTGGCAAAAGTGCTTTTCCAATACGGAAGATATTTAATGATTAGTGCTTCCCGAGATTCTCAGCCAATGAACCTTCAGGGAATCTGGAATAAATTCCGCAATCCTGCTTGGGGTTGTAAAATGACTACCAATATCAACTACGAAATGAATTACTGGCCTGCTTTTACCACAAATCTGGCTGAGTGTTTTGAGCCATTCGTAGAAAAGGCAAAAGCTCTTCAGGCTCCCGGTAATGAAACTGCCCGTGCTCATTACAACATATCAAACGGATGGGTATTGCACCACAATACCGATTTGTGGAACAGGACGGCTCCTATTGACGGTGAATGGGGCTTCTGGCCAACCGGTGCCGGTTGGGTTTCCAACATGCTGTATGATGCATACAATTTTAATCAGGATACAGCATATTTAAATGAAATCTATCCTGTAATAAAGGGAGCGGCAGATTTTTTACAAACATTGATGCAGTCAAAGAGTATTAACGGACAGAACTATCAGGTTATATGTCCGGGAACTTCACCGGAACTTACACCACCCGGTAACAGCGGAGGACAGGGAGCTTACAACAGCTACGGTGTAACAATGGACAACGGAATCAGCAGAGAACTATTTAAAGCTGTAATCCAAGCAGCAGGGATACTAAATATTGATTCTTCATTTCGTTCAACCCTCCAATCAAAGGTTTCACAGATTAAGCCTAATACAATAGGCAGTTGGGGACAATTGCAGGAATGGGCCTATGACTGGGACAGCCAGTCAGAAAAAAATCGTCATATCTCCTTTGCCTATGATTTATTCCCCGGATTGGAAATAAACAAACGAAATACACCTTCTATTGCCAACGCAGTAATTAAATCCTTGAATACCCGCGGTGACGTTGGAACAGGTTGGTCTGAAGCATGGAAACTGAATTGCTGGGCGAGATTGGAAGATGGAACCCATGCGTATAATCTGGTGAAACTGCTGATTACACCTGTTAACAAAGACGGACGACTCTACGACAATTTATGGGATGCACATCCTCCTTTCCAGATAGACGGTAATTTTGGTTTTACCTCAGGAATAGCAGAAATGCTTTTACAAAGCCATAATAATGAAATTCAGCTTTTACCGGCTTTGCCAAGTCAATGGTCAACCGGACATGCCGATGGCCTTTGTGCCCGCGGAAATTTCACTGTTACAAAAATGAATTGGGCAAATGGGGTTTTGACGGGAGCCACTATCAAATCAAATTCAGGAAATGTTTGTAATGTCCGCTACGGAAATAAAACCATAAGCTTTCCCACAAAGAAAGGATACACCTATCAAGTGAATGGCTCATTACAGTTGGCAGAAGCCGAAACAGTTCTTACGAATGTGGCGTTGAATAAGACTGCCACTGCTTCAGGGGCCAATTCAGGTGAAGAGGCCGGAAAAGCTGTTGATGGTTCAACAACTTCCAAATGGTGCCATGATAAAGGGATTAGCGGTGAATGGCTGCAAGTCGACCTTGGCGAAAAATATGACATCAGCCGTTGGGTTGTGAAACATGCGGGTGTTGCAGAAGCAATAAAATTAAATACCAGAGATTTCACACTGCAGAAGAGTGATGACGGAGCTACCTGGACTGATGTTGATATAGTATACGGAAACCAGCAGAATATTACCGACAGAAATGTTCCTACCTTTAATTCAAGATATGTGCGTTTATTTATCAATACAGCCACTCAGGACAATTCCGGAGGTGCCAGAATTAATGAACTTGAGCTCTGGGGGAAGTCCGGTGATGCACCCATTGTAACAGATAAAAAGGGCGACATTAATAAAGACGGACAAATAGATGCAATAGATTTACTGCTGCTAAAAAAATATCTTTTGGGCTTAGAGCCAATAGAAAATACTCAATTGGCTGATATGGATGAAAATGGTGAGGTAAATGCAATTGATTTTTCACTGCTCAAGAAATATTTGTTGGCACAATAACTTAAAACAAAATTATTAATAAAGGAGATTTGTGATGATGAAAAAGTTTTTAAGTTTTCTATTAACAGGTTTATTTCTGGTATCTTTCATGAATATTAATCCAATGAAAGCATCAGCAGCTACACTCCCAACCTTGCCGCCATCAGGATTTGACTCGAATCAGAACAGTATTCCCCATGGTCAGGTAAGTTATTTCAATTATCAATCCTCAGCTACAAACAGCCAAAGGAGAGCAAGAATTTATCTTCCACCGGGATATTCAAAAGATAATAAATACAGTGTGCTTTATTTGCTTCACGGATACGGTGGAAATGAAAATGATTGGTACAGCAGCGGTGCAGCTAACGTTATCCTTGATAATCTCATTGCAGCCGGCAGCGTCAAGCCATTCATCGTAGTAATGCCAAATGCTAATGCAACAGGTACAGGAATATCGGATGGTTACGCAAATTTTAAAAATGATTTGCTGAAAAGTCTTATTCCTTATGTTGAGTCAAATTATTCAGTTTATACAGACCGTCTTCACAGAGCACTTGCCGGACTTTCTCTGGGTGGTGCGCAATCTATGAGTTTTGGTCTGACAAACCTTGACCAGTTCGCATACATAGGAGGCTTTTCTCCGGGAGGACCTGCATCAATAACAAGCGTTAATATGTTTCCTGATCTTGCTGTAACAAAACAGCTTACAAAGCTTCTGTTTCTCTGCATAGGTACTAATGATAATACATCCTTCTGCGAATCAATTGTTAATAACTGCAAGAAAGGCAGTATACCTTATACATATTTCCTTATTCAAGGAAGAGGTCACGATTGGTCTGTATGGAAACCAAGTCTGTGGAATTTTTCACAAATGGCAAGCGCTGCCGGATTTACAGACAATGGTTCCGTAAATCCGCCTGAGCCTATTTCTGCTTTCACAAAGATAGAAGCCGAAAGTTTTAGCAGCCAGTCGGGTCTTCAGACAGAAGATTGCAATGAAGGCGGTCAGAATGTTGGATTTATTGAAAACAATGATTATGCTGTTTATAGCAATATTGATTTCGGAGAAGGCGCTAAAAGCTTTCAGGCAAGGGTATCAAGTGCTACCAACGGAGGAAACATTGAAATCAGACTTGACAGTATTGACGGCACTTTGGTAGGAACTTGTCCGATTAAGGGAACAGGCGATTGGCAGACTTGGGCTGATGTAACCTGCAATGTCAGCGGAGCAAGCGGTAAACATGATTTATACCTGAAATTTACCGGAGACAGCGGATACCTGTTTAACTTCAACTGGTTTAAATTCAGTAATACGGCTGTTATAACAGGGAAAACAGGTGATATAAATAATGATGGACAAATAGATGCTATAGATTTGTTGCTGCTTAAAAAATATCTATTGGGCTTAGAGCCGATTCAAAACACACAATTGGCTGATATGGACGGAAATGGTGAGATAAATGCAATTGATTTCTCACTGTTGAAAAAATACTTGCTTGGAGCAAGCTAGGAATTAATTTGGGAGGGTTAAAATATGAAACTTAATTATAAGAAAATACTAAATGTATTTTTAGTTAGCTTAATAGTTTTTTCAATGGTATTCACAGTACAGGTAACTGAAGTTTCGGCAGCAAGTGACGTAACGGTTAATCTGTCAGCAGAGAAGCAGGAAATGCGTGGCTTTGGCGGAATGGTTCACACCGGGTGGCAGTCTGATTTAACTGCTGCTCAGAGAGAAACGGCTTTTGGTAATGGAAACGGACAGCTGGGTTTTTCCATATTGAGAATCCATGTTGATGAAAACAGCAGTAACTGGTCAAAGGAAGTAGCAACTGCTAAAAGTGCTATAGCACACGGCGGTATTGTTTTTGCTTCCCCTTGGAATCCTCCAACATCCATGCAGGAAAAATTCACAAGAAATGGAACTGCAAATCAAACACGCTTGAAATACGACCAGTATTCAGCGTATGCACAACATCTCAATAATTTTGTTAAATACATGAAGGACAACGGAGCTCCTCTTTATGCAATATCTGTCCAGAATGAGCCGGATTACGCACATACCTGGACATGGTGGACGCCTCAGGAAATGCTTAATTTTATGAAAAATAATGCAGGCTCAATTACAGGAGCCAAGGTAATAGCTCCTGAATCCTTCCAATACTTAAAGAATATGTCAGACCCCATATTAAATGATTCTACAGCACTTGCAAACATGGATATTCTTGGAGCACACTTCTATGGTACCAGTGTAAGTAACATGCCATATTCCCTTTTCCAACAAAAGGGAGCAGGAAAAGAGCTTTGGATGACAGAAGTATATGTTCCAAACAGTGACGCTGATTCGGCTGACCGTTTTCCTGAAGCCTTGGATGTAGCATATAACATGCATAACGGTATAGTTGAAGGAAATTTTCAGGCATATGTATGGTGGTACATACGCAGGTCATATGGACCTATGAAAGAGGACGGAACCATGAGTAAACGTGGTGCCATGATGGCTCAGTACTCCAAATTTGTTCGTCCGGGATACGTAAGAGTTGATGCAACAAAGAATCCGAATACAAATGTATTTGTATCAGCTTACAAGGGCGATGGTAAGGCAGTAGTTGTTGCCATTAACAAAAGCTCTTCTGCGGTAAGCCAGAAGATTAATTTGCAGGGGGCATCATCAGTATCAAAGATATCTTCATGGGTAACTGACGGCAGCAAAAATGTAGCAGCAGCAACATCATACACAGGAACATCTTTTACAGCTCAACTTCCTGCTCAGAGTGTTACAACCTTTGTAGCAGATCTTGGAACTATAACTCCTGTAGAGAAAGATGCTTTTTCCCAGTTGGAAGGAGAAGCATATGACGACCAGTCAGGAACTCAGAACGGAAGCAGCAATGAAGGCGGAGAATGCCTCGGATACATTGAAAATGGCGATTATGCAGTTTACAAGAATGTTAACTTCGGAGAAGGTGCACAGAGTTTTCAGGCTAGAGTATCAAGTGCCACCAGCGGAGGAAACATTGAAATCAGACTTGACAGCATTGACGGTACATTAGTAGGAACTTGTCCCGTTAAGGGAACAGGAGATTGGCAGACTTGGGCTGATGTAACCTGCAATGTCAGCGGAGTAACGGGGAAACATGACTTATACCTGAAATTTACCGGAGACAGCGGATATTTGTTTAACATTAACTGGTTCAAATTCAGTAAAGCATCTGTTGTAACAGAAAAAATAGGTGACATAAATAATGACGGACAAATAGATGCTTTAGATTTAATGGCATTGAAGAAATTTATATTGGGCTTAGATACAATAGAAAATACCAAGCTGGCTGATTTAGATGCAAATGGTGAGGTGAATGCTATTGATTTCGCATTGCTGAAGCAGTATATAATGGGTTTAATAACTGATTTTCCAACGAAATAATCAGCATAACTACAAAATAACAAAATAACTAAAGTCATATTCCAGTCAGGTAAATTAGCTTAAATGACAGAGTTGCCTGACTGGAATTTACTAATAAAGTAAATTAATACAGGTGGTGGTAGAGTGTGAAAAAACATGTTATTCCTGCGGTACTTGCTATAGTTGTTCTGATAGTAATGTTTGCAGCCTCATGCTCGGACAGCCGTAAAAGTTTGGAACTTTTGTCCGGCGATGTAATTCCTTCAAGTGCTAAATTATTTGGAGTTTCAGGTGAAGCATATAAAATAAGTGATATAAAAAGTAAATATAAAGTAATATTCTACCTTGACAGTACAAATGAAGATTCCATGAAAAGGCTGGACTGCATTTCAAAAACAATCAGTCTTTTAAACTGTAAAGATATCAGTTGTTTAATAGTTTGGGAAGACAGGATACCTGTAGAGGATATTCAAAAAGCAGGAATAGATAAAGAGTATAATTATTCTCTGAAAAACAAGGTAAGTCTCAGTGAATCAAAGCCAAATGCTTTTCTTTTGGATGAAAAAAACAAAATTAAAATAGTAACAGGTTACAGCTACGTAGCTTTGTTAAACGAATTAATAAATTTAAACGGGGAAAAAGATTTAAGCGTTAAGGCAGAAAAAATGATAGTAAACAATGTATCAAAGTCAGGTGATTACATAGATAACAACAAGGGAAAGACACTTCTTATGTTTATGTCGTCAGGCTGCAAGATATGCAGAGTCAGCGAAGAGGTTGTGAGTAAAAATATTGATTCTATGGGTAAAAAAATAAATATAATAACAGTTCGTCCGGATTTTGATACAAGACATTCTTATGATAAGAATTTAGAGATTGACCCTCAACAGATATATTTTAATATATTCTGTCACAAACAGGGTATTCAGGCTTCAAATAGAAAATACCCCATGTTCTTAATAGTCAATAACGACTATTCCGTTGAGAAGTTATTTACAGATGCAAATGAGGCAGTTAAATACGTACTGGGGTTGTAGACCGACAGAGGGGGAGTATACAATGAGAAAGTTTGCGCTTTTCCTTATAGTATTGTTATTGCTGGCACATGGAAGTGTTTTCTGGTCTATGGCAGAGAGTGAAAATAAAGTTACATCAGTATACTTTTACAGTCCCACATGTGCCTCCTGCAACAGTATGTCGGACTTTCTTGAAGATTTTAGTAAAAATCATAAGAACTTTGATTTGAGGAAGTATGATATATCTGATTTGAGAAACAAAAGCCTGTTGGACAAGTATAATGAAGCATATAAGGTTTCTGCGGAAGATGAGGGGATTGTTCCTGTTGTATTCATCAGGGACAAGTATTACACAGATGAACAACTAATCAGAGCTAATCTTGAAAAAGTGCTCAGCACCCCCGGGGCCAAAACACTGGAGATTAGCATTTCAGTCCAAACCCATGAAAAAGATATTAGTCGGTTTAAAGGCTTTACCATGCCAAGCGTATTCCTTGCAGGTATTATTAATGGGTTAAATCCCTGTTCCCTGTCCATGCTGCTGTTTTTCCTATCCCTGCTGGCTGTAAAGAAAGATAAGATACTGAAAATAGGAATGTCATTTATTACAGGCAAGTTTCTTGCATATGTGCTGTTGGGAACAATTCTGTTTCAGTTTTTGTCTATGTTTGATTTCAGGCTATTTAATACGGTTTTTAAGATAATATTTGCAATTGTGCTGTTAGCTCTGATTATTATGAGTATACAGGATTATTTTGCAGCCAAGGCTGAAAGATATGATAAAATACGCCTGCAACTTCCTCAAGCATTTAGAAGGTTTAACCATGGGGTAATAAAAAAAATATCGGGCTTTGCAAACCTGAAAATAATAGTGCTATTAGGCTTCCTGCTGGGAATGATTATATCCTTGGGGGAGTTTTTGTGTACAGGGCAAATCTATCTTGCTACTATTATTACAATATTCCAGACTAATTCACAGTTAAGCCTTCAGGCGTTGATTTCACTCATTGTGTATAATTCAGGAGTCATTATTCCCCTTGTAATATTGCTGTTTTTGGTGTACAAGGGCAAAGAAATTTTTGATGTCTCTGAGGCAATAAGAGAACGCCTTCATATTATAAAACTAATAAATGCGCTGATTCTGGCTTTATTCTTTATATTAATTCTTTTGTTTTTTTAAACATAATCGGAGGTGTAGGCCACATGCAGCCCAGTAAATTAATATTTATTGATAAAAAAGGCAGTACCAACTGTGAATGTAAATTAAATTCACTGCCTTTTAAAGATGAAATAATTATTGAAAAGAGTATAGAACTGTTCAATGACAGAGAGCCATGTATAATTCACAGAACTTATGTAATAAAAAAGCTTATGCTGGAAGTAAGCGAATACTTTGGCGAAGTGCTCCCCGACGGCAAGGGACAGATTACTTTGGAGGAGGTACCCGTCAAAATCAAAGAGCTTTTGAACATAAGTCGTGACGTGGTAAAAATTCAACTTGATTCATAAGGAGGTCTTAGAAAATGCAAAAAAGTATTAAAATTCAAATTCCAAAGGTGTTGTACATAACAATGCTGGTTTTTGTTTTATCATTAGTTTTATTGATTCCTAAACAGACATTTGCTTCAACCCCGGACTGGAAGAGTGTATTTAAAAACTCAGACACATGGTTTGGCAGTTCAGAAGGAATTGCACTGGCAGACAGTATAGTTCAGTACCAGCTTTCAGACGGAGGCTGGAGAAAAGATATGACAACAAGTAATAGCGGGTCCTGGGGCAAATCTACTATAGACAATGATACAACCACTTCTCAGATAAAAGTTCTGGCAAAGACTTACAATCAGACCAAAAATACAAAGTATCTTACGGCTTGCCAAAAAGGTATTGACCTTTTACTTAACGGACAGTATTCCAACGGTGGCTGGCCACAGGTATTCAACGATGCAGGAACCTATCATGCACATATTACCTACAATGATAATGCAATGATTCACGTTATGAACTTATTAACCGAGGTATCAAAAAAGTCAGGGGATTATACCTTCATAGACTCCACCAGAGCCTCAAGAGCAAGCAGCGCAATTCAAAAAGGTATTCAATGCATATTAAACACACAAATAATTGTCAATGGTGTAAAGACGGCATGGTGTCAGCAGCATGACGAAGTGACTCTGAAACCGGCAAGTGCAAGAGCATATGAATTACCTTCTAATTGTACCAGCGAGAGTGTTAGTATAGTAAATTACCTCAAAGGAATCAGCAACCCGGGTACAGAAATAACAAATGCCATCAACTCTGCCGTTAACTGGTTTGCACAGGTTAAAATACTTGGAATTAAAGTAATTGACACAGGGAATGACAGAATAGTTGTCAACGATACTACGGCGCCGCCAATATGGGCACGTTTTTATGAAATAGGTACCGACAAGGCTATTTTTGTTGACCGTGACGGTTCCATTCATTTTCAATTGTCAGAAATAAGTCAGGAAAGAAGAACCGGTTATGCTTGGTATGGGGATTGGCCCAAAAATCTGGTTAAGGATATCGTTATACCCACACCTGAACCGATTCCTGACGGTCAATATATCAAAGCACTGACTGTCAGCGATACGAGTAATGCCGCAGATTGGTCTGTTCAAAGCAATTTACAGGTGGGGGATACAGTATACGGGGACAGAACCTTTAAATTCACTCAAATTCCTCAAAGTCTTGCAGGTGCTGAATGGATTAGAACAGCATGTGATTCGAAGCTATATTCAGCTGATGAAGCCTCCTTTACTGCAAAATCGGATATAACTGTTTATGTGGCACTGGACACAAGGCTTACAGGAATACCCGCCTGGTTTGGAAGTTGGACAAAAACCGACGAAACATTAAGCACAGATAATGCCGTAACATATAACCTTTATAAAAAGGATTTTACTGTCGGTTCAAATGTAGTACTTGGCACTAATGGAACGTCCTCAAGTGTGGTTAATTATACCGTAATCGTAAAACCTAAATCAGAACAAGTGATTCTCAATGGTGACGTAAACAGAGATGGAGCAGTAGATGCCTTGGATTTTGCACTGGTCAAAAGGTACTTACTGACAGGAGCAGAAGAGGGAATGGATTTACATTCTGCCGATGTAAATAATGATAACTCTGTAAATGCAATTGATTTGGCACTTATTAAGAGTTATATTTTGAACTTAAACTGATATGAGGGAGGGACAACAGATGAAAAGAGAGAGAGTTCTTCATTTAGTTTTGATTCTTGTTTTTGTGCTTCAAACCATGGCAGGCTCAGTTTTTATGTCTGAAGTGGGTGCGGTGTCCTATGACATGGTTGTTGCAAAGGACGGAAGCGGTAATTATACTACGGTACAGGCTGCTATAAACAGCGTGCCGTCCAACAGTTCAACCAGAACAACCATATACATTAAAAACGGTACATACAAAGAAAAAATTAATATTTCTTCATCCAAAATTAATATTTCCATGATAGGACAAAGTAAAGCAGGCACGATTTTAACTTATAATGATGCAGCAAGCACCCCGAAATCTTCAGGCGGAACATTAGGTACTACGGGAAGTGCCAGTGTTACCATTGCAGGAGCAGGTTTTCAGGCTGAGAACATAACTTTTGAAAATTCGTACAATGAAGCGGCCAATGGAAGCAGTCAGGCTGTGGCTGTTCTTGCTAAAGCAGACAAAATGATATTCAAGGGCTGTTCCTTCAAAGGAAATCAGGACACTCTGTATGCAAACGGTGACGCTCGCAGGCAGTATTACTACAACTGTTATATAGAGGGAGATGTGGATTTTATCTTTGGCTCGGCAAATGCTGTATTTGACAGCTGTGAAATTTTTTCCCTCAACAGAAGCGGAGGATGTGTTACGGCGCCCAGTACAAAGGCAAATCAAAAGGGCTATCTTATATACAAGTGTAAACTGACAAGCAGTTCAGGTCCCAAATCCATTTATTTGGGAAGACCTTGGATTCCCAGTTCCGACACTACTCAAACAACACCAAAGGTTTTATACAGGGAATGCGAACTAGGCGCACATATTGCTGACGGGGGATGGACTGTTATGTCGGGCAACAATCCTGCAAACTATGAAATGTGGGAGTATAAAAATACCGGTGCAGGCGCAAATACCTCCAGAAAACAGCTGCCTTCCTCAAAGGCAGCAGAGTATACAGTGGAGAAATTCCTTTCAGGGTCGGACGGTTGGAATCCCAATGCAAATGAAAATATCCCTGTGCCAATTCCTGACGGCCAATATATAAAGTCATTGGTTGTAAATGATACTCAAAATGCCGCAAACTGGTCTGTTCAGTCAAATTTGAAGGTGGGAGACTTAGTATACGGTGACAGGACATATAAGTTTACACAGCTTCCACAGAAGCTTACAGGTTCCGAATGGATAAGGACTGCTTGCGACTCCAAAATGTACTCGGCTGATGAAGCCTCTTTTACGGCAAAAGCAGATATAACGGTTTATGTTGGTATTGATAACAGAACGACAAATATTCTGGGTTGGCTGAACGGTTGGACTGCCACCGGGGATACCTTGGTGAGTGATAACAATTCGGTTGCTTACAATTTATACAAAAAGGATTTTACTGCAAATTCTCCGGTGACATTGGGATTTAACGGAGCATCCGCAAGTACCGTAAACTATGTGATTATCGTAAAATCAAAAACATCGGATGTCTTATCAGGTGATGTAAATGAGGATGGAACGGTAAGTGCCTTGGACTTTGCGTTACTGAGAAAGTACTTATTGACAGGGATAGCTGACGGTATAAATTTAACAGCCGCTGATGTGAATAGCGACGGTGATATAAATGCTATAGATTACGCTATGTTAAAAAGCTATTTGTTAAATGGTAATTAACAAAAACAAGTTTAGAAGGAGGGATTTAATTATGTTAAGAAAGGTGTTTCTGGGCTTTTTAATTAGTGTAATGCTGATAACTTGTTGTAGTTTTCAACAAGGGATATCAGCTGCAACGGCACGTCAGATGGAAAATCTGGACAGGGGTGTAGTAGCAGTTAAAGTCAGCAGTGGCGTTTATATAAGTTGGCGTGTATTGGGTACTGAAACAGCTGATGTAACCTATAATCTTTACCGGGACTCAGTAAAGCTGACTAACATATCAGGTGCAAGTAATTATGTTGACAAGTCAGGTACTATGAGTTCAAAGTACTCTGTAAGTGCAGTAATAAACGGTAACGAACAGGCAATGTCATCGGAAGTAAACGTATGGGGAAGCAATTATCTGCAAATTCCCCTCCAGATTCCCAATGGAGGAACGACACCTGACGGAGTGGCATATACATATAGTGCCAATGACTGCAGTGTTGGGGATTTGGACGGGGACGGACAATATGAAATTGTTTTGAAATGGGACCCTTCAAATGCAAAGGACAACTCACAAAGCGGATATACGGGGAATGTATACATAGATGCATATAAAATGAACGGTAAACGTTTATGGAGAATTGACCTTGGAAAAAATATCCGTGCAGGTGCCCATTATACACAATTTATGGTATACGATTTAGATGGCGACGGTAAAGCGGAAATAGCATGTAAAACTTCAGACGGAACCAAAGACGGTATGGGAAATGTAATAGGAAATGCAGGTGCGGACTACCGTAATTCTTCTGGATATATACTGACAGGTTCTGAATACCTGAGCATATTTGAAGGTGCCACAGGTAAGGCGCTTTACACAGGAAACTATGAGCCAGCCCGAGGTACTGTTTCCGGTTGGGGAGATTCATATGGCAATCGAGTTGACCGTTTTCTGGGATGTATTGCATATCTGGATGGTGTGCACCCAAGTCTTGTTATGTGCAGGGGATACTACACAAGGACAGTGTTGGTTGCCTACGACTGGAACGGCTCAACCTTAACCAAACGTTGGACTTTCGACAGCAACAGCAGCGGTAATTCCCGTTATGCCGGACAAGGCAACCACAATCTTAGTGTAGCTGATGTGGATGAGGACGGAAAGGACGAGATTGTCTATGGCTCCTGTACCATTGATGATTCAGGAAAGGGACTGTACACTACAGATTTAAGACACGGAGATTCAATGCATCTGGGGGACCTTAACCCCAACCGACCGGGCCTTGAAGTCTGGTCCTGCCATGAGGATACCGCAGGCAACGGAGGAGTCGGTGCGTCCTTCCGCGATGCTAAGACGGGAAGTGTGATTTTTAAGTTTGGGGCATCCAAAGATGTGGGAAGGGCGTGTTCGGCAGATTTGACCGCACAATATCCCGGTGAGGAGGTATGGGCGGCAGGCTCACCTTTGTACAGCTGTACCGGACAAAACATCGGTTCTGCACCTTCCCAGAAGAATTTTGCGATATGGTGGGACGGAGATGAACTTCGTGAGCTTTTAGACGGTACAAGCATCACTAAATACGGTGGAGGAACATTGCTTTCGGCAGTAGACTGTGCATCCAACAACGGCACAAAGTCCACTCCCTGTCTACAGGCGGATATATTGGGTGACTGGAGGGAAGAGGCTGTATGGAGAACCTCCGATAACAAATACTTAAATATTTATACAACCACAGACTTAACAAGCAGGCGTATTTATACCTTGATGCACAATGCTGTATACAGATTGGGAATAGCCTGGCAGAATGTAGCATATAACCAGCCTCCCCATACAGGCTTTTTCTTAGGAAGTGGCATGGCAACACCTCCGCAGCCTTCTATATATCTGGCAGGAGGTAAACCTGTTACTATTGACGGTAAACTGATAAAGGCGTTAGCAGTAAATGATACCGAAAATTCCGGTGACTGGTCAATCCAACAAAATCTGCAGGTTGGGGATGTGGTGTACGGTGACAGGACATATAAATTTACACAGGTTCCTCAGGAGCTTACGGGTTGTGAATGGATAAGGACGGCATGTGATTCCAAAATATATTCTGCCGATGAAGCCACTTTTACGGCAAAATCAGATATAACGGTTTATACGGGCTTGGATACAAGAGCTGCAAGTATTCCGGATTGGCTGAAGGGATGGACTTTCACAGGGAAAACCTTGATAAGTGATAACAGCTCTGTTGACTACAACCTATATAAAAAAGATTATACTGCAAATTCTCTTGTAACTCTTGGCACAAACGGTGCCTCTGCAAGCTTGGTAAACTATGTTGTTATCGTAAAGCCACAGGCAGCAGAGTTCCTTTTAGGTGATGCAAATGGTGACGGTGAGGTAAATTCTCTTGATTATGCCATGCTCAAGTCATACCTTCTGGAAAAGATAAGTTTGTCACAGGAAGCCATGAAGGCCGTTGATTTTAATAATGATAATACAATAGATTCTATTGATTTGGCTTTGTTCAGAAAGAATTTATTGGAAGTCTTATAATTAATTAATAAGAAGGCAGTTCATATTAAAAATAAACAAAGGGTCGGGAGATAAAAAGCTTTCCGACTCTTTGTTTATTTTTAATACTTAGTAAGTGGTGCGAAATACCGTTAAATTCAAATATTTACATCACAGTTTTTATTTGCTATATTATAGTTTATATGCCTTGGGTTGTTTTTACCACTTTATATTAGCCTTTTATAATAGTTGTTTATTAATTCTTGTTAGGGGGATTTATTTGAAAAAGAAAGCAAAAGAGGTGTCAAATTTAGCTTCAATAAAGAATAACATCTTTGCGTTGAAAATAGCATGGAGTATTACTAAAAGCAATGTAATCCATGCATTGATGCTTAATATCTTAGGATATTTTGAATGGGTGTTTTTCAGCACAATTTTTATGAGGTACATAATCAAAGCATTTGAAAAGAAAATGAGCTTTAACAGTATAACGGTATTTATATTAATTTGCGGTGGGGTATTTGCATTAATCGGATTATACAGAAGCTATGTAAACAATGTAGCGTTCCCACTAAACATGACTAAAACATACGAAGGTCTGTATATGAAACTGTATCAAAAGGCCAGAAATGTTGAACTTAGCTGCTTCGAGGATGTGGAATTTTATAATAAATACACTATGGCAGTTGACGGTGCCGGAGACAAAATTGCAAGCGTAGTGAAAAATGCATGGGGTATATTAGTAGGTATATTTGCAACTATTATAGTGTTTTTTTCCATGTATGACATAGACAAGATGGCTGTGCTATTTGTAGTTTTCCCAATAATAGGAAACTTTATTTTTGGCGGCATTTTGAACAAGCTGGAGCTGAAAAGGTACAAAGAAGGCATACCTAATGAGAGAGTTTTTCAGTATGTAAACAGAGTTATGTATCTGGCTGAATATGCAAAAGAAATGCGACTATCCAAGGTTTACAGCCTGATAAAGGAAAAATATAACGATGCTATAAAAAAGACTATCAGTATAGCAGATAAATATGGGACTAAATCTATAATAATGGAAGTACTGAAAGTTGTATTTACATTTTCCGTAATTTTTGAGGGTGTCTTACTTTACGGTGCTTACAGAGCAATTGTCGTGAAGAGTATTTCTCTTTCGGATCTCGCAGTACTTTCAAGTACAATGGTGTCTGCTACATGGATTTTAATAGGCTTGTTTAACAATATTGTGGAGGCTATGAAGAACGGATTGTTTGTTAATAACCTGCGTACCTTTATAGAATACAAGGAAGTCATTCCTGAAGACTGGGACGGGGATATGCCTGAAACTGTTATTTCATCTATTGAATTCCGCAATGTCAGCTTTTCTTACAAGGACGGCAAATATGCATTAAAGAATCTGAATTTTTGCATATCAGGAAATAATGTTGTAGCTGTTGTAGGACATAACGGGGCAGGAAAATCAACGATTATCAAGCTGCTGTTCCGTCTGTATGACCCTACCAACGGAGAAATCCTTGTAAACGGCAGAAACATAAAGGAATACAATCTCAGGGCCTACCGACAATTGTTTGCCGCGGCTTTTCAGGATTACAAGGTACTTGCTCTTTCTGTAAAAGATAATGTTTTGATGGGGCACAAAGTTGAAAATGAGGATGAAGCGGTTATAGAAGCTTTAAAGAAAACCGGTGTGTATGAAAAGGTTGAGACTCTGTCAAAAGGAATAAATACCATATTAACCAAGGAATTTGACGAGGACGGAGCTGTTCTTTCAGGGGGCCAATATCAGAAAATAGTAGTCGCAAGAGCCTTTGTTCAGAATACTCCCATCAAGGTTTTTGACGAACCTTCATCAGCTCTTGACCCAATTGCCGAATATGATTTATATAAAAGCATAATGAGTGAGAGTAAAGACAAAACAATGATATTCATATCCCACCGTCTTTCATCAGTAAAAAATGCGGACAGGGTATTCATGTTTGAACATGGAGAGCTTATTGAACAGGGAACTCATGACGAGTTGATGAAACTGAAGGGCTCCTATGCGGATATGTATACAAAACAGGCTATGAACTATCTGGCAGTGGATAAAATAGAAGAGGGGGTTGCACTATGAGTGATATGAATAAGAAACAGCCCTTTAAACAGGTGTGGGACAATAATTTGTTCATATTTAAAATCTGTTTTTCAGCTTCACCATTATATATTATAGCTTTTATATTTGACATATTAAGAAACCAGTTTTTAATATTTTTAGAGCATACCTATGGTATAGGATATGTACTTGAATCAGTTGAATTTGGACGGCCCTTTTATAAGGTAGCGGTATTTATAGCAATCCTGTTTACCTTGATAGCTTTGGGTATGGTGTATGGTGCTTTTGTGAATCAGCTGATATCAAAAAAGGCCTTGCCGAAGATGAAACAAAAATTCAAGTTTATGCTTTATGAAAAGGCACAGGAACTGGATTTGGAATGTTACGATAATCCCGAATACTATAATGAGTTTGTTCTGGCTGTTTCCGAAGCGGATAATCAGGTGGAGAGGCTGTTGGAATTTCTCAATAAGATATTTACGGGACTTACGGTTTTTGTAACTACAGGAACGTATTTTCTTGTAAAAGACTGGTTTTCCATAACCTTTGTTCTGGTTTCCTTTATATTGTCCTTTGTACTCATGCAGATTTTTAACAAGATTAATTTTAAGCTGCGTTTGCAAAAAAATCCTGAGGAACGAAAAAGAGCTTATGTCAACCGTGTTTTCTATCTTAATGATTATGCCAAGGAGCTGAGGCTTAACCCCGATGTGTCAGACAAACTCTTTGACAAGTTTAAAGAAGCAAATAAGTCTATATATAACATTGATAAAGCAAATGCAAAAAAGAAGTTTGGTATAAGTTTTCTTAGAGACTATGTAGCTAATGACTTTATAAGCGACGTACTTTACATAACTTATCTGGTATATAAGGCCACGGTTTTACATGCAATTTCCTACAGCAGTGTTGTTATTTTATTTAACTCTTTCAGCAGACTGAAACAGAGTCTCAGAACTATAACGGAGATTTACCCTTATGCCAGCGAAACAAGCTTGTACATTGATAAAATCCGAAACTTCTTAAATTATGAGCCGAAAATTGTAAGCCGCAAAAAGCTTGATGTGCCTAAGGCACCAAAACCCTTTAAGCTGGATAATGTATCCTTTGCATATAAAGAGGGAGAAAAAAGAGTAATAAATAATATAAATATGACTATTAATCCATATGAAAAAATCGCACTTGTTGGCTACAACGGAGCAGGGAAAACTACGTTAATCAAGCTGCTAATGCGTTTATATGACGTACAGGATGGTACTATTTCTCTGGATGGTATTAATATTAAGGATTACGACGTTGCAAGGTACCATGACCATGTGGGAACTGTCTTTCAGGACTATATGATTTATGCGGCTACAGTCAAGGAAAATGTATTGATGGATAATGCAGATGGAGTACAGGAAAAGCCTGTAATGACTGCACTGGAGCAAAGCGGTTTTGCTCAGCGGCTGCAAAGCTTTAAACATGGTCTTAATACTCCGCTTACGGCAGAATTTGAGGAGGACGGAGTGAACCTGTCCGGGGGAGAATCGCAAAAAATTGCAATATCCAGAGCTTTTTACAAAGATTCCAGTCTCATAATACTTGATGAACCCTCCTCTGCACTTGACCCTATTGCTGAATATCAGCTGAACCAATCAATGCTGGAGGCTGCTGCAAATAAATCGGTGGTGTTTATCTCCCACAGGCTTTCAACTACAAGACTTGCAGATAAGATATTTATGCTTGAAAATGGAAGGATTATTGAAGCAGGGAGCCACGACGAATTGCTGCAGCTAAATGGAAAGTATGCAGAAATGTGGCGTGTACAGGCCGGTCAGTATATACAGGTATAGTTACATGGAGTTGTTTCAAAACAGAAAGAATTTCCATTTTAACACATATACTTCCGTATAAAATTGTATCAATGATTGCTTCCAAGATATTTGCAAGAGTTTATAGCGGCTCATACTAGGATGTTTTACCGTCGCTCACATTCATCGTCCATGATTCATTGTGTCGCTAAAACCTACTTCGTGATAGGTTTTCCGGTAAAATATCCTGTCTTCGCCAATAAACATCTGCAAATATCTTTAACCAAGCTTCCATTGATACAAATTATACTTACGTACCTTTTAAAACAGATAAAAATAATTTTGCAATACCTCCATTTTTTACTTACTGCCTTTTAGACATATGAGTTGTATAATTATTGCAACAGATGTATAATTATGGCAGTGACATTTGAATACAGTAATTACAACATTTCAACATTTTCAATTCATTATCAGTTCTTAAATTCAATTATCATATACAATTTTTAGTACCATTTGTCATATCACATGAAAAGTTAAAAGGGTGCTCAGGGCATAGGACAAACAGCTTGTGCTCCGAACATACATACCTCGAAAGCCTTTGTGGATTCGGGGAAATTAATAATTTTAAGGAGGTACAAAAATGAAAAAGGTAAGTGTACTGGTTTTGCTTGCGGTTTTATTGGTAAGCATTGTTCCACCTGCGGTTTCAGCCAAGGAAAACAACTTTAACTATGTTGATGCATTTGCCAAGTCAATTCTTTTCTATGAGGCAAATTGGTGCGGTCCTGATGCAGGAAACAACAGGATTAAATGGCGCGGACCTTGCCATTGTGATGATGGAAAGGATGTAGGACTGGACTTGACGGGAGGATTCCATGATTGCGGAGACCATGTAAAGTTCGGTTTGCCGCAATGCGCTTCTGCTTCAACTCTTGCATGGGCTTACTATGAGTTCAAGGATACTTTTGTAGCCAAGGGACAGGATGGCTACATGCTAAACATTTTGAAGCATTTTTGCGACTACTTTATAAAATGCTTCCCTAACAAAACTACTTTTTACTATCAGGTAGGAGACGGAGATGTGGATCACCAATACTGGGGACCACCTGAACTTCAGACATATGACAGGCCGGCATATTATGTTGCAACACCGGAAAATCCCGGCTCTGATGTAGCGGGTGATGCGGCTGCTGCGCTGGCGCTTATGTATCTCAATTACAAAGATAAAGATTCAACTTATGCAGAAAAATGCCTTACTTATGCTAAAGACCTTTATGACTTCGGTATGACCTACAGAGGAAACAGTAAAGGCCAAAGCTATTATCTGCCCAGAACCTATCTGGATGAACTTATGTGGGGCTCAATCTGGCTTTATGTTGCTACAAATGATAATAAATATATGGATAATGTAGAAAAGCTGATGATTGAGAAGGGCATCACGGGAGGCAACTCCTTTAATGACAATTGGACTCAGTGTTGGGATTATGTTCTCACAGGAGTATTTACAAAGCTTGCAACGCTTTCAAAAAATCCTTTATACAAATCAATTGCCGATGACCATATTGATTACTGGCAGAATAGGTTAAAGACTACTCCGGCAGGTTTGAAATATCTTGATAGCTGGGGTGTTTGTAAATACCCTGCAGCAGAGAGTATGGTGCAGCTTGTTTATTATAAATATTTTGGAAATCAGAAATGTCTGGACTTTGCAAAAAGTCAGATAGATTACATACTGGGAGATAATCCTAATAATATGTCCTACGAAGTTGGCTTTGGAGATAACTATCCGAAATATCCCCATCACAGAGCGGCAAGCGGTGTTCTCGAAGGGCCTCCTGCCGATGAAAAGAAGGAACTGCCGGAAAGACACATTCTTTATGGTGCTCTTGTAGGCGGAGCGGACATGAATGATGAATATCATGACAACGTTAATGAATATGTTTATTCTGAAACAGGACTGGACTACAATGCCGGTTTTGTGGGAGCCTTGGCAGGTATGTCTGAGTTCTTTGGAAAAGATCAGGTACCTGGGCCTACTCCCGGTATTGAGGGTGAACCCACTAAATACTATTCAGAAGCAAAACTATACAAATCAAATTCAGAAGGTGTTACCGTCGACCTTAATTTATATAATATCGTTACGGCACCTCCTCAATATGAAAAAGGCTTATCCTGTAAGTTCTTCGTTGACTTATCAGAATTTGCCGAAGAAGGAATCAATCCGGCTAAGTTTACCACTAAGGTATATTATTCTCCTGCCGGGGCCAAAATATCGGGAATTCAGCCATATGATAAGGAGAAAAATATTTACTACGTAGAAATTACTTTCCCGGATAGTCCGTTGTATGCAAGAACTTATGTACAATTCTGTATTTACAATTATGAAAGTAAACTATGGAATTCTAAAAATGACCTTTCTACTGCAGGCTTAACCGATGCATATGCAAAAGTAGAAAATATTCCAATATACAAAAATGGTATTAAGGTATACGGAAACGACCCGACGGGAGGAGAAGAAGTCCTGTACGGAGATTTAAACGATGATAGAGAAATAAATGCAATTGACTTAGCATTATTAAAAAAATACATTCTTTCAGGAAATGCAGAAGGAATAAATCTGGTAAATGCTGACCTTAATAAGGATGGAGATATAAATTCTCTGGATTTTGCAAGTCTGAAACTGCGTTTACTGGGTAAATAAAAATAGCTGAAATTGATGATTATTAAGAGCCGTAACCCATAGTAATTTTAAATTACATGAGTACGGTTCATTTTTTTTGCTTGTTTTATTTTTTCGTTATATGTTACTATAATTTTGATTGACTTTATATTACGTTTATGTAAACAATATTTATATAACTATAAAAATCGGATATTTTAAACCTAAAATAGAGAGGAAGTAAAATAATATGGTCAAGCTAAAATTTCAAAATAGTATTTTCAGCCGTCTTGTAATAACCTTTCTGATAATAATTATTCCTCTTTATTGTTTGGAAATTTATATCTACAACAGTGCCTTGCGTACTGTAAAAAGCGAAATATCAAAATCAACGGTTGCTCAGGCATCTTTCTATCTTGAAAGTCTTGAAAAAGAGATAGAGAGAATAAAAATACTTCAATATGACTGTTTGAATGATGAACAACTCAACAAGCTTGCAATAAGATGGAAGATTATGAATGAATATGAAATATCTCAAACCTTGCTCCAACTAAAGCAAAGACTTGTTGCGATAAAAAACAGCAGTATATATGCAAGTGATGTAAATGTGCACATTCTCCCAATTGAGAAGACAGTATCTTCAAATAGCGGAGTAGATGATATTCACATAAATGAATACAATGATATATTTGTTCCCATAGGCTTAAAGGGAGCACAAATTATTAACTACAACGATAAGCTGTACCTGAGTACTTTTCAGAAATCCGGCGGTGCAGCCAGGCCTTTATTTATTATTGATATAGAATTGAACCAGAATGCATTAAAACAAGCTCTGGCACAGTTCAACACCTATACTGGAAGTGGTTCTGTACTTATAACACCTAAAAATATTATTGCTAATAAGTCAGAAGAGGATAATACTAAGTTTATTCAGCAAATTTTACTTAGTATGAAACAAAAAGACAATGATGGGACAGTGTTTGCGAGTATCGAGGATAAAGATTACTATGTTGTTCACTCAAATTCTTCATATTTAAATATGAGTTTACTTAGATATTTTCCCCAGGAATATATTCTAAAGCCTATAGTCAACTTTAAAATTTGGGCATGGGTATTTTCAGTTGCTGCTATTTTAATAATTATTATATACTCATTATCTACTTACAAATTTATGCATCAGCCACTAAATGAACTTGTAAAATCTTTTCGTAAGGTGGAAAACGGTGATTTAAAGGTATCCATCAACCATGATTCAAATAACGAATTCGGATATCTGTATAAATGCTTTAATGACATGGTAAAAAATCTGAACATGCTTATTGATCAGGTATATAACCAGAAAATATTAATGCAAAAAGCTGAATTGAAGCACTTGCAGTCTCAGATTAATCCACACTTTTTGTATAACAGTTTTTTCATGATAAATACTATGGCAAGAATAGGTGATGAGAATTTAGTACCGTTTACAAAGCACCTTGGAGAATATTTCCGTTTTGTTACAAGAAACTCCATGGATAATATATCCTTGGAGGAAGAAATAAACCATGCCAAGGTATACACGGAAATTCAGCTTATGAGATTTTCAAAAAGAATTCAAATTCATTTTGGAGAATGTCCCAATATGTATAAGGATTTGAAAGTACCGAGACTTATATTACAGCCCATTATTGAAAATGCCTTTGAACACGGTATAGAAAAGAAAAAAAATAGTGGACTGCTGCTTGTTAATTTTGAAGGAAATGAAAGAGAACTAAGAATAATCGTAGAAGATAATGGATGTGATATAACAGATGACGAGCTTGAAAATTTGCAGAATTTATTGGAGAATAACGAGCAGGAAGTAGAAACAACGGGAACATTAAATATACACAGGAGGATAAGACTGGTTTTTGGTGAAGATAGCGGTCTGATTATTTCAAGAAGTGTAATCGGAGGGTTGAAGGCGGTATTGAAAATAGTTTTACAAAAAGGAGTAGAAAATGTATAGGCTACTAATTGTAGATGATGAGGAAATTATTGTAAACGGATTATACGAAATATTCCGAAGCATGAAGAATCTTGATCTGGATGTATACAGGGCATATTCCGGCGAAGAAGCGGTTGAATGGTTAAGCAGAACAAGAATGGATATAGTTCTGACAGATATCAGGATGCCGGAAATGGATGGTTTGCAGTTGCTGGATGTCATATATAGACGATGGCCCCAATGCAAAGTAATATTCCTTACCGGGTATAACGAATTCGAATATGTGTATAAAGCAATTCAGCATCAGGGAGTAAGCTATATACTAAAAACAGAGGATAATGATAAAGTAGTCAGCGTTGTTGAAAATGCCATTGAGGAGATAAAAAAAGAGGTTAAAACAGAAGATTTGATTCATAAGGCCAAAGAGCAGATTGAACTTGCTTTGGGACTCTTTCAAAAGGATTACTTTATTCATCTGCTCCACGAGGGAACCTCTCTTGAATTAAATAAATCTCAGTTTGAGCAGTTGTCAATTCCCATGCATCCAGACCATCCGGTAATTCTGCTGCTTGGGCATATTGACAACATCCCCGGAAATTTGTCCTATTGGGACAAGATACAGTATATAAATTCCATAAAAGTAATAATTACTCAAAACATCAGTACAAATGTAAGATTCATAAGCGTTTTAGATGACAGATACAGGTTCATTTTCTTTATACAGCCCAATGAGCTTATGAACGGCAGTTACAATAGTACAGAAGAAAGTGTATTTTATGAAAAGACTATCTCCTTTATAAAGGGTACTCTGGAAGTAATACAGACTTCCAGCAGAGAATCTTTAAATGCGTCTATCAGCTTTGCTCTTGGAGGAGAACCCTGTAACTGGGAGGAAGTATCAAAAAAATACTTTTCTCTTAATCAACTTCTGAATTACAGAATAGGCACAGGAATAGAAATGCTGTTGATTGATAATGAGCTGAAAAATAACAACATTTTAACTTCAGGTTCTGAAGCGGAAGTGCCGGAACTGGATACAAATAATGAGCCGTTGGAAATTCTTTTGAGAAAGAGAAATATGGATTTGATTCAGCAATATCTGGAGTCAGGACAGAAAGAAAAGTATTTTGAAGTTTTGGAGGAATTATTAAATCCCATAAAATTAATCAAGAGTAAAAACAGCAACTTGGCAATTGAAGCATATTCCATGGTATCACTAAGCATTCTTTCGTATATTAACCGCTGGAATATAACCGAAAAACTAGCCTTCCACATTGGTCTTAACAGCCTTATGCGTATTGACAAACATGAGACTTGGTCTGATGCAGTACAATATTTGATAAATATATCTGATGTAATTTTTCAGATGCAGACCGAGGAACAAAAGAAAAGGGCTGATAATGCCGTTGATTATATTCAAAACTTTATTAACGAGCATTTAAGTGAGGATCTTTCTTTAGTGAGGCTGGCAGAGCAGGTTTACTTAAATCCCTCGTATTTGTCCCGCCTTTACAAACAGGTTACAAATCAAAACCTCTCTGATTATATTGATAATGCTCGTATAGAGAGGGCAAAAGAGCTGCTGAAAAAGGAAAAGATAAAGATAAATGAAGTGGCAAAGGCTGTAGGTTATGAGACGGCCGCATCTTTTACAAGGTTTTTCAGAAAACTGATGTCATGTTCTCCGCAAGAATATCATGATATGGTTGTCTCAGGTAAACAGATGTAAATAGATGATAACAAAGTAAACAAAAGATTCTAAACAATGATTAACAAAAGACTAAATAAGTAAACAAAAGACAACAAAAGTAAAAACATGTGAATGGTGTTGCAGGTAAGGTGACATTATAATATAGATGAGGCCTCAAATAAATAAATAAATATCAGGAGGAAACAAATGAGATTCAATTACTTAAAAAGAGCTGTATCATTAGCAGTAGTTCTATCTTTAACAGCTTCAATCGTTGCAGCCTGCGGTAGTCAAAAAAATACATCCGACAGCACAGCTTCTTCATCTCAAAGTTCTACTTCTTCAGTGGCAAGTAAGGATCCTCTAGGTAAATATAGTCCTGCAATTGATATTTCTTTTGTTCGAGGTATAGATGATGACCTTGCAGCAAACATATTACCAAAGACTCCAGGAGAAACTCTTGAAGACAATCGTTGGACCAAGGTATATAAAGAAGAACTAGGCATTAATGTAAAATATGCTTGGACAGTAAAAGGAAATGAAACATCAGATGCTTATACACAGAAAATCAATGTAACATTGGCATCTGGAGAACTTCCTGATGTAGTTCTTGTAAATCCTTCACAGCTCAAGCAGCTCGTTGACTCAGATATGGTTGAAGATATGACCAAATACTATAATGATTATGCTTCAGAAGATTTCAAGAAATATATGACAGATGAAGGAACCGGAAATGTTGACTCAGTTATGTTTGACGGTAAAATGATGGCTATTCCGGAACCAGTAGCAACTAATGAAGCTGCACAGTATCTATGGATTAGAAATGACTGGATGAAGAAATTAAACTTACAGGCACCTAAGACTATGGATGATGTTTTAAAAATAGCAGAAGCCTTCACAACTAAGGACCCAGACGGAAACGGTAAGAACGATACTTACGGACTTCCGATGACAAAAGACATCTATAGCGGATGTATGGGAACAGAAGGATTCTTTGCAGGATACCATGCATATCCAAATATGTGGATAGATGATGGAGCAGGTAAGATAGTATGGGGTAGTACATTACCTGAAACAAAGGTAGCACTCCAGAAATTAGCTGATATGTACAAAAAAGGCCAACTTGACAAAGAATTTGGTGTTAAGGACGGCGGTAAGGTTGCAGAAACTATAGCTGCTGGTAAAGTAGGTTTGGATTATGGTCAACAGTGGAACCCAATGTACCCTCTAATCAGCAACTTTAATAATGATAAGAATGCTGATTGGACAGCATATCCTATTGTATCAAGTGATGACAAAAAGGTTATGGTACCTTTAAAGTTCAATCAGACAAGAATATTTGCAGTAAGAAAAGGATATGAACATCCTGAAGCACTCGTAAAACTTTTCAATGAACATGTAGAGAAGAACTGGGGTAAAACAGCAGACTTCAATAAGTACTACATGCCAGTTGAGAATGGTGGCGTAGGTGTTTGGAAGTTCTCTCCTGTATGCCCTGCTCCTGCATTCAAGAACCTTGAAGCGTTCGTAGCAATTGATGACGCAAGAAAGAGCAACGATTTCAGCAAACTGAAAGACGAGCCTAAAATCATTCAAGGTAATATACAAGCATATGCAAAAGGTGATGCATCACAATGGGGATGGGAAAAGATTTACGGTAAAGAAGGCGCATTCCGTAATATGGTTGAATACAAGAAGAACGATCAGCTGTTAAAAGAAAAGTTTGTTGGAGCTCCAACTACTACAATGGCTGAAAAGAAAACTACACTTGAAAAGATGGAAAAAGAAGTATTTATAAAAATCATAATGGGCGCAGCTCCAATCAGCGAATTTGATAAATTTGTAAGCGATTGGAACAAGCTAGGCGGTTCTGATATGACTAAGGAAGTTAACGAATGGTATCAATCCGTTAAATCTAAGTAATATTATTAACTAGTTAACAAAGAAGGAAAGGATACAGCCGTTTCATATCCTTTCCTTCTTGTTTCTAGGCCTAAAATTTATACTGACAATTCTATTATATATATATATACCTTAAAAGGGGAGGAATGAGCTTGAAAAATCAAAATTTGAAAAAACAACTACCCTTGCACCTAATGATCCTTCCGGGCTTTATAACTTTGTTGTTATTCAGTTATCTGCCTATGGCAGGTATTGTAATTGCCTTTCAAAAATTTATTCCTGCAAAGGGTTTGTTTGGTCATCAGAAATGGATAGGTTTTAAAAACTTCAAATATGTTTTAGATATGCCTAATTTCAATAACATAATGTGGAATACAATATCCATAGCAGTAGCGAAAATTGTACTGGGGCTTGTAATTCCAGTAATATTTGCAATTCTAATTAATGAAGTTACAAATAACGGATTAAAAAGAGGTATTCAGACTTTAATATATCTTCCTCACTTTTTATCATGGGTTGTATTGGGCGGAATATTGATTGATATACTTTCACCGTCCGGCGGAATATTAAATTCCTTTATAAAAACACTTGGTTTTGAGCCAATATTTTTTCTGGGAGATAATAAGTGGTTTCCTTCCACAATGGTAATAACGGAAACATGGAAAGAATTTGGTTATGGTACAATAATCTATTTGGCGGCAATTACCGGAATAGATCCAAGTCTTTACGAAGCAGCTCATATGGATGGAGCTAACAGATGGAAGCAAACATTACACATAACTCTTCCCGGTATGAAGATGGTTATAGTGCTTCTGATGGTATTAAGTCTTGGTAATGTTTTGAATGCCGGATTTGACCAAATATTTAATTTATATAGTCCCCCTGTTTATCAAAGCGGAGACATTATCGACACCTTTGTTTATAGAATAGGCCTTTTGGAAGCTCAATATGGAGTTGCCACAGCAGTAGGACTGTTTAAATCAGTAGTCTCTTTTACACTTATATCAGTATCTTACTTCTTTGCCTATAAATTTGCAGATTACAGAATTTTTTAAGGGGGGTTATTAAATGAAACGTAGAAAACTAAAGAAAGTCAGTGCATTTACAGTAGTAAATAACTGTTTTCTGGTGTTAGCGGCATTACTTTGTATCATACCGCTTATTCACATATTAGCCGTGTCATTCAGCTCCAGTTCGGCTGCTGCGGCCGGTAAGGTTGTGTTCTGGCCAGTTGAGTTTTCATTAAATTCATATGCTTATGTTGCTAAAAGAGCCGCATTCTGGCATTCTATGCTTATTTCAGTTGAAAGAATTGCACTGGGTGGATTTGTTAATCTGGTACTTACTATATTATGTGCGTATCCGTTATCGAAAGAAAAGACAGAATTTCGTTTCCGTAGCTTCTATGCATGGGCGTTTTTTATAACTATGT